>JAPSKH010000008.1 GCA_031177765.1 Microbacterium sp. | reverse complement strand
CGAGGTGGGCGGGCGAGCCCTCGGAGGGCTTCCCGCACCGCGTCGGGTCGCCACATGATGTCCTCGGCCAAGGGGCGGAACGTGACGTACCCGAGCGCCGCGGCGGCGAGGTCGCGCCTGCTGTCGCGACGCCGCTTCTCCCAGCCCTCGTGATGCGCCTTGCTGTCGCACTCGATGATGAGCCATCCGCCCACCACGAAGTCCACACGGCCGACGCCCGGAAGCTGCACCTGCGCCTGGAAGCGAAGCCCGAGCTGTCGCAGGATCAGCCGCATCAGGGTCTCCGGCCCGGACTCGGCCGTCCCATCGGCCAGGCGGAGGATCACGCGATAGCGGTCGGGCAGACAGCCGAAGGCTTCGTGCACCTCCGCTCGCGTCAGGATCCCGAGGTGGAGAACGCTGTCGATGGTCGCGACGGCCGCTCGCGCCGGCTGGCAGCGCACCGCCTGGATCACCGCGTCGAGGATGCCGACGCATCCCAGCGTCCCAGCGGCGGCGTCCTCGAGCGGCCACCAGTGCATCGTCAGCGACCGCCGGGCGTCTCCGTCCAGTCGCTTGTGGCGGTCGTCTGGGTCGCGAAGGCGGGACATCGTCCGCGGCAGATGAACGTGCAGAGACGCCGCATCGAGGACGAACACTCCGAGCAGCGCCAGGAGCGAGACGCACGCAAGCCGCCCGCCGACGCGGACGGCGCGATCTACGCCGTTCCACGGCAGAGCCATGTAGCGGTCGCGGCGCACACGCAGCAGTCGGCCCGCTCTCACCTCTCGTGTGATCTGCCGAGGCCGCATGCCGGCCGCGAGCAGGTCGGCGCGAGTGAGTACTGCACCTGGCGCCACACCCGACACGAACACGAGGTCACCATGTCCCACGTCGGTGCCGCTGCTGCCGGCTCATCTGCGAGTTGTGGACGCCGCGCCCGCGGCGAGGCTTGTGAAGGACGGGCCGCGGGCGGGCATAACTCAGGCTGACGGGTCCGGTCAGCACTGAATCACCGCGGCAAGGCAGGTTCCGCCTGAGTTATGCGCAGGCACCGGCGCGCACGGAGACGGGGCCGGCGCGCCGGCGGCAGGGCATCGCTGGCGGCAAGAGTCCTCGGTGCGGCGCCGCAGGTGCGCACATCTCAGGCCGACCGGCCCGATCGGGACCGACCCGGCGCGCCGAACGGGATTCTGCCTGAGTTATGCGCGGTTGCGCGGCGGAGGGCAAGGGGACTCCGCGCCGCACGGGCCGAGTTGTGACACACAACCCCGGCCGGCGTCATGCCCATGGAGTCCGGCGCGCGGCGCGCTACCGTGGCCGCATGGAACCGGTCACGCTGCGCACGGAGCGCCTCGAGCTGTCCCTGCCTCGCACCGACGACGTCGATGCGATCTACGAGGCGTGCCAGGATTCCGAGATCCAGCGATACACCACCGTGCCGTCGCCGTACGAGCGCCAGCATGCGGAGGGATTCGTCGCCCGGGTGCCCGAGGACTGGGCCGCTGGACAGCACCTCACGTGGGTGATCCGGGAGGGCGACGGGCTCGTCGGCACCATCGGGCTGTACCGCATCGACGGGAGGGGCACCGGGGAGATCGGCTACTGGGTGGCGCCCCGGCGGCGCGGCGGCGGCCGCCTGCGGGAAGCAGCCGGCGCCGTCATCGACTGGGGGTTCTCCCCCGCGGGCACGGACCTCGCGCGCATCGAGTGGCGCGCCGTCGTCGGCAACGTCGCGTCGGCGCGCGTGGCCCGCGCCCTCGGCTTCCGCTACGAGGGGACGCTGCGCGGAGCCCTCGTCAACGCCCGCAAGGACCGCGACGACGGCTGGATCGCCGGCCTGCTGCGCCACGACGACAGGATGCCCCGTCCCTGGCCCGTGCTCGAGGACTGACATCCCGCCCGCCCGTGTGTCGGTGCGGCGTGCGAGGATGGGCCCATGCCGGAGATGCCAGAGGTGCAGGGCCTCGTCGAGTTCCTCCGCGACCGCGTCTCCGGTGTGCGTGTCGAACGGGCGACGGTGGCGAACATCGCCGCCCTCAAGACCTACGACCCGCCGATCGACGCGCTGAAGGATGCCGAGATCACGGGCGCCTCCCGTCACGGGAAGTTCGTCGATCTGGCGACCACCGGCCCGCACCTGGTGTTCCACCTGGCCAAGGCGGGCTGGCTGCGCTGGTACGACGAGCTGCCGCGCACCCTCATCAAGCCGGGCAAGACCCCGATCGCGCTGCGCGTCGCCTTCTCGGACGGCTCGGGGTTCGACCTCACCGAGGCCGGCACGAAGAAGTCGCTCGCGGTGTACGTCGTGCGCGATCCCGCGGATGTCCCCGGCGTCGCCCGGCTGGGCCCCGACCCGCTCGACCCGTCGTTCGACCGCGACACCTTCGCCGGCCTCCTCGCGGGTCGCCGGACGCAGATCAAGGGCGTGCTGCGCGATCAGATGATCATCGCGGGCGTCGGCAACGCGTACTCCGATGAGATCCTGCACGCCGCGAGGATGTCTCCGTACGCGCTCGCCTCGAGCCTCGAGGAAGCCGACATCGACCGGCTGTATCAGGCGATGACCGACACCCTCGCCGAGGCGCTGGCCGCGGCATCCGGAAAGCCGCCCGCCGAGCTGAAAGACGCCAAGCGCCGGGGCATGCGCGTGCACGGCCGGCGCGGCGAGACCTGCCCGGTCTGCGGCGACGAGGTGCGCAGCGTCTTCTTCGCCGACAACTCGCTGGAGTACTGCCCGACCTGCCAGACCGGCGGCAAGATCCTCGCCGACCGTCGGCTCTCGCGCCTGCTGAAGTAGCCCCGCGAGCCGAGTCGTCAGGGCCCGCTGGTGCCCATCAGGATGCGGGCGTCCTCGTCGACCCAGTCCAGCGACTTCGACACCGCCTTCTTCCACAGCCGGTACCGGCGTTCGCGCTCGTCCGGCGTCATCCGCGGCTCGAAGCGCACGTCCTCGCGCCAGTGCGCCCGCAGCTCGTCGAGGTCCCGCCAGACCCCGGTGGCCAGGCCCGCGGCGTACGCGGCGCCGAGAGCCGTGGTCTCGACGACCTTCGGGCGGACCACGGGGATGCCGAGGATGTCGGCCTGGAACTGCATCAGCAGGTCATCGCGGGTCATGCCGCCGTCCACGCGCAGCTCGGTCAGTCCTCGGCCGGTGTCGGCGAGCACGGCCTCGATGACGTCGCGGGTCTGGAAGGCCGTGGATTCCAGCGCGGCACGGGCGATGTGCGCCTTGTTGACGTAGCGGGTCAGGCCCACGAGGGCACCGCGGGCGTCGGGGCGCCAGTACGGCGCGAACAGGCCCGAGAACGCGGGGACGAAGTAGGCCCCGCCGTTGTGCTCGACGGTGGCGGCGAGGGTCTCGACGTCCTCGGACCGTCGGATGATCCCGAGGTTGTCGCGCAGCCACTGCACGAGCGAGCCGGTGACCGCGATCGATCCCTCCACGGCGTAGCGCGCGGGCTGCCCGTCGATCCGGTACGCGACCGTCGTGATGAGGCCGCTGTCGGACCGGACGATCTCGGTGCCCGTTCCCACGAGCAGGAAGTTGCCGGTGCCGTAGGTGTTCTTCGACTCCCCCGCGTCGAACGCCGCCTGCCCGAACGTCGCGGCCTGCTGGTCGCCGAGGATGCCGGCGATCGGCACGCCGTCCAGCGCCGACGGCAGCTGCGAGAGGCCGACGACCTCAGAGGACGAGCGGATCTCGGGCATCATCGCGCGCGGGATCGCCCACGCCTCGAGCAGCTCGTCCGACCAGTCGAGGGTGCGCAGATCCATCAGCAGCGTGCGGGAGGCGTTGGTGACGTCGGTGACGTGGATGCCGCCGCGCGTGCCGCCGGTGAGGTTCCAGATGACCCACGTGTCGGGGGTGCCGAAGAGCAGGTTCCCGGATTCGGCGGCGGCGCGCGCTCCGGGCACGTGGTCGAGGATCCACGCCACCTTGGACGCCGAGAAGTAGGTCGCCAGCGGCAGCCCCGTCGCGTCGGCGAACCGGTTCCCGCCGCCCTCGGCGGCGAGGCGGTCGATGGCGGACTGCGTGCGGGTGTCCTGCCAGACGATGGCGTTGTGCACCGGCCTCCCGGTGCGCTTGTCCCACACCACGGCCGTCTCGCGCTGGTTCGTCACACCGACCGCCGCGATGTCGGATGCCGCCAGACCGGCGCGCGACAGGCACGAGGCGATCACCCACTCGGTGCCCGTCCAGATCTCCACGGGATCGTGCTCGACCCAGCCGGCGCGCGGGAAGATCTGCTCGTGCTCCCGCTGGGCGACCGAGACGACGGCGCCGGTCGCGTCGAAGACGATCGCTCGGGTCGAGGTGGTGCCTTGATCGATCGCCAGGACGTGGTCCGCCAACGCCGTCTCCTCTTCTGCGGGCGGCTTCGCCCGCTCGGTGTGCCGCGTTCGCGCGGTGCGGTCAGGCTATCGCGCCGACGCCTCGGCCCAGGTGGGATCGGCGGCGTGGACGCGTGCCAGCCCGCGCTCGACCTCCGCCGCGACGCGGGCTCCGTCCCACCCGAGCACGGGTGCGATGGCGGCGGCGACCTCCTCCGCCGCATCCCGGGTCGCGCCTCCGGTGAAGGCGATGCTGGTGCGTCGCAGCAGCACGTCATCGAGGTGGACGACATCCTCATGCTCTGCAAGGTGGCGCAGCTCGCCGGTCGAGTACTCCGGCAGGTGGTCGAGCGCAGCGTCGTCCGCGTCGGCGAGGATGGCGTCGATCACGTCGGCGGCGACCGTGCCGTACCGGTCGAGAAGCATCGCGACCCGGGCTCGCGGCAGATCGGCGGCGTGCATCGCGATCCACTGCTGGCGCGCACGCTCGGTGATCGGGTACCCGCGGCCTCCGCCGATGGCGATGCCCTTGGTCGAGCGGCGACGCGGCTGGGACAGCAGACCCAACGCGCGATCGGCGAGGTGCTCGGCTGACGCGCGGAACGTCGTCCACTTGCCGCCGATGAGGCTCAGGACGGTGGCATCCCCGGACGTCAACGGCGCGCTCTCGATCCGGTAGTCTCGCGAGACGAAGCCGGGGGCGAGGTCGCCGTGGCCGGGCAGCGGTCGCACCCCGGCGAAGCGATACACGATCTGGGAGCGGTCAACCGCGACCTCCGGCAGCACCTGCGCCACGAGATCGACGAAATAGTCGACCTCGGCCTCGGTGCACACGATCGGGTCGGTCATGTCGTGCTCGAGGTCCGTCGTGCCCACGAGCACGCGCCCCTTCAGCGGGTAGAGCAGCACGATGCGGCCGTCCTCGTTCTCGAAGAACAGCTCGCGCCCAGCGGTCGCCGCCAGAAGCTCCGGGTGATCCAGCACGATGTGCGAGCCCTTGGTCCCGCCCATGTAGCCGGTGGCGTGGCCGAGGCCGGCGTTGGTGAGGTCGGTCCACGGCCCGGTGGCATTGACGACCACGGATGCCGCGAAGAGGATCTCCGCGCCGGTCTCGGCGTCGCGGAGCACCACCTTCCCGTCCCGTGCGCCCACCGCAGTGGTGTAGTTCGCGGCACGGGCGCGCTCGCCGCCGGCTTCTCGACCGTCACGGAGCACGTCGAGCGCGAGTCGTTCCGGGTCGTGCAGCGACGCGTCCCAATACGTGGCGGTGTACTTCACCTCCGGGTTCAAGCGCGGCAGCTGGCGGAGTGACCGCTTGCGACCGTGGAAGGCATGGCGCGGGACGCGGCCGCCGCCGCGCGAGAACGAGTCGTAGATCACCAGCCCGATCTTGATCAGGAGCGCCCCGCGCTCGCGCGGCTTCCCGCCGCCGTGGCGCAGGAAGCGCAGCGGCGCCGAGAGCACGCCCGAGAAGGTGGAGAAGATCGGGATGGTCGTCTGCAGCGGGCGGACGTAGTGCGGCGCCGTGCGCAGCAGCTCGTTGCGCTCGGTCACGGCCTCGTGAACCAGACGGAACTCCCCGTTCTCGAGATACCGGATGCCGCCGTGGATCATGTGCGACGAGGCCGCCGATGCCCCGCTGACGAAGTCGCCGCGCTCCACGAGCGCCACGTCGACTCCCTGCATCGCGAGGTCGCGGAACGTCGCCAGGCCGTTGATACCGCCGCCGATGATCAGCACGTCCGCGTAGGGGCGCTCGGCGAGCATCTCGAACCGGTCCGTCTTCTGCACCGCACTCATCGCCTCACCCTCCCGGCCCCCAGGGTACGTCGCGCGCCTGACAATGCCCCTCAGGCTCGGCACCCGGCGGAGTGCATGCGCCGACATGGAATGAATCGGCCGATGCGGCGTTGACTACACTCGTGAGCATCAACGTGCTCCGGGGTCGGTGAGAATCCGAACCGGCGGTGAGAGTCCGCGAGCCAAGGCACCAGCGTCCGACAAGACGCCGCCGCGGCCGATCCGGTGGAATCCCGGAACCGACGGTGATGCGACGACGGTCTGCCCGCAGGCTGCGTCGCTAGTCCGGATGGGAGGCAGCACGGGCGGCGTCACGCGCGCCGCAGCTTCCCCTGCCCCGGAGCGCCGACACGGCGGAACGAGGAGCGGATGGCGAGCACGGCGGAACACGACGCGATGCGTCGCGCGCTGGCGATCGCCCGCAACGGCCCGCGCGGCGTGAACCCGCAGGTCGGAGCCGTCATCCTGTCGCCGGCCGGTGACGTGCTGGCCGAGGGGTGGCACCGCGGCGCAGGCACGCCGCACGCCGAGGTGGACGCCCTCTCCCGGCTGTCCCCCGGCGGCGCGCGCGGCGCCACCGCAGTGGTGACGCTCGAGCCGTGCAACCACACCGGCCGGACGGGGCCGTGCTCGGAGGCGCTGATCGCCGCCGGCATCTCGCGGGCGGTGTACGCCGTGGCCGATCCCGGCGACCACTCCTCCGGAGGCGCCGAGCGCCTCCGCGCGGCCGGTGTCGACGTCGAAGCAGGGCTTCTCGCCGCCGACGCCGAGTCGCTGCTGGCCTCCTGGCTCACCGTGCAGCGGCTGGGTCGCCCCCACGTCACGGTCAAGTGGGCGCAGAGCCTCGACGGGCGCGCCGCCGCCGCCGACGGCACCAGCCGATGGATCACCGGCGCGCTCGCTCGCGCCGACGTGCACCGCCGCCGCGCGCTCGCTGACGCCATCGTCGTGGGCACGGGCACCGTGCTGGCCGACGATCCCGCTCTCACAGCGCGCACGCACGAGGGCGCGCTGCTGCCCGATCAGCCGGTGCCCGTCGTCGTCGGGGCCCGGGCAGTGCCCGCCGATGCGGCGCTGCGGCGCCACCCGCGCGAGTTCCTGCAGTACCCGGGAGATCTTCCGGCGATGCTCGCCGACCTGCGCGATCGCGGCGTGCACCGGGTCTTCGTCGAGGGCGGCCCCGCGGTCGCGGCCTCATTCCTTCGCGAGGAGCTCGCCGACGAGCTCCTGGTCTACGTGGCGCCCGTGCTGCTGGGCGGCGACATGCTCGCGGTGCGCGACATCGGCGTCGACACCATCGCCGACGCCCGCCGGCTCGAGGTCTCGAGCGTCGACACACTCGGCGAGGACCTGCTCGTCGTCGCCACCGTGCGGCCGGCATCCGCAGCGCAGGACGCGCCTCGCGACGGACACAAGGAAGGGAACGTCTGATGTTCACGGGAATCGTCGAAGAGATCGGCGAAGTCACGGCGGTCGAGCCGTCCGGCGAGGGTCTGCGCGTGACGGTGCGCGGCCCGAAGGCCGTCGAGGACGCCGCGCACGGGGATTCGATCTCGGTCAGCGGCGTGTGCCTGACCGTGATCGATCGAGGCGAGGACTGGTTCGCCGCCGATGTGATGAAGCAGACGCTCGACATGTCGACGCTGTCCGGCGTCGCTCCCGGACGCGTCGTCAACCTCGAACGGGCCACCGCCGCCCACGGGCGCCTCGGCGGCCACATCGTTCAGGGCCACATCGACGGCACCGGCGAGGTCCTCGAGGTCCGCCCCGGGGAGCAGTGGCGCGTGCTGCGCATCGCTCTCCCGACCCACCTCGCTCCTCTCGTCGTCGACAAGGGCTCCATCGCCGTGGACGGCGTCTCGCTGACAGTGAGCGCCGTCAGCCCCGCCCCGGGGAGCAGTGGCGCAGCGGATGCCTGGTTCGAGGTCTCGCTCATCCCCGAGACGCTCGTCGCGACGACGCTGGGCGACCGCGTCCCCGGCGACCGCGTCAACCTGGAGACCGACATCCTGGCGCGTCACGTCCAGCGCCTTCTCACTTTCGCTCCCGCGACCGCGTCCGCGGTCGTCCCCGCAGTCCCCGCGGCTCCCGCCGCATCCACGGAAGGAGGCTCCGAATGAGCCTTGCCACGATCCCCGAGGCGCTGGAGGCGCTGCGCGCCGGCCGGCCCGTCATCGTCGCCGACGATGAGAATCGCGAGAACGAGGGCGACGTCGTGCTCTCGGCCCAGCTGGCCACGCCCGAGTGGGTCGCGTGGACGGTCCGCTGGACCAGCGGCTTCCTGTGCGCGCCGATGCCCGCGGAGTGGGCGGATCGCCTGGATCTGCCGCCGATGGTGGAGAACAACGAGGACGCACGCGGCACCGCCTACACGGTGAGCGTCGATGCGGCCGACCGTCAGTCCACCGGCATCAGCGCGTCCGACCGCGCACACACTCTCAACGTGCTGGCCGACCCCGAATCGACGCCCGCCAGCCTGATCCGCCCGGGACACATCCTGCCGCTGCGCGCGGTCGATGGCGGCGTGCGCGAGCGCGCCGGGCACACCGAGGCCGCCGTCGAGCTCACGCGGCTGGCGGGCCTGGCTCCCGTCGGCGTCATCGGCGAGGTCGTCGCCGAGGACGGCAGCATGATGCGGATGCCCGGTCTGCAGGAGCTGGGCGCCCGCGACGGGGTCCCGGTCATCACGATCGAGCAGCTCATCGCCCACCTCGACGAGCACGAGCCGGTACAGCCGGCTCCCCGCCGCTCGCACAAGCGCCGGGTGAGCCTGCGGGCGGAGGCGCGCGTTCCCACGTCACACGGCGAGTTCCGCTTCCTCGCGTACAAGGACCGCGTCACCGGCACCGACCACGTCGCCGTCGTCTCGGGCGAGCTGACGGACGCACCGCTCGTGCGCGTGCACTCGGAGTGCCTGACCGGCGAGGCGTTCGGGTCGCTCAAATGCGAGTGCGGTCCCCAGCTGGACGCCGCGCTCGACGCGATCGAGCAGGACGGCGGCGTCGTGGTCTACATGCGCGGCCACGAGGGACGCGGCATCGGCCTCATCAACAAGCTGCGCGCCTACTCGCTGCAGGAGCGGGGCCTGGACACCGTCGATGCCAATCTCGCGCTGGGCCTGCCCGCCGACGCCCGCGACTACGCGGCCGCCGCCGGCATCCTCGCCGACCTGGGTGTCGAGAAGGTGCGCCTGCTGACGAACAACACCGACAAGGTGAACCAGTTGCGCGAACTCGGACTGGACATCGTCGAGCAGGTTCCGCTGCTCGTCGGCGTCGGCCCGAACAACCACCAGTACCTGGCCACCAAGCGCGACCGCATGGGCCACATCATCGCCGAGGACGACCTCGTCGATGCGCTCGCGCAGATGCACGAAGGAGCAGCCCGTTGAGCGGCAAGGGAGCACCGCAGACCATCGGCCGGATCGACGCGACCGGACTGAACGTCGTCGTCGTCGCCGGCACATGGCACGAAGCGATCACCGACGGCCTCATCGCCGGCGCCGGACGCGCGCTCGAGGACGCCGGGGCCACGTGGCGCCTGGTGCGCGTCCCCGGCTCGTTCGAGCTGCCCGTCGCCGCGAAGACGGCGCTCGATGCGGGCGCGGACGCTGTGGTGGCCCTCGGGGTCATCATCCGCGGCGGCACCCCGCACTTCGACTTCGTGTCGTCGGCGGCGACGGACGGCCTGACGCGCGTGGCCCTCGACACCGGCAAGCCCGTCGGATTCGGCGTGCTGACGCTCGACGACGAGGCCCAGGGCCTCGCTCGCGCGGGCCTGCCCGATTCGGAGGAGGACAAGGGCTTCGAGGCGGCCGACGCGGCCATGCGCACGGCGCTCGTCCTGCGGGAGCTCCGAGAAGGCGCATCGCAGCGCGGCTGAGCCGTGAAGTGAGGGGCGCCTTCGTGGCGGCCCACCGCGCGAGGCCGTACGGTGACGAGCATGGAAACCCTGCGTCAGATCGTCGTGCTCGTCCACCTCGTCGGCTTCGCGGTACTGTTCGGGGCCTGGGTCGTCGAGGCGGTGGGCACACGCCGGCAGATCACCCGTCTCATGCACTGGGGGCTCGCCATCGCGGGCATCGCCGGCCTCATCCTCGCGGCCCCGTGGGGGCTGGACGGCGACCTGAACTACGTCAAGCTGGGCACGAAGCTCGTGATCCTGTTGGTGATCGGCGCGCTGCTGGGCATCGGCGCAGGCCGTCAGCGTCGCGCCGGGGCCGTCCCGTCCGCCCTCTTCTGGGGGATCGGCGTGCTGACCCTCGCGAACGCCGCCATCGCGCTGCTCTGGCGCTGACCTCATGAGGACGGAGCGGATGCCTCACCGTCGGCGGCACCCTCCGTCTCCGTCGTGCGTCGCGCGGGAAGCGCTCGCGCAACCGGCGACTAGACTGGATGCTCGTGCCTCGGCGACAGCGCCTGCACTCCCGGTGACCCAGCGCAGCGCCGCCTGACGCGTCACCCCTGCGCCGAGCGACCGCCCACCGGGCCGTCCCACGAGGACGCTCCTCCTCGAGCATCACAGGTTTCCATGGCTTCCCCCACCAAAGCATCCACTCCCACTGCGCCCGGCGCGGCTCCCGCCAACCCGCGCTCCCGCGTCATCACCGCGAGCCTCGTCGGCACCACGATCGAGTTCTACGACTTCTACGTCTACGCGACCGCGGCGGTGCTGGTCTTCCCGATCCTCTTCTTCCCCACCGGCAACGACACCACGTCGCTGCTGCTGTCGTTCAGCGTCTTCGGCGCGGCGATGATCGCGCGGCCCCTCGGCGCCATCGTCTTCGGCCATTTCGGCGACCGCTTCGGCCGCAAGGCGACCCTCGTCGCCTCGCTGCTGACGATGGGCATCGCGACGTTCCTCATCGGCTGCCTCCCCACCTTCAACGAGATCGGCGTATGGGCGGCCGTGCTGCTGCTGATCCTGCGCCTGGCCCAGGGCTTCGCCCTCGGCGGCGAATGGTCCGGCGCCGCGCTCGTGGCCACGGAGAACGCCCCGAAGGGCAAGCGCGCCTGGTACGGCACGTTCCCGCAGCTGGGTGCGCCGCTCGGCTTCATCATCGCCAACTCGGTGTTCCTCGGCATCAACTACCTGCTCCCCCACCCCGATGGTGCGGGTCAGCGCTCCGCCGACTTCCTGGCGTGGGGCTGGCGGGTGCCGTTCCTCTTCTCGGCGATCATGGTGATCATCGGCCTGTGGGTGCGGCTGAAGCTGGTCGAGTCCGAGACCTTCGTCAAGGCGGAGAAGAAGGGTGCGATCCGCAGGTTCCCGCTGGGTGCGGTTCTGCGCCACCACTGGTGGCACCTGATCCTCGGCACGTTCATCATGCTGGCGACCTACGTGCTGTTCTACCTGATGACGAACTTCACGCTGTCGTACGGCACGAAGGCCGCCGACCTCGAGACGGCGTCCGCTGCTGCGCAGAAGGCGGCGGAGGCCGCCGGCACGTCCTTCGACGCGAGCGCGTTCGCCGCGCAGTTCTACCCGGGCCTGGGGTTCGGCTACACCGACTTCGTGCTCATGCAGATCATCGGCGTCGTCTTCTTCGGCATCTTCACGCTGCTGTCGGGGCCGATCGCCGACGCGATCGGCCGGCGTCGCCTGCTGCTGTGGGTCACCGGACTCATCGTGGTCTTCGGCTTCACGTTCAACATCTTCCTGTCGCCGCAGCTCGACCCGAAATTCACCGGCGCGCTGACGCAGGCGTTCCTGATCTTCGGGTTCATGCTGATGGGCTCGACGTTCGGTCCGATGGGCGCGGTCCTGCCGGAGCTGTTCCCGACGAACGTGCGGTACTCGGGCTCGGCGATCTCCTACAACGTCTCGTCGATCCTCGGCGCGGCGCTCGCTCCTATCGTGGCGGTGGCGCTGTGGTCGGCCGCGGACGGCAGCCCGTGGCTGGTCGGGCTGTACCTCTCGGCCATGGGCGTGCTGACCTTCATCGCGCTCCTGCTCTCACCCGAGACGAAGGACGTCGACTACGAAGCCGACCTCGGCGTCGGGGCGACCGGCTCGCTCTGAGCGCTCCGCCGCCCGGAGAACGGATGCCGCGCACCCTCGGGTGCGCGGCATCCGTCGTTCGTGCCGCGGGCGCGCCGCGGTGTCAGTCGAGGAAGAGCGCGCGCAGGCGCTTGGTGGTGAACACCAGTCCGACCGCGATCATGACGACGTAGTAGAGCACGTGCCACCACATGTCGGGCGTGAGGATGCCGGTGGTCAGCCCGCGCACCAGCTCGACGCCGTGCCACAGCGGGAACGCCATGACGATCGTCTGCACCCAGTCGGGGTAGACCGAGATCGGGTACAGGGTCGCCGAGAACAGGAACATCGGCAGCAGGACGAAGTTGATCCAGTCCATGTGCTGGAACGTCTTCATGTAGCTGGTGACCGCCATGCCCAGACTCGCGAAGCCGAACGCGATGAGGAGCACCGCGGGGATGGCGAGGATCGCGGTCGGGGCGAGGTTCAGCCCGAGCAGCTGCATGATGATCATGAAGCCGGTCGCGTACAGCAGGCCGCGCAGCAGCGCGTAGAGGATCTCGCCGAGCGCGACGTCGAGGGGTCCGAGCGACGTCGCCAGCATGCCCTCGTAGAGCTTGCCGTAGTTCAGCTTGAAGAAGACGTTCCAGGTGGAGTCATAGATGGCGCCGTTCATCGCCGACACCGCCAGCAGCGCCGGCGCGATGAAGGCGGCATACGAGACCTCAACGCCGCTGGAGGTCTCGACGTCGCCGATGATCCCGCCCAGGCCGATGCCCATCGATGCCAGGTAGAACACCGGCTCGAAGAATCCCGACAGCACGACGATCCAGCTCGAGGAGCGGGCCGCGACCAGTCCTCGCTGGACGACGGACTGCGGATTGCCGGCCCAGAGGGCGCGGACGCCGCCGCGGCGGACGGCGTCGTCGGACTGCACGAGGGCCGTGCGGGAGGCGGGTGCGCTCACTTCGCCAGCCTCCTCTCGAACAGCCGCCGTGCCATGACCATCCCCGCCACGGCGAGCACGAGCAGATACGCGACGTGGACCGCGATCAGGACGGCGTCGGTGTCCTTCCCGTAGGTGACCACGCGCCCGAGCTCGGTGGCGTGCCACAGCGGCGAGACCCAGCCGATCCACTGGAGCCACCCGAGGTTGTCCAGCGGATAGAACGTGCCTGAGAAGAGGAACATCGGCATGAAGATGAACCGCTGCACCAGCGCGAACTGGCCCTTGTCGTCCTCGATCGACGCGGCATAGGCCATGAGCGGCGCGCCGAACGCCAGGCCCGCCAGCAGCCCGATGATCGCAGAGAGCCAGGCGGTCGCCGGCACGAGCGCGTCGGGGTGGAGCCACATGAGGAACAGCGCGACGAAGACGAAGTAGAGCACGACGGTGACCGCCATGCGAGCCGCGGCACCCGCCGCCACGCCGTTGGCGATCTGGCCGGACGACAGCGGCGAGGCGTTGAAGCCGTAGAAGTAGCGCCGCCACTTGAAGCCCGACATCACCGGGTAGGTGAACTCCTCCGACGCCACGGCGATCGCGGACGTCATCAGCAGGGCCGGCGCGACGAAGACGAGATACGGGACCTCGACGCCGCCGTCGAGGATCGGCTCACGGATGAGGGCGGCAAGTCCCACGGCCAGGCCCAGCAGGTACAGCACCGGCTGCCCGAGGGCCCCCACGATGATCGTCCAGCCGTACGCGCGCATCGCCCGGACCATGTGCTCTGCGACGTACCACGTGCCCAGCGCCCGGGGCTTGCGCCCCCACTCCATGGCCTCCGCCCGCAGCTCGTCGATGCGCGCCTCGTCGACGGCGCTCGACGGCGGTGCCGGCGGCGACGCGGACGCAGAGGGGCGGCGGGCGCCGTCCGCGGCCCGGGACTCCTCCTCGCTCATTCGATCAGCGACCTTCCGGTCAGTCGCAGGAACACGTCTTCGAGGCTCGAGCGGCGCACGAGCGAGGTCAGGGGCTGCAAGCCGCGGCCGATGACGGCCTCGAGCGCCTGCTCGCCGTTGTGGGCGTAGACGAGGATGCGGTCGGGGAGCACCTCGACGCGGTCGCCGATGCCCTCGAGCTGCGGCGCGACCTGCTGGTTGCGGTCGGAGCCGAAGCGCACCTCGAGCACCTCGCGGCTGGAATGCTCGCGGATGAGGGACGCCGGCGTCCCCTCGGCCATGATGCGGCCCTTGTCGACCACGATGAGCCGATCGCACAGCTGCTCGGCCTCGTCCATGTAGTGCGTGGTGAGCACGAGCGTGGTGCCGCGCTCCTTCAGGCGGAACAGCCGATCCCACAGCACATGCCGCGCCTGGGGGTCCAGGCCCGTCGTCGGCTCGTCCAGCAGCAGGATGCGGGGGTCGTTGATGAGCCCGCGCGCGATCGTCAGACGTCGCTTCATGCCGCCCGAGAGCTGGTCGACCTTGTTCCTGGCCTTGTCCTCCAGCTGCGCGAACGCCAGAAGCTCGTCGGCCTTCTCGGCGCACACCTTGCCCGGCAGCCCGAAATAGCGGCCGTAGATGTAGAGGTTCTCGCGCGCGTTGAGCTCGCCGTCGAGATTGTCCTGCTGCGGCACGACTCCCAGGCGCGAGCGGATCTCGGGGCCGTACCGGTCCGGGTCCAGTCCGAGGATCGTCAGATCTCCGCCGGTGCGGGTGGACACGGCGCCGATCATCTTCATCGTCGTCGACTTGCCGGCGCCGTTGGGGCCGAGCAGGCCGAACGACTCGCCGGGGGCCACCTCGAACGACAGGCCGTCGACCGCGAGGAAGTCGGGCTTTCCCTTGACCTTGTACGCCTTGACGAGATCTTTCGCTTCGATGACGGGGGCAGGCACCGGACCACACTAGCGCCGGCCGTCGACATGCGGCGCGTCAACCGGAGTTGACATCGGTGGAGCCGTCAACTACGGTTGACGCCGGATGCCTCGCCCGAAGCGTCCATGCCATCGACCGGGAGGTGAGATGAGCGGGGATGACATCCGCACGCTGATCGGCGCCGCGCCCGAACGCGAGCCGATCGCGGAGCTGCGGCGGCTGGCCGAGGTGCGGCGCGAGCTCGCTCGCGCCGAGGAGGTGCAGGTGCGCAGGGCTCGCAACCTGGGTCTGTCCTGGCAGGCGATCGCCGCCGCCCTCGGCGTGACGAGACAGGCCGTCCACAAGAAGTACGGTCGGAAGTGACCCCCCAGCACGAACGAGGTACACCCATGCCCTCCGCCGACACTCCGCCCGCCCCGGACGCCGCGCGCACCACACGTGCCCGGGGCCGGGGTCTGCGCCGCCGCCCCGCGACCGAGGGTCCGCGCGCGACCTTCGGCCAGCTGCTGCCGTTCCTCTTCGAGCACAGGAGCACGCTGATCGTGGTGTCGGTGCTCAGCATCCTGGGCTCCATCGCGACGCTCGTGCAGCCGCTCCTGGTGGGGCAGGTGATCGACCGGGTGCAGCACGGTGCCGACCTCGGCCTGCTGCTGTGGGCCCTCGTCGGATTCGTCGTGGTGGCGTCGCTGATCACCGCGTGGCAGCATTACCTGCTCCAGCGCACGGGCACCGCTGTGGTCTACTCCAGCCGGCGCAAGCTCATCGCCCGCATCCTGCATCTGCCGATCAGCGAGTTCGACGCGCGACGCACCGGCGACCTGGTGTCGCGAGTGGGCAGCGACACGACGCTGCTGTACGCCGCGCTCACGCAGGGCCTCGCCGACGCGATCGGCAACGCCCTGCTGTTCGCAGGCGCGCTCATCGCGATGGCGGTGATCGACCCGCTGCTGCTGGCGATCATCGTGCTCGTGATCGGCGTCTCGGTGCTCGGCGTGACGGCGCTGAGCGGTCGCATCCGCACCGCCTCGACGGAGCAGCAGGAGAAGGTCGGCGAGCTGGCCTCCGGCGTCGAACGCGCGGTGGGCTCGATCCGCACGGTCCGCGCGTCCGGTGCGACCGAGCGCGAGATCGACGCCGTGACCGAGCGCGCCAGCGACGCGTACCGCGTCGGCGTGCGGATCGCCAAGGTCTCCGCCCTCGTCGTCCCGATCGCGGGCATCGCGCTGCAGGTGTCGCTGCTTGTCGTGATCGGGCTGGGCGGCTTCCGCGTGGCCACAGGGGCGATCTCGATCGCGAGCCTGGTGATGTTCATCATGTTCCTGTTCATGCTGATCGCACCGCTCGGGTCGTTCTTCGGGGCGATCACCTCGGTCAATCAGGCGCTGGGTGCGCTCGGACGCATCCAAGAGGTGCTCGACCTGCCCACCGAATCGCAGCACGACGCCGAGATCGCGGCGAGGGTGCGCTCGGACGCGCCCCCCGCGGCCGACACGCCTGCGATCGAGTTCCGAGACGTGCACTTCCGCTATCCCGAGGCGGTGGTCGCGGCACGGCGCAAGGCCGAATCCGAGGCGCGGGCCGTGCTCGAGAACGCGCACGTGGACGCCTCGGCGATGACCACGGCGGAGACGGCGGGCGAGGGATCCGCGCCGGCCGCCTCGCACACCGACGGCGAGGTGCTGCGCGGCGTGTCGTTCTCGGTGCCGCGCGGCGCGCGCGTCGCCCTCGTGGGGCCCTCCGGCGCGGGCAAGAGCACGACGCTCGCTCTCATCGAGCGGTTCTACGACCCCACATCCGGGTCGATCCTGCTCGACGGCGTGGACGTGCGCGCGATCGACCGGAAGGCGCTGCGCGCGCAGCTCGGCTACGTCGAGCAGGACGCCCCGACACTGGCCGGCACGCTCGCCGACAACCTCCGGCTGGCATCCCCCGACGCGACCGACGCCCGATGCGAGGCGGTGCTGCGCGCGGTCAACCTCGGCGAGGTGCTCGACCGCAGCCCGCTGGGTCTGCAGGCGCCGGTCGGCGAGGGCGGCGTGATGCTCTCGGGCGGAGAGCGCCAGCGCCTCGCGATCGCGCGCGCCCTGCTCGCCGCCCCGCCGATCCTGCTGCTGGACGAGTCGACGTCCTCGCTCGACGGCCTCAACGAGCAGCGGATGCGCGCGGCGATCGACGCGGTCGCGTCGGGCCGCACGCTCATCGTGATCGCCCACCGCCTGTCGACCGTCGTGGACAGCGACCACATCGTCGTGCTCGAGCATGGCCGGGTCGTGGGCCAGGGCACGCACTCCGAGCTCGTGCAGTCCACGCCGCTGTACCGCGACCTCGCGAAGCACCAGCTCCTGGTCTGACGTCGGCACGGCCCGACGCCGACGCGACCGCCGCGCACGCCCGAACCGCGGATGCCCCGGGCGCCGGTCCGGCGCGCCGAGGCATCCGCTCCCCCGGCGAACGACTCAGGCGCGTTGCAGGCGGTAGCGCAGCGCTGCGAGCTCGGCCCACAGGGGCGCCGGCACGCGGCCGTCGAACGTGCGGTAGAACTCCTCGGTCAGATCCGCCTCACGCAGCCACGACGCCGGATCGATGGCGAAGAGCTCATCGAGGTCGTCCTGCGAGATGTCCAGGCCGTCGAGGTCGAGATCCTCCGTCCGCGGGAGACGCCCGATGGGGCTGTCGACCGCGCCCACTTCGCCCTCGATGCGCCGGATGATCCAGTCGATGACGCGGGAGTTCTCACCGAATCCCGGCCACAGGAACCGGCCGTCGGCGCCCTTGCGGAACCAGTTCACCTGGAACACGCGAGGTGCGCGGTCGAAGCGCAGCTTCTGTCCCACCTTGAGCCAGTGGCCGAAGTAGTCGGCCATGTTGTAGCCGCAGAACGGAAGCATGGCGAACGGGTCCCGGCGCAACTCGCCGACGGTGCCCTCGGCCGCCGCGGTGCGCTCGGACGAGACGTTGGATCCCATGAAGACGCCGTGCGTCCAGTCCGTGGCCTCGACCACCAGCGGAACGTTGGTGGCGCGGCGGCCGCCGAACAGGATCGCATCCAGCGGCACGCCCTGCGGCGCGTCCCAGTCCTCGGCGATCTGGGGGCACTGGGCGGCGGACACGGTGAAGCGGGAGTTGGGGTGGGCGGCCGGTCGACCGGATGCCGGCGTCCACGGATTCCCCTCCCAGTCGGTGAGCTCCGCGGGCGGCTCGTCCGTGAGGCCCTCCCACCACACGTCGCCGTCGGGACGCAGCGCCACGTTCGTGAAGATGGTGTTGCCCCACAGCGTCTCGACGGCCGTGACGTTCGTGGCCGATCCGGTGCCGGGAGCGACTCCGAAGAAGCCCGCCTCGGGGTTGATCGCCCACAGCCGGCCGTCCTCGCCGGGACGCAGCCATGCGATGTCGTCGCCGAGCGTCTCGACGCGCCACCCGGGGATCGTCGGACGCAGCATCGCCAGGTTCGTCTTGCCGCAGGCCGACGGGAACGCCGCGGCGAGATGGTAGGCCCGCCCGGCCGGGTCGATCACCCGGATGAGCAGCATGTGCTCGGCGAGCCACCCCTCGTTCCGGCCGATCACCGAGGCGATCCGCAGCGCGAAGCACTTCTTGGCCAGGATGGCATTGCCGCCGTAGCCGGAGCCGAACGACCACACCTCGAGGGTGTCGGGGAAGTGCACGATGTACTTCTCGTCGTTGCACGGCCAGGCGACGTCCTGCTCGCCCGGCGCGAGCGGGGCACCGACGGAGTGCACGGTCTTCACCCACTGTGCGCCCGCGGCGATCTCGCGCAGCACCTCGGTGCCCACGCGCGTCATGATCCCGATGGAGGCCACGGCGTACGCGCTGTCGGTGATCTGCACGCCGATGTGCGAGAGCGGACCGCCCACCGGACCCATCGAGAAGGGCACGACGTACATCGTCCGGCCCTTCATCGAGTCTCGGAACAGGGGCGTGAGCGTCGCGCGGATCTCGTCGGGATCGATCCAGTTGTTCGTGGGGCCGGCGTCCTCCTCGCGCTCGGAGGCGATGTAGGTCCTCGCCTCGGTGCGGGCGACGTCGCTCGGGTGGGAGCGCGCCAGGTAGGAGCCGGGGCGCCACTCGGGATTGAGCTTGATGAGCTTGCCGTCGTCCACCATCTGGCGCAGCAGCGCATCGTTCTCAGCGCGGGAGCCGTCGACCCAGTGGACACGGTCCGGCGTCGTCAGCGCGGCGATCTCGTCGACCCACTCGAGCAGGGCGGACATGCCCGCACCCTGAATGGCCGGCACGTCCCCGAACGTCCGCCTGGGTGCCGGTGCGGTGGGTGCGGGACTGTCGTTCCGGGTGAAGATGTCGGCCAGCGCCATGATGTCGGTCCCCTTCGATTCGACGATGCAATTCGTGCTCTTCCTCCACTGTGAGCGCCTATCGACGCGTTTTCGAGACCAGCTGTGCGACAAGAGTCGCGATTCTTTCGCTAGCATCAAGGAATGCCACCGACGTCGCTGGAACTGTCGACCCTGGGCCACCGCATCCGCCATCAGCGCCTCTCGCACGGCTACACGCTCGACGAGCTGGGCGAGCTGGTGGGGGTCGCCGGAAGCCAGCTGAGCCTCATCGAGAACGGCAAGCGCGAGCCGAAGCTGTCGCTGCTGCAGGCCATCGCCGCCGCCACGGGCGTCGAGGTCGCCGAACTGCTCTCCAACGAGCCGCCCAACCGCCGGGCGGCCCTCGAGATCGAGCTGGAGCGGGCGCAGAAGAGCTCGGTCTTCCGTCAGCTCGGCATCCCGCCGGTCAAGGTGACCAAGACGATGACCGACGAGACGATCGAATCCATCCTCGGGCTGCACCGGGAGCTGCAGCGGCGCGAGCGCGAGGCCATCGCGACTCCCGAGGAGGCCCGACGGGCCAATACGGAGCTGCGGCTGAAGATGCGAGCACTCGACAACTACCTGCCCGACATCGAGAAGCTCGCCGAGAAGCAGCTGAAGGCGGCGGGACACGTCTCGGGGGCGCTCACGCACCGCACGGTCAGCATCATGGCCGAGAAGCTCGGCTTCGAGCTGATCTACGTCAACGACCTGCCGCACTCGACGCGCTCGGTCACCGACCTCGAGCACGGACGCATCTACCTGCCGCCGGCATCGATCCCCGGCGGGCACGGCCTGCGCTCCATGGCGCTGCAGGCGATGGCGCACCGGCTGCTCGGGCACCAGCCGCCCACCGACTACGCCGACTTCCTCCAGCAGCGGCTCGAGATCAACTACTACGCGGCGTGCTGCCTGATGCCCGAGACGGCGGCGGTGGCGTTCCTGCAGCAGGCGAAGAAGGACCGCAATCTCGCCGTGGAGGACTTCCGAGACGCCTTCGGCGTGACGCACGAGGCAGCCGGCATGCGGCTGACCAACCTCGCCACCCACCACCTGGGCATCGCGCTGCACTTCCTGCGGGTGGACGGGTCGGGCACGATCTCACGGGTCTACGAGAACGACGGGCTGCCGCTGCCGATGGACGTCACCGGGGCCGTCGACGGTCAGATCGCCTGCCGCCGGTTCTCCGCGCGGGCGGCGTTCTCGGAGCAGAACCGCACCACCGAGCACTACCAGTACACCGACACCCCCGCCGGCACCTACTGGTGCTCGACGCAGACCGGCACCACGTCCGACGGCGAGTTCTCCATCACCGTCGGCGTGCCGTTCGACGATGCACGCTGGTTCCGCGGCCGCGAGACGCAGAAGCGGGCGACCTCCACGTGCCCGGATGAGTCCTGCTGCCGCCGACCTCCCGCCGACGTCGCCGCGCGGTGGGCCGGCAAAGCATGGCCGAGCGCGCGCGTCCACATGCAGATGTTCTCCCCTCTTCCGCGCGGCGCGTTCCCGGGCGTCGACGACAACGAGGTCTACGCCTTCCTGGACCGGCACGCGTGAGCGGCGGCGAACCGGTCACCCGCTGATGAAGTCGCGGTAGCGCCGCAGCGCGGCCGCGACCTCGTGATCGCTCGCCGCTCCCGGCCTGAACAGCTCAGGCGTGGGATCGTCCGCATGCCGGCCGACGGCCACGGAGTGCTTCCATACCCCGACGACTTCGCCCCGCGCGACGATGATGGGCCGCACGATCCCGTTCATGCTCGGCCCGATCGCCGCGAGGAACTCCTGCGCGCAGGGCACCGTCCGGTCGGCGTAGGAGAGGTAGTACTCCTCGAACGGCGGCAGCGCGACCACCTCCGGCGCATCGGGCGTGCGGCGGGGACGAGCATCGGCCACGACGAACTGGGGCTCCGGCTCGTCGTCGACCATCGTGAGCCGGTCGGATGCCGACGCCGCGGCGGCGCGGGCGACGCCGAGGGGCAGCCCCGTCCACCATGCGAAATCCCGCGCGCCCGCGGGACCGTGCGATGCGACGTAGCGGACGAAGAACTCGGCGAGCGGGTCCGCCGGGCTCGCCGCATCCCCGATCCACTCCTCCGTGAGGACGAGGTACTGCTCGCGCGTGGGGCCGCCGTCGCGCGGGACGACCGGCCCCTGGCACACGACCCCGCGCAGTGACAGGGCGACCAGGGCGTGGTAGCCCCGTTGCCCTGCCGTAGGAACGCCCTGCGTCTCGAGGACGTCGAACAGCTCCTTCCGGGTCAGCCTGTTTCCACCGGACAGAGCGGTGCGCACGGCCGCCTCCGCCCGGGCGACCTCGCCACCGACGAGGCCCTCGCGGCGATGCACCGCGGCCGCCTGCCTGAGCTGGCGCTCTCCGGTCACCGACAGCACCCACGCCAGGTCCTCGGGCGGGATGGCGTGGATCGTCCCGCGCATGGTCCATGACCTCACGATGTCGCCTCGGTCGAAGGCCGCATCCACGTCCCGCACCGTGGGGCGTCCGCGCGTGCGAGCGGCGAGGGCCCACCGTCCGCCCCAGAACTCCTGCGCCTGCGTGGCCAGCATGTGGCGGGCGGCCTGGGCGACCGTCGGCGCGAGCGCGCTCAGCCGATGCGATCGCAGGCGCTCCCGGCGCACCGTCGCATTCTCCACGAACCCATCATGCGCACCGACCCGGACATCACGTGTCCGGGATGCGTCAGAACGGGTTCGGCGTCAGGGTGTACTTCGTCTGCAGGTACTCGTGGATACCCTCGGCGCCGCCTTCGCGGCCCAGTCCCGACATCTTCCAGCCGCCGAACGGCGCCGCGGCGTTGGAGACGACTCCGACGTTCAGCCCCATCATCCCGGTCTCGAGGCGCTCGATCATGCGCTGACCGCGTGCGAGGCTCTCGGTGAAGACGTACGAGACGAGCCCGTACTCGGTGTCGTTGGCGATGCGGACGGCGTCGTCCTCCGTGTCGAACGGGACGATCGCCAGCACGGGGCCGAAGATCTCCTCGCGCAGGATCTCGCTGCCCGGCCGGACGTCCGTGACGACCGTCGGCTCGTAGAACGTGCCCGGGCCGTCGACGGCCCTGCCGCCGGTACGCAGCTCCGCGCCGCGCGCCACGGCATCGTCGACGAGCTGCGTCGCCTTCGCTACCGCGCGGTCGTCGATGAGCGGGCCGATGGCCACGCCCTCCTCGGTGCCGCGGCCGATCTTCAGCGCCTGCACCCGCTCGGTCACGCGCCGCGCGAACTCGTCGGCGACCGAGCGCTGCACGATGAAGCGGTTCGCGGCCGTGCATGCCTGCCCGATGTTGCGGAACTTCGCAAGCATCGCGCCGTCGACGGCCTTGTCGAGGTCGGCGTCCTCGAACACGACGAACGGCGCGTTGCCGCCGAGCTCCATCGACGTGCGCAGCACGCCCTGCGCCGCCTGCTCCAGCAGCTTCTGGCCCACGGGGGTCGACCCGGTGAACGAGAGCTTGCGCAGACGCGGGTCCCGGATGATCGGCTCCGAGACGGCACCCGACGTCGAGGTGGTGAAGACGTTGACCACGCCGGCCGGCACGCCGGCCTCCTCCAGCAGCCGCGCGAACGCCAGCGTCGTCAGCGGCGTGAGCTCGGCGGGCTTGATGACCACGGTGCACCCGGCAGCCAGCGCCGGCGCGATCTTGCGCGTCGCCATCGCGAGGGGGAAGTTCCAGGGCGTGATGAGGAAGCAGGGGCCGACCGGATGCTGCGAGACGATCATGCGGCCGGTGCCCTCGGGGTTGGCGCCGTAGCGACCCTGCACCCGGGCCGTCTCCTCGCTGAACCAGCGCAGGAACTCCCCGCCGTACGCGACCTCGCCGCGCGCTTCCGCCAGCGGCTTGCCCATCTCGATCGTCATGAGAAGCGCGAAGTCCTCCTTGCGCTCCTGCAGCAGATCGAAGGCGCGACGGAGGATCTCGGCACGCTCGCGGGCGGGCGTGGCGGCCCACGCCGGGAACGCCTCCACGGCGGCATCGAGCGCCGCCCTGCCGTCCTCGGGCCCGGCGTCTGCGATCTCCTTGACGACCTGCCCGTTGGAGGGGTCGTAGACCTTGAGCGTCTTGCCGCTGGACGACGCGCGCCACCGGCCTGCGATGAACAGGCCGTCCGGAACGGACGCCAGAAGCTCGGTCTCGCGGTCGTCGGTCACGCCGGACTCCCTCTTTTCGTCGTGAGTGCCGGAGCGCGTCGCGGTGTCAGTCACAGCATCCCCTTCTCATTGCCTGTCGGGCCATTCTGCCCCTCGCCGCCGCCGCGGCCGATATACGCGATGTACAGCCCGGGTCGGCTGCTCGCCCTTGCGGAGGGATTCAGCGCGCGAGGGCCGAGGTGCGCTGCACGCGCATCGACTGCGCGAAGAATCCCGCGAGCTCGTCGGTCGCCGAGAACGGCATCACCGCGGCCACGTACTGGTCAGGCCTCACGACGACGACGACGCCCTCGCGTGACAGCTCTCGCTCGGCGAAGATGTCGGCGCTGCTCCACGCGCTCGGGGCAGCCGCATAGACCTTCTCCCAGTCGATGAGGCCCAACGGTCCCGTCCTCGGCAGGAAGATCGGCGGCACCCGCATGATGTCGATGTCTTCGAACCTCTGCTGATAGACCACCTTCACGTCGAAGACGGCATCGACGTCCGCCCCGGGCGGGGTGTGCCGCGTGACCGGCGAATCCGGGGACGACAGCCACTGCGCCCAGGCGGCGAGCGCCGAGGGCTCACCGGCGGCCGGCGCGTCCGCGAAGGCGTAGATCCGCCAGCGGCCGTCCGCCTTGGCGTGGTGACCCAGGTGAACGACGTTGCCGTCGCACACCCGCACCACTTCGACGGACTTGAAGCGCTTGCCGACCGGGAACCCCGGGGCGAGCGCCTGATGCTCGTTCCCGGCGACGACGGCGGATGGCCCGTACTGCGTCATGAACCCGGAGGGGAATTCAGCGGTGGCGAGGTAGTAGTTGGCGAGATCCTGCGGGTCGGAGATCTCCTCGGGCTTGCGTGCCATGAGGGAGGACCACTCACGGTCGAAGTCGATGAGCTGCTGAGCGACCGGCTGGCGCTCCGCGGAGTACGTCGACAGCAGCGAGGCGGGGCTCAGGCCGGTGAGCACGTGCCCGAGCTTCCATCCGAGATTGAACCCGTCCTGCATCGAGACGTTCATGCCCTGACCGGCCTTGGCGCTGTGCGTGTGGCACGCGTCGCCGGTGAGGAAGACGCGCGGATCGCGGTCCGCGCCTTCGGGCACGTCGTCGAACTTGTCGGTGACGCGGTGCCCCACCTCGTAGACGCTGTGCCACGCGACCTGCTTCACATCCAGCGAGTACGGGTGGAGGATCTCGTTCGCCCGCCGGATGATCTCCTCGATCGGCGTCTGCCGCACGCGGTGGTTGTCGCCCTCGGGGACCTCACCGAGGTCGATGTACATGCGGCTGAGGTACCCGCCCTCCCGCGGGATGTGCAGGATGTTCCCCGCCGAGGAGGTGATCGCGCACTTGGTCCGCCAGTCCGGGAAGTCGGTGTTGACCAGCACGTCCATCACGCCCCACGCGTGCGACGCGAACCGGCCCACGTGCTTGCGCCCGATCGCCTCGCGCACGCCGCTGCGCGCGCCGTCGCAGCCGGCGACGTACTTCGCGCGCACCGTGCGCTCCTCGCCCTGCCGCGGGCCCGTGACATACCGCACGCGCACCTCGACGGGATGCTCGCCCTCGTCGTGCACCGTCAAGCCCACGAACTCGATCCCGTAGTCCGGTGCGATCCGAGCCGGTCCGTTGAGGGCGGCCTCGGCGAAGTAGTCCAGCACGCGCGCCTGGTTGACGATGAGGTGCGGGAACTCGCTGATCTTGAACGCGTAGTCCTCGGTGCGTGCGGTCCGGATGATGCTGCGCGGGTTCTCGGGGTCGGGGCCCCAGAAGTTCATGTACGCGATGTTGTACGCCTCGGCGACGATCCGCTCGGCGAAGCCGAAGGCCTGGAACGTCTCCACGCTGCGCGGCTGGATGCCATCGGCCTGCCCCAGCGCGAGGCGACCGCCCCGGCGTTCGATGAGGCGCGTCATGACGGCGGGGAACTGCGACAGCTGGGCGGCCAGCAGCATGCCCGCAGGCCCCGAGCCGACGATGAGGACGTCCATCTCGTCGGGCAGCTCCGCCGGCCGATCGATGCCGGTGCCGGCCGCATCCTGGATGCGCGGCTCTCCCGAGACGTACCCGTGGTGATGGAACTGCATGGGATCCTCCTGCGACGACGACGTCGAGAGCGCCTGCGACGCTGCGTGCGGCTTCGTTCAGCGTGTTCTATATTCGAACGCGCCGTTCTACTATTGAACAGATCGTATACGACCGCCCGGCGACGGGCAAGATCGCCGACGGAGGCGCCATGGCAGCGACGGACACGGCGGCGGCCCCGGCCTCCCAGACCCTGAGCCGCGGCATCCGCATCCTCGAGGTCCTCGCCGACGCGCGCGAGCCGTTGACGATCGACGATCTCGCCGCGCGGTTGGCGGTGCATCGCTCGGTCGCCTACCGGCTGCTGCGGACACTCGAGGACCACGGACTCGTCACGCGCGACTCGGCCGGACGGGTCCAGCTGGGAGCCAGACTGGCGGCGCTCGCGGCGGGCGTCGCCCACGACCTCCAGGCCGAGGCGATCCCCGAGCTCACCGCGGTCGCGAACGACCTGGGCATGACGAGCTTCCTGGTGGTCCTCGACCACGACGAATGCGTCACGCTGTCGAGCGTCGAGCCCCGGCACGCCGTGAACCCGGTGGCTCAGCGGCCCGGGACACGGCATCCGGTCACCCGCGGAGCGCCCGGCAAGGCGATCCTCTCCATCACGCCCGAGTCGTCATGGCCGCCGGTGCGACCCGCGTTGGCGGAGGAGATCCGCGAAGCCGCGACGCGGGGCTACGCGACGAGCCACGACGAGGTCATCCCGAGCGTGCGAGCGGTGGCAGTGCCGCTGCGTGTGCCCGGGCGGGCGCCGGCCGCGGTGGCTGTCGTCTACGTCGCCAGCTCGCACGACGAAGACTCCGTCGCGGCCCGGCTGGCCCGGTCGGCCGCCGTCATCCGCGACGCGCTCGGCGGCTGACGCACGGCTTCAGACGGTCGTCCGGAAGGCCTCGTCGATGAAGCGGATGTTGTACTCCGCGACCCGCTGCGGCACGCCCGCGAACGCCTCGCCGCGGGCGTCCGAGGCCATGTACTCCTTCTCGAGGGCGAGGAACGCCTGCTCGTCGCCCTCGGCGCTCACGGCCCACACGAACTCGTTGGTCTCGCGCAGCCCGTAGGCGAACTCGATGGTGAACCCCGCGGCGGGTCGCACACGCGGCATCCACTGGTTCCACCACGCGACGAACGCGTCGTACTCCCCGTCGACGAGGGTGTAGCGGCGCAGCTGGATCGTCCTCATCCTTCGATCATGCCAGGACCGCGGGTATGCCTATACTCGTGGTGTCCGGCGGGAACGCGCCCGCCGGTGCTCGAAAAATGGGCACGCAGCCGCACCCGCCGATGGGTGCGAGCGAGACACATACGGCCTCGTCATCCGTCTGCAGTCTCAAGGGGTGCGCCATGCCCACCGTCTCCTCCCACGTCGCCCTCACTCTCGCCCGCCACATAGACCACGTCTTCGGCGTGATGGGCAACGGCAACGCCTACTTCCTGGACGCGCTGGAGCGCTCGACCGATGTCGCGTTCACCGCCGTCCGGCATGAGGCCGGCGGCGTCGTCGCCGCCGACGCCTACCATCGGGCGTCCGGCCGTCTCGCGGCGGCCACCGCGACGTACGGGGCCGGCTTCACCAACACCCTCACGGCGCTGGCCGAGGCGGTGCAGGCTCACGTGCCTCTCGTGCTCGTCGTCGGCGACGAGCCCACATCGGGTCCGCGCCCGTGGGACGTCGACCAGATCGCCATGGCCGCGGCCGTCGGCGCCCGCACGTACACCGTCGGGCGTGCGGATGCCGCCGCCACGACCGTCATCGCGATCGAGCATGCGCTGATCTACCGCGTGCCGGTCGTCCTGGCGATCCCGTACGACGTCGCGGCCCTAGACGCGGGCGAGCTGCCCGCGACGCCGGAGCCCAAGCGCCCGGCGGCCGTGACACCGGCGGGCGAGTTCGCGCATGCGACCGTGCGCCGGATCGCCGAGGCCCTCGCCGCCGCCCGCCGCCCGCTCCTGCTCGCCGGCCGCGGCGCCTGGCTCGCCGGCGCGAGCGACGCTCTGGGGACCCTCGCGGACGCCACCGGCGCGCTCACCGCGTCGACGGCGCTCGGACGCGGGGTGTTCCCGCGGAGCGAGTTCGACCTCGGCGTCACGGGCGGATTCGGCGCCGAGGGCGCGATGGAGCTCGTGCGCCAGGCCGACGTCGCGGTCGTCTTCGGTGCTTCGCTCAACCAGTTCACGATGCGTTTCGGCGACCTGTTCGCACCCGGGACGCGGGTGTTCCAGGTCGACATCGCGCCCACCGCGACGCATCCCCACGTCGGCGGGTACGTGCGCGGCGACGCCGCGGTCGTCGCCCGCGAGCTGACGCGGCAGGTCCTCGGCCTCGACACGGAGCCGACGGACTGGCGCGTCTCGGTCGACGTGGCCGCCGCACGCGCCTACGAGCCGGGCGACGGCATCGCGCCCGACGGGCGTCTCGACCCGCGCTCCGTCGCCGCGCGCATCGGCGGCCTCCTTCCCGCGGACCGGGTGGTCGTCTCGGACGGCGGCCACTTCATCGGGTGGGCGAACATGTACTGGCCGGTCGCGTCCCCGGACCGCATGATGATGGTCGGCACCGCTTTCCAGTCCATCGGCCTCGGCTGGCCGTCGGTGGCGGGCGCCGCCCTCGCCCGGCCCGGGTCGACGGTCGTGCTGACCACGGGCGACGGCGGCGGACTCATGGCCCTCGCCGATCTCGAGACGGCCGTACGCGTCGCCGGCGGTCGGGGCCTCGCCGTGGTCTGGAACGACGCCGCGTACGGCGCCGAGGTCAATCTCTACGGCCTGAAAGGCCTGGCGCGCGAGCCGATGCTCATCCCGGAGGTCGATTTCGCGGCACTCGCGGCCGGCGTGGGAGCCGAAGGGGTGGTGGTCCGCACGCTCGAGGACCTCGACAGACTGGCGTCGTGGGCGGCCGAGCCCGAGGCGGCGCGCCGCTTCCTCGTGCTGGACTGCCACATCTCGGGTCAGGTGATCGCGCCGTACCAGCGGGAGATCATCCGCGTGAACTCCTAGGTCCGCTCCTCGAACGAGCAGGGCCGAGGCGCCGTCCTCAGCGACCGGTGAAGCGCGGCGGCCGCTTCTGCTGGAAGGCCGCGAAGCCTTCGCGGTAGTCGGCGGTCGCGCGCAGCGCGTCCTGGGCGCGCGACTCCTCCGCGACGGCATCCCACAGCGTCGCATCGCGCAGCCGGGCGATCAGGCGCTTCGAAGCGACGAAGGCGGCGGTGGGCCCGGCGGCGACGCGCGCGGCGCGCTCGCGGGTGAACGCGACGACGTCCTCGGCGGGCAGCGCGCGGCTGAACAGGCCGCCCGCCACGGCCTCGGCACCCGACAGCAGATCGCCGGTGTAGATGAGATCGAGTGCGCGGTGGGCGCCGAGGCGCTCGTACAGCAGCGCGTGCCCGCCGGAGTCCAGCATGGCGCCCAGGTTCGCGAACGGCGACCCGACCTTCGCCGTCTCTGCCACGTAGACGACGTCGGTCGCGATCGCGAGCCCGAGACCCACCCCCAGGCACGCACCGTGCACGGCGGCGAACGTCGGCGCGGGGAAGATCGCGATCCGGCGCATCACCTGCTCCACGGCTCCGAGATAGCCGGGGACGTCGTCGGTCTCGGGATCGACGCCGGCGATGTCGCGTCCGGCGCAGAACGCCCGCCCTTCCCCGCGCAGCACGAGCGCACGCGCCCCGGATGCCTCCGCCGACGCGTAGGCGGCATCCAGATCCCGCAGCGCATCCAGTGACAGCGCATTGAGCTTCCCGGGGGCCGCGAGCACGATCTCGGCCACGGCGTCCGTCACGGAGAGCTCGATCATGGATGTCCTCTCGTCGTCACGCGTCCCAGTCGACGCTCACGGTGTCGCTCGTGGGAACGGACTGGCAGGTCAGGATGAGCCCACGCGCCAGTTCGTCGGGCTCGAGCGCGTGGTTCTGCGCCATGTCGACGGTGCCCTCGCGCAGCACGGCCCGACAGGTGCCGCACACGCCGCCCGCACACGCGAAAGGCACGTCGCCGCGCGTGCGGAGGGCCGCGGCGAGGATCGTCTCGCGTGCCGACACCGGCGTCGTGACGGTTCCCGACGTGCCGTCGAGCCGGAAGAAGATGGTCCGCACGGGTTCGCCCGGCGCCGCCTCGACCGGTGGCGGGACGGTTCCCCTGCGGTCCTCGGCACGCCCGGTGGAGAAGAGCTCGACGCGGATGGCGGACGCGTCGACGCCGAGGCGCAGGAGGACCGCGCGCGCCCGCTCGACGAGTTCGAACGGCCCGCACAGGAACCACTCGTCGATGAGGTCGGCGCGCAGCACCCGTGTCAGCAGCGTCTCCAGCCGCCGCTCGTCCAGGCGCCCCGAGAAGAGGTCCGCGGGCCGGCGCTCGCGCGTCAGCACGTGATGGAGGGCGAGTCGCGAGGGGAACCGGTCCTTGAGGTCGGCGAGATCGTCGAGGAACATCGCGTCGCCCGCCGTGCGGTTGGAGTAGACGAGGTCGAACGTGTCGTCGGGGCGCTCCCCCAGGTGGTGCTCGATGAGCGCCATCACGGGCGTGATGCCGGACCCGGCCGCGATGGCGGCGAAGTGCGCCGGCCTTTCGTACCGCCCGTGGGGGGTGAAGTGCCCGTCCGGGCTCATCACCTCCACGACATCGCCGGCGGCGAGGTGCTCGACCGCCCACGTCGAGAACGCTCCGCCGCGCTCCCGCTTGATCGCCACGCGGATGGAGCTTCCGCGGGCGGCGTCGCCCGGCGAAGGCGCGCGGCACAGCGAGTAGCTGCGGCGCACCTCGTCGCCGTCGATCGTCATCCGCAACGCGACATGCTGACCGGGACGGTACTCGAACGCGCCCGCCAGCTCCGGCGGCACCGCGAACGTCACCTCGATCGCCTCCGGGGTGAGGGGCCGGACGGCTTCCACCCGGAGCGGATGGAACACCGCCCGTCGCCGTGCTCCCTCCGCGGCCGCCGCCGGCGGCGCCGCCGTTCCCACAGCGTCGGGCATCACAGCTCCTTGAAGCGGTCGAACGGCTCGCCGCAGCTCTGGCACTGCCACAGCGCCTTGCACGACGTCGACCCGTACCGGGACACCTCGCGCGTGTGCAGCGAACCGCAGCGCGGGCACCGGATGCCGAGCCCCAGGGTGACCGCCCCCTCCGCCGTGCGGCGACGCGGTGGGGCGATGCCGAACTCCTCGAGCTTGCGGCGCCCCGCGTCGCTCATCCAGTCGGTCGTCCAGGCCGGGCTCAGGACCACCTCGACCCGCGCGCGGCGGCCCTCCGTGGCGAGCGCCGACAGGATGTCGGCGCGCAGCGCCTCGATCGCGGGGCATCCGGAGTACGTCGGGGTGATCCGCACGACCGCGACGTCCCCGTCCAGCTCGACGCCGCGCAGCACGCCCAGGTCGGCGATGGTGAGGACCGGCACCTCGGGGTCGACGACGCCGGCCGCGACATCCCAGATCGCCGCGCGGTCCGGATCCTCCGGGCGCGGTCGCGCCTCCCGCTCGAGCGGGCCGGACGCCACGGGGGCGGCAGCACCGAGGGTCACCATGTCGCTCCCGGGTGCGCGCGAGCCAGCACCTGCATCTCGCCGATCAGCCGGCCGAAGGACTCGGAGTGGCGGCCGGCGCGCCCGCCGCCCGCCGCGAACGGCGCGTCGGGGACCGGAAGACCGGCGTCCGCGAGGGTGGCCTGCACCGCGGTGAGGACCTCGTCGCGGAGCTCCTCCGGCGGGACCGCCACGCCGGCGCGCCCGTTCTCGGCGAGGGCGACGACGGCGGGGTCCGAGTCGAACAGCTCCCCCACGAACGGCCACAGGTCCCACAGGGCGCGCGTCATCCGACCATGCGACTCATCGGTCCCGAGGCCGAGGCGAAGGGTCCACAGCGTCGCGTGCTCGGCGTGGTAGGCGACTTCCTTCACCGCCTTCGTCGCGATGGCCGCGAGCATGGCGTCCTGCGACGAGGCAAGCCGCCGGTACAGCGCTCCGAAGTAGAGCGAGGCGACGAGCTGACGGAGGACGGTGAAGGCGAAGTCCAGACCGCCGGCCGCGCCGTTCGGCAGCTCGAACAGCCAGCGGCTGCGGAACTGCGGCTCGTCCCGGAAGTAGGCCAGATCGTCCTCGGTCTCGCCCCAGGCCGACCCCGCGTAGGTGAGGAGGGCGCGCGCGTGGCCGAGCAGATCGAGCGCGATGTTGCCCAGGGCGACATCCTCCTCGAGCTCGGGGGCGCACGAGATCCACTCCCCCAGGCGCTGTGCCAGCACCAGCGCGTCGTCGCCGAGCCCCAGGGCGTAGCGTGCGACGTCCTCGGGCGCCGGCGCGGGGGCCGCGGCGGACGCGTCGGCGAGGTGCAGGATCGAGAGCCGGTCGGTCACGGCGTCCTCACAGGTGCGGCACGTCGGCCGAGGCCGTGTAGGCCGTCGGGTAGCGGTAGTCCTTGCCCTGCGGCGACTCGAAGAACGCGCCGCGGGCGTCGGGATCGCTCGCGGCGATCGCCGCCGAGGGAACGACCCAGATCGACACGCCCTCGCCGCGACGGGTGTAGAGGTCTCGCGCGTTGTGCAGCGCCAGCTGCGCGTCCGGCGCGTGCAGCGAGCCCGCGTGCACGTGCGACAGCCCGCGCGATGAGCGGACGAACACCTCCCACAGCGGCCAGGTCTCGCGGGCGTCGCCACCGGGTGCGGTCATGACGCCACCTCCGAGAGCTGCCGCCCGGCGTAGGCGCGCGCCGCGTCCCTGACCCACGCACCGTCCTCGTGCGCCCGGCGGCGCTTGCCCAGACGGATGCTGTTGGCCTGGCCGCGCCCCGACAGCACGGCGCGGAACTCGTCCCAGTCCAGCGCGCCGTGATCCCAGTGCCCGCGCTCCTCGTTCCACCGCAGGTCCGGGTCGGGAAGCGTCACCCCGAGGATCTCGGCCTGCGGCACGATCATGTCCACGAAGCGCTGCCGCAGCTCGTCGTTGGAGAACCGCTTGATGTTCCACGCCATCGACTGCGCGGAGTTGGGCGAGGCGTCGTCGGGCGGCCCGAACATCATCAGAGCGGGCGCGTACCAGCGGTCGACCGACTCCTGCGCCATCGCGCGCTGCTCGTCCGTGCCGTTCATCAGGGCCAGCAGGATCTCGAACCCCTGCCGCTGATGGAACGACTCCTCCTTGCAGATGCGGATCATCGCCCGCGCGTACGGTCCGTAGGACGCCCGGCACAGCGGCACCTGGTTGCAGATCGCCGCACCGTCCACGAGCCAGCCGATCGAGCCCATATCGGCCCACGAGGGAGTCAGGTAGTTGAAGATCGACGAGTACTTCGCCGTGCCGCTGAGCAGCTGCTCGTACATCTCCTCGCGTGTGATCCCGAGGGTCTGGGCGGCGGAGTAGAGATACAGGCCGTGCCCGGCCTCGTCCTGGACCTTCGCCATGAGGATCGCCTTGCGCTGCAGGCTGGGCGCGCGCGTGATCCAGTTGCCCTCCGGCTGCATGCCGATGATCTCCGAGTGCGCGTGCTGCGAGATCTGCCGGATCAGCGTGCGGCGATAGGCATCCGGCATCCAGTCGGTCGGCTCGACCTTCTCGTCGGCCGCGATCAGCTCCTCGAAGCGCGCCCGCCCGAGCTCATCGACGTCGGGAGCGAGGGTCGCCGTGCTCATGCGCGCCTCCTTGCGCTACTTACCGTTCGTTCAGTAATGCTACTCTTGTCACCCATGACGGGCAACACGCCCCCCGCGGCGACGGCCTTCCGCCGCGGCAACGGACGCACCGATCGGCCCCCGTACGACCTCGATGCGGTGCTCGAGATCGCCGTCGCGACCTTCAACGAGCGCGGCTACGAGGCCACATCGATCAGCGTCCTCGCCGAGCGCCTGGGCACCAGCAAGTCGGCCCTGTACTACCACGTCAGCGGCAAGGAGGAGCTGCTCCAGCGCGCGCTGGACCGCGCCCTCGGCGAGCTGGAGTCCGTGCTCGAAGCGGCCGGCGCGCTCGACGCCGGCGCGGCGGACCGCCTGGAGTCCGTGCTGCGCGGCGCCGTCCGGGTCCTCGTCGCCGAGCTCCCCTTCGTGACGCTCCTGCTGCGCGTCCGGGGCAACACCGACGTCGAGCGCGACGCCGTCCGACGCCGGCGCGAGTTCGACCATCGCGTGTCGCAGCTCGTCCACGCGGCGCAGGCCGAGGGGTCGCTGCGCGCCGACCTCGACGCGGGCACGACCTCGCGTCTGCTGTTCGGCATGATCAACTCGATCGTGGAGTGGTACCGCCCCGGCGGCGCCCTGGACGACGAGGCGCTCGCGGACGCCACCGTGTCGGTCGCGCTGGACGGCCTCCGCGCCCGCTGAACGGGATCGGCGCTACTCCTTGGCGACCAGAGTCAGGACGTCGTAGGTCGCGACGACCTCGTCCCGCTGGTTCACCAGCACCGCATCCCACCGGACCTCGCCGTACTCCTCGCTCTCGCGCGGGCTGATCTGCTCGGCGGTGAGCGTCACACGCACCTCGTCGCCCGGTGAGACCGGCGTGATGAAGCGCAGGTTCTCCAGGCCGTAGTTCGCCAGCACCGGGCCGGGAGCGGGATCGACGAACAGGCCGGCCGCCCACGACAGCAGCAGGTACCCGTGTGCGACGCGCCCGGGGAAGAACGGGTTCGCCGCGGCAGCCGCCTCATCCATGTGCGCATAGAAGCGGTCGCCGGTGAAGCCGGCGAAGTGCTCGATGTCCTCGAGCGTCACCGTGCGGGAAGGCGACGCGTACCGGTCGCCCACCCGCAGCGCCGCGAGCGGCTTGCGGAAGGGATGGATGCCTTCGTCCACGGCCGCCCCAGCACGCCACTGGCCGGTGAGTCTCGTCAGGACATCGGGCGAGCCCTGCAGCGCGGTCCGGCGCATGTAGTGCAGCACCGCGCGGATGCCGCCGAGCTCCTCGCCGCCGCCCGCGCGGCCCGGGCCGCCGTGCACGAGGTGCGGCATCGGAGAACCGTGACCCGTGGAGGTCCGCGCCACCGCGCCGTCGAGCACGAGCACGCGCCCGTGCCACGGCGAGATGCCGTCGACCAGGTGAGACACCGCCGCGGGGTCGGCCGAGCACACCGTCGCCACGAGAGACCCGCCGCCCAGATTGGCCAGGCGCACCGCGTCGTCGAGGTCGGTGTAGCCGAGCACCGAGGCGACCGGGCCGAACGCCTCGATCTCGTGGACCGCCGGCGCGGACGGGTCGGCGAACCGCAGCAGGATCGGTGCGACGAACGCGCCGTCCGCGGCGACGCCGACCGAGCCGTCCGCGAGGAGCACCTCGGGGTCTTCGAGCGATCCCACGACGATCTCGCCGCCGCCGGCGACGAGGTCCATGACGCGCGCCCGCACCTCGTCGCGCTGGGCGAGCGAGGCCAGCGGCCCCATCGTCACCCCCTCGGCACGCGGGTCGCCGAGGACCACCTTCTTCGCCAGCCGCGCGCGCACGGCCTCGATGACGCTGTCGACGGATGCCTCGGGCACGATGATCCGCCGGATCGCGGTGCACTTCTGTCCGGCCTTGGCCGTCAGCTCCGTGACGACCGAGGCGACGAATGCTTCGAACTCGGCCGTGCCGGCGACGGCGTCCGGACCGAGCACGGCGGCGTTGACGGAGTCCGCCTCGGTCGTCAGGGCGACGCCGCGGACGACGACGGCGTCGTCGCGCCGCAGCATCCGCCCGGTCGAGGCCGACCCGGTGAAGCCGACGGCGTCCCGCGCGTCGAGGAGGTCGAGGAAGCCGTGCGCGGAGCCGATGGCCAGCTGCAGCGACCCATCGGGCAGCAGCCCGGATCGCACCATCACGCGCACGGCGGCTTCGGTCAGGTACGCCGTCGGGGTGGCGGGCTTGACGATCGTGGGCACACCGGCGAGGAACGCCGGGGCGAACTTCTCGAGCATGCCCCACACCGGGAAGTTGAACGCGTTGACCTGGAAGGCCACGCCGGCCAGGCGCGTCCACACGTGCTGCCCCCCGAAGCTGCCGTCGCGCGACAGCGACTCGGGCGCCCCGTCGACGAGCACGCCGGTGTTGGGCAGCTCCCGCCGCCCCTTGGAGCCGTAGGTGAAGAGCACCCCGATGCCGCCGTCGACGTCGATCGCGCCGTCGCGCGGCGTGGCGCCGGTGCCGGCGCTCAGCGCGGACAGCTCCTCCTTCGCCGCGGTGAGCTCCTGCGCGAGAGCCTTGAGGATGAGGGCGCGCCGGTGGAACGACAGGGCCCCGAGGGATGGCTGGCCCACCGATCGCGCGTGGTCCACGGCGGCGGCGAGGTCCGGAGCCGCCCCCACCCTCGCGATGGGCGCGCCGGTGGCGGCATCCTGCAGCACCGTCGTGCGGGTGATGTCGGGCGGTGTCCATCGGCCGGCGATGTAGCTCTCGAGGACGGCGACCTCCGCCTCGGTCGAGGACGCGGATCCGAGCGGTGTTCCCAGGGTCATGCGTTCTTCCTCTCGCGCCTGCCATCGAGCCAGGCCGTCATGCGCTCGTGCTTGGCCGGCGACCCGAAGCACTCGGCCTGCGCGGCGTCGGCCGCCGCGCGCGGGTCGTCGGTGGGATCGTCGATGAGGCGCTTGGTGTGCCGGAGCGCCAGAGGGTCCAGCGCCGCGATACGGTCCGCGAGCGCGTCCGCTGCGGCGTCAAGCTCCCCGGGCGGGTGGACGGAGACGACCAGTCCCGCCGCGTGCGCGTCGTCGGCGGCGAGGATCCGCCCGGCCAGCAGCATCTGCTTCGCGAGCGGCTCGCCCACCAGGCGCGGCAGACGCCACGTCGCTCCCGCGGCGGGGACGATCCCCAGCGACGGCTCGGGGCTGCCGAAGCGCGCGCGGTCGCTCGCGATCCGGAGATCTGCGGCGTACGCCAGCTCGGCTCCTCCGCCCAGCGCCCAGCCGTCGACGACCGCGATCACCGGCATCGGCAGGTGCGCGATGCGATCGAACAGCCGCGAGTTGATCCCCTCGAGCGCATCGGCCGGTGCGCGCTCGCGCAGCTCGGCGATGTCGGCGCCGCTCGCGAAGACCCCGCCGGCACCGGCGAGGAGGAGGACGCGGGGCATGCGCTCGAGGTCCTCGCACACCGCGTGCAGCTCGTCGACCATCGCGCGGTCGATCGCGTTGCGCGCGTCGGGACGATGCAGCCGCACCCACATGCGGTCGGGCCGCTCCTCGCGCAGGATCGTGGGCATCGGCATCCGTTTCGTCGTCATCGACTCGGGCGGGCGTCGTGGATTACTGAACGCTCGTTCTGTACGATGATCGCACAGCGCCGCGGGTCGCTCAACGCTCCGCCGGGAGGATCCACATGGACGACGTGTTCGCCACCGAGCACACGCGCCGCATGATCGCCGCCGACCCCGCATCGGCCGCGCTCGGCATGTCGGTCGTCCGCGCGGAACCGGGCCGGGCCGTGGTGCGCATGAGCGTGCGGGCCGACATGCTCAACGGCTTCGCGGTGGCGCACGGGGGTGTGGTGTTCGCACTGGCCGACACCGCGCTCGCCCTCGCCGGCAACGAGACGGATGCCGTGACCCTGGTCGCCGGCGCCGACATCGTCTTCCTGTCGCCGGCACGCGAGGGCGACCAGCTGGAGGCGGTCGCCGAGCGCCGTGCACTCGTCGGCCGCTCGGGCGTCTACGACGTGCGGGTCTCCACGGCGGATGGTCGCGTGATCGCCGAGGTGCGCGGCCGCACCCGCGTCACCCGACCCGCCGGGGACTGACGCCGGGCACGCGCCTCGGCATCCGCCCCCGCGTCCCACTTACCGGGCGGCATGTCCCGAAGAGGCGGCCAGAAGAGCCGCCGCAGCCGCAGAAGTGGGACACGCTCGCCTGCGGGATGCCCCGGACGTGACGACGGGGCGGAGCCGACCGGCCCCGCCCCGCCCCGTCGACATCGACGACTCAGGCCTTGGCCACCCCGTAGATGGGGCTCTTCTCCTGCTCGGCCTCGTGCTCGGGACCCAGCGGGATGCCGGACCGGTCACGCAGCAGCAGTGTGGCGATGAGCCCCAGCACCGTCATGCCGGCGAGGTACCACGTCACCGACATCGTCGTGCCGGTCGCCTGCACCAGCGCCGTGGCGATCGTCGGCGCGAACGCGCCGCCGAGGATCGCGCCGATCGCGTACGAGATGGACACGCCGGAGAACCGGATCGAGGCGGGGAACAGCTCCGAGTACAGCGCCGCCTGGGGGCCGTAGGTGAAGCCGAGACCGATCGTGAGGATGGCAAGGCCCAGGAACAGCAGCCAGATGCTGCCGGTGTTGACCAGGGGGAACAGCGTGAAGACGCCCACGAGCTGCAGGATCCAGCCCACGATGTAGGTGGTGCGCCGTCCGATGCGGTCCGAGATGACCCCCGCGGCGAAGGTCGACAGCAGCCACGTCACGGCCGAGCCGGCGACGGCCCACAGGACCGGCCCGCGCTCGAGCGCCAGCGGGCCCTCGGGGTTGGTGGAGTAGTTCTGGATGTAGCCGCCGGTCGTCATGTAGCCGACCGCGTTGTTCCCCGCGAAGACGAAGGCCGCGATGATCACCAGGAGCACGTGCTTGCGGAACAGCTGCACGATCGGCATCCGCGCCTTCTCCTTGCGCTCGGCGAGCTCGGCGAACACCGGGCTCTCCTCGACGCGACGGCGGACGTACCAGCCGACGAGGATGAGCACCACGCTCAACAGGAACGGCACGCGCCAGCCCCACGCGACGAAGGCATCCCCGGGGGCGATCATCGCCATGAGGGCCATCACGCCGGATGCCAGCAGCAGGCCCAGCGGCACGCCGATCTGAGGCGACGCGCCGAAGGCGCCGCGGCGGGGCCGGGGCGCGTGCTCGACCGCCATGAGCACGGCGCCGCCCCATTCACCGCCGGCAGACAGGCCCTGCAGGATGCGCAGCAGCACCAGGAGGATCGGCGCTGCGACGCCGATCGCCTCGTAGGTGGGGAGGATGCCGATGAGCGCCGTCGCCGCTCCCATGAGGATGAGCGTCCACATCAGCACGACCTTGCGTCCGTACTTGTCGCCGAAGTGACCGGCGAGGAACGCGCCGAGCGGACGGAAGAGGAAGCTCACGCCGACCGTCGCGAACGAGATCAGGACGCTGTTGGCGCCCAGCGGCGCGAAGAACAGCTGCCCGAAGACCAGGCCCGCCGCGGAGGCGTAGATGAAGAAGTCGTACCACTCCACGGTGGTGCCGACCACCGTGGCGAAGACCACGCGTCGGCGGTCGGCCGCCGAGGCGATCGTGCCGGTCGGCGTGAAGCCACCGGCGGGCTGGGATGTGCTCATGTGCATGACTCCTGTGTCGAGCGTGACATCAATGTCACCGGCGGCGGCTTCGGGAGCGCCTTGCCCGGTGTGCTGTGATCATATACGATTTCGGATACGACGCAACAGTGAGGATGCTTCATGGACGGAACGACGGCGACCGCGGATCCCCGCTTCGCAGCCCTCCCCGCCCGCCCGGGAAAGATCATCGCGATCCACCTCAGCTACGCCTCCCGTGCGGATCAGCGGGGGCGCCGCCCGCAGCATCCGTCGTACTTCTTCAAGCCGTCCAGCTCCGTCGCGGCATCGGGCGGCACGATCGAGCGTCCTGCGGGCACCGAGCTGCTGGCGTTCGAAGGCGAGATCGCGCTCGTCATCGGGCGGCCGGCCCGACGGATCGCCCTTGCGGACGCGTGGGATCACGTCGCCTGGGTGACCGCCGCCAACGACTTCGGCCTGTACGACCTGCGCGCGAACGACAAGGGGTCGAACGTGCGGTCCAAGGGCGGCGACGGGTACACGCCGATCGGCCCGTCGCTGCTGGATGCCCGCGGCATCGATCCGCGGTCGCTGCGGGTGCGGACCTGGCTCAACGGCGCGCCGGTGCAGGACGACACGTCCGCGGGCATGATCTTCTCGCTCGAGCAGCTCGTCGCCGATCTCTCCCAGCACTTCACGCTCGAGCCGGGCGATGTCATCCTCACCGGCACCCCTGCGGGCTCCTCCGTCGCCGTCCCGGGCGACGTCGTCGAGGTCGAGGTCGATGTAGCGGGCGGTCCGTCGACCGGGCGCCTGGTCACCACCGTGGTGCAGGGCGAGGTCCCCTTCGATCCCGAGCTCGGCTCGCTCCCCTCGGCCGACGATCTGCAGCGCACCGAGGCCTGGGGCTCCCGGGAGGCCGCGGGACTGCCGCCCGAGTGGCGTCTGGGCGAAGAGCTCCGCGCCAAGCTCGCGGCCGCACCCGTCGCGGGCCTGTCGCAGCAGCTGCGCAGACGCGGCCTGAACAACGTGCACATCGACGGCGTCCGGCCGCTGCGTCCGGGGACGAAGCTCGTCGGCACGGCGCGCACCCTCCGCTTCGTGCCCAACCGCGAGGACCTGTTCGACAGCCACGGCGGCGGCTACAACGCGCAGAAGCGGGCCTTCGACGCGGTCGGCGACGGCGAGGTCATCGTCATCGAGGCGCGGGGCGAGACCGGCTCCGGAACGCTCGGCGACGTCCTCGCCATCCGTGCGCACGCCCGCGGTGCGGCCGGCATCGTCACCGACGGCGGTGTGCGGGATGCCGCCGCCGTGGCCGCGGTCGGCATCCCGGTGTACTCGTCGGGAGCGCACCCCGCCGTGCTCGGCCGGAAGCACGTGCCATGGGATGTCGACGTGACCGTCGCATGCGGCGGCACCACGGTGCAGCCGGGCGACGTCATCGTCGGCGACGACGACGGCGTCCTCGTCATCCCGCCGGCCCTCGTCGAGGAGGTCGTCGACGCGGCGCTCGCCCAGGAGGACGAGGACGCATGGATCGCCGCACGTGTCGCCGAGGGGCATCCGGTCGACGGCCTGTTCCCGATGAACGCCCAGTGGAGGTCCCGCTTCGCCGCTGCGCGGGAGGACGGAGGCTCGGCATGAAGGAGACCGAGGTCTCCGGCACGCTCAGCAAGTCGCAGCGGGCGTACCACTGGATCAAGGAGCGGATCGCGAAGCAGGAGTTCACCCCGGGCTACCGGCTGGTGCTCGGAGCCATCGCCGGTGAGCTCGACATGAGCGTGGTGCCGGTCCGCGAGGCCATCCGTCAGCTCGAGGCCGAGGGCCTGGTCATGTTCGAGCGGAACGTCGGCGCGCGGGTGTCGATGGTCGACGATTCGCAGTACCGCCACAGCATGCAGGCGCTGTCGATCCTCGAAGGCGCGGCCACCGCCCTCGCCGCGCGCCGTCTCACCGCCGACGACATCCGCAACGCCCGCCGCATCAACGACCTCATGATCGGCACGCTCGAGCACTTCGATCCGCGCGCCTTCACGGCGCTGAATCAGGAGTTCCACGCGGCGCTGTTCACCAAGTGCGCCAACCCGCGGATGCTCGAGCTCGTCAACGCCGAGTGGGCCCGCCTCGGCCACCTCCGCGACTCCACCTTCAGCTTCGTCCCGGGCCGCGCCCAGGAGTCGGTGCGCGAGCACGAGAACATCGTGCAGCTCATCGAGTCCGGCGCGCCCCTGGGCGAGATCGAGAAAGCCGCCCGCCGCCATCGCTCGGCGACCCTCGACGCCTACATGATCCACGAACACCCCGACGAGGCCTTGGGCCTTCCGGCGTTCTGACATCTCCCCGAAGGAGCACACCATGACCGACACCGCCACCGCCCGAGCCTCCCGGCGCCGTCCGGCAGACCTGCCCGACCGTGTCCAGCACTACATCGACGGCGAGTTCGTCGACTCGCTCGACGGCGACACCTTCGACGTCCTCGACCCGGTCACCAACGAGACCTACCTCCGCGCCGCCGCCGGCAAGAAGGCCGACATCGACCGCGCCGTCGCGGCCGCGCGCCGCGCCTTCACCGACGGCCCGTGGCCTCGGATGCTGCCCCGCGAGCGATCCCGCGTGCTGCACCGGATCGCCGACATCGTCGAGTCCCGCGACGCCCGCCTGGCCGAGCTCGAGTCGTTCGATTCCGGCCTGCCGATCACGCAGGCGCTCGGTCAGGCCCGCCGGGCCGCGGAGAACTTCCGGTTCTTCGCCGACCTGATCGTGGCGCAGACCGACGACGCCTTCAAGGTGCCGGGCCGGCAGATGAACTACGTCAACCGCAAGCCGATCGGGGTCGCGGGGCTCATCACGCCGTGGAACACGCCGTTCATGCTCGAGTCGTGGAAGCTCGGTCCGGCGCTGGCGACCGGCAACACCGTCGTGCTGAAGCCGGCCGAGTTCACGCCGCTGTCGGCGTCGCTGTGGGCGGGCATCTTCGAGGAGGCGGGCCTGCCGCGGGGCGTCTTCAACCTCGTCAACGGCTTCGGCGAGGACGCCGGCGACGCCCTGGTCAAGCACCCCGACGTGCCCCTCATCTCCTTCACGGGCGAGAGCCGCACCGGGCAGATCATCTTCGCCAACGCCGCGCCGTACCTCAAGGGCCTGTCGATGGAGCTGGGCGGGAAGAGCCCGGCCGTCGTGTTCGCCGACGCCGACCTCGAGGCCGCGATCGACGCGACGATCTTCGGCGTGTTCTCGCTGAACGGCGAGCGCTGCACCGCCGGGTCGCGGATCCTCGTCGAGCGCCCGGTCTACGACGAGTTCGTCGAGCGCTATGCCGCCCAGGCCGAGCGCGTCATCGTGGGCTACCCCGACGACCCGGCCACCGAGGTCGGCGCGCTGGTGCACCCCGAGCACTACGACAAGGTGATGTCGTACATCGAGATCGGCAAGACCGAAGCGCGCCTCGTCGCCGGCGGCGGCCGCCCCGACGGCTTCGACACCGGCAACTTCGTGCGGCCCACTGTCTTCGCCGATGTCGCGCCCGACGCGCGGATCTTCCAGGAGGAGATCTTCGGGCCGGTCGTCGCCATCACGCCTTTCGACACCGACGAGGAGGCGCTCCAGCTGGCCAACGGCGTGAGGTACGGGCTCGCCGCCTACGTGTGGACCAACGACCTCAAGCGCGCGCACAACTTCTCGCAGGCGATCGAGGCCGGCATGGTGTGGCTGAACTCCAACAACGTGCGCGACCTCCGCACGCCGTTCGGCGGGGTGAAGGCCTCGGGGCTCGGCCACGAGGGCGGCTACCGCTCGATCGACTTCTACACCGACCAGCAGGCCGTGCACATCACGCTCGGACCGGCGCACAACCCGACCTTCGGCAAGTCGACGCCTGCCCCGGAGCAGGCCGAGGCCGCCGAGTCCGACGAGGGCTGAGCCCGCATTCTTCCGTCGAGCGAGCGAACCGAGACCCGACGCGCGCGTTTCGTCCCGGTCGCTTCCCTCCCTCGCTCGAGAACCAACACAAGCAAGGACGCGAAATGACCGACCGCAAGAACATGACCCTCACCTCCTCCGGCTTCTATGTGTCACAGGAGGCGCCGATCGACACCGACAACCCCGTGCCGACTCCCACGTCGCCGGCGCCCGACATCCTGCGCTGCGCGTACATGGAGCTCGTCGTCACCGACCTCGAGGCATCCCGTGCCTTCTACGTCGACGTCCTCGACCTCGTCGTCACCGAGGAGGACGAGGACACCGTCTACCTGCGCTCGATCGAGGAGTTCATCCACCACAACCTCGTGCTGCGGAAGGGCCCGGTGGCAGCGGTCGCGGCGTTCTCGTACCGCGTGCGCACGCCCGAAGACCTCGACAAGGCCGTCGCGTTCTACGAGGAGCTCGGCTGCGAAGTGCGGCGCAACCGGGAGGGCTTCACCAAGGGCATCGGCGACTCGGTGCGCGTCATCGACCCGCTGGGCTTCCCGTACGAGTTCTTCCACGACGTCGAGCACGTCGAGCGCCTCGCGTGGCGGTACGACCTCTACACCCCCGGAGCGCTGGTGCGCCTGGACCACTTCAACCAGGTGACGCCCGACGTGCCGCGCGCGGTGAAGTTCATGCAGGACCTCGGCTTCCGCGTCACCGAGGACATCCAGGACGACGAGGGAACCGTGTACGCGGCGTGGATGCGCCGCAAGCCCACCGTGCACGACACCGCGATGACCGGCGGCGACGGTCCGCGCATGCACCACGTCGCCTTCGCGACCCACGAGAAGCACAACATCCTCGCGATCTGCGACAAGCTCGGCGCGCTGCGCCGGTCGGACGCGATCGAGCGCGGCCCCGGCCGCCACGGCGTGTCGAACGCGTTCTACCTGTACCTGCGCGACCCCGACGGGCACCGCGTGGAGATCTACACGCAGGACTACTACACCGGCGACCCCGACAATCCGGTCGTCACGTGGGACGTCCACGACAACCAGCGACGCGACTGGTGGGGCAACCCCGTGGTGCCGTCGTGGTACACCGAGGCCTCCCTCGTCCTCGACCTCGACGGCAACCCGCAGCCCGTCGTCGCCCGCACCGACACCTCCGAGATGGCCGTCACCATCGGCGCCGACGGCTTCTCGTACACCCGGGCCGGCGACAGCGCCGACGAGCTGCCGTCGTGGAAGCAGGGCGAGTACAAGCTCGGTCACCAGCTGTGATGCTGTCACCGGAGCAGATCGCCGCGATCGCGGATGAGCTCGCCGAGGCCGACAGGACCCACTCGGTGATCCCCCGGATCACCGCACGGTACCCCGAGGCGACGGTCGAGGACTCGTACGCGATCCAGGGCGTGTGGCGCGACAAGAACATCGCCGCCGGACGCCGCCTGGTGGGACGCAAGATCGGCCTCACCTCCAAAGCGATGCAGCAGGCGACCGGAATCACCGAGCCCGACTACGGCGTCATGTTCGACGACACGGTCTACCGGTCCGGCGCCGAGATCCCCGTCGAGCACTTCTCGAACGTGCGCATCGAGGTCGAGCTCGCGTTCGTGCTGAAGCAGCCGCTCGAGGGCCCGGACTGCACGCTCGAGGACGCACTGGCCGCCATCGACTACGCCGTGCCGGCGCTGGAGGTCCTCAACTCCCACATCGAGCTCGAGGGCCGCACCATCGTCGACACCATCGCCGACAACGCCGCCTACGGCGCGATGGTGCTCGGCGGGGTGCGCAAGCGCCCTGATGAGATCGACCTGCGCTGGGTGCCCGGCGTCCTGTCCCGCAACGGCGAGATCGAGGAGACGGGTGTCGCCGCCGGCGTGCTCGGCCACCCGGCGACCGGCGTGGCGTGGCTGGCCGACAAGTTCTGGCAGCACGGCGCTCGGCTCGAGGCGGGCGAGATCATCCTCGCCGGCTCGTTCACGCGCCCCATGTGGGTGTCGCGAGGCGATAGCGTGCTGTGCGACTACGGACCGATGGGAACGATCGCATGCCGCTTCGTCTGAACCCGACCTTCCGCGACGCCCTCGCCGAGGCATCCCGGCCTCTGGCGGGCATGTGGGTGTGCTCGGGGTCGCCGCTCATCGCGGAGATCTGCGCCGGAGCGGGCCTGGACTGGGTGCTCATCGACATGGAGCATTCGCCCAACGGTCTCGAGTCGGTGCTGGCTCAGCTCCAGGCTGTGAGCGCCTACCCGGGAACGGCCGTGGTGCGCGTGCCGATCGGCGACGTCGTGACGATCAAGCAGGTGCTCGATCTGGGCGCGCAGAATCTGCTCGTGCCGATGGTCTCCTCGCCAGCGGATGCCGAAGCCGCCGTCGCCGCCGTCCGCTATCCGCCCCGCGGCAACCGCGGCGTGGGCTCCGCCCTCGCCCGGTCCGCCCGGTGGAACCGCGTGGACGACTACCTGGCGAACGGCGACGAGCACGTGTCGCTCTTCGTGCAGATCGAGACCGCTGCGGGTGTCGAGGCCGCCGCCGAGATCGCCGCTGTCGACGGCGTCGACGGCGTGTTCGTCGGACCGAGCGACCTCGCCGCGTCGATGGGGCTGCTCGGACAGCAGACGCACCCCGACGTGGTGGCCGCCGTCCTGCGCACCTTCGAGGCCGTGCGGGCGGCCGGCAAGCCCGTCGGAGTGAACGCGTTCGATCCTGCTGCGGCGGAGTCGTACCTCGACGCCGGCGCGTCCTTCATCCTCGTCGGCGCCGACACCGCGCTCCTGGCCCGCGGTTCGGAGGCTCTCGCGGCGCGCTGGACGACGTCCGCCGAGGCCGCGGACCGCGCCTCGTACTGACCCCGCCGCGCCGGGCGTGGCACAGTGAAGCCATGAAGAAGTGGATCGTCCGATTCGTCTCGCTGCTGGTCTTCAACGTGCTGGTGCTGCTCCTCATCGGCTTCCTCACGCCGGCACGCGTCGGCTGGGCGGCGCTGTGGGCGGGATTCGTCCTGACGGTGCTGGTGATCTGGATCAAGCCCCTTGTGACCCGCTGGTTCCGCTCGATCGCGGCGCGGTCGGCCGGGAACCGCACCCGCGCCGGCGAGAAGCTCGTCGAGCTCGTGCTCGCCCTCGCCGTCGCGCTCGTGATCTGGATCGGCACGGTCGTCCTCACGAGCGTGTCCGTAGGCGGCGGCCTGTTCGGCGGCTTCTGGGGCTACGTGCTGCCACCGGTCATCCTGCTGATCGGATGGGCGGTCTACGACGTCATCGACGACCGCGTCGAAGCGCGCGCGGGCGCTCTCTACGACCGGGCCGCCCGCGGCCGCCCCGCGGCGACGGATGCCTCCTCTCCGGCGATCCCCCGCCGCGAGGCATCCGCTTCCCGCCCGGTGTCGCACGACGGGCTGACCGACGAGCAGCGTCGCATGCTCGACGAACTCGGCAAGGGCTGAGTGTCGATTCGCGGCGGCCTCGATCGTCATGTCGATACAGGGCACTGACGAAAGGAAAGCCATCATGCGGTACACGCTTCTGCTCCACTATCCCGAGATGACCGAGGCCGACATGGGCCCGGACGCCTGGGCCGAGGGCATGCGCGAGTTCGACGAGTACGCCAAGGCGCTCGATCGCGCCGGCATCCTGCGCGCCGCCGAGGTGCTGCAGCCGTCGGCGGTGACCACGACGGTGACCGCCGCGGACGGCGAGCTGCGCGTGCAGGACGGCCCGTTCGCCGACACCAAGGAACAGCTCGGCGGAACGTTCGTCATCGACGTGCCGGACCTGGACGCCGCGATCGGGTGGGCTGCGAAGGCCCCCTCGGTCGGATGGGGCGCCGTCGAGATCCGGCCGACGGCGACGTACTTCACCGACGGCTCGTGGACCCCGTTCGGGAACTGATGACCGACGTCGGCCGAGCGCGGGCGGCTGCCGAGCACGCCGCCCGCGTCTCGTACGGTCGTCTGCTGGCGCTGCTCGCCGCTGCGACCCTCCCCGCGCCCTCTCCTTCCGCCGCCGGTGCGTCGCACGGAGCCTCCCGGCGCGGGGGCCCGGACATCTCGCTCGCCGAGGACGCCCTGTCGGACGCATTCGAGCGTGCGTTGCGCACGTGGCCGGATGCCGGCATCCCGTCGAACCCGGAAGGCTGGCTTCTCACCGTGGCCCGCAACCGACTGCGCGACCTGTTCCGGTCGGCGGCGCAGCGCACCAGCGTCGCGCTGGACGACGCCGTCGCTGCCCACCTCGCCGATGAGAGCCCGGATGCCGACGCCTGGGTCGAGCGCACGCAGACCATCCCCGACCGGCGGCTCGAGCTGCTGTTCGCGTGCGCGCATCCTGCCGTGGACCGCGCCGTGCGAAGCCCCCTGATGATGCAGACGGTCCTCGGGTTCGACGCGCGCGATGTCGCGCGCGCGTTCGGCGTGGAACCTGCCACGATGGCGCAGCGGCTCGTCCGCGCCAAGCGCCGCATCCGCGACGCCGGCATCCCGTTCCGCGTGCCGACCCGGGCGGACATGCCGGCGCGGCTGCCGGCGGTGCTCGAGGCTGTCTACGGCGCGTACGCCCTCTCGTGGCTCGACCAGGGCGACGCCATCCGCGAATCGATCGCCGACGAGGCGCGCTGGCTCGCGGTGCTGACAGCGACGCTGCTGGAGGTCGAGCCCGAGGCGTGGGGACTTGCGGCGCTCCTGACGTATGCACAGTCGCGCGCACCGGCGCGCGCACATGCGCCGTGGCCGCCGCTGGACGAGCAGGACACGACGCTGTGGGACCGCGAGCTCATCGCGGAGGGCGCGGCGCTCCTGCGCCGGGCATCGGCGCTCGGGCGGCCGCTCGGCCGGTTCCAGCTCGAGGCGGCGATCCAGGCGGTCCATTGCGACCGCGCCCGTACCGGCACCCTCGACGTCTCCGCGCTCCTCACGCTGTATCGGGGGCTCGTGGCGATCGCGCCGACCGACGGCGCGCGGGCGGCACTGGCCGCCGTCGAGGCCCGACTCGCGACGCGGGACTCTTGAGCCGCGACGTTCCGGTGCGCGCGTCGCCGACTCGGCGACCGGTGGTGCGCGCCGACCGGTCGGGAAGGCTCAGCCGGCCTCGCGCTCGGCGGCCTCGACGACGTTGGTCATGAGCAGCGCGACCGTCATGGGGCCGACGCCGCCGGGGTTCGGCGACAGCCAGCCGGCGACGTCGGCCACATCGGGGTGGACGTCGCCGTAGACCGTGGACTTGCCGGTCTCGGGGTCGACTTCGCGCGTGACGCCCACATCGAGCACGGCCGCGCCCGGCTTGACGTCCTCGGCGCGCACGATGTGCTTGACGCCAGCCGCGGCCACGATGACGTCGGCCTGGCGCAGGTGATGCGCGAGGTCGGTCGTGCCGGTGTGCGTCAGCGTCACGGTCGCGTTGATCTCCCGGCGGGTCAGCAGCAGACCGATGGAGCGGCCGATGGTGACACCGCGTCCGACGACGACGACATCCTTGCCGGTGAGGTCGTAGTCGTTGCGCAGGAGCAGCTCGATGACACCGCGCGGGGTGCACGGCAGCGGCGTCGTGATCGGCGCGTTGACGTTGAGGACGAGCCGGCCGAGGTTCGTCGGGTGCAGGCCGTCGGCGTCCTTGGCCGGATCGATGCGCTCGAGGATGGCGTCGGTGTCGATGTGCTTCGGCAGGGGCAGCTGCACGATGTAGCCGTGGCAGGCCGGGTCGGCGTTGAGCTCGTCGATCAGCGCCTCGACCTGCTCCTGCGTCGCGTCGGCCGGGAGCTCCCGCTGGATCGAGTTCATGCCGATCGACTCGGACTGGCGGTGCTTCATGCCGACGTACAGCTGCGAGGCCGGGTCGGCGCCGACCAGCACCGTCGCGATGCCCGGTGTGATGCCGCGCTTCCGGAGTGCGGCGACGCGCTCGGCGAGCTCCGCCTTGATCTCGGCCGCCGCGGCCTTGCCGTCGAGCTTGCGTGCCGTCATCCCATCTCTCCTTGCTTCATGTCCGTGCGCCCCTGACCGGGCGGCTGCCTTCGTCCCCACCGGGCGGCGAGAATCCTTCCGGAGGCCCAGACCGTGGCGATCGCCCATGGTCTCGGCCGTCCGGTGGATTCTCGCGGATGCCGCGCTGCGGTTACTGCTGGAGACCGGCGTAGAGCGGGAAGGCCGACGTCAGCGCAGCCACGCGGGCGCGCAGAGCCTCGACGTCGGCGCCGGGCTGGAGGGCCAGGGCGATGACGTCCGCGACCTCCGTGAACTCGTCGTCGCCGAAGCCGCGCGTCGCGAGCGCCGGCGTGCCGATGCGAAGCCCCGAGGTCACCATCGGCGGGCGCGGATCGTTGGGCACGGCGTTGCGGTTCACGGTGATGTGGATCTCGTGCAGCAGGTCCTCGGCCTGCTTGCCGTCGATCGCGGCGTCGCGCAGGTCCACCAGCACGAGGTGCACGTCGGTGCCTCCCGAGCGGACGGCGATCCCGGCATCCTTGACGTCCTGCTGCGACAGCCGGTCGGCGATGATCTTCGCGCCGCGCAGCACCCGCTGCTGGCGCTCGGCGAACTCCGGGGTGCCCGCGAGCTTGAACGCGGTCGCCTTCGCGGCGATCACGTGCATGAGCGGGCCGCCCTGCTGGCCCGGGAAGACCGCGGTGTTGATCTTCTTGGCGATGTCGGCGTCGTTGGTGAGGATGAAGCCCGAGCGGGGCCCGCCGATCGTCTTGTGCACCGTCGACGACACGACGTGCGCGTGGGGCACCGGGTTCGGGTGCAGACCCGCGGCGACGAGGCCGGCGAAGTGCGCCATGTCGACCCACAGGTAGGCGCCGACCTCGTCGGCGATCTCGCGGAAGCGGGCGAAGTCGAGCTGACGCGGGTACGCCGACCAGCCGGCGATGATGACCTTCGGCTGGTGCTCACGTGCCAGACGCGCGACCTCGTCCATGTCGATGACGGAGGTCTCGGGGTCGACGCCGTACGCGACGATGTTGTAGAGCCGGCCGGAGAAGTTGATCTTCATGCCGTGGGTCAGGTGACCGCCCTGGTCGAGGGAGAGGCCCAGCAGCGTGTCGCCCGGGCGCGCGATCGCGTGCAGGACGGCGGCGTTGGCGGTGGCGCCCGAGTGCGGCTGGACGTTCGCGAACTCGGCGCCGAACAGCTCCTTGGCGCGCGCGATCGCGAGCTCCTCGGCCACGTCGACCTCTTCGCAGCCGCCGTAGTAGCGGCGGCCGGGGTACCCCTCGGCGTACTTGTTCGTCAGCACCGAACCCTGCGACTGCAGCACCGAGACGGGCACGAAGTTCTCGGAGGCGATCATCTCGAGGTATCCCCGCTGGCGCTCCAGCTCGCGCTCGAGCACCTGCGCGATCTCAGGATCGACCTCGGCGAGCGGGGCGTTGAAGAACTGATCGGTCATGCGATCTCCTTGTGTTCGATACGCGCGCGCAGCGCGCTACTCAACAACCGGGTTTCCCCTGGAATAGCGTGCCTCGGCCCAGGCGTGCGGTCGAATGCCTCGTCGGTCGCTCCCCGGTGGTGGTCCACCTCAACGCCAGTCGCGACTCCCCGAGCATAACGGATGCCGACCCGCTAGGCTCGGGCGCACCGGTTTGTTAGGACTCTTTACTAGTCATCGTCGACACCCGCCGCCATCGCCGCGGCTCGCCGACGAGAATGGAGCCATCGTGTCCGTGCCACCCGTCGTTCCCGCGCCCGCCTCGATCACCGCCGTCGACGCGGCGCCGTTCCGCATCGACGGCGAGACGGCCCTGGTCGGGGGACCGGATGCCACGGCAGAGCTGGCCGCGATCATCCGGGTCCGCACCGGCCTGGACCTGCAGACCGCCGAGGCGGCGGACGACGCGGGGGACGCCATCGAAGTGCGCGTCGAGCCCGGAGGCGCCGCCGAGTCGTACCGGATCGTCGCGGACGCGGCGTCGATCATCGTGACCGGCGCGGATGACGCCGGGCTCTTCTACGGCATCCACACCCTCGCGCAACTGATCACGGCGACCGGCGAGGGGTGGGTGGTGCCGGCCGTGGACATCGACGATGCCCCGCGCTTCGCGTACCGCGGCGTGATGCTCGACGTCGCACGCCACTTCCACCCGGTCGGCACCGTGCAGGCGTTCATCGACCGGGCGGCCTCGCTGAAGTTCAACGTCCTGCACCTGCACCTGACCGACGACCAGGGCTGGCGCGTGCACCTGACCTCGCGGCCGCTGCTGACGGCGGCTGCGTCCTCGTCCTCCGTCGGCGGCGACCCCGGCGGGTTCTACACGCAGGACGACTACCGCGAGATCGTGCGGTACGCGGCATCCCGGCACATGACGGTGGTGCCCGAGATCGACATGCCCGGGCACACGCATGCCGTCGGCCTCGCCTACCCCGAGCTCGTCGAGGACCCGGTGCTGAGCGAGCAGGTCCGGCAGACGGTGCGCGAGTTCGGCGGCGAGCTGCCGCAGGCCGGGCGACCGTACGACGGCCTGGCGGTCGGCTTCTCGTCGCTGAGGATCCACGACGAGGCGACCTACGACTTCGTCGCCGACGTCTTCGGCGAAGTGGCGCGCTTGACCCCGGGGCCGTACCTGCACCTGGGCGGCGACGAGGCGCTCGGCACATCGCGGGAGGACTTCGACCTCTTCGTCTCCCGCGCGAGCGGAATCATCGCCGACCTCGGCAGGACCCCGGTGGCGTGGCACGAGGCGGGATCGGCGAAGAACCTCGCCGATTCCACCGTCGGCCAGTACTGGGGCTTCGTGTCGCCGACCGACGGCATGGACGAACAGGCGCGGGCGTTCGTGGCCAACGGCGGGCAGCTCATCCTCTCCCCCGCCGATGCGACGTACCTGGACATGAAGTACCCGTCCGGACACGAGCGCGGGCTCGCGTGGGCGAAGGGCCCGACGAGCGTCGAGCGCGCGTACTCATGGGAGCCGTCGGACGTGATCACGGGGATCGACGACGCCGACATCCTCGGGGTCGAGGCGGCGCTGTGGACCGAGCTCGTGCGGACGCCCGACGACATCGACGTCATGGCTTTTCCGCGCATAGCGGCGGTCGCCGAGGCGGCGTGGTCCCCTCCGACGGGAACGAGCGACCTGCGCACCTGGCCCTCGTTCCGCGAGCGGGTCGGCGCCCTGGGCCCGCTGTGGAGCAGTCTCGGCATCCGCTTCCACCCGTCGGACGAGATCCCCTGGGCGGCGTCGTGAGCAGGACGGTGGTGCACTCCGTCCGCGTGTTCGGCTCGGCGGCCGTCGACGCGGACCACCCGGACGGCTGGGTCCTGTTCGACGGCGTCCGTGTCGGGGCCGTCGGCCGCGGGGACGACAGACCGGCGGCGGACGAGACGGTCGACGGCGAGGGCGGATGCCTCACCCCCGGCTTCGTCGACATCCACGGGCACGGCGGTGGCGGTGCGAACTTCGACGACGGGCCCGACGCGATCCGCGTCGCACGGGCGCTGCACCGCGCACACGGGACCACGCGCGCCGTGATCTCGCTGGTCACCGCCTCCGTCGACGATCTCGCCACGCGCGCCGGGATGGTCGCCGACCTGTGCGCGGCGGATCCGACCATCCTCGGTTCTCACCTGGAGGGTCCGTTCCTGGACGCCGCGCACAAGGGCGCGCACACGGCGTCGCTGCTGCGGGCGCCGGATGCGGCATCCGTCGACCGGCTGCTGGAGGCGGGGCGCGGGACCATCCGTCAGGTGACGCTCGCCCCCGAGCTCCCCGGCGCCGACGAGGCGATCCAGCGCTTCGTCGCCGCCGGCGTCACCGTCGCCGTCGGCCACACCGACGCCGACGCGCAGGCGGCTCGCCGCGCGTTCGACCTCGGCGCAACCGTGCTGACCCACGCGTTCAACGCGATGCCGGGCATCCACCACCGCGCCCCCGGTCCGGTCGTGGCGGCGCTGCGTGACGGCCGCGTCACGCTCGAGGTGATCGCCGACGGCGTGCACGTGGACCCGGACCTGGTGGCGGTCCTCTTCGCGAGCGCGCCCGGCCGGATCGCCCTCATCACCGATGCGATGGCGGCGGCCGGCGCCGATGACGGCCGGTACGAGCTCGGGGGCCTCGCCGTGCGCGTCACGGGAGGTGTCGCGCGACTGGAGGACGGGCAGGCCATCGCCGGCTCGACGCTCACGCAGGACGCCGCGGTGCGCAACGCCGTGGCCGCGGGCGTCGCACCGAGCGCGGCCGTGGCCGCGGCCACGTCGGTGCCGGCACGTGCGATCGGACGTGCCGACCTCGGCCGCCTCGACGTCGGATCGGCGGCCGACGCGGTGCTGCTGGACCGGGATCTCCGTGTGCTGCGGGTCTGGGTGGACGGCGCATCCTCCTGACCGCCGGCCGCGGTGTCGGTGAGGTCGGCGGCCCCTCCCCCGAGCATCCGACCGACCCCACCGTCCCCGTGCCCCCACGCGGGCGGCATCGCGATCCCCGGTGCGGGCGAGGGATGCCGCTTCACTGGAAGAGACGCACGGCCGCGGTGTTTATTACGCGAACGCCGCAGGATTTCTCGGACGCCTGCGCCGTCGTTCCGGCCGGGCCCGCGAGCGCCGCGCAGGCTCGGAACCGCCAGCAGGTTCCCAGCGTCCGGACCCTGGCGGAAGGCCGAGACGGCAGTCACAATGGAGCGACACGGATGGGCCCCCGCACCGCGGAGGCGGACGCGAACCGCCGGACCACCGTGATGCGGGAGGTCGACGAGGATGCGCGAGCGGGTTGTCGATGCGCTGAGCGACGCGGACCTGGCGCTGCGGAGTCGATCCGGTGACCGGGCCGCCTTCGCGGAGCTGTGGCGACGACACCATCGGGCCGCGATCACGGTCGCGCGCAACCTGACGTCGAGCTTCGACGCGGATGATCTGGTGCAGGAGGCCTACACCCGGATCTACCAGTCCCTCGTCACCGGAGGCGGACCCACCGCCGCGTTCCGGGCGTACCTGTTCACCACGGTGCGTCACATCGCGGCCGAATGGGGTCGCGCCCGCCGCGAGACAGCGCACGAGGAGATGGACGACCTCGAGGATCCCGCGTCCGGCGATGGCGCCGCCGAAGCCGCGCTCGACCGCAGCCTCACGCACCGCGCGTTCCTCAGCCTCCCGAGCCGCTGGCAGGAGGTCCTGTGGTACTCCGAGATCGAGCGCATGAAGCCCGCCGAGATCGCGCCGCTGCTCGGAATGAAGGCGACCGCCGTCGCCCAGCTGACGTTCCGAGCGCGGGAAGGACTGCGCGAGGCCTGGATCCAGGCGCATCTGCGCGAAGTCGCGGACGGCTCGGAATGCCAGTGGACGATCGAGCGGCTGGGTGCGTACTCGCGCGGCAACATCGGCCGACGGGACCGCGGCAAGGTGGACGTCCACGTCGCCGGCTGCGTCCGGTGCGCCCTCGTCGCGGGTGAGGCCGAGCAGGTCTCCGGGCGTCTCGCGCTCATCCTGCTGCCGCTCGCGCTGGGCGTGACGGGGGCGACGGCGTACCTGGCCACGGCGCAGGGCGCCGGGATGCCGCTGGCCGCCCTGGCGGCGATGCCCTCCAGCGTTCTGCCCGGTGCGGTCACCATGCCGGCGGGCATCGCGACGGGCTCGAGCGCGGCCGGCGCGGTCGCTTCGGGAGCGACCGGAGCCGCCGCGGCGGCGAGTGGGGCCGGCACGGCCGCCGGGAGCGTCGCCGCCGCGACGGCCACAACCACAACCGCTGCCGTCTCGGCCGCGACCGCCGGAGCGGCGGTCGGCGGCGGAGCGGTGGTCGCCGGCGGGCTGGCCGCCGGTGGTGCTGCTGCCGGACTTGCCGCCGTGGTCGCCGTCGGCGGCGTCGTGGCCGCAGCGGTCATCCCCGCGGTCGCGATCCTGCCCGGCTCCGACCCGCGGGTCGCCCGCACGGCACCCGGCGTGGCCGAGCCCGCCGACGCCGGACCCGGGGGCGCGCCAGAGGGACCCGCGGCCCCTGGGCCCGCCGATCTGCCCTTCCAGCAGTCCACGACGTCCACGCCGGTGCACTCCGGCGCGGGTTCCACGTCCGCCGTGGAACCGACGGGCCCCGATGGCGCGTCCGAGCCCGGATCAGCCACGGACGCCGCCGACGCCGCGCCGACGGGCGACGCGACCACCGACGCCGCCGGCACGGATGGCGGCGGGGCGGAGAGCGGCCAGAGCGGGAGCGCCGACGGGGCGCTTCGCTCGCCCACCGCGTCCGGCGGGTCGACGGGCACGACCGGATCCGGCACCGACTCGCCCTCGACGTCTTCGGACGGGACCTCGAGCACGACGGGCGGCAGCGGAGCAAGAACCGCGACCGGACAGAGCAGCGCCGATGGCGCCGGCCGCGGCCACGCCGAAAGCAGCGCAGCGGCCGGTGGCGGTCCGGCGAGCGCGAACGGACAGGGAGGCGGCCCGGCGAACGGCAACGGCAACGGCAACGGCAACGGCAACGGCAACGGCAACGGCAAGGCTCACAAGAACGGGCTGCCGGACAGCGGCACCGTGACCGAGCTCCCGGTGGAGGTCGCGCCGCCCGCTCCCTGAGCACTCGAGCACGGTCTGGTGGGAGGCGCCCGCCGTAGACTGGACCTCATGCCCGACACGCCGAACGTCACACCCGCGAAGCCCGCCGAACCGGCGCCCGGCACGCGGGCTCCTCTGTCGGCGGTGGACCTTCTGGCGTTCCTGTGCGAGATCGTGGCTTTCGGCACGCTCGCGCTGTGGGGCTTCACGATGTGGCCGTTCCCGTGGAACATCGTCATGGGCCTGGGCGCTCCGCTCGTGGCGATCCTGGTCTGGGCCCTCTTCGTGTCGCCGCGCGCGGTGCTCGCCGTCCACCCCTTCGTGCGCGCCCTGGTCGAGCTGCTCGTGTACGCCTCCGCGACAGTGGCGTGGTGGTCGATGGGCAACGCCTGGATCGGTTCGGCGTTCGGGGTCGTCGCGGTGGCCATCGGCGTCGTCGCAGGCCGGCGCCGCTTCTCGTGACCGCTGCTTCCGAGGTCCTGGAGCGCCTCCGGGCTGCGCTCGGCGACCGCGTCGACACCACGCCCGCGGCGCTGGCGGCGGCGCGTGCCGACAAGTCGGGCCACGTGGCATCCGGGCTGCCGATCGCTGTCGTCCACGCCCGCTCCGTCGAGGACGTGCAGCAGACGCTCCGCATCGCAACGGCGACCGGCACGCCGGTCGTGCCGCGCGGCGCGGCCACCGGCCTTGCCGGCGGCGCGAACGCCGGCCGCGGCGAGATCGCGCTGTCGGTGCGCCTCATGGACCGGATCCTCGAAGTGCGTCCCGACGACCTCATCGCCGTCGTCGAACCGGGAATCCTCAACGCCGAGCTCAACGCCGCGCTCGCTCCGCACGGGCTGTGGTGGGCCCCCGACCCGGCCAGCCGCGCGATCTCGACGGTCGGCGGCAACATCGCGACCGGCGCCGGCGGCCTGCTCTGCGCCAAGTACGGCGTCGTGCGCGATGCGGTGCTCGGCGTGGACATCGTCCTCGCCGACGGCCGGCTCCTGCGCCTGGGTCACCGCACCGTGAAGGGCGTCACCGGGCTGGATCTGACTTCTCTCGTGATCGGCTCCGAGGGCACGCTCGGCGTCATCGTCGGCGCCACGCTGAAGCTGAGGCGCCTCGTCCCCGGTGAGGTGTGCACGATCGCCGCGACCTTCCCCGACGTGCGCGCGGCTGCGCAGGCGTCTGCCGCGGTCACGGCGTCGGGGGTGCAGCCGGCGATCATGGAGCTGATGGATGCCTCGTCGCTCGCGGCGGCGCACGCGCTGCTCGCGCTCGCTCCACCGACGGCCGGCGCTTCCCAGCTCACCATCCAGACCGACGGACCCGCGGCGGCGGCGGAAGCCGATGCCGTCGCGGCGGTGCTGCGCGCTGCCGGCGGCGCCGTGGCGCTGTCGCGTGACCGGGACGAGGGAGAACGGCTGCTGGCGATCCGCCGCTCGATGCATCCGGCGATGGAGAGGCTCGGCACGGCGCTCATCGAGGACGTCTCCGTGCCGCGCAGCGCGCTGCCGGCGATGTTCGACGAGATCGCCCGCGTCGAACGCGAGCACGGCGTCACCATTCCGACCGTCGCGCACGCCGGGGACGGGAACCTGCATCCGAACTTCGTCTTCCACGCCGAACCGGACGAGTTCGGCGTCGTCGAGGCGCCGCCTCACATCTGGGCGGCCGCGGACGACCTGTTCCGTGCGGCGCTGCGGCTGGGTGGAACGCTGACGGGCGAGCACGGCGTCGGTGTGCTCAAGCGCCGGTGGCTGGCCGACGAGCTGGGGGCCGACCAGTGGGAGCTGCAGCGGCAGATCACCCGCGTCTTCGACCCTCAGGGGATCCTCAACCCGGGCAAGGTGTTCGCATCATGACGGGCGAGGTGCACGTGAGCGCCGCGGTGGTGGTCGACGACGATGGGCGCGCGCTCGTGGTGCGGAAGCACGGTGCGACGGTCTTCCAGCAGCCCGGAGGCAAGCCGGATCCCGGCGAATCGGCGCTGGATGCGGTCGTCCGCGAAGTCGCCGAGGAGACGGGGATCCACGCCGATCCTGGTTCCTTCCAGCCGCTCGGGCGCTTCACGGATGCCGCCGCCAACGAGCCGGACCACGTCGTCGTGGCCGATGCCTTCGTGCTCCGCGTCGCCGCCGGCTCAGCACCGGCGGCGCCCGCCGCGGAGATCGCGGAGCTGCGCTGGATCTCCCGGCACGAGGTCCCCTCCACTCCCCTCGCCCCGCTCAGCCGCAATCACCTCATCGACTTCGCCTGGCGCTGAGCGTCGGCATCCGGTCTCGGCGCCGGGGGTCGGTCGGCCGGCGTCACTCGGACGGCGGGTACACCTGGACAGCATGGTCCGCCGACACACCGCCGTAGGCGGCGAGGACGAGAGCGAGGATGCCCAGGATCAGCGAACCGATCGTTCCGAGGGCGCTCGCGGCCCAGAACATGCGGGTCAGGGCCTCGCCGTTGACCGCACCCTGCCCGGCGACGGCGACGATCTGAAGGAGGATCTGCGCCGCCGCCGTGACCGCCAGAACCAGCAGCGGCAGCCATCGAACCCGCTGCGGGACGGCGCCGGCGCGGCCGATGACGACGGCCGCCACCACCAGTGCGGCGAGCGAGAGCACCTGGAGGGCCTGGCCGACCATGATGCTCAGCTGCGGATCGGCGACCTCCAGCGGGATCACGTCCCACAGGAACCGCGACACGACCGGCTCCGCCGCTGCGACGACGAGCGCCACGACTCCGACCCGCTGACGCGCCACGACGCTGCCCGAGCGGCGGATCCCGAGAGCGAAGACGAGCAGGGCCGCAGCCCAGAGGGCGACGACGAGGTATCCGGCGCCCGGGATCGGGCCGAGCGGGGCGGCGCTGAGCATCAGAACGAGGACGCTGTGCGCGATCAGCAGGGATCCGCCGACCTGCCAGGCCAGCCTGGCGTCCCGGCCGGCGGTGGCCGCGGCATCCGTCATGCCGTCAGCCTAGAGGGGTCGCGAGCTTCCCACCCGGACGCGTCACAGCCCCTGCCACGCGGGCTTGTTGTCGTACGCGTAGCGGTAGTAGTCGGCGTGCGCGAGCTTCGAAGCGGCAGCCTCGTCGACGACGACCGTCGCATGCGGGTGCAGCTGGATCGCCGAGCCCGGCAGGGAGGCCGTCACCGGTCCCTCGACGGCGCCCGCAACAGCGTCCGCCTTGCCCGCCCCGAACGCCAGCAGCACGAGGTGGCGCGCGCGAAGGATCGTGCCGAGGCCCTGCGTGATGCAGTGCATCGGGACATCGTCGATCGAGTCGAAGAACCGGGCGTTGTCGCGGCGGGTCTGCTCGGTCAGGGTTTTCACGCGGGTCAGCGAAGCGAACGACGACCCCGGCTCGTTGAAGCCGATGTGGCCGTCGGTGCCGATGCCGAGGATCTGCAGGTCGATGCCGCCGGCCTCACGGATGGACGCCTCGTACTCCTCGCCGTGACGCTCGATCCCCTCGGGCGACCCGTCGGGTGTGCGGATCAGCGCCGGGTCCAGGCCGAGCGGCTCGACGACCTCGCGTGTGATGACGGACCGATAGCTCTCCGGATGCGCCGGGTCCAGCCCGACGTACTCGTCGAGGGCGAAGCCGCGCACGCGCGAGACATCCATGCCCTCCAGCCGTGGCCGCAGCGCCTCGTAGACCGGCAGCGGCGTCGACCCCGTCGCGAGACCGAGAACGGCGTCGGGCTTGTCCCGGATGAGCCGGACGATCTCGTCGGCCACCAGCGCGCCGGCCACGGCCGCCTCTCGGACGATGACGATCTCAGCCATGGACCAGTGCCTCCTCGGTGTCGTGCCGGGCGTCGCCCGCAGCGCCGATCAGCGCCGCGCCCAGCGCTGCCGCCGGCGATCCCGGCGGCAGGAGCTCCACGCGCTCGGAGAGGCGCAGGGACCGCATGAACGCGGATGCCTCGGCGCTGGCCTGCAGCTCTCGCTCGACATCGCGCATCAGCCGATCCCCCAACCCCGTCACACCGCCGCCGAGAACCACGATATCGACGTCCGCGGTGAGAACGAGCACCCGGACCCCCGCGGCCACGCCGCGGGCGAGCCCGGCGCGCAGCTGACGCGCGGATGGGTCGCCCGTCTCGGCCGCATCGAAGATGTCGCGCACCGGCAGCTCCCCGCGACGCGCCCACCGCTCGGCCACCGCGCCGCCGCCGGCGAGCGCCTCGATGCAGCCGCGCTGTCCGCAGCGGCACAGCGGACCATTCGGGTCGACCGAGATGTGCCCCACTTCGCCGGCGGCGCCTCGCGCTCCGCGCCACAGGATGCCGTCCGAGACGATCCCGGCGGCGATGCCCGTCCCGAGATTCAGATAGGCCATGGAGCGGATCGCCGCGCCGTCGCGGCGGCCGCGCAGCGCGTAGGCGCCGAACGCGGCCGCCTTGACGTCGTTCTCGACCGCGATCGGGACGCCCAGCTCGTCCTCGACCGCGCCGGGCAGGTCGAGGTCGTCGACACCGAGGTTCACCGCGTGCACGACGCGACCGGTCGCCGAGTCCACCTGTCCCGGGATGCCGACGCCCACGGAGCGGACGGACGCGAGATCGACACCCTCGCCGGCCAGCGCGCGCACCGCCTCCAGGACGCCCTGGGCGACGGCATCCGGCCCCCAACCCGTCGGGCGGCGCACCCGGGCGACGATGCGGCTGTCGTCGTCGACGGCGAGGGCGTCGGTCTTCGTTCCGCCGACGTCCAGTCCGACCCTCATCGGCCGCCTTCCTTCCGGTCGGCGGCGCTGCGTGTCACCCGCATCAGCCCTTGACCGCCCCGGCGACCAGCCCGCTCGTCATGCGCGTCTGGACGATCAGGAAGAAGATCACGACGGGGATCGCCACGAGAGTCGATCCCGCCATGAGCTCGGCCCAGTTGATGCCGCCGTTGGGGTCCAGGAACGTGCGCAGCCACACCGGAAGCGTCATCGCCTCCGGGCGAGGGTTGAGCACGAGGGCGAACAGGAACTCGTTCCATGCCTGGATGAAGCCGAAGATGCCGGTCGCGACGAGACCGGGAGCCAGCAGCGGGAAGGTCACGCGCCAGAACGCCTGCGAGCGGCTCAGTCCGTCGATCATCGCCGCCTCCTCGAGTTCGACCGGCACGCCGTTGACGAAGCCGCGCAGCGTCCAGATCGTGAAGGGCAGCACGGTCGCGATGTAGACGGCCGACAGGCCCGCAACCGTGTTGAGGAGCTGCCAGCCGTCGACGAGACGGAAGATCGAGATGATCATCGCCTCGGCGGGGATCATCTGGATGATCAGGATCGTGATGATGAACGCCGCGCGGCTGCGGAAGCGGAACCTCGTCACCGCGAGCGCGGCCAGGAACGCGAACACGAGCGACACCGCGACGGTGATGAGGGTCACCAGGACCGAGTTTCCGAGCGCCGGAAGGAACGGGGCGCGGGCGTAGTGCAGGATGACCTCGGCATAGTTCTCGAGGGTGCCGTTGTCGGGCCAGAAATGCAGGTCGCTCCCCCGCACCGCGCTGCCCGGCTGCAGCGACGTGTTCACCATCCAGTAGACGGGGAACACGGATGCTGCGAACACGAGGACGGCGGCGACGCCGGCGAGGATCGAGCCGATCCGCCGCCGGACGCGCTCGGGACCGCGGCGGGCCGCCGCGGCGGTGGGACCGGCTGACGTGCTGACGAGCGCGGCGGTCACAGGGTCTCCTCCTTCACGCTGCGGCGGACGTAGAAGATCGACAGGGCCACCAGCAGCAGGACGACGATGACCGAGATCGCCCCGCCCGTGCCGAAGTCGCCGGACCCGAGCGAGACCCGATAGATGTACACGCCCAGCGTGTTCGTCTGCTCGGCCAGGCCGCCGATCGACTGTAGCGCGTAGATCTGCGTGAACACGCGCAGATCCCAGATCACCTGGAGGATCGTCACGATGATGAGGATCGACCGGATGTACGGGACGATGACGAGCCGGAAACGCTGGAACGCGCCGGCGCCGTCGAGCTGCGCGGCTTCGAGGACGTCGTCGGGCACCTGCGTCAGGCCGGCGTAGACGGTGAAGGCCACGAACGGCACGGCGCCCCAGACGATGATGATCGTCGCCACGGCGAAGAAGCTGAAGGGGTCGATCAGCCACGGGTGGCCGGCGAAGTCGAGTCCGAACCAGTTCGTGAGGACGTTGTTGAGCACGCCGTACTGGGTGTCGAAGATCCAGCCCCACACGATGGTCGCCGACAGGGGCGGCATCGCCCAGGCCAGGAGCAGCCCCACCGAGACGAGGGTGCGCAGCACGCCGCCCAGCCGCTTCATCAGCAGCGCGACCAGGACGCCGAGGACCATGGTGGTGACCACGCACACTCCCGCGAACGCGAGCGAGCGCCACAGCACCTGCCAGAAGTCCGGATCGGTCAGCACGTCCGCGTAGTTTCCGAGCCCGACGAACTCCGGCGGGGCGCCGAACACCTGGGCGCGGCCGAACTTCTGGAACGACATGATGAACAGCTGCAGCAGCGGCCAGCCGGTGATCAGGGCCAGAACGATCAGGGCGGGCGTCAGCAGGGCGTACGGCGTGAAGCCGCCGGGCCGACGGGTGCGGCGCCGCCCGGGTCGGCCGGACTCGGGCGGCGCGGTCAGGCGCTCGCCGTCGACGGCGCTCACTGCCGGCGGCGGCAGCTGGCGGGGCGAGACGGTGGACATGGGGGGCTCCTGTGGTGTCAGGCTGCGCATCGGCCCGGGCCGGCGGCGGGTGCCGCCGGCCCGGTCCGTGTGCGTCGATCAGCCGTTGAGGATGTCCTCGATCTTGGTGTCGACCTCTTCGGCGAGCGCCTGGACGTCGCCGCCCTGCGCGATCTTCACGAAGAAGTCCTCGAGGATCCGGGCTGCCTCGACCTCGGCCCAGTTCGGCGACGCCGGGGTGAGCTTGGCGTCGCCGGCTGCCGCCGTGAACGCCTGCGCCTCCGGAGTGTCGCCCAGCGTGGACGCCAGCGACTTCTTGGCCGGGATCAGGCCGTTCTCGCCGTAGATCGTCTGGAACTCATCGCTCAGGATGATCTCCAGCGCGCTCTTGGCGAGGTCGGGGTTCGCGGACCTCGCCGAGATGCCGACGTTCGATCCGCCTGCGAAGACCTGCGCGGCGCCGCCGTCCATGCCAGGGAGTGCGTACACGAACGGCGCGGCCGGGGGGTTGTCCGTGTCGCACTCGCTCGCGAGGCCGAGTGCCCAGTTGGGCGCGGAGAACTGGATGGACGAGCCCTCGCAGTACGGCGTCCACGGCTCGGCGTTGTCTCCGTCCTTGGGCGCCAGCGACGCGGTCGTCATGAGGTCCTGCACCTGCTGCAGGCCCTTGACCGACTCGGGTGAGCTCAGTTGCGCGTCCCACTCGTCGCCGTCCTGGACGGCGATCTCGCCGCCGTTCTCCCAGATGAAGGGCAGGGCGTTGTACCAGTCCTGGCCGGCGAAGTAGATCCCGGACTTGCCGGGATTGGCGCCCGCCAGCTCCTTCGCCTGGGCGATGTAGTCGTCGAGCGTCGCCGGCGCCTCCGTGACGTACGCGGGGTCGGCGAAGACGACGCGCGCGCCCGCGTAGAGCGGAGGGGCGTAGAACGCGCCGTCGAACGACCCGGCCTCGACGAATCCCGGCAGCAGGTCGTCCCCGCCGAGGTCCTCGTACATGTCGGAGATGTCCAGCAGGGCGCCGACGGAGGTGAATGCCGGCGCCTGCGTGTTGCCGAACTCGACGATGTCGGGGCTGTCCGAGCTCGACAGGCTGGTGGTCAGCTTGTCGACCAGCCCGTCCCAGCTCTGCTCCTCGATCGTGAGCGTGGACCCCGGGTTCTCCTCCTCGAAGGTCTCCTTGAGGTAGTCGCGGGCGTCCTGCGGGGTGTCGGCGCCGACGAGCCACACGCGGATCTCCGCACCCTCGCCCTCAGGCGAGGTCCCGCCGCTTCCGCCGGCGCAGCCGGCCAGTGCGACAGCCGAAGCGCCGAGAAGCGCCATAGCTCCGAGCGTCTTCTTCATGTTCTCTTCCTTGTCCTCTTGGTGAGCGGATGGCCGGGACGACCGATCCGGGTCTTGGATCATTCGGCGGCGGCCGGTGACGGGCTTTCGTCACGAGACGCCGAGTTGTCCGGACAGGACCATCACGGCGGCGCCGCGTAGGACGATGTCCTGACCGTGCTCCGTCATCCGCACGCGCACCCCGTTCTGCGACGGGCTCAGCGTGCGGGCGCGAAGGGTCTCGACGGTCTGCTGCGCGAGCGGGCCGTCGAGGAGCTCGGAGGGGCCGGAAAGCACGATCTCCGAGACGTCGAGGGCGCCCAGGACGGGCGCGAGGGCGATGCCGAGGCGCTCGCCGGCGTCGCGCAGAACGCCTTCGCGGGCTTCCGGCGCGGCCGCGGCGAGCCGGGACGTGAGCGAAGGCACCGAGAGCCAGGCCTCCAGGCACCCCACCCGGCCGCAGGCGCACAGTGGTCCGCCATCGGTGCCGACCGTGACGTGACCGATCTCACCGGCGGCGAAGCGGCTGCCCCGCATGGGCTGGCCGCTCGCGAGGAGCCCCGAGCCGACACCGCGGCCGACCTTCACGAGCAGGACGTCTTCGGCTGCGCCGCCGAAGGTGTACTCGGCGAGCACCGCGGCGTTGGCGTCGTTGGCGACGAGGACCGGCAGCCCCAGGGCGCTGCGCAGCGATCCTTCGAGGTCGAAGCCCGCCCAGCCGAGGTTCGGCGCCGTCACGATGACCCCGCGGTCGTCGACGACGCCCGGCGTTCCCACCCCGATGCCCAGGACGGGAGCCTCCGCTTCGGACACGAGCCCTCGAGCAAGCTCCACGACGGTGTCCACGAGCTTCTCGGCGACGGGAACGGCGACGTCGCGGCGGAGCACGATGTCGCCGTCCAGCGTGAGCACCGCGCCGCTGAGCGTGTCGCTTCCCGACAGATCGAGGCCCACGATCCGGTGCCCGCTGCGGTCCAGGTCGATCAGGATCGCCGGCTTGCCGGGGCCGGATGCCTCGCGCACGCCCATCTCGGCGACGAACCCGTCGGCGATGAGCTCGGCGACCAGATCCGAGATCGTCACTCGCGTCAGGCCCGTCTCCCTCGCCAGATCCGCGCGACTCATCGCTCCCTGATGGAAGAGCGTCTGCAGCAGCAGCGATCGATTGTGTCCACGCGCATGCTCGGGCAGGACCTTGCGGCTCCGGCGCAGCGCTCTGCCGGACTCGAACGCCCCGGCCTGAGGCGCACCCGATGGGGCGGCGGTCGAGGCTCCCGGACGGCGGTTCACGGTCGGCATGTTTGTTAGTAGACCTTACGAACTAACTTTTCGCAAGGCTTTCCCCACGCCGTCGGGGCGCCTTTACGCAACCGTTACCCTGTTCGCGGGGAACGGTCAGCCCGACCCCGCTCGCCGTCTCGGACGGTCACCTACAGTGGAGCGATGACCACGTCGCGAATCGGTCGCCGCCTGGCGGCGCTCACCCTGGCAGCCGTCACGCTTCTCAGCGTGACCGCGTGCACAGGGGCTCCGACGGGCTCCGCGCAGCCGAGCGCGCCTTCGTCGAGTGCCGGCACGCCACGCGCCGAGGACTCGGCAGGCGACCAGGGTCAGTCCACGGCCGATGCCTGCCGCCTCATCCAGGACACCATCGAGCAGGCATCCGCGGAATTCGACAACGTCTCGAATGAGGACCCCGCCGCCCTCGTCGATGCCATGGAGGCCGCGGCGCAGCAGCTCGCCGACGCGTCATCCCAGATCACCAACGATGAGGTCGCCGCCCTTCTCCCGTCACTGCAGCAGATGTTCTCGGACATCGCGGACGTGATGGGCGCCCTCGCCGAAGGCGACGCCTCACGCATCGCGGAGGTCCAGGAACTGGGCGCGTCCTTCCAGGAGACCAGCACCAGGTTCCAGGAGCTGTGCGCGCCCTGACGCCTCCCCGGACCGCGGTGCAGCGCATCATAGACCGTGATCAGCCCGTAATCCCCGCGCCCTCGCCCGTCCCTTACCATAGGGAAAGCGTTGCACGCACATCGGGGGGTGAAGACGTGACGGATCTGGCGACCACGCCGACGGCCGACGAGGCGTCGGATGACGACGCCGTCGAGCCGGCGAACACCGACGCGGCGCCTCGCGACGGATCCGACGCGACTTCGGGAACCGACCCGGCCGCGCCCGGTTTCGCGTGGGCGCCCGCCGACCCGCAGCCGAAGAAGCGACGCACCGCCCTGTGGATCGGCGCGGGAGCCGGCGCGGCCGTCGTCGCGCTCGTCGCCTCCTCGCTCATCCTGATCGCGCCCGGGACGAGTGTCGCCGGCGTGCACGTGGGCTTCCTGACTCCCGGCGCTGCCGCAGATGCGATCCAGCAGCGCCTCGCCGAGACGACGGTGGTCCTCACCGGCGAGGGCGGCGATGTCGAGGTGACCGGCGCAGACCTCGGCGCCTCCGTGGGCGCAGGCGATCTCGCCGACACGGCGTTCGCCGAGCACCCGATGTGGAACCCGACGACGTGGTTCGCGGACCCGATCGACGCGGCCGTCATCCTCGACGAGGAGGCCGCGACGCACGCGCTGCGCGCCGCCGCACCCGAGCTGTACACCGAGCCGGTGGACGCCGCCATCGCGTTCGACCCCGGTACTGCGTCGTATGTCGTCACGCCGGCACAGCCGGGGACGGGCATCGACGTGACAGCCGTGCAGGACGCGCTGCAGCAGGCGTTCCGAGCCGGCCGGTCGCACGTCGATTTCGACGCGGTCGCCAGTGAGGTCGAAGCGGCCATCACGACGGCGACGGCGGAGGAGACGGTCGCGAAGCTGAACGGGATGCTCGACACCGTCGGCTTCTACGTCGGCGAGGAGCGGACCGTGCCGGTGGACCGCGCGGTCGCGGCATCCTGGCTCTCGGTCACTGCCGATCACGAAGCCGGCACGTTCCAGATCACTGCGGACGCCGCAGCCATTCAGCCGGTGGTCGACACGCTGGCAGGCGCGGTCAATCGCGCTCCCGAGAACGCGCGTGTCATCACCGACAGCGCGGGCAAGGTGCTCCGCGAAGAGGCGGGCGGACAGACCGGGCGCGAGCTCGGCGACACCTCCGACGTGGCATCCGACTTCGCTGCGCAGCTCGGCGAAGGGAACGCCGCGTTCCAGCTGCCGGTCACCGAGGTGCCCGTGACGACCGTGTCGCTGGCGCGCCGCATCGAGGTGGACCTCGGCGACCAGCGCACGTACCTGTTCGAGAACGGCAACCTCGTCAACTCGTACGCCATCTCCTCCGGACTCGCCGACACGCCCACGTTCACCGGCAACTACCGGGTGTTCGCGCACACCCGCATGCAGAACATGGGCTGCTTCGAAGGCGCTCCGTACTGCACCGAGGACGTGCCGTGGATCACGTGGTTCAACGGCGACCAGGCCTTCCACGGGGCGTACTGGCACAACAACTTCGGCAACCCGATGAGCCACGGCTGCGTCAACATGCCGATCAGTGTCGCCAAGTTCCTGTACGAGTGGGCTCCCGTCGGCACCGAGGTCTCGGTCCACCACTGACCCGACGCGACGCTCGCTGAACGATGTGAAGAGCGGATGCCTCCCTCGGAGGCATCCGCTCTTCACATGTCCTCGACCGTCAGCCGCCCGTGGGTGGCCGGCCGGGGCCGCTCAGCTGCGCTGAGCGCCGAGTCCGTCGATGATTTCGTTGAACGTGGCCGAGGGGCGCATGACGCCGGCGACCAGCTCAGGGTCGGGCCGGTAGTAGCCGCCGATCTCGACGGGCGAGCCCTGCACTGCGATCAGCTCGTCGACGATCTGCTGCTCGTTCGCGGCGAGAGCCTCGGCGACCGGTGCGAACACGCGCGCCAGCTCGGCGTCCGCCTGCTGCTGGGCCAGCTCCTGCGCCCAGTACAGCGCGAGGTAGAAGTGGCTGCCGCGGTTGTCGATCGTGCCCAGCGCCCGCCCCGGCGACTTGTCGTTCTCGAGGAACGTGCCGGTCGCGGCATCCAGCGTGTCGGCCAGGACCTGCGCCCGGCCGTTCCCGGTGAAGCCGGCGAGGTGCTCGAGCGACGCGGCGAGCGCGAAGAACTCGCCGAGCGAGTCCCAGCGCAGGTAGTCCTCGGCCAGCAGCTGCTGGACGTGCTTGGGCGCCGACCCGCCGGCGCCGGTCTCGAACAGGCCGCCGCCGGCCAGCAGCGGCACGATCGAGAGCATCTTGGCGCTCGTGCCGACCTCGAGGATCGGGAACAGGTCGGTCAGGTAGTCGCGCAGGACGTTGCCGGTCACCGAGATGGTGTCCTCGCCGCGGCGCAGGCGGTCGAGCGAGTACTGCGTCGCCGCGGCGGGCGCGAGGATCTCGATCGTCAGCCCGTCGGTGTCGTGCTCGGCCAGGTACTCGTTGACCTTCGCGATGAGCGCGGCGTCGTGGGAGCGGTTCTCGTCCAGCCAGAAGACGGCGGGGGCGCCGGTCGCGCGGGCGCGGGTGACGGCGAGCTTGACCCAATCGCGGATGGCGACGTCCTTCGTCTGCATCGCCCGCCAGATGTCGCCCGGCGCGACGCGGTGCTCCAGGAGCACGTCGCCGGCCTGGTTGAGCAGCTGCACGACACCGGGCGCCGAGATCTCGAACGTCTTGTCGTGGCTGCCGTACTCCTCCGCCGCCTGCGCCATCAGGCCGACGTTCGGCACGGTGCCGATCGTGGCGGGGTCGAGCGGGCCGTGCGCGATGACGTCGTCGATCACGGTCTGGTAGACGCTCGCGTAGGACGAGTCGGGGATCACCGCCAGCGTGTCGGCCTCGCCGCCGTCGGCACCCCACAGCTTGCCGCCGTTGCGGATGAGGGCCGGCATGGAGGCGTCGACGATCACGTCGGACGGCACGTGGAGGTTGGTGATGCCCTTGTCGGAGTTGACGTACGACAGGCGGGGGCCCTGCTCCATCGCGTCTCGGATGGCGCCCGCGATCTCGTCGCCGCCGTCGACCTGCGCCAGGCCCGCGAGGATCGCGCCCAGTCCGTCGTTGGGAGTGAGACCCGCCTCGGCGATCTTGTCGCCGTAGCGGTCGAACACGTCGGCGAAGTACGCCTTGACGACGTGTCCGAAGATGATCGGGTCGCTGACCTTCATCATCGTGGCCTTGAGGTGGACCGAGTAGAGGATGTCGTCGGCCTTGGCGGTCTCGAGCGTCTCGGTCAGGAAGGCATCCAGTGCGGCCGCGGACAGGAACGTGGCATCCACGATCTCGTCGGGGAGCACCTTGATGCCGCTCTTGAGCTCGGTGACCGAGCCGTCCTCGGCCACGTGCTGGATGGTCAGCACGTCGTCGGCCGGGATGACCGTGGTCTGCTCGTTCGACTTGAAGTCGTCGTGGCCGAGGGTGGCGACACGGGTCTTGGACCCCTCGGCGAAGGCCTTGTTGCGATGCGGGTGCTTGCGCGCGTAGTTCTTCACCGAGAGCGGCGCGCGACGGTCGCTGTTGCCCTCGCGCAGGACCGGGTTCACCGCGGACCCCTTGATGCGGTCGTAGCGCGCGCGGACGTCCTTCTCCTCGAGGTTCTGCGGCTCGTCGGGGTAGTCGGGGATGTCGTAGCCCTGCGACTGGAGCTCGGCGATCGCGGCCTTCAGCTGCGGGATGGAGGCCGAGATGTTGGGCAGCTTGATGATGTTGGCCTCGGGCAGCGTCGCCAGTCCGCCGAGCTCGGCGAGCGCGTCGCCGACCTGCTGCTCGGGCGTCAGATTCTGCGGGAACGCGGCGAGGATGCGGCCGGCGAGCGAGATGTCGCGGGTCTCGACATCCACGCCCGCCTGGGCGGTGACGGCCTGCACGATCGGCAGGAAGGAGGCGGTCGCGAGAGCCGGAGCCTCGTCGGTGTACGTGTAGATGATGGTGGAGTCGGTCACCTGTGAAGTCCTTCGTACGAGTGGCTCTCAGCCTATCGCACCCCGGGAAAGTATCTCGATGTCGAGAGAATTCGCTGGTCGCCCGGTGCCGATCCGGAAATCGCGCGATGCCGGAGTCGGCCATGCCCGCTAGCCTGTGCGTATGGGTGACCTGCGACTCGTCGAACTCTCCGCCGCGACCATCGTGGCGGTCAACAATATGTCGCTCAAGCCCGGCCAGGAGCAGTTCCTCGCGCCGGTGAGCTACGGCATCGCGGCCACCGTGATGAACCCGCAGACGACATGGCAGCGCGTGGTCGTCGACGGCGATGAGGTGGTCGGGTTCGTCAGCGCGAACTTCGACCCCGATGCCCCGCAGGAGCACTTCCGCTCAGTGCTGTGGCGCATCAACGTCGACGCCGACGACCAGGGGCGCGGCGTGGGCCGGTTCGCCGTCGAAGGACTGATGGAAGAGGCGCGCCGGCGCGGGATGGATCACCTCAACGTCATCTACGAAGCCGGCGAGGGCGGCCCCGAGGCGTTCTTCCGCCGGGTGGGCTTCACGCCGGTCGGTGAGACGGAGTACGGTGAGGTCATCGCGGAGGTTCGGCTCTGACGCCGCCGTCCGCACCCGACGTCTTCACGTGACCTCGCTCCGGCGAGGCATCCGACCGGCGGCGGGGCCTCGAATACCCCTCCCCCATCGAGGCCTCGTCGCCCCCGGTTCCCGTGACGCGTGCTGGGGTGTGTCCCTTCGCTTCGGCGCTCGCGGATTCGGACCAGACACCCTGATTCGGGCGTCCAGACCGACGGCATCCGAATCCGGCATCATCCTCCGAATCGGAGGTCCCGCCCATTCCTCCACAGGCGTCTCATGGCGGGCTGCTTCCCCGCGCGATGCACGCCGCGATCGCGACGAGGCTCGAGGGCGCGAGGATCGGGGAATGTCCACGCGGTCGCCCCATTCTGCGGCATCCGGTCTCCCTCTGCAGGACTGGATCGATGCGCGCGGCGGAATCGCCCATCGCGGCGCGGCGATCACCGCCGGCTACCGGCCCACCGCAGTCCGACAGGCCATCGGAGAATCCGCGGGAGATCTCCGAATCCGCGAGAAGAATCCCGCAACGACGGATGCCCCGGCCCGGCGCGGCTGCGCGGGACCGGGGCATCCGGTGAAGAGGAGCTAGACGAGCGACTCTCGCCACGCGGCGTGCAGCTGCGCGAACTTGCCGTCGCCGCCGATCAGGGCCTCGGGGGCGTCGTCCTCGATGATGCGGCCGTGCTCCATGACGAGCACCCGGTCGGCGATCGCGACCGTCGACAGACGGTGCGCGATGATGATCGCGGTGCGGTCGGAGAGGAGCGTCTGCAGCGCGTCCTGGATCTGCCGCTCGCTCGGGATGTCCAGCGACGCGGTCGCCTCGTCGAGGATCAGCACCGCCGGGTCGGCGAGGAAGGCGCGCGCGAACGAGATCAGCTGCCGCTGCCCCGCCGACACGCGTCCTCCGCGCTTGTTGACGTCGGTGTGGTATCCGTCCGGCAGCCGCTCGATGAAGGCATCCGCCCCCACCGCACGAGCCGCGGCCTTGATCTCGTCGAGCGTCGCATCGGGCTTGCCGAGCGCGATGTTGTCGGCGACGGTCCCGCTGAACAGGTACGCCTCCTGGGTGACCATGACGATCGCGCGGCGGAGATCCTTCGGGTGCAGCGACCGCAGATCCACCCCGTCGAGGGTGACACGGCCCTCGGTCGGGTCGTAGAACCGCGAGACGAGCTTGGCGAGCGTCGACTTGCCGGCTCCCGTCGTGCCCACGAGCGCGACCGTCTGGCCGGCCGGGATGTCGAGCGAGAAGTCGGGCAGGATGATGCGGTCCTTCGAGTATCCGAAGAGGACGTCCTCGAACCGGATGTGGCCGCGCGCGGTCCACAGATCGACGGGGTTCTTCGGGTCGGGAACCGTCGGCTCCTCCTCCAGCACACCCGACACCTTCTCGAGCGCGGCCGTCGCGGACTGGTAGGAGTTCAGGAAGAACGCGACCTCCTGCAGCGGCGAGAAGAAGTTCCGCACGTACAGCACGGCCGACAGCAGGAACCCGATCTCCAGCGCGCCGCCCACGACGCGGATGCCGCCCCACGCGACCACGAGGGCGAGGGTGACGGATGCCACCGCCATCAGCGCCGGCTCGAACGTGCCGAACAGGCGGATCGACCGCATGTTGACGTCCCGGTACTCCATCGCCTGCCGGCCGAACTCGTCATCGTTGCGCTCCTCCTTGCGGAACGCCTTCACCGCGCGGATGCCGGTCATCGTCTCGACGAACTTCACGATCACCCGCGCGCTGATGACCCGCGATTCGCGGTACACCAGCTGCGAGCGGGTGTAGAACCAGCGCATCAGCAGGAACAGCGGGATGCCCATCACGATGAGGATGACGCCCGACTGCCAGTCGATGATGAGCAGCGCGATCAGCGTGAACGCGCCGTACAGGATGCCTGAGACGAGCTCGTTCAGACCGCCGTCGAGCAGCTCCCGGATGGTGTCGAGGTCGCTCGTCTGACGCGAGATGATGCGGCCCGACGTGTAGGACTCGTGGAACTCCAGGCTGAGCTTCTGCGTGTGCAGGAAGATGCGCTTGCGAAGGTCCAGCATGATCGTCTGGGTCAGGCGCGCCGCGACGACGACGTACCAGCCGATCAGCGCCGCACCGCCGAAGGCGGAGACCAGATAGACGGCGACGACCCCGATGGTCGGCATCCAGTCCATGCGCTCGACCACCGCCGGCAGCGCGTTGTTGATGCCGTACCCGATCAGCGCGGGACCTGCGACACGCAGGACCGTCGAGACGATCAGGACGACGGCGGCCAGGACCAGCTGGCCGCGCACGGGCGCGACGAGTGAGCTCAGCAGCCGCAGCGAGCGCTTGCGGATGGCCTTGCTCTCGGCGCGCGTGTAGTCCGAGCGGTCTTCGCCGCTGGTGCCGATGACGGTGCTCACAGGTTCACCTCCCTCTCCCGCAGGCGGGCTTCCTCGACCTCGAGGCTCGAGATCACGTGACGGTAGTGCTCGCTCTCGCGCAGCAGCTCCGAATGGGTGCCGACCGCGGTGACCCGCCCGGCTTCGAGCAGGGCGACCCGGTCGGCCAGCATGACGGTGGAGGGGCGGTGCGCCACGACCAGCGCGGTGGTGTCGCGCAGCACCACGCGCAGCGCGTCTTCGACCAGCGCCTCGGTGTCGACGTCCAGCGCCGACAGCGGGTCGTCGAGCACGAGCACCGACGGACGCGCGGCGACCACGCGGGCCAGAGCCAGCCGCTGGCGCTGCCCGCCGGACAGCGACAGTCCCTCCTCGCCGATGACGGTGTCCACGCCGTCGGGAAGGTCGTCCACGAATCCCGCCTGCGCGACGTCGAGGGCCTCGCGCAGGATGCGCTCGGCCTCAGGACTGCCGGGTTCGAGGTCCTCGCGACCGAGCAGCACGTTGTCGCGGACGCTCTGCGAGAACAGCGTGGCGTCCTCGAAGGCCATGCCGATGTGGCGGCGGAGCTCCTTCAGCGTCAGGTCGCGCACGTCGACGCCGTCGAGGGTGACGCGACCGCCGGTGACGTCGTACAGCCTGGTGGGAAGCGTCGTCAGGGTCGTCTTGCCGGACCCCGTGAGACCCACGAGCGCCATGGTCTCCCCCGGTCGCAGGACGAGGTCGACCCCGTTGAGGAGGTCCGGCTCGTGAGCGGCGGCATCCTGATACCGGAAGTGGACGTCTTCGAACGCCAGTTCACCCCGCGGACGTTCGATGGAGGCCGGGCGCTGCGGATCGACGATGGTGTTCGGCTCGTCGAACACCTCGAAGATGCGGTCCGTGGCCGTACGGGCATCGAGCAGGAACGAGAAGAGGAAGCCGATCGACTCCATCGGCCAGCGCAGCACGGTCGCCATCGCGAAGAACGCGATGAGCTCGGGTCCTTCCAGCTGCCCGAGCGCGGTCAGGTAGATCCCGGCGCCGAGGCAGAGCGCGAAGGCGATGTCGGGCAGCAGCACGAGCCAGAACCAGATCCACCCGATCGCGCGGGCCTTGCTCAGTTCGGTCTCGCGCAGCGTCTCGGCCTGCCTGGTGAACTTCTGCAGCGCGTGCTTGCCGCGACCGAAGGCCTTGAGGACCCGGATGCCGTGCACGCTCTCCTCGACGGAGGTGGCCAGGTCGCCCGCCTGGTCCTGGGACTGCCGCGCGAGCCGGCCGTACGTCTTCTCGAACCGGTATCCGGCGTACCACAGCGGCGCCGAGGTGACGAGGAAGAGCGCACCCAGGAGCCAGTGCCAGCGGAACAGCAGGGCGGTTCCCGCCGCGATCGTGAGGGCGTTGACGATCAGAAGCACGAGGCCGAACGCGAGCCACCGGCGCAGCATGCTCATGTCCTGCATCATGCGGCTGAGCAGCTGGCCGGACTGCCAGCGGTCGTGGAAGGCGACCGGCAGCCGCTGCAGGCGCGAGTAGAAGCTCTGGCGCAGCTCGTACTCGACGCGCGTCGCGGGCCCGAGCACGAACCAGCGACGCAGCCACACCATGGCCGCTTCGGCGAGCCCGAGCGCGAGGATCGCGGCGGCTCCCCAGGCGATCGCGGTGAGGTCACCGGAGCTGATCGGACCGCGCACGATCTGCTCGAGCACGAGGGGGATGCCCAGCGCGAGGAGGCCCGCGAGGAGCGCGCTGACGCCGCCGAGCACGAGGCGCGGCAGGACGGGCTTCACGAACGGGATGAGCCTCGCGAGGGCCTTCGGGGTGGACAGTTCGGACCGGGGCGAGTCGGCGGTGGTGGTCATGATCCTTGTGGGACGAGAGGAGGCGGGTGACCCGGACGGGGGTCGGGAAAGGATGACGTGCGGAAGCGATCGGAGACGACGACGCCTCGCGGAGCGCATCGCGCCGTGGGACGGCGGTGTGCCGACGTCTGCTGGAGGAATGCGGGAGGAGCCGCTACCCCTGGATGCGGATCCGGCCCGCTCCGGCGGCACGGAGGACGAAGGCGGTCTTCGCGGCGACGGCGGCCTGATACATGGCATCCTCCATGGCTCGAGCGGACAGGGCTGCCGCGCCTTCCGGCGCGACAGCCCTCCAGCCTAGACCTGGGAATTACCTGAGCGCAATGGCGACTTCCCGCGTCTCGTCGACGAGCGCGGGAACGCCGGCCTCCCGGTCGAGCAGGCTCCGCTTCACCTCGAGCCCCCACGCGAACCCGCCGAGGGCTCCGCCGGTGCGCAGCACACGGTGGCAGGGGACGAACAGGGCGGGCGCGTTGCGCGCGCAGATGGATGCCGCGGCACGCACCGCGTTGGCCGAACCGAGCGCCGCGGCGAACTCGGTGTAGGTCAGCGGAGCGCCCGGCGCGATGCGCCGCAGCGCCTGCCACCCGGCTTGCTGCATCCGGGTGCCGTACTGCCGCACCGGCACGTCGTCGATCGCACCGACGTCGCCGGCGTAGTACGCGGCCACCGCCGCGGCGGCATCCGTCTCCCCCTCGCGCACGGCGTCGGGCCGGTCGGCCGCGCGGAGGCGTCCGACGATCCGATCGGGGTCGTCGGTCCAGCCCGACGCGAGGACCCGGCCCGCCTCATCGGCGAGGATCGTGAACGCGCCGTCCGGCGTGTCGATGGTCTGGATGGTCGCGGTGTTCATGAGGTCGCCTTCGTCGAGGAGGTCACGGGAACGGGTGCCACGGCCGAGGCGCGGCTCGGGCGCCTCGGTGATCGCATCGGGCGCGCCGGCCGGACCGGCTTGGCCGGCACCGCGCGCCAGAGATGTGCGGTGACATAGCTGCGCCACGGTGCGGAGCGGGCAGCCCACACCGTCAGCGCCCGGGCGTCGGATGGGAGTCCCGCTGCGGCGGCACCCGTGCGCACGGCGACGTCGCCGGGAAGGAACACGTCGGGATCGCCGAGCACCCTCATGCGCACGTAGTCGGCGGTCCAGGGACCGATGCCCGGCATCGCGAGAAGCGCCTGCCGCTGCTCGGCGCCGTCGTCGCCGGGCGTGAGGATCAGAGAGCCCTCTGCGAGGGCCGCGGCGACGCCCGTGAGCGCCCGCGTGCGGGCGGCGGGTCCGCGCAGCACCTCGTGACCTCGCTCGGCGATCGCGGCCATCGTGGGGAAGAGCTTCTCCGCTCCCGTGTGGCCCAGTTCCGGGACGTCCTCGCCCAGGGCGGCTGTCAGGCCCGTGAGCGCGGTGCGCGCGGCAGCGACGGTGATCTGCTGCCCCACCATCGCCCGGATGAGCATCTCGTGCGGATCTGCCGCCCCCGGCACCCGGATGCCGGGCAGCCCCGCCACCAGCGGCGCGAGCTCGGGATGCCGCGACAGCGCCTCGTCGATCGCGATGGGGTCGGCGTCCAGGTCGAACAGGCGGCGCGCGCGCGTCACGAGTGTCGACAGGTCGGCGAGGTGTGTCAGCCTGGCGCGCAGTCGCACCCTGCCCGGTCCGTCCAGGCGCAGCTCGAACCACGCCGGTCCGTGCGGGAGCCGCAGCGTCCGCGCGAACGAGGACGGCGTCGCCGTCTCGGCGCCGGCGACCGCGCGGGCCGACATCCACGCGAAGAGCCCGTCGGCGTCGAGCGGACCGCGGTGCGGGAGCACGAGGTCGATCGCCGTCAGCGCGGCCGACGCGACGTGGGAGGAGTCGGCGGCGGCATGGAGCGGCCGGCGGCGCGCACGCAGCTCGAGCGGAGGCATCCCGAACACCTCGCGGATGGTGTCGTTGAACTGGCGGACGCTGGCGAAGCCCGCGGAGAAGGCGACGTCGGCGGCCGGCAGGTCGGTCCCCACGAGCAGCATGCGCGCGGTCTGCGCCCGATGGGCGCGGCTGAGCGCCAGCGGCCCGGCCCCCAGCTCGGCGGTGAGCAGCCTGGTCAGATGCCGCGGCGAGTAGCCGAGTCGCCGGGCCAGCCCCGGCACGCCTTCGCGTTCGACCACGCCGTCGGCGATCAGCCGCATGGCGCGCCCCGCGATGTCACCGCGGAGGTTCCACTGCGGCGAGCCCGGCGCCGCCTCGGGCAGGCATCGTTTGCAGGCCCGGTAACCCGCCTCGTGCGCCGCGGCGCTCGTGGGATAGAACGTCACGTTCGACGGCTTCGGCGTGCGTGCCGGGCAGCTCGGGCGACAGTAGATCCCCGTGGAGCGCACGGCGGTGACGAACTGGCCGTCGAAGCGCGGGTCGCGCGAGTCGATCGCGCGGTACCGCTCCTCGAAGGTCATCGCCGTGGTCATGCCACCAGCCTGACACGACCCGTCGACGTCCGCTCGCGG
>JAPSKH010000065.1 GCA_031177765.1 Microbacterium sp. | reverse complement strand
ACGACGCGGTGTCGCTCTCGATCCGCACGTACTCGTCGACCAGCCGGAGGGCTCGCCGAGCCAGCGGGTCGCCGAGCGCCGCCTCCTGACGCAGCGCGTCGAGCATGACGTCCGTCTTCTGCTGGCCCGAGGCGAGCGGCGGAAGGAGCGGGATGGCGGCATCCGTCTTCAGATGCAGCACGTACGGGCGGTCGGCGGCGAAGGCGCGCACCCAGGCGTCGCCGACCTGGCCGGGATCGTCGACGCGTTCGCCTGCCAGACCCAGCAGCTCGGCGAAACCCGCGTAGTCGAACGAGGGGAGGTCCTGACTGGCGGCGTATCGCGGCGCACCCTCCATCTCGCGCTGCTCCCAGCTGACCTCGGTCAGCTCGCCGTTGTCGAACACCGCAACGACGAATCGGGGGTCGGTCCACGTCCGCCACCGGTGGGCCACGGTCAGCAGCTCGCTCAGACCGGTCATCTGCATGCCGCCGTCCCCGGTGAGCACCAGGACGGGACGCTCCGGGGCACCGCTCTTCGCCGCTATGCCATACGGCACGCCGCATCCCATGCTCGCGAGCGTGCCCGAGACGTGCGCCGGCACGCCCGGCGGCAGGACGAGCTGCCGCGCGTACCAGTAGACGACGCTGCCGACGTCCAGCGCGATGGCGGCATCGGCCGGCAGCGCATCCCCGAGCTCAGCGACGACCCGCTCGGGGTTGAGCGGTTCCGCGTCGACGTCAGCGCGTCGACGCCGGACCTGATGCCACGACGCCACGTGCGCCTCCACACGCGCTCGCCAGTCGGCTCGGTCCGGGCTCGGCAGCCCCTCGATCAGCGCCGCGAGAGCCGCTCCGGCGTCGGAGGCGATTCCCACATCGATCGGGTACCGGTCGCCGAGTCGCCGTGGGTCGATGTCGATCTGCACGGCCCGGGCCTGACCGGGAGCGGGGTAGTACTCGGTCCACGGATCGTTCGAGCCCACGATCACGAGCGCGTCGCACTCGGCGAGGATCGCGGCGCTCGCCGTCGTGCCGAGATGTCCCATCGTGCCGGCCACGAGCGGATGCCGCTCGTCCACGAAGGGCTTGCCGAGCAGGCTCGTCGTGACCCCGGCCCCGAGCTTGTCGGCCAGCTCCAGGACGGCATCCGCTGCGCCGGCCGCCCCGCGGCCGACCAAAAGGGCGGGCCGAGCGGCTCGCCGGAGGAGGCCGACGGCCGCGCGGACGTCCTCCTCGCGCGGCCGGACATCCGCCGCCGCGAAGGAGGCGGCGGTCACGACCACGCCGTGCTCCCGGGCGTGCTCGGCTGCCGGCGACTGCTGCACGTCGTGCGGCAGGATGATGACCGCCGGACCCGCGCCGCCGCGGGCGTTGCGGAACGCCTCGTCGATCACGAGGGGGATCTGCTCCGGCGTCATGGCCTCGCCGACGTAGAGGGCGACATCCGCGAAGAGCGTCTTCAGCTCCACCTCCTGCATGTAGCCGGATCCGAGCACCGTGCGGTGCTGCTGTCCGACGACGGCGACCACCGGCACGTGGTCGAGCTTGGCGTCGTAGAGCCCGTTCAGGAGATGGATGGCTCCCGGGCCCTGTGTCGACAGGGCGAGCCCGACGCCCCCGTGGAACTTCGCATCGCCGACCGCCATGAGGGCGGCGTTCTCCTCGTGGCGTGCCTGGATGAAGTCCGGCCCGGCGGAAGCGCGCCGCAGTGCGTCCAGCACCGGGTTGATCCCGTCGCCGCTGTACCCGTAGATCCGCTCCACGCCCCACTCGTGCAGTCGGGCCACGACAGCGTCGGCGACGTTCCTGTCGGAGCCGACGCGGGATGCCTCTTCGCCGGTGCTGTCATCGTCTGCCACGGGGTCCTCCGATGCGGTGAGCGTGTCGCCACGGTAGAGCCAGGCGTCCCTCGGTGCACGGGCCTTGACAGGCCCGCTGTCAGAATCGCCAGATCAGGGGCACGTACAGCACCGCCACGGCGATGAAGAGGATCGAGAGCGGGAGCCCGAGGCGCCAGTAATCCCCGAACCGGTAGCCCGCCGGCTGCATCACCATGAGGTTCACCGGCGTGGCGATCGGCGTGAGGAACGACGCGGCGCCGACGACGGTCAGCGCCATCATGAACGGCTGAACGCTGACATCGAGGGTCTGCGCGAACGATGCCGCGATCGGAACCATGACCAGCACGGTGGCGACGTTCGAGATGAACTGGCCGAGCACCAGGGTCAGCACGCAGATGGCCAGCAGCGCCAGGTGGGGCGACGCGTTCCCCGCCAGGGCGAGCACCGCGCCCGCGATCACATCGGCCGCACCCGAGGTCACGATCGCTTCGGACAGCGGGATCATCGCGGCGATCAGCACGACCGTGCTCCACGAGACGGCTCGGAACGACTGAGGCACCGTGACGACGCCCGTGACGATGAGGGCGCCGGCGGCCACCAGCCCGACGATCGCGGGGGGAAGGATGCCGGTGGCCAGGAGCACGACGGCAGCGGCCAGGATCGTCAATGCGCGCTTGGCTCCGCGGCCCATCGGCACGGTCCGCTGCAGGGCGCGCGGAGATCCGACCGGGATGACATCGGGTGAGGCCACGTAGCGTTGAAGGGCGTCCCACGGCCCCTGCACGAGGACCGCGTCGCCGGCTTGCAGCGCCACGGCGGTCGGCGTCTCCGTCGACCCGGATGTGGCGGTGCCGTCCCCACGTCTGATGGCGAGGACCACCAGGCCCTCGTCCCTCGTCGTCATCCCCGGGGAGACGACGCGGCCGATGAGCGTCGAGCGTGGCGCGATGAGCACCTCCGCCACACCCGTCTCCGCCTGGAAGATGAGCCCCGTGTCGAGGCTCAGGTGGTATGTCTCGCGCCACGAGCGGACGTTCTCACTCGGGTCGGCGATCGGCTCCTCCATGCGTTCCGGTGTCCGGCGGGGGAGCAGCCGGTCGCCCAACAGGATCGACACGGCGAGGGTCAGCACCACGAGGGGGATGCCCGCGAGGGCGAATTCGAAGAAGCCGAACGCGCGCCCGCCCGCATCGGCCGCGGCCTGCGAGACGATGATGTTCACCGGCGTGCCCGTGAGCGTCAGAAGCGAGCCGGCGCTCGCGGCGAACGCGAGCGGGATCAGCAGCCGCGACGGAGCGACGTCGGCACGCACTGCGGCGAGGACCACGATCGGGAGCAGGGCGGCGACCGCGCCGTTGATGCTGATCACAGCCGACAGCAGCGCGGCGACCAGGCCTGTCGCCACCAGCAGCCGCGTCCGCGCGACACCCGCCCGCCTCTCCAGCTGTCGCCCCAGCCATGCGGTCACACCCGTGCTGTCGAGCGCTTCGCTGAGGACGAACAGCGTGGCGATGAAGATCACGATCGGATCGGCGAAGCCGGTGAAGGCTTCGCCGAGCGTGAGAACGCCGGTCGCCCACAGGGCGACCGGAACGAACATCGCCACGATGACCATCGGCACGCGATTGGTGACGAAACCGAGCACGGCGAGTGCCAGCACGGCGAAGGTCAGCGTCGATGTGCTCACCGTACGGGTCCCTTCTCGTCGCGCGTGTCGATTCTGTCTCATCCGCGGCTGATCCGAGCCGGACCACGGGTGAAGGCGCGGGTGATTTTTCGACACGTCGGGTTCGCGCTCCGCTATCAATGACCTAGGCGTTGCTGACGAGCCGCGACAGAGACGTCATCCGAGAGAGATGTCACAACGCAACACGTTGCGCCCGAATCGCTGTTCCCCTGATTCGGCGCTCGTCGGCACGCCTCACGAGGAACCCGGCCGCCCCCCAGCGGCCCGGCTTTCCAGGTGCCCCGTCCGTCCCCAGGGACGGGGCACCTTCTCGCCGTCGCCGACACGGGTCCCGTCCCGGGTCACCATCCGCTGCGCGTGGGCGTATGGCCTTCTCGGGCATCCCGGGGCATCGTCAGCTCCGCGCGCATGCCCAGCAGGCGGATGGGACGATCGCGCTCGATCCTCTCGACGAGTTCCATGGCCCGCGCGACCACGGTGTCGCGGTCAGAGGTCGCCGCGATCTTCTTGGTGAAGGTCTTGGTG
>JAPSKH010000064.1 GCA_031177765.1 Microbacterium sp. | reverse complement strand
AGAATGGGTCGATGCGCACGCTGTCATCCCTGACCGAGGCGGGTCTCGAGTTCGTGTCGGACTACCACCTCGCGACCCTGTCGACGATCGGCCGCGACGGGGGCATCCATGTCGTCGCGGTGGGGTACACCGTCCACGACGGTGCGGTGCGCATCATCACCTCCGACGGCACCCAGAAGGTGCGCAACGTCGAACGCGACCCGCGCGCGACGGTCGCCCAGGTGGCGGGCGCGCGGTGGCTCAGCATCGCCGGGCACGCGACGATCGAGCGGGACGCCGAGGCGGTGCGGCTCGCCGAGGAACTGTATGCGCGCCGGTACCGGCCGCCCCGGGTGAATCCCCGGCGCGTCGTGATCAGGATCGACCCGACGACCGTGATGGCGTCCGCAGGTCTGCTCGTCTGAGCGTCCGGCGCGAACCTTCCCGCCGCATCCAGGATATCGGGCGAGGGGGGTCTTGCGGCAAGGGCCCCCCGACGGCGCATACTGATCGGTCGCGACCGTGCACCGTCGCGTCCGGACCTTGGAGCCCATGCCGTGAATTCCCTCACCACCAGCGTTTTCGACTTGCCCGACCGCCTTCGCGCGAAGGCCTCGCCCGGGCTCATCGCCCACGACGAGCAGCACTTCTCGCGGATCGCCCGCACCCTCGAGCAGACCATTGCAGACCTCACCGAACGACTCGCGGCGACGCGCGCGCTGCCCGGCGGTCGCGGCCAGGCCGCCCTCGACCGTGATCTCGAGATCCACCGGCTGTCCGCGCGGCTGCGCGCCCTGCGCCGCTACGGGCTCGACCTGTGCCTGGGACGCATCGTCGCTGCGGGCGAGGCCGAGCCGCTCTACATCGGGCGCTTCGGATTGTCCGATGCCGACGGCCGCCGCCTGCTCGTGGACTGGCGCACACCGGCGGCGAAGCCGTACTTCGCCGCCACGTACGCCGACCCCATGGGTCTGGTCAGCCGGCGGCGCTACCGGTGGAGCAGCGGACGCGTGCGGGACTACTGGGACGAGGTCTTCTCGGCGGATGTCCCGGCGGGCTCGGTCGCGCTCGACGACGAGTCGGCTCTCATCGCCAGTCTCGGCTCGAGCAGGTCGCCGCGCATGCGCGATGTGCTGAGCACGATCCAGGCCGACCAGGACGCCATCATCCGCGCGGACTCGAGAGGCGCGCTGGTCGTCGACGGCGGTCCGGGAACCGGCAAGACGGTCGTGGCGCTTCACCGAGCGGCGTACCTGCTGTACTCCGACCCGCGCCTGGGAGAAGGTCGCGGCGGCGCGCTCTTCGTGGGGCCGAGCCGGGCGTACCTCTCCTACGTCGAGGACGTCCTGCCGAGCCTCGGCGAGGAGACCGTGCAGACCTGCACCCTGAGCGACCTCGTCGCCGAGGGCCGGGCCGCCCTGCCCGAGCCCGACCCGGCGGTCGCACGCCTCAAGGCCGATGCGCGCATGGTCGACGCCATCGAACCGGCCGTCGCCCTGTATGAGGAGGCGCCGACGGCCGGCATGGAGGTGGAGACTCCATGGCTCGACCTCTGGCTCGATCCCCAGGACTGGGCCGAGGCGTTCGCGTCACCCGAACCCGGCACACCGCACAACGAGGCGCGCGATCAGGTATGGGAGACGCTGCTGGAGATCCTCACCGATCAGGCTGCCGGCGAGGTGCCGCCGCACCAGCTGCGGCGAGCGCTGACGCGCAACGAGGGTCTCGTGCGCGCCTTCAACCGGGCATGGCCGCTGGTGGAGGCATCCGTCCTCGTCGCCGACCTGTGGTCGACGCCGGCGTACCTTCGCCGATGCGCGCCCTGGCTGAGCGGCGACGAGATCCGGTCGCTGCAGCGGAGGGATGCCTCGGCCTGGACGATCTCGGACCTCCCCCTGCTCGACGCCGCCCGTCGGCGTCTGGGCGACCCGTCGGCATCACGCCGCAACCGCGAGCGCGAAGCGCGGCTCGATGCCGAGCGGGAGTACATGGCCCAGGTGATCGACCGGCTGAAGGAGGCCGGCGACGAGCTCATGCAGTGGCTGGACGGCGAAGACCTCCGCAACAGCCTCGTGGACGAGCACGCCCTGCCGAGCGCGGATCCCGACCTCCTCGCGGGCCCCTTCGCTCACATCATCGTCGACGAGGCGCAGGAGCTGACGGACGCGCAGTGGCGGATGCTGCTGAGCCGGTGCCCGTCGCGGAGCTTCACGATCGTCGGCGACCGCGCGCAGGCACGCCACGGGTTCCACGAGTCGTGGAGCGAGCGCCTCGCGAGGGTCGGCTTCACGACGGTCTCGATGGCGACCCTCGGCGTGAACTACCGGACGCCCAGTGAGGTGATGACGGAGGCGGAACCGGTCATCCGCGCCGCGATCCCGGACGCCAATGTGCCCACGTCGGTCCGGAGCACCGGCGTACCGGTGCTTCGCGCGCCGCTGTCGGAGCGTGACGCGATCATCGAGGAATGGCTGCGCGCCCACGAGGAGGGAACGGTCTGCGTGATCGGCGATCCCGGCTTCGCCGAGCGCGAGCGCGTGCGGTCCCTGTCCCCCGAGCTCGCCAAGGGCTTGGAGTTCGACCTGGTCGTGCTGGTCGATCCTCGGTCGTTCGGGGAGGGCGTCGAGGGGGCGGTGGACCGCTACGTCGCGATGACGCGTGCGACGCAGCGCCTCGTCATCCTCGAGGACTGATCAGGCCACGGGCTCGCGCCGGGCCTGCTGGACAGCCCTTCGCACCCCCGCCACGTACGGCTCGCCGTGCCCGGGGAGCACCACGCCGGCGTCGGTGTCCGCCAGGCGATCGAGGCTGAGGATGTTGCTCTCGACGTCGGCGGTCGCCGCGCGGGCCACCATGCGGGGGCCGCGGCGTCCCGTGTACGGGTCGAGGGTGACCAGCGCATCGCCGCTGAACAGCACCCCTCGATCGGGAAGGAAGAACCCGCAGTGCCCGTGCGTGTGCCCGGGTGACGAGACGGGCACCGGGCTGCCGGGCACATCCAGCGGCGTCCCGTGCCGCACGTCGCCCTGCGCATCCGTTCCCTTGACGGTCAGCGCCCCGGCAGCTGTCATGGCGACGAGGATCGGCACGCCACCGGGGTGCTTGAAGGGGTACGGCCACCGCGGCAGCTGGTGGTCGTACCGGTACGGATGCCGCGCGACCGGCACGTCGGCCTCGTGGATGCGGGACCGCACGCCGTGCTGCTTGTGCAGCCGGTCCGAGAGCCCGACGTGATCGAAGTGTCCGTGTGTCAGGACGACGGCATCCAGGTCTGCGGGAGTCGCTCCCACCGTGCCCAGCGCCTGCAGCAGAAGGGGCCACATGCCGGGCAGGCCGGCGTCGACGAGCGTCAGACCCCCGGTGGTGAGGAGGTAGCAGTTCACGCCGGCCCGGTGGATGCGCACGACGCCTTCGGCGACACTCGCGACGCTCTGTCGTCGATCGGTCATGGCCCGAGCCTGGTGCCTGCGCCGTACCCAGGCGGAGGGGGTTGAAGCACCATCACCGCGGTGGTAGCGGTCAGCGGGTGGCCGGCGTGCGCGCCGAGTCCTCGCGGGCGCGCTCGTCCTCGCGCCGCATCCGCTCCCGGACACCGCCCTCGACGCTCGCTCCGGCGGCGATGGGATGGTGCAGCGCCCCGGCCGTATCGGGCGTCGGCATCCCCCTCCGCATCTCGAGGCGGGCGATCTCGGCCGACAGCCGCACGGCCAGCCGGGGAGTGAGGCGGTGCGCGATCCGTGCGCCCTTGGCCTTCCATCCGACGGCCCGCAGCAGCCGCGGCCGCACGCATGCCGTCACGATGGCATCCACCACGTGGTCGGGGCCCTCCATGCCCAGCATGCGCGGAGCATGCCCGGAGTGGTTGCCGGCGTGCGCCCACCAGGGCGTGTCGATGGCCCACGGCAGGATCGCGCACACCTTGATGTCCTTCGACCGCCCGGCGAGGCGAAGCTCCTGGTGCAGCGTGTGCGTGAGGCTGAGCACGGCCGCCTTCGTCGCGGCATAGGAGGAGTGGAACGCCAGCGGCACCTCGCTCTCGACCGAAGCCAGGTTGATGAGCGTTCCCCGGCCTTGCTGCAGGAACAGGCGCACCGCGGCGTGCGCGCCGTGGAGGAAGCCGATGAAGTTCACCTCCGCCACGCGCACGTGCTCGGGGAGCGGAATCGCCCAGAACGACCCGACGGACCCGACGCCCACGTCGTTCACCCACACGTCGATGCGGCCGAAGGACTGCACCGCCGTCTCGGCGAGGCGGGCGATGTCGGACGCGGAGCTGATGTCGCCGGCGACCCCCACGGCGGCTCCGCCGACCGCCTGGATCTCCGCGACCAGGTCGTCCAGCACGTCGCCGCGCCGGGCGAAGGCCACGACGTTCGCCCCGAGCTGCCCGAGCCGCAGGGCGGCGCCGCGGCCGATCCCGCTGGAGGCTCCGACGATCACGACGGTCTTGCCGTCCATCCGCCTGTTGCGCATGCGAGCCATTGTCGACAGCCCGCCGCGTGCGGCCGAGGGCCTTGCACGCGGGGCATCC
>JAPSKH010000063.1 GCA_031177765.1 Microbacterium sp. | reverse complement strand
GGACCACCGCGCGCGGACGTCGCCCTCGGCCGGCCTCATGGACCGAGGCGACGCCCGCCCGCGGGCGAGAAGCAGCCGCTACTGCCTGTCCTCGTCGTCGTCCCCGCTGTCGTCGGGCATCTCGTCGCTGCGCGGCCCGACCACGTCGCCGGTGATCGTGTGCTCGCGCTCCACGTCCTTGATGACGTCCGTCTTGAGGTCGCTGGCCGGGTTGCCGTCCTCGGGCGACAGCCGGGGAATCGGTGTGTCCGTCATGGTCGCTCCTTCCGACGATTCGACGATAGGAGCGCCGCGGCCGCCGTCCCACCGCTTGCGTGCCGGCGCCCGCGGGTGTATCCGCCCCGGCGGCGGCATCCGCTCGATCAGACCGCGAGCACCGCTCCGGCGTCCCGCAGAACGCTCTGCAGCGCGTCGACCGGGACCTCCTGCACCGCGACGCCCGAACGCGCCGCCATCGCGGCGGCGGCGCCGGCCGCCTGTCCGAGCATCTGGTACTGCGGCTCCATGCGGATCGATGAGAACGCGACGTGGGATGCCGACACGCAGACCGCGACGACGAGGTTCACGCACTCCTCCCGGCGGGGGACGAGCGCCCCGTAGCCGATGCCGTAGACCGGCACGGGCACCGACAGGTAGCCCTCGGTCACCACCATCGCGATCGGGGCGGGATGCTCGTACACCCACCGCCACGCCCGCTGCACCTCGCGGATGTCCAGATGGTACGAGCCCAGCGCCACGACATCGTCGGGCACGGCACCCGCGCGGAGCTGGTGCTCGGTCAGCACCACATCGGAGAGCATCCGTCGCGCCTCGCGCACATAGAGCTGATGCGGGAGGTGTCCCGTGTCGGCGAACTCGTCGGCCGGCAGCCCCCAGCCCTGCATCTCGCGCCGGATGCCCCCCGGCACGGCGGGATCGTTCGCGAGGAACCACAGGAAGTCCTCGGCGTGGTGGAGGTGATGCCGCCGGATCTGCTCGCGGCGTCCCGGATCCGCGTCCGGGTACTCCCACGCACTGCCGTCCAGCACGCTGAGCGAGAAGGGACCGAGCGAGTTGCCGTCGGCCTTCCCGCCGGGCAGGTTCGGCTCGAGGCCGAGGTGGCGACCGGCCTGGTGCACGTCGCCGCGGCGCTGCGCAGCGGCGAACAGGCGCCGCCCGAGCTCCCAGTGCGCCTCGTCGTAGCCGTCACGCCGGCGGAACGGGACGCGGTCGGGCGCCCGCGACAGGCACACGCGATATCCGTACGACATGATGCCCCCGTCGCCCGACCCGACCTCCGCCAGCGGCTCCGGCCGGATCTGCGGCAGGAGCGGTCCCTCGACGAGCCCTGCCTCGTCGTCGCGGAACGGCGAGATCCACGGCGGCGTCGCATGCCGTCCCGGCATGACCTCACGGCGACCGGCGAACTCCTCTCCGTACAGGAGCCTCGACTCCCGCCCCACCGCGTACGAGACGCCCGCCGCCGCCAGAAGGTCGCCTTCGTAGCTCGCGTCGACGAAGACGTCCGCGCTCACGACGGATCCGTCCTCGAGCGTCACGTCGGCGATCCGATCGACGCCCATGCGCACCGAGGCCAGGCGAGCGTCCGTGACGATGCTCACACCGGCCTCGTCCAGCCAGCGGCGGAAGATCTCCTCGGCCACCCGGGGCTCCGGTCCCGCGTAGCGGCCCACCGGTACCCCGTAGTGCTCGGCGACCGCCGCGCGGAACTTCGCGGCCATGCCGCCGAGGGCGCGGACGTCGCCGACGTCGGTGTACCCCAGCCCGCCGCTGGTCATCCCGCCGACGTGCCGACCGGGCTCGACCAGGACGACCGTGGCGCCGCTGCGCGCCGCGGCGACCGCCGCGCACACACCCGCCGATGTCGCGGCGTACACCGCCACGTCCGCCGCGATCATGCGCGGCTTCCTGCGAGAAGCACAGAAGAAGCGCGTCGCGCAAGCCCTGTCCGCGGGACCTGGGGGACCCCTAGGCTCGCGCCATGAGCGACTTGACGGTCGCAGGCACGAGCCTGCCCTCGTACTTCTCGGAGGCACCCGAGCGCGGGCCCGACACGAGCTCCGCGCTGTTGCGAGGAGCCGATCCCGCGCCGTATAGTCACCACCATGTGGTAACGATGCCACATCTCGATGTGGAGAGTGATATGACCTACACGATTCGCCCGAGGCTTTCCGCGAACGAGGCATCGAGATGAGCGTCACGTCTCAGCCCGACGCCTTCGTCGGCGCACTCGAGGAGCAGACGGAGGAGGCCCGCGGCGGTCGCCGCCGGAAGAAGGGCAGAGCGCCCCGGGTCAAGCAGCACTACAACAAGCGCGAAGCCCTCGCCGGCTACCTCTTCATCTCCCCGTGGATCATCGGCTTCCTGGTCTTCACCGCCGGAGCGATGATCTACAGCCTGTACATCTCATTCAGCAACTACAACCTCGCCACCAACACCGCGCGGCCGGTCGGCATCACGAACTACGCCAACCTGTTCGAGGACCCGCGGGTGGCGGTGTCGCTGTCGAACACGCTCTTCTACGTCGTGATGGCCGTGCCGCTGGAGATCATCTTCGCGCTGGTCCTGGCCATGCTGTTGAACCGGGTGGGACGCGGAGCGGGGTTCTTCCGCACGGTGTACTACCTGCCCAAGATGACGCCCGCGGTGGCGACGGCGTCGGTGTTCTTCCTCCTGCTCAACGGCAACACCGGCGCGATCAACCAGTTCCTGCGGTTCTTCGGCCTCGAGGGTCCGCAGTGGCTCGTCGATCCCGCGTGGGTGAAGCCCAGCATCGTCATCATGACGCTGTGGACGGTCGCGGGCACCATGGTGATCTTCCTCGCGGCGCTGAAGAACGTGCCCGTCGAACTCTACGAGGTGGCATCCCTGGACGGCGCCGGCCCCATCCGGAAGTTCTTCTCGATCACGATGCCGATGATCTCGGGCGCGATGTTCTTCAACGTGATCGTCCTCTCGATCGCGGCCTTCCAGGTCTTCGACCAGGCGTACGTGCTGTTCTGGCGAGATCAGAGCAACGCCTCGCCGGAGGCATCCCTCTTCTACGCCATCTACCTGTTCCAGCAGGCGTTCCGGCAGTTCAACTTCGGATTCGCCGCGGCGATGGCCTGGCTGCTGTTCGTCATCATCATGATCATCACGGTGATCCAGGTGAAGTTCGGCAACCGCTTCGTCTACTACGAGGGAGACCGCTGATGGCCACATCGCTGCAGACCCCCGGCGTCTCGCGGCCGGCTCCCGAGGCGGCCGCGGCCATCGCCGCGACCGTGCCGAAGCGCTCGCGCTGGCGCCGCAGCATCGCCCAGCCGAAGACCTTCGCGGGGCGCATCGTCCTCACGATCGTCCTCATCTTCTTCGCTTTGCTGTTCCTGTACCCCTTCGCGTGGCTGCTCGCGGCGAGCTTCAAGCCGCGCGGCGAGGTCTTCGACAACGCCCTCATCCCGAAGACCTTCGTCCCGGAGAACTACCTCGAGGTGTGGAATCAGCTGCCGCTGATGAGCTGGATGTGGAACAGCATCGCCATCGCGTTCATCGCGGCGACAGCGGTGGCGGTGTCCAGTTCGATCGTGGCGTTCGGGTTCGCCTACTTCCGCTTCCCGCTGCGCAACACGCTGTTCGGCCTGGTCCTGGCGACGATGATGCTCCCGGGCGCGGTCACGATGATCCCGATCTATCTCATCTGGAAGGAGACGGGGTTCCTGGGCACCTGGGTGCCGCTGTGGGGCATGAACCTGTTCGGCTCGGCCTTCTACATCTTCCTGCAGCGGCAGTTCTTCCTGGGGCTGCCCAAGGAGCTGTTCGAGGCCGCGCGTCTCGACGGCGCGAGCTACTGGGGTCTGTTCTGGCGGATCGCCATGCCGCTGTCGGTCCCCTCGTTCGTCATCGTCTTCCTCTTCGAATTCCAGGCCAGCTGGAACAACCTGCAGGCGGCCCTGATCTACCTGAACGCCGGTGACGTCGACGAGTTCACTGCACCGCTGGGAATCGCCTACGCGATGACGAAGTACAGCCCCACGGCAGGCGGGCACGGCGACTACCAGTACGTGATGGTGGCATCGCTGCTGGTGACCCTGCCCATGCTCATCCTCTTCGCGTTCGGGCAGCGCTACTTCATCGAGGGCGTCGCCACCCAGGGGCGCAAGGGGTGAGGATGCCGACCCGAAGGCGACGATTCCACAACGTACACATCACAAACCAATAAATACGCGGATAGCTCCGTTGCCCGGCCCGGACGGGCTGGCTACCGTCATGTGGGAAGGTTCCCAGGGGGAGCCGTTCCAGACGGCGGCGGCGACGGAGCTGCCCCGATCGAAAGGGAAACAGATGCGCAAGCGCACTATCGGGATCGCCGCTCTGGCGGCGTCCGCCGTCCTGCTCGCGGGCTGCGGCGGCGGTGGGGGTGGTGGCGGCACCGGCGGTGGAGAGGCCGACTTCGACGCCGAGCCCACGGGGACGCTGTCGGCATGGGGCTTCGAGAACGCCGACGACGTCGGACAGTCCCGCCTCGACTACGCCGAGGAGCAGCTCAGCGACGTCGAGATCGAGCTCGACGCCACCGCGTTCGACGCGCAGAAGTTCACCAC
>JAPSKH010000028.1 GCA_031177765.1 Microbacterium sp. | reverse complement strand
GTCAGACGCGGCGGAGGAGACCCACCTTGTCGTACACGTCGGCGAGGGTCCGGTCGGCGACCTCCTGCGCTCTGGCGGCGTTGACCGCGAGCACGCGGTCGAGCTCGGCCGGGTCGTCGAGCAGGTCCAGTGCGCGCTGGCGCACGGGCCCGAACTCGTTCACCACGACCTCGGCGAGGCCCTTCTTGAAGTCGCCGTAGCCTCGCCCGGCGTACTCGTCCTCGATCGCGGGGATCTGCCGGCCGGTCAGCGCGGCGTAGATCACGAGCAGATTGGACACGCCGGGCTTGTTCTCGCGGTCGTAGCGCACCGACCCCTCGGAATCGGTGACAGCGCGCATGATCTTCTTCGCCGACTTGGCCGGGTCGTCGAGCAGCCACAGCACGCCGGCATCCGATTCTGCGGACTTCGACATCTTCGCCGTCGGGTTCTGCAGGTCGTAGATGCGGGCCGTCTCCTGCTGGATGACCGGCGTCGGCACTCGGAAGGTCTTGCCGAAGCGGCTGTTGAAGCGCTCCGCCAGATCGCGCGTGAGCTCGACGTGCTGCTTCTGGTCGTCGCCGACGGGCACGATGTCGGTCTGGTACAGCAGGATGTCGGCCGCCATCAGGATCGGGTAGGTGAAGAGGCCGACCGAGGTGGCGTCCGAGCCGTAGCGCGACGACTTGTCCTTGAACTGCGTCATGCGGCCGGCCTCGCCGAAGCCGGTGATGGTCGAGAGGATCCACGCGAGCTCGGGGTGCGCCGACACGTGCGACTGCACGTACAGCGTGGACCTCGAAGGCTCGATGCCGGCGGCGATGTACTGTGCGGCGGTGCGCCGCGTCTTCTCGCGGAGATGCTCGGGGTCCTGCGCGACCGTGATCGCGTGCAGGTCGACCACGGAGAAGAACGCGTCGTAGGACTCCTGCAGGTCGCGCCACTGCATGAGAGCCCCGATGTAGTTGCCGATCTGGAGCGAGTCGGCCGAGGGCTGCATGCCGGAGTACAGACGCGGTTTGCTCATCCGTCAAGTCTATGGGCGACAGATGCCACGCCCCGGCGGGGCGGGACCGTGCGGTCAGCGGCCGAGGGCGTAGTCCGCGACGACGGGTGCGTGGTCGCTCCAGCGCGTGTCCCACGACGGAGCGCGCACGACCCGGTAGTCGGTCACGCGCTCGCCGAGGGCCGGCGTGGCGAGGTGGTAGTCGATCCGCCAGCCGGCGTCGTTGTCGAATGCCCGGCCGCGCATGGACCACCACGTGTACGGTCCGTCGACGTCGCCGTGGAAGCGGCGGCCCACGTCCACCCAGCCGAGGCCCGTGCCCGTCGAGCCGTCTGCGCCGGTCACCTCGGCGCCGGCGTCGCCGAAGAACCGGTCGAAGTAGGCGCGCTCGCGGGGGAGGAAGCCGGCCTTCTTGATGTTGCCCTTCCAGTTGCGGATGTCGAGCTCACGGTGGCCGACGTTCAGATCGCCCATGATGAGCGCAAGGGGCGACGCGCCCGCGAGCTGGGGCATCCGTCGCTCCATGGCGTCGAGGAACGCCCATTTGGCGTCCTGCTTGGGCGTCTCGGCCTCGCCGGTGTGCACGTACGCGCTCACCACGATGAGCCGCTCGCCATCGATGTCGAAGTCCGCTTCGATCCAGCGGCCGGCGGAGTCCAGAGGCTCCGGACCCAGCACGCGGCGCACCTCGACGGAGGGCATGCGGCTGGCGACGGCGACCCCCGCCCGGCCTTTGCTCAGGGCTTCGTCGTTGACGATCTCCCAGCCGGGAAGCGCGACGCGCAGCTCCTCCTCGGTCGCCCGCACCTCCTGCAGCGCCATGACGTCGATGTCGGCCGCGTCCAGCCACTCCAGCATGCCCTTGCGGGTCGCGGCGCGGATGCCGTTGACGTTGACGGAGGCGATTCGGACACGACGTGGCACGCCTGTCAGCCTATCGAGAGCCGACGACACCCATCTTTCGCGGCGGCGCGGCTGCCGCTCGGGCCGCTGCCTACCGGCGCCCGCGGAGGACGGCCTGCTTGACCTCGGCGATCGCCTTGGTCACCTCGATGCCGCGGGGGCACGCCTCGGTGCAGTTGAAGGTCGTGCGGCAGCGCCACACGCCCTCCTTGTCGTTGAGGATGTCCAGGCGCACGTCGCCGGCGTCGTCGCGCGAGTCGAAGATGAAGCGGTGCGCGTTGACGATGGCGGCGGGGCCGAAGTACTGTCCGTCGGTCCAGAAGACCGGGCACGACGACGTGCACGCAGCGCACAGGATGCACTTGGTGGTGTCGTCGAAGACCTCACGGTCGACGATGGACTGGATCCGCTCCTTGCCGGGCTCGGGCTTCGAGTTCGCGATGAGGAAGGGCTGCACCTCGCGGTACGACGCGAAGAACGGCTCCATGTCGACGATGAGGTCCTTCTCCAGCGGCAGGCCCTTGATCGCCTCGACGTAGATCGGCTGCGAGATGTCGAGGTCCTTGATGAGCGTCTTGCACGCCAGCCGGTTGCGGCCGTTGATGCGCATCGCGTCCGAGCCGCAGATGCCGTGGGCGCACGAGCGGCGGAACGACAGGGAGCCGTCGACCTCCCACTTGATCTTGTGCAGCGCGTCCAGGACACGGTCGGTCGAGTACAGCTCGACGTCGTAGTCGACCCAGCGCGGCTCTTCGTCGACCTCGGGGTCGAAGCGACGGATGATGAACGTCACCAGGAACGACTGGATGCCGGTGTCGCCGGCCGTGTCCTGCACGGTCTCCTGCGCGTCGGCATCCGTGCGCTCGATGACGTCGGTGACCGAGGTCGCCATCAGTACTTCCTCTCCATCGGCTGGTAGCGGGTCACCACGACGGGCTTCCAGTCCAGCGTGATGTGGTCTTCGGCGATCGACGAGTGCGGGTCGCCCGTCAGGTACGCCATGGTGTGCTTCATGTAGTTCTCGTCGTCGCGCTGGGGGAAGTCGTCGCGCATGTGGCCGCCACGGCTCTCCTTGCGGTTGCGGGCGGTGACGACGACCACCTCGGCGATGTCGAGCAGGAACCCCAGCTCGACCGCCTCGAGCAGGTCGGTGTTGTACCGCTTGCCCTTGTCGTCGACGTGGACGTTGCGATAGCGCTCGCGAAGCTCCGCGATGACCTCCATCACCTCGCCGAGCGACTCCTCGGTGCGGAACACCTGGGCCTTCCGGTCCATCTCGTCCTGCAGCGTCTTGCGGAGCACCGCGATCCGCTCGGTGCCGGGGTTGTTGCGCAGGCCCTCGATCATGTCGCGGACCTCGCGCGCCGGGTCCTCGGGGAGGGGCACGAACTCGGCCGTCTGCACGTACTGCACCGCGTTGCGGCCGGCGCGCTTGCCGAAGACGTTGATGTCCAGCAGCGAGTTGGTGCCGAGGCGGTTCGAGCCGTGCACCGACACGCACGCGCACTCGCCGGCGGCGTACAGGCCCGGAACGACGGTGGTGTTGTCGCTGAGCACCTCGGCGTTGTTGTTGGTCGGGATGCCGCCCATGGCGTAGTGCGCGGTCGGCATGACCGGCACCGGCTCGACGACGGGGTCCACGCCCAGGTACGTGCGCGCGAACTCGGTGATGTCGGGGAGCTTCGTCTCGAGGACCTCGGCGCCCAGGTGCGTGCAGTCCAGGAGCACGTAGTCGCGGTGCGGGCCGGCACCCCGGCCCTCGGCGACCTCCTGCACCATGCACCGGCTGACGATGTCGCGCGGCGCGAGGTCCTTGATCGTGGGCGCGTAGCGCTCCATGAAGCGTTCGCCGCTGACGTTGCGCAGGATCGCGCCCTCGCCGCGCGCTCCCTCGGTGAGCAGGATGCCGAGTCCGGCCAGGCCCGTCGGATGGAACTGGAAGAACTCCATGTCCTCCAGCGGCAGGCCCTTGCGCCAGATGATGCCCACGCCGTCGCCGGTCAGCGTGTGCGCGTTGGAGGTCGTCTTGAAGATCTTGCCGAAGCCGCCGGTGGCGAAGATCACGGCCTTGGAATGGAAGACGTGGAGGTCGCCGGTGGCCAGCTCATAGGCGACGACGCCGGCGATCTGCTTGTCCTTGCCGTCCCCGACCGTGATGAGGTCGAGCACGTAGAACTCGTTGAAGAAGTTGATGCCGAGCTTGACGCAGTTCTGGAACAGCGTCTGCAGGATCATGTGGCCGGTGCGGTCGGCGGCGTAGCACGCGCGGCGCACCGGGGTCTTGCCGTGGTCTGCCGTGTGACCGCCGAAACGACGCTGGTCGATCTTGCCGTCGGGCGTGCGGTTGAAGGGCAGGCCCATGTTCTCGAGGTCGATGACGGCGTCGATCGCCTCCTTGGCGAGGATCTCCGCGGCATCCTGATCGACGAGGTAGTCGCCGCCCTTGACGGTGTCGAAGGTGTGCCACTCCCACGAGTCCTCTTCGACGTTCGCGAGCGCCGCCGCCATGCCGCCCTGCGCCGCGCCGGTGTGCGAGCGCGTCGGGTACAGCTTCGAGATGACCGCGGTCCGCGCCCCCGGCCCGGCTTCGATCGCGGCGCGCATGCCGGCACCGCCGGCGCCCACGATGACGATGTCGAACTGGTGGTAGTGGACGCCGTCCTTGACGTAGCTGTCGGTGGTCTGGGTGCTCACGTGTGGAATGCCTCGATCGTGTCTGGACTTCGTGGGTCGCTCAGCTCTGCGCGGCGCAGATCTCGGTCAGGACGCTGCCGTCGCTCAGGTTCGGGATGCAGGGGTCGAAGGTGAAGACGACGAGCGTTCCCAGCAGGATCAGGAAGGCCGCCGTCAGCCACAGCGCCCACACGAGCACCTTCCGGGTGCGCTCGTGCGTGACGTAGTCGTTGACGATGGTGCGCATGCCGTTGGCGCCGTGGATCAGCGCGAGCCACAGCATGAGCACGTCCCACCACTGCCAGAAGGGCGACGCGAACTTGCCCGCGACGAAGGCGAAGTCGATGCCGTGGATGCCTTCGCCGAGCATGAGGTTGACGAAGAGGTGCCCGAAGATCAGCACCACCAGCAGCACGCCCGAGGCGCGCATGTAGACCCAGCCCCACTTCTCGAGATTGGGCCCCTTGCGGCGGACGGTCGAGCGGGGAGCGCGGGGGTCGGCGATGGTCGCGGACATCAGTGGCCTCCTCCGAAGTCGCCGAACACGTTCATCAGGTGACGCACGGTGAAGGGCGCCATGGTGGCGACCCACAGGCCGAGGACGCCCCACCACAGCTGCCGCTGGTGACGCGTCGCCCACGACCACATGTCGACCGCGATCACGCGCAGACCGTTGTAGGCGTGGTAGACGATGGCGGCGACCAGAGCGACTTCGCCGAGCCCCATGAGGGGGTTCTTGTAGGTGCCGATGACCGCGTCGTACGCCTCGGGCGAGACCCTGATGAGGGCGGTGTCGAGGATGTGCACCAGCAGGAAGAAGAAGATGGCGACGCCGGTGATGCGGTGCAGCACCCACGACCACATTCCCTCGTTCCCGCGGTACAGCGTTCCGCGGGGGACTCGAGAGCTGGTTTCGGATACCGACGGTGTGACGCGTGCTGGTGCAGACACGGCCGTCCTCCCTGGATCGAACACGATGGGGCGGGGCGATGCCCCTGAAGCGGCCCCGCAGCAGTCGGCTCGGAGCCATCGGCGTCACGCGGGCGCTGCATCCATCCTATTCCCGCATTCCGGAGGGCGGCGACGAAGGGGGGCCTTACCGCCCCTCCTTCCGGAGGGATCTTGCGCCGCGTCAAGAAGCGACGATCTTTCCCGTCCGGCCCGCCGATGGGGCGCACGCCGGTGGCCGACTACCCTGGCAGGCATGCCTGGACCCATCGACGACTTCTACGCCGTGATCCCTGCGGGCGGCATCGGCAGCCGGCTGTGGCCGCTCTCGCGCGCGGACGCGCCCAAGTTCCTGCACGATCTGACCGGGTCCGGGCAGACGCTGCTGCGCGACACCTGGGACCGGCTGGAGCCGCTGGCCGGCCGCGACCGGATCGCCGTGGTCACCGGTCGCGCGCACCGCGCCGCGGTCGAGAGGGAGCTCCCCGGCATCGCCGACAGGAACGTCTTCCTCGAATCCGAGCCGCGCGACTCCACGGCCGCGATCGGGCTCGCCGCGGCGATCCTCGCCAAGCGCGAGCCGGACGTCATCATCGGCTCGTTCGCGGCCGACCACGTGATCCGCGTGCCGCAGCTGTTCGAGTGGGCGGTGCAGCAGGCCGTCGCCACCGCGCGCGAAGGCTACATCTGCACGATCGGCATCCAGCCGTCGGAGCCGTCGGTGGGCTTCGGCTACATCAAGAAGGGCGCGGGCCTCATCGTCGAGGGCGCGCCCGAAGCGGCGCTGGTGGACAGCTTCGTCGAGAAGCCCGACCTCGACACCGCCAAGGAGTACTTCGCCGACCGCAACTATCTGTGGAACGCCGGCATGTTCATCTCCCGCGCCGACGTGCTGCTGGCCGAGATCGCCGCGAACGAACCGGAGCTGCACGCGGGCCTGCTCGAGCTCGCCGACGCGTGGGACGACCGGGAGCTGCGGGGGCCCGCGGTCGACCGCGTGTGGCCGACTCTCAAGAAGATCGCCATCGACTACTCGGTGGCGGAGCCCTCGGCGGCCAAGGGGAGGCTCGCGGTGATCCCCGGCCACTTCGACTGGGACGACGTCGGTGATTTCGCGAGCCTGGCGAAGCTCAACTCCGGGGGGCGCAAGAACGACCTGGCGATCCTCGGCGAGAACGCACGCGTCCTGTCGGATGCCGCCAGCGGCATCGTCGTGAGCCAGACCGGCCGGGTGATCACGCTCATCGGCGTGCGTGACATCGTCGTGGTCGACACGGCCGATGCCCTGCTGGTGACCACGAGCGAGCACGCGCAGCGGGTGAAGGGCGTCGTCGACGCCCTGAAGCTCAGCGGTCGCGGCGAGGTGCTGTAGCCGCGCGGGTATGGCGCCGGTGTGACGGGACATTGCGTCTTTGTAACCATTCGCGCGCGAGGCCTCGCCGCGTATGCAAGCCGCACGTCACAGTGGGTAACTTTGTGCAGTCCCCGTGAAGGACGCGGGGCCCTTTAAGTGGAGGCTCACTTGACCATCTCACGCACCAAGAAGCTCGCCGGCGTCGCCGCCGCCGCGGGCATCGCGCTGGCCCTCGCCGGCTGCGGCAGCGCACCCGAGACCTCGCCGACCGGGGACGCGGGCGGCGATGTCGTCGAGGGCTTCCTGCCCTGCCTCATCTCCGACGCCGGCGGCTGGAACGACAAGTCGTTCAACCAGTCCGCCAAGGAGGGCATGGACCGTGCCGCCGAGGAGCTGGGCGTCGACCCGCTCGAGCTGGAGTCGACCTCGGAGAACGACTACGCCCCCAACATGGAGACCGCCGTCGCCGAAGGCTGCACGCTGATCGTCTCGGTCGGCTTCAACCTCGCCGCGGCCACCGTGGAGTCCGCTCAGGCGAACCCCGACGTGAACTACGCGATCATCGACGACTACGCCGACACCGACTTCGACGGCACCACGGATGCCGAGAACATCAAGCCGCTGGTTTTCAACACGGCCGAGGCGGCGTACCTCGGCGGCTACGCGGCCGCCGCGTGGTCGTCGCAGAGCGGCGTGAACAAGGTGGGCACGTTCGGCGGCATGCAGATCCCGTCGGTCGCGGTCTTCATGGACGGCTACCAGCTGGGTGTCCAGAAGTACAACGAGGACAAGGGCGGGAACGTCCAGGTCTTCGGCTGGGACACCGAGGCGCAGACCGGTTCGTTCACGGGTGGCTTCGAGGCCAATGACACCGCCAAGCAGACCGCGCAGGGCGTGCTCGACCAGGGCGTCGACGTCATCCTTCCCGTCGGCGGCCCGATCTACCAGAGCGCCGCAGCCGCGATCGCCGACGGCGGCTCCGACGTCGTGATGCTCGGCGTCGACTCCGACCTCGCCGTGGCCGACACCGATGTCGCCGACATCACCCTCGTGTCGATCATGAAGGCCATCGACGTCGCGGTCTACGACGCCACCATCGCCGCCGCAGGCGGCGAGTTCGACGCCGAGCCGTACATCGGAACGCTCGAGAACGAGGGCGTGAAGCTGTCGAGCTTCCACGACTTCGAGTCCCAGCTGCCGGAGGGTCTGCAGGACGAGCTCACCGCTCTCCAGGAGCAGATCGTCGCCGGCGACATCACGGTGGAGTCGCCGAACTCCCCGTGATCTGAACCATCACGGTCGGGGCGGGCAGCGGATCTGGCGCTGTCCGCCCCGAACTGCGATGGGGCCGTGGTGCGAGCGATAGCGCCGCGGCGGACCGAATGAATAGGGTGCACATATGAAGCTGGAACTCCGCGGGATCACCAAGAGATTCGGCAGCCTGGTCGCGAACGACCACATCGACCTCGTGGTGCAGCCCGGTGAGATCCACGCCCTCCTGGGCGAGAACGGCGCCGGCAAGTCCACGCTCATGAACGTGCTCTACGGCCTGTACCAGGCCGACGAGGGCGAGATCCTGCTGGACGGCGAGGTCCAGCACTTCCGGGGACCCGGCGACGCGATGGCAGCCGGCATCGGCATGGTGCACCAGCACTTCATGCTGATCCCCGTGTTCACCGTCGCCGAGAACGTCATGCTGGGGCACGAGAGCACGCGGGGCCCCGGCGTCCTGGACCTGGCCGCCGCCCGACGGCACGTGCGCGAGGTGGCCGACCGGTTCGGCTTCGAGATCGACCCGGACGCCATCGTCGGCGATCTCCCGGTCGGCGTGCAGCAGCGCGTCGAGATCATCAAGGCGCTCTCGCGCGACGCCAAGGTGCTCGTGTTCGACGAGCCCACCGCAGTGCTGACGCCCCAGGAGACCGACGAGCTCATGGCGATCATGCGCCAGCTGCGCGACGGAGGCACGTCGATCGTCTTCATCACCCACAAGCTGCGCGAGGTGCGCGAGGTCGCCGACAGCATCACCGTCATCCGTCTCGGCAAGGTCGTGGGTGAGGCCTCGCCGACGGCGACGAACGCGGAGCTCGCCTCGCTGATGGTCGGACGCGCGGTGGAGCTGACCGTGCAGAAGGACGCGCCGCGCCTGGGCGAAGGCGGTCTGCGCGTGCGGGACCTGCGCGTCCTGACGCCCTCGGGAGCCGTCGTCGTCGACGACGCCAGCTTCGAGGTGCGCCCCGGCGAGATCCTCGCCATCGCCGGCGTGCAGGGCAACGGCCAGACCGAGCTCGTGGAGGCCATCGTCGGTCTCGCCGCACGCGTCCAGGGATCGATCGAGCTGGACGGCGTCGAGCTCGTCGGCAGGAGCGTGCGGTCCATCCTCGACGCCGGGGTCGGATTCGTCCCCGAGGACCGCAAGGAGGACGGCCTGGTGGGCAACTTCTCGGTCGCCGAGAACCTCATCCTCGACCGGTCCGAGGACGAGGCGTTCGTCCGCGCCGGCACGATCCGCCGGCAGGCGGTCGAGGCCTTCGCCAAGGAGCGCATCGCCGAGTACGACATCCGCACGCAGGGTCCGGCGACGCCCGCCGGCGCGCTCTCCGGCGGCAACCAGCAGAAAGTGGTGATCGCGAGAGAGATGAGCCGCGAGCTGCGCCTCCTCGTCGCCGCCCAGCCCACGCGCGGCGTGGACGTGGGCTCGATCGAGTTCATCCATCGCAGGATCGTCGAGACCCGGGATGCCGGCATCCCGGTCGTCGTCGTCTCCACCGAGCTCGACGAGGTCACCGCGCTCGCCGACCGGATCGCCGTGATGTACCGCGGCACGATCGTCGGCATCGTGCCCGGCGACACGTCGCGCGAGGTGCTCGGGCTGATGATGGCCGGCGCCACCGAGGTCGCGGCATGAGCGGGGCGACCCCCGGCGCGGACGGCGCCGCACCTCCGACCGAGCCGCAGCTCCCGCGCGCGGCCGGACCTCTCACCGGTCACGAGCCGCCGGCCCCGCCGCGCACGAGCGTCTTCGTCAAGGAGCTCATGCGCGGCAGCGTCGTGACGACGGTGCTCGCCATCGTGCTCGCGATGCTCGTCGGCGGCATCCTCATCGCCCTCACCGACGAGGACGTCCAGCAGGCCGCCGGCTACTTCTTCGCGCGGCCGGGCGACACGTTCGCCGCGGCATGGAGCGCGATCTACGGCGGGTACGAGGCGCTGTTCCGCGGGGCGGTGTTCAACCCTCGCGGTGCCGATTTCGCAGCCCAGATCAAGCCGCTGACCAACGCGCTGGGCTTCGCGGCGCCGCTCATCGCCGCCGGTCTGGGCGTCGCCCTGGCGTTCCGCGTCGGCCTGTTCAACATCGGCGCCCGCGGCCAGATGCTGATGGGCGCGGTGTTCGCGGCCCTGTTCACCTTCCACATCGACCTGCCGATGTGGCTGCACCTGCCCGCGACGCTGCTGGCCGGGATCGTCGGCGGCGCGCTGTGGGGCGGGATCGTGGGTGTGCTGAAGGCGTACACCGGTGCGCACGAGGTGATCCTCACCATCATGTTCAACTACGTCGCGTACTACCTGCTGCTGTGGATGATCCGGACGCCGGCGCTGCTGCAGAAGGAGGGCACGAACCAGCCGATCAGCAGCGCGACACCCGAATCCGCCCGGTTCCCCGAGCTGTTCGGCCCGGCCTTCCCCTCGCTGGACTGGGGCTTCGTCATCGTGGTCCTCGTCACCCTCCTGGTGTGGTGGATCATCGAGCGGTCGAGCCTCGGACTGCGCATGCGCGCGGTGGGGGAGAACCCGAACGCCGCGCGCGCGGCCGGCATCAGCGTGCAGCGCATCTACATCTACGCCATGCTCTTCGCCGGCGGCCTGGCGGGTCTGGCGGCGATGAATCAGATCCAGGGGTCCGTGGTGACGGGCTTCACCGCCACGATCGACGCCGGTATCGGATTCGACGCCATCACGGTGGCGCTCCTGGGTCGCAGCCGCGCATGGGGCACGTTCGCCGCCGGCATCCTGTTCGGGATGCTGAAGGCCGGGTCGTTCTCGATGCAGGCTCAGGGCATCCCGGTGGACATCGTGCTCGTCGTCCAGTCGCTCATCGTGCTCTTCATCGCGGCGCCTCCGCTGCTGCGGACGATCTTCTTCCTGCCGAAGACCGACGCCGAGAAGGCCGCGAAGGCCCGAGCCAAAGCTTCGAAGAAGGCGGTGACCACGTGAGCACGCTCGCACCGACGGCATCCGACGACGGGACGATCCACCTCGCCACCGTCCGGCAGCGCCGTCTCAAGACCCCCATCGTGCTGGGCGCGGTCACGCTGCTCCTCGCCGCGCTGTTCGCCCTCGCCCCGCGCGACGGGATCAGCACCTTCCGCCTGGGCGACGCCTCGTCGATCTTCGCGCTGCCCGATGTGGGACTTCCCACCGCGGGCACCTGCTGGACCCTCCTCGCCGTCCTCGCGCTGCTGACGGCGTGGGCGTTCTGGGACGCGTGGTCGTATCGGTCGCCCGGCCTGTGGCTGGTCATCGTGTTCGGCGTGCTGGCGGTGTTCGCCTTCCTGGTGTGGTCCGCCGCAGGCGGCCTGGTGCCCGTGTCCAGCCTCCTGGTCGGGGCGGTCTCGCTGTCGGTCCCGCTCGTGTTCGGCGCCCTCGGCGGGGTGATCGGCGAGCGGGTCGGCGTCGTGAACGTCGCCATCGAGGGCCAGCTGCTGCTCGGCGCCTTCTCGGCCGCGGTGCTGTCGAGCATCACCCACAACCCGTTCATCGGCCTGATCGGCGCGATGGTCGGCGGAGTGCTCGTCGCCTTCGTGCTCGCGGCCTTCGCGATCAAGTACCTCGTCGAGCAGGTCATCGTCGGGGTCGTGCTGAACGTGCTCGTGACCGGCCTCACCGGGTTCCTCTACGGCGCGCTCCTCGCGCCCAACGAGTCCGAGCTCAATGACCCCGTGCGGTTCACCCGCATCGAGATCCCGGTGCTCAGCGACATCCCGATCATCGGCCCGGTGCTGTTCGACCAGACGTTCATCGTCTACCTCATGTTCATCACCGTGGCGGTGGTCGCGTGGGGCCTGTACCGCACCCGGTGGGGCCTGCGACTGCGCGCGGTCGGCGAGCACCCGCAGGCGGCCGACACCGTCGGCATCAAGGTGAACTCGAGCCGGTTCTGGAACGTGTCGCTCGCCGGGGCGGTGGCCGGCATCGGCGGCGCGTACTTCACGCTCGTGTCGGTGCCGCAGTTCGGGAAGGAGATGACGGCGGGCCTCGGCTTCATCGCGCTCGCCGCGGTCATCTTCGGCCGCTGGGACCCGATCCGTGCGACGCTCGCCGCTCTGATGTTCGGTTTCGTCACCAACCTGCAGAATCTGCTGACGGTGCTGAAGACCCCGATCCCGAGCGAGTTCATGCTCATGCTGCCGTACGTGGTGACGATCCTCGCGGTCGCCGGGTTCGCCGGTCAGATCCGTGGACCCGCGGCGGCGGGGAAGCCCTACATCAAGGGCTGACCGCACCGTGCCAGGCGTGACCGATGCGCGGGCGTGCGGCGCCGCCGCATCCGACCCTTCCTCAACCGACGCGATAGGAGTGCCTTCGTGACCGACATCGACTGGGATGAGCTGCGTGCCGCCGCGACGGAGGCGATGCACCGCGCGTACGCGCCGTACTCCCGCTACCGGGTGGGCGCCGCGGCGCTCGTGTCGGACGGCCGCATCGTCACGGGCTGCAACGTCGAGAACGCCTCGTACGGCGTGGGGCTCTGCGCGGAGTGCGGCCTGGTGAGCGAGCTGCAGATGTCCGGCGGGGGTCAGCTCGTCGCCTTCGTGTGCGTCAACGGAGACGGCCACACGATCATGCCGTGCGGGCGCTGCCGGCAGCTGCTGTACGAGTTCGCCCTCCCCGGCATGCTGCTCGAGACGGTGTCGGGCATCCGCACGATCGACGAGGTGCTGCCCGACGCCTTCGGGCCGCGCGACCTCGAAGAGGCGGCGCGATGAGCGAGGTCCGCTCGGCGGCGGTGGAGCCCTACGACGCGGTCGACGTCATCCGCGCCAAGCGCGACGGGGGCGTCGTGGCCGAGGAAGCACTGCGCTGGATGATCGACGCGTACACCCGCGGGTACGTCGCGGACGCGCAGATGGCCGCCTTCGCGATGGCGGTGCTCCTCAACGGCATGACCCGCGACGAGATCCGCGTGATGACCGACGCCATGATCGCGTCGGGCGAGCGGATGAGCTTCGCGAGCCTCGGCAAGCCGACCGTCGACAAGCACTCCACCGGCGGTGTCGGCGACAAGATCACGCTGCCCCTCGCTCCGCTGGTCGCCTCGTTCGGCGTCGCCGTGCCGCAGCTCTCCGGTCGCGGCCTCGGCCACACGGGAGGCACCCTCGACAAGCTCGAGTCCATCCCCGGGTGGCGCGCTGCGCTGTCCAACGACGAGCTCCTCGCGCAGCTGCGCGACGTCGGCGCCGTGATCTGCGCCGCCGGTTCGGGCCTGGCTCCCGCCGACAAGAAGCTGTACGCCCTTCGCGACGTCACCGGCACCGTCGAGGCGATCCCGCTCATCGCGTCGAGCATCATGTCCAAGAAGATCGCCGAGGGCACGGACTCGCTCGTCCTCGACGTGAAGTTCGGTTCGGGCGCGTTCATGCGCGATGTCGACAAGGCCCGGGAGCTCGCCCGCACCATGGTCGCGCTCGGCACCGACTCCGGCGTGTCCACGACGGCGCTCCTCACCGACATGAACACGCCGCTGGGCCTCGCGATCGGCAATGCCAATGAGGTGCGCGAGTCCGTCGAGGTCCTCGCCGGGGGCGGACCGGCGGACGTCGTCGAGCTGACTCTCGCGCTCGCGCGCGAGATGCTGGCCCTCGCCGGTCAGCCCGACGCGGATGTGGAGGCGGCGCTGCACGACGGCCGCGCCATGGACACGTGGCGAGCGATGATCCGGGCGCAGGACGGCGACCCGGATGCCGCGCTGCCGGAGCCGCGCGAGACCCACACCGTCACCGCTCCGGCGTCCGGCTATGTCACGCGCATCGAGGCGCTGCCGTTCGGCGTCGCCGCATGGCGACTCGGCGCCGGCCGAGCCCGCGCCGAGGATCCCGTCATCCACGCCGCCGGCATCGACCTGCACGCCAAGCCGGGCGACGAGGTCACGGCCGGTCAGCCGCTGTTCACTCTGCTCGGCCATGATGGGTCGAGGTTCGAGCGGGCCCTCGACGCGCTCGAGGGGGCATGGGAGATCGGAGCGGATGCTCCGGCTCGGCGTCCACTCGTGCTCGAACGCATCACCGCCTAGGCTCGGCATCCGCTCGTCCACTCATCCGTCGACCCTCCCGAGGAGAACTCCATGCCCATCGACCAGCACGGCGACGCCATCCTCGACGGCGTGTCGATCCGGAGCCTGCCGAAGGTCTCGCTGCACGACCACCTCGACGGCGGCGTGCGGCCCGGCACGATCATCGAGCTTGCGGACGAGATCGGACTCGACGTCCCCGAGGGCGACGCCGACGACCTCGCCGACTGGTTCGCGGAGAAGAGCGACTCGGGATCGCTCGTGGAGTACCTCAAGACCTTCGAGCTGACGACGGCGGTCATGCAGACCCGCGAGGGCCTGGCACGTGTCGCGCGCGAGTTCGTCGAGGACCTCGCCGCCGACGGCGTCATCTACGGCGAGGTGCGCTGGGCGCCCGAGCAGCACCTCGCGAGCGGACTCTCGCTCGAGGAGGCCGTCGAGGCCGTGCAGGAGGGGATCGAGGAGGGCGAGGACGCGGCGGAGGCGCGGGGCCACGACATCCGGGTGGGTCAGCTCCTCACGGCGATGCGCCACACCGACCGGTCGCTGGAGATCGCCCGGCTGGCGGTGCAGTGGCGCGGCCGCGGCGCGGTCGGGTTCGACATCGCCGGCCCTGAGGACGGCTTTCCGCCGGCGAAGCACCGCGGGGCGTTCGACTACCTCGCATCGCAGTTCTTCCCCGTGACCGTGCACGCCGGCGAAGCGGCGGGAGTGGACTCCATCCGGTCGGCGCTGATCGACGGGCGCGCGCTGCGCCTGGGGCACGGCGTGCGGATCGCGGAGGACCTCGAGGTGGTCTCACGCGCCGGCGAGGAGGTTCTGGTCCAGTTCGGCGACCTGGCGCGCTGGGTGCGCGACCGTGAGATCCCGCTGGAGCTGTCGCCCTCATCGAACCTGCAGACCGGTGCGATCGCGCGGTGGGGGACCACGATCGAGGACCACCCGTTCGATCTGCTGTACCAGCTCGGCTTCGCCGTCACGGTGAACGTCGACAATCGCACGATGAGCCGGACGTCCCTGACGCGCGAGCTGGCCCTGCTGGCCGAGACGTTCGACTACGGCCTGGACGACCTCGAGGTGTTCCAGCTCAACGCCGCCGCCGGCGCGTTCCTCCCCGTGGAGGAGCGCGAGGAGCTCATCGACCTCATCGGCGAGGGCTTCGGCGGCTGACGCCGGGCCGCGACGTCGATCCGCCGATCGCCCGCGTGCAGAACTCCTGGGGATCGGCGGCAAGCGCGCGGCCGCACCGGCGATCCTCGAGGTGCTCGTTCGATTCTCAGGAGTCGCGCGCGCCGTTGCGCGCAGGGCGCCCACCGCCGGGGGAGCGCCGCGGATCAGCGCCCCGCGAGCTCGGCCTGCCGAGCGGCCACCACCGCCTCCACGCGCGGGACGAGCGGATGCCCCGGCTCCAGGCCCGTCACGTCCGCCGTGAACGACGACGCGTCCTGCTCCCTGAGCTTCCGCTGCAGCTCGACCGCCTGCGTGTCATCCTCATCGACGAACGCCAGCGCCGCACCGATGGCGTCGACGAGAGCGTCGACGGGAAGACCCCGTTCTGCGGCTTCGGCGGCCGGCCCCACGAACCGCTCGGAACGCGAGAGCTTGCGCAGCGGCTGTCGGCCCACCCGCCATACGGTGTCGGGCAGCGCCTCGTTGCGGAAGCGGTCGAGGATCGTGGCGCGGTAGGCCTCGAGCTCGGCCGCGTCGAACTCGTGCTTGGCCTGCAGCAGGGCGGACGTCTCCTCGAGCGCCGCTTCCACCCGGGCGGCGATCGACGCGTCGGCGAGGGCCTGCGCGATCGTCTCGGCCCCGGCGCGTGCGCCGAAGTACGCGGTGGCGGCGTGCCCGGTGTTGACGGTGAAGAGCTTCCGTTCGATGTACGGCGCCAGATCGTCGACGAAGTGGGCGCCGGGGATGGTGGGCGGATCGTCGCCGAACGGCTGACGCTCGATCGCCCACTCGAAGAACGGCTCGACCGTCACGTCGACGCCGGCGCCGTCAGGCTGTGCCGGGACGATGCGGTCCACCGCGGTGTTGGCGAACACGGCGCGCGCCGACAGGTCCGCCCAGGAGTCCCCGGCGAGGGTCCGGATCTCGTCGCGCAGCATGTCGGTCGCGTTGATGGCGTTCTCGCACGCCATCACCTGCAGCGCGGGCGAGGCGGGGTCGCGCAGCGCGAGCCCCGACATGATCAGCGGGGCGACGAACTTCAGGATCGTCGGGCCGACGGCCGTCGTGACGACGTTCGCTCCGGCGATCTGCTCGATCACCTCGTCGGGATGCTCCGCGCTGTTGATCGCGCGGAAGCCGGTGACCACGATGTCCTTGCCGCCGGGGCCGACCTCGTGCACGGTGTACGCCTCCGCGGCGTTGATGGCGTCGACGAGCGGCGCCGCCACATCCGAGAAGACCACCTCGTAGCCGCCCTCGTGGAGGAGGAGCCCCACGAAGCCGCGACCGATGTTGCCTGCGCCGAAGTGGACGGCTCTCATCACACCCCCGCCGCCGAGATCAGCTGGTACAGCTCCTCGGGCGTCTGCGCGCGCTTGAGCCGCTCGACCTCGTCCTCCTCGGAGAACAGCACGGCGATCTGGGAGAGGATCTCCAGGTGCTCGTCCCCCTTCCCTGCGATGCCGATGACGAAGGTGACGTGCTCGCCACCCCAGTCCACGCCGCCGTCGTAGCGGACGACCGACAGCGCCGAGGAGAGGATCTCGTCCTTGGTCTCGTTCGTTCCATGCGGGATCGCCAGCTCGTTGCCCATGTAGGTCGATACGGTCTGCTCGCGCTGCTGCATCGCGTCGAAGTACGCGCCGGTGACCGCGCCCGCGGCCTCGAGGATGTCGGCCGCCTCCTTCATCGCCTCCTCCCGCGTCGCGCTCCCGCCGTGGATGCGCACCTGTCCGATGCTCAGAACGTCGCGTGCCATGTCGCCCTCTTTCTTCGATTCCGGATGCCTCGGATCACGCCCGCCGAAGGCCGCGGGGTCGGGGGCCTCGCGCCCGCCCGACCCCGCAGCTGTCTCGGGAAACGATCCCGCTCACGCACCATCCTGGTGCTGCGCGCGCACGAGGTCCACGACCTCGTCGTATCTCGGGGAGTTCATGAAGTTGTCCACCGAGACGTGGACCGCGTTCGGCGTCTGCTGCCGCGCACGATCGGTGAGCTGGTTCTGCGTGATGACGAGGTCCGCCGACGGGTCGAGGTTGGAGATCGCCTTGTTGACGACGGTGACGTCCTCGATGCCGGCCTTCTTCATCTTGTTGCGCAGGACGCTCGCGCCCATGGCCGACGAGCCCATGCCGGCGTCGCAGGCGAACACGATGTTCCTGATCTCGCGCTCGGTCATGGTCGCCGGCTCGATGCCCGCGTCCGCGGAGGTCGCGGCGCCCCCGCGCAGGCCCGCGAGGTGCTCGGACTTCTTGCCCTTGGCGGCCTCGGTCTGCGTGATGGCGGCTCCGAACGCGTCGTCGCTGGCTGCCATCGCCTCCAGATCCCGCTTGCGCGAGGCTCGCAGGATGACGGCGGCGATGAGGAACGTGACGGCCGCGGAGAGGATCACCGACAGGATCACGGCGAAGTACGCCCCGGTCGCCGTCTGCAGCAGCACGGCGATGATGCTTCCGGGGGCGGCGGGGGCCCTCAGCGTTCCTCCGAGCAGCATGTTGGTGGTGACACCGGTCATGCCGCCGGCGATCAGCGCGAGGATCAGGACCGGCTTCATCAGCGCATACGGGAAGTACACCTCGTGGATGCCGCCGAAGAACTGGATGACGGCGGCGCCGGGCGCCGATGCGCGAGCGGCTCCGATCCCGAAGATCGTGAACGCCAGCAGCAGGCCGACGCCCGGGCCCGGGTTGGCCTCGAGCAGGAACAGGATCGACGAACCGGACTCCGACGCCTCGGCCAGACCGAGCGGCGTCAGCACGCCGTGGTTGATGGCGTTGTTCAGGAAGAACACCTTCGCCGGCTCGATGAGGATGCTCGTCAGCGGCAGCAGGTTCAGGTCCACCAGCCAGCTCACCGCGTTCCCGAGGGCCTGCATGAGACTGTTGACGAGCCAGGCGATCGGATAGAAGCCGACCACCGCCATCACGAAGCCCCAGATGCCGGCCGAGAACATGTTGACGAGCATCTCGAAGCCCGCGCGGATCTTGCCCTCCCACAGGCTGTCGAGCCGCTTCATCGTGTACGCGGCCAGCGGCGCCATGATCATCGCGCCGATGAACATGTGGACCTGGCCCAGCGGTTCCTCACCCTCGGGCAGGCCGGCGTTGAAGTTCGCCACCAGCAGGTCGGAGCCGGCGATCGCGCCCATCGTCGCGATCGAGGCGACCACACCGCCGCGCACGCCGTAGACGATGTTGCCGCCGGTGTAGGCGATGAGGATCGGCAGCAGGTAGTGGATGAAGGGACCGACGATCGTCGAGAGGTCGGCGTTGGGCGTCCAGCCCACGTCGATGAAGAACGCCGTGAAGATGCCCCACGCGATGAGGGCGGGGATGTTCGGCATGATCATGCCGGACAGGAACGTGCCGAAACGCTGGATTCCGACTCGCGCCCTGCTGCCGCCCCGTGCGGCGGGTGCAGACGCCGTTGTCATTGCTGTGTCTCCTTCGTTGTCGCCGCGGCCTCCTGTGCCGCGATCCGGGCGGATGCCGCGTCGTGCGCGGCGAGGGCGGCCTCGGCGATGCGTCGCGCATCTTCGAGGCCGTGTTGCAGCAGGGTGGCCCGCACGTCGGCGAGTGCGGTGGGCGCCATCGACAGCGTCGTGGCGCCGAGACCGACGAGAACGACCGCCAGCAGGGGATCGGCCGCGGCCTCGCCGCAGATCCCGACCGGCTTGCCGGCGGCTCGTCCGGCTTCGCCCACCTCGCGGATGAGGCGCAGCACCGCCGGGTGCCAAGGATCCTGGAACGACGCGACGGAGCCGAGCAGGCGGTCGGCGGCGAGGGTGTACTGGGTGAGGTCGTTGGTGCCGATGGAGGCGAAGTCGGCGCGGGCGAGGATCCTGTCGGCCAGGAGGGCCGACGAGGGCACCTCCACCATGACGCCGGCGGTCCGGATGCCGTACTCGCGGGCGAGGGCGACGAAGTACTCGGTCTCCTCCACCGTCGACACCATCGGCGCCATGACCCACAGATCCGCCTCGGTGGCGGCATCCGCTTCGGCCAGCGCCGTCAGCTGCTCGCGCAGGATGTCCTCGCTCGCCCGGAGGGCGCGCAGGCCCCGCAATCCCAGCGCGGGGTTCTCCTCGTGGGCGTCGTTGAGGAACGGGAGCGGCTTGTCGGCGCCGGCGTCCAGGACCCGCGCGACGACCTTCCTGCCGGGGAAGGCCGACAGGAGCTTGATGTACGCCTCGCGCTGCTGCTCGACCGTGGGCGCCTGCGAAGCGCTGAGGAACAGGAACTCCGTGCGGAACAGCCCCACGCCCTCGGCGCCGAGCTCCACCGCCTCGGCCGCGGCATCCGGATCGCCGAGGTTCGCCAGGAGCGGCACGGGGGTGCCGTCCGCCAGTGCGCCGTCGGTGATGGGCGCCGAGGCGGCTGCGGCGCGCGCGTCGGCGCGATTCTGAGCGCGTGCGAGGTCCTCGGTGCTGGGGTCCGCCGTGACGACGCCCGCGGCGGCATCCACGATCACCGTCTCGCCGTCGCGCAGCCTTGTCGCATCGACGGCGCCCACGACGGCCACGATGGACTTCTCGCGCGCGAGGATCGCGGTGTGCGACGTCGGTCCGCCGTCGGTGGTCACCAGGGCCAGCACCTTGTCGAGGTCCAGCAGCGCGGTGTCGGCGGGGGCCAGATCCTTGGCGACGAGCACGAACGGATGCCCGGGGTCCGGGACGCCCGGGGCCGGCACACCGCGCAGCCGCGCGATGACCCGCTGCGCGACGTCATCGAGATCGGCGGCGCGCTCGCCCAGGTACCCGCCCACCGCCGTGAGCTGGTCGCGGAAGGACGCGAAGGCGTCGAAGACCGCGTACTCGCCGGTCTTGCCCTGCGCGATGCGGGCGTCGACCTCGTCGGTGAGCGTGGGATCCTCGGCCATCATCGCCTGCGCCTCGAGCACCTCCTGGGCCGCGCCGCCGGCCTGAGCGCCGCGCTGCTCGAGCTCGCGCGCGACCGCCGCGACGGCATCGGCGACACGGGACCGCTCCTCCTCCGGGGTGAGCGTGCTCGCCGTGTCGGCCGGGGCGGGCAGCGGCTCCGCCATCCGCGCCACCGGACCCTGGGCCACTCCGAGGCCGATTCCCACTCCTCGCAACTCCGTCATCATCACTCCGCGTCGTGGTCGGTGGTCAGCAGCTCCGCCAGGCGGTCGAGGGTCGCTTCCGCGCCCTCGCCTTCGGCCGAGAGCGTCACGTAGTCGCCTCGCTCGACGCCCAGCGCGATGACGCCCAGGATGCTGGCCGCGTTCACGGGGCTGCCGGCGTCCTTCGCGATCGTGACCGGGATGCCCGCGTCCTTGGCCGCCTGCGCGAACAGCTTCGCGGGGCGGGCGTGCAGGCCGTGGGACGACCCGATCCGGACCGTGCGGGAGATGGGCGGCATGGTGACCTCTCTGTCGATGGACGGTGGTGCGTGGTCGGTCCCGATCAGTCCGGCGCCGGTCGCTCGACCGCCGGGCCGGGGCCGGGAAGCCGGTCCCCGGGCGCGCCGACGACGTCGTGGATCAGCGACAGCGTCCGCGCGCCATCCAGATCTCCGAAGACATCCGGCGGCAGCAGCACGACCTTCGTGCCCCGAGCGGCCGCGTCCCGCTCGATGCGCTCGAGCGCATGAGCCAGATGCGGTCCCACGAGGACGACGTCGGCGGCATCGAGGTCGATCGGGAGCGACTGCTCGGTGCCGGCGAAGGCGGTGTACGACAGACCCCGGTCGTGAGCGGCGTGACGCACGCGCTGTGCGACGAAGGTGCTCGAGGCACCCGCTCCGCAGACCACCAGGATCCTCATCGATCCGCCTCCTCCGAAGTCATTCTTGTGAAGCGGCTGGGAGCCGACAACCAGTCCTTCTTCCGCAGGGGCGGAAAATCCACGCCCACCGGATGCCACGTGCCGGAGCCGCGTGGAAGTCGGCGTGGTTGACTGTCACGGTGACCCGAGCACGTCAGGACCGGCTGCTGGGCCTGCTCGTGCGCGAAGGGGAATGGGCGACGGCCGCCACGCTCGCCGACGCGCTGGGGGTGACCCCGCGCAGCGTCCGGTCCTATGTGACGGCCCTGAACGCGCGCGTGGCGCCGGGTGTCGCCGTCGAGTCCGGATCGCACGGTTACCGCGCCGGTCCGGATGCGGCACAGGCCCTGCGGGCCGAAGGGGAGACGGGCACGCCACGGGACCGGCTGCACACCCTCGTGCGCGCGCTCCTGGACAATGCCGACGGCATCGACGTGTTCGACACGGCCGACGCGCTCCACGTCTCATCGGCGACGCTCGAGGGTGACCTCGCTCGCGTGCGCGGCCTGCTCGGCGGAACGGATCTCACCCTCGAGCGCTCGGCATCGCGCGCGCGGCTGCGGGGCACGGAGGCCGCTCAGCGGCGACTGCTCAGCCGTCTGGCGCACGACGAGATGGACGCCGGCTCCTTCGACCTGGTGGCGCTGCGACGAACCCTCGGGGAGGGATCGGTGGGGGCTCGTGCGTTCGGCCCCTTCAAGACGGACCTCGTCGCGCGGCTGGGCGCGCTGGGGTGGTTCGTCAACGAGTTCGGCATCGGCGACGTCGTGATGCACATCGCGATCGCCGCCGACCGGGTGGCACGCGACCGTCCGCTCGAAGCAGGCGACGCGGTCGACGCCGGCGCGCGGCCGGAGCAGTCCGAGATCGAGGCGGTCATCGCCGAGCTGGCCGAGCGTCACCTCGGCGTCCGCCTCGGAAGCGGAGATGTGCGCCACCTCGCGATGCTCGTGCTGACGCGCGTGGTCGCGCCCGGGGCGGCGATCGCCGGAGCGCGCGAGCAGACGCGGGCGCAGATCGATCCCGAGGTGGAGTCGGCGGTCCGGTCCGTCGTCGAGCAGGCCGCCGCCGAGTTCCTCGTCGACATCGTGCACGAGGACTTCCTGCTGCGCCTCGCGCTGCACGTGCAGAACCTGCGTCAGCGCGCAAGGGAGCAGGCGTGGTCCCGCAACCCGCTGACCCGCTCGCTCAAGTCGACCTACCCGATGATCTTCGAGGTGGCGGTCTTCATCGCCAACGGGCTGCATGAGCGGCTCGGCATCCCGCTCCTGGACGACGAGATCGCGTACATCGCGATGCACGTCGGCGGCCGGCTGGAGCGAAGCCGGCGCGCGGACCAGCTGCTCACCGCCACGATCGTCTGCCCCGGATACTACGAGCTGCATGAGCTGCTGCGCTCGAGCGTCGACCGGTCGCTCGGACAGGCGATCGAGGTGGTCGGGGTCGAGACGCGCGTCGATCCGGACTGGCGTTCGATCGACACGGATCTGGTGCTCACGACCATCGAGCCTCCGGTCGTCGGCGACCGCATCGTGCGCATCCAGCCCTTCCTGACCGGTGCGGACGTCGAACGCGTGCAGACGGCCGCCGGCCGGATCCGGCGCTCCCGGCGCCTCGCGCGCCTGCGCCGGGAGCTGGAGCGGTACTTCGAGCCCTCCGCGTTCGTCCGCGGCCTGGATCCGGCGCTCGGCGAGGAGGGTGTGATCCGTTCGCTCGGAGCCCGGCTCGTCGGAACCGGCGTGATCGACGACGACTACGTCGAGCGCGCGATTCAGCGCGAGCGCCTGTCCTCCACCGCCTTCACCGACGCGCTCGCCGTGCCGCACGCGATCGGCATGACGGCATCCCGGACCGCCATCGCCATCGGCATCGCCGATCCGTCCATGCCCTGGGGCGAGGGGCGGGTGCAGGTCGTGGCGCTCGTGGCGTTCTCGGAGAGCGACCGTGAGGCGTTCCAGACGGTGTTCGAGCAGTTCGTCGAGGTGTTCTCCGAGCGTGACAGCGTGCAGCGGATCGTCCGCCGATCGTCGGACTTCGGCGGATTCCTCGACGAGCTGGTAGCCGTCATCGACGGCTGACGGC
>JAPSKH010000007.1:44556-88696 GCA_031177765.1 Microbacterium sp. | reverse complement strand
GTGCATCCGGTCAGCGCTCCGAGGACGAGCCCGGCCGCCACGAGCGCCGACACCCTCCGCAGTCCCACGGCCCCACGCTACCGGCGGGCTGGGTGACCGCGGAGAGTTATCCACAACCCGGATGAGACAGAAGAAGCCGGCGATCGCGCGGGGGCCGTGATCGCCGGCTCTGGGCGGTTCGATGAGACCGCCCCTCGTGTCGCCGGGGGAAACGGCACGAGAGCAGTCCCGTCCGACTCGATGCCGTGGCGGGGGGATCGCGGGGTTCGGTGGGGGCCGCTTGCCGCGATGCCTTCAGGATCCCACCGCCACCTGTGAGATTGCGGTGCCCACACTGCGAATGCTGTCCACGTCAGCCGGGCGGCGCCCGTCGGCCAACCGGACGTAGCCTCGGAGGATGACGTCCTCCGTTCCTCGTCCCGAGCTGCGCGCGCTGCTGGACGATCTGGCCGACGCGGCCCGCGCACGACTGGAAGGCATCGACGCGGCCATGGCACGGCTTCGACAGGACCGGGCGGTCGACGTCGCCGACGACGAGCACGATCCCGAGGGTGCGACCCTTTCGGGCGAGTGGGCGCACGCCGCCGGTGTGGCCGACGCCGCTCGTCGCGAGCTGGGCGAGATCGACGACGCGCTGCGCCGTTGGGAGGCCGGAACCTACGGGATCTGCGCCGACTGCGGTCGCAGCATCCCCGTCGAGCGACTCCGTGTCCGGCCGTTCGCGACGAGGTGCGTCGCATGCGCCGAGAGAGCGGGAGGCTGACGTGTCCTTCGGAGCGGCCGCATCTCGCCCGCGAGGGCGGTTCCCTGTGCTGCGCGCAGGCGACCCCTGCGCCTGCGGCAGCGGCGATCGCTTCGGGGCCTGCTGTGAGCCCCTGCTGCGCGGAGCGAGCGCCCCCACGGCCGAGCGGCTGATGCGGTCGCGCTACACCGCGTTCGTGGTGGGGGACGAACGGCATCTGCGCGAGACGTGGCATCCCGGCACCCGCCCCGCGGCGATCGAGCTCGACCCCGCGCAGCGGTGGACGGGACTGCACATCGTGGCGACGGATGCCGGCGGCGAGGACGACACCCGCGGCGTCGTGGAGTTCCAGGCGCATTGGCGCGAGGGCAAGCGTGACGGCGTGCTGCACGAACGGAGCCGGTTCGTCCGCCAGAGCGGGCGCTGGTGGTATCTCGACGGCCGCATCGGCTGAGCGTCGCGGGGCAGGCGTCGCCGTCGGTCCCGCTAGCGTGGATCCATGACGAACCAGGTGGCCAAGGCTCAGACGCTCGCGCAGCTGCACGCCGCGCCCGAGATCCTGCGGGTGGTGAACGTGTGGGACGTCGTCTCGGCGACGACAGTGGCTGCGCTGCCCGAAACCCGCGCCATCGCCACTGCCGGTCATTCGATCGCGGCGACGTTCGGATACGCCGATGGCGAGAAGATTCCGCGGGATCTCATGCTCGACATGGTGGGGCGCATCGTCGAGGCGGTGGGCGACCTGCCGGTCACGGCGGATCTGGACGCCGGATTCGGCGACGCCGGCGACACCGTCCGCCGCGCGATCGCGAAGGGCGCGATCGGCGGGAACATCGAGGACCGGCTTCGGCCCCTCGATGAAGCGGTCGCCGTCGTCGAGGCCGTTGTGGCCGCCGGAGAAGCGGAGGGCGTGCCGTTCGTCCTCAACGCCCGCACGGATGCCTTCCTGCGAGCCGGCGACCGCCCGGTCGAGGCATCCGTCGCCGACGCCATCGAGCGGGGTCGCGCCTATCTCGACGCGGGCGCCGACCTCGTCTTCGTTCCCGGCATCCTGGACGCCGACACCACACGACGGCTGGTCGAAGGCATCGGCGAGCGCAGGATCAGCGTCATCGGGCTGCCGGGCGCGCTCACCGCGTCCGAGTACGAGTCGCTCGGCGTCGCCCGCATCTCGTATGGACCGGCCACGCAGCGGGTGGCGCTCACCGCGCTGCAGGATGTGGCAGCCGAGCTCTATCGCGACGGCGCGATCCCCGGCAGCACCCGGAACCTCAACTGACGGAACGCCCGCCTTACCGGCTTCAGGTGTCGCGCTCGAGCGGAGCGACGTCCTCACGGTGGTCGTCGACGCCGCCGCCCGGGTAGTCGGCGACCTCGGGGTGCCGCCGCAGGAAGACGGCGCTGGCCACGAGGCCGCCCCACACGATGACGATCGCCAGGATGAGGAACGTGATGGCGAGCGGTGTCATGACGACGCTCCTCTCTCACCTTGGGTGGGCGTTCGGTCGGGCGCCCGGTACTCCGGCCATGGTGTGAAGCGATCCGGCGACTCGCGCCAGGGCAGGACCGTCATGACGACCGTGATCACCAGGATGACCGCGATCGTGCCCCATCCGAACAGGAGCAGGTACCAGCCCGGCATGTCGGCGTAGCCGTCGACGATGAGCGTCACGATGCGCTGGATCAGCATGTAACCCAGCACGATGGGCGACAGCACCCCCACCAGCGCGATCCAGATGCCTCCCACCTTGAAGGTGGACACCGCGTTGAGGTGGGCCCGCAGCTCGGGACCGCGACGCAGCACCCAGATCACGAGGATCGTCGTGACCACGGCGGATGCCACGATGCCGATGTTGTTGGCCCACTGATCGGTGACGTCGAGGGCGAGCAGGCCCGTCGTGGTGGAGAACAGCAGGATGGACAGGACTGCGGAGATGATCCCCACGCTCAGCGCCGCGGTCCGCCGCGACACCGCGAGCTTCTCCTGCACCGCCGCGGACACGACCTGCAACACCGAGATCAGCGACGTGAAGCCCGCGAGTGCCAGCGATCCGAAGAAGAGGCATCCGAACAGCGGTCCGCCGGGCATCTGCGAGACGATCGCCGGGAAGGTGATGAACGACAGCCCGACGCCGGTGAGACCCTCGAGCTCCGACACCTCGATGCCCTGCTGGAAGGCGAAGAACCCCAGCGTGGCGAACACGCCGATGCCTGCGAGGATCTCGAACGACGAGTTCGCGAAGGCGACGACGAGCCCGGGCGCCGTGAGGTTGGCGCGGCGCCTGCGGTACGAGGCGTACGTGATCATGATGCCGAAGGCGATCGACAGCGAGAAGAAGATCTGACTGTACGCGGCGATCCACACGTTCGGATCCGCCAGCGCCGCCCAGTTGGGCGTGAACAGCGCGTCGAGGCCGGCCGCCGCGCCGTCGAGGAACAGGGCCCGCACCACCAGGATCGCGAACGCGATCACCAGGAGCGGCAGGAAGATGACGTTCACGCGCTGCAGTCCCTTGGCGACGCCCGCCGCGAGCACCGCGATGGTCGCGATCCACACGAGCGCGAGCGGGATCAGCACGCCGGGGACGAACTCGAAGCTGATGCCGGGATCGCCGGTCTGCAGGTACTCGCCGATGAGGAACGCCGCCGGGTCGTCACCCCAGCGCAGGTCGAACGAGAACACGAAGTAGCTCAGCGCCCATGCGATGACGGCCGTGTAGTAGAGGCCGATCACGAACGCGATCGCGACCTGGAACCACCCGAGCGACTCCGTCCATCGCCCGAGCGCCCGGCCGACGCGGCGGAACGCGGTCGGCGCGGCGCCGCGGAAGCGGTGGCCCAGCGCGTAGTCGAGGAACAGGATGGGGATGCCTGCCGTCAGCAGCGCCACGAGATACGGGATGAGGAAGGCCCCTCCGCCGTTCTCGTAGGCGACGCCGGGGAAGCGCCAGATGTTGCCGAGGCCCACCGCGGAGCCGATCGCGGAGAGGATGAAACCGATCTGGCCCGTCCACTGCTCGCGTGGCCGGTCGCCCGTCGCGCGCCGGGCGGGGTTCTGCGGTGCCGTCACGTCATCGTCCCTTCACCAGAGCGTCTTCGCCACCGGACCGTACCAGGATCGCACCGGCGCGGCCAAGCAGGTTGACCTTTCCTCGACCCACCCGGCACTCTTCGATTCCGCGTACCGTGGAGAACCCGCGAAAGGAGCCGACGTGGCACGCATCATCGTCTTCGGCGGACACGGCAAGGTGGCGCTGCTGCTCGAGCAGCTCCTGGCTGCCCGTGGCGACACCGTCACCGCCGTCATCCGCAACCAGGACCACGAGGCCGACGTCGTCGCAACCGGGGCCACTCCCGTCGTCGCCGACATCGAGACGTACGACCTGGACCAGCTGCGCAATCTCATCAGCGGCAACGACGTCGTCGTGTGGTCGGCGGGGGCGGGCGGCGGCGATCCACGCCGCACCTACGCCGTGGACCGGGATGCCGCCATCCGTTCGATGGATGCGGCCGCCGGTGTCGGAGTCGCACGCTACGTCATGGTGTCGTGGCTCGGGTCGCGGGCCGATCACGGGGTTTCGCCCGACTCCTCGTTCTTCCCCTACGCCGACGCCAAGTGGGCCGCGGACGAGCATCTGATGGCGTCGGACCTCGCATGGACGATCGTCGCACCAGGGACCCTCACCCTCGATCCGCCCACGGGTCGCATCGAGCTCGAGCCCAGCGGCAGCGGTACGGTGCCTCGCGCGGACGTCGCCGCCGTCATCGCGGCCGTCGTCGACAACGACGCCACGGTGGGCCGCACCATCCGCTTCGGCAGCGGCGACGACGTGATCGGCCACGCCCTCGCCGGCTGAGCTCAGTCCTCGCTCGAGTGGAGTCCCCGCCGGGTCGACAGCAGAGTGACCTCGGGATGATCGGCCACGACCCTCTCGGCGCGGTCGAGGACGTCGCGGACATGTGATGAGCCCGACGCGACGACCGCCACCCCGACCTCGGCCCGGCGATGCAGGTCGTGCTCGCCCACTTCGGCGGCCGCCGACTCGGTGCGCCGCCGCAGGTCCGCGATGAGGGGCCGGAGGATGCTGCGCTTCTCCTTCAGCGAGTGCACGTCGCCCAGAAGCAGGTCGAACTCGATCCATCCGATCCACATGCCTCCATCGTGTCAGGGTCGATCGCCGTCGGCGCGAGCCGTCGAGGCGTCATCGCTCCGTGGCGCTCGGACGGGGGCGGTCCTCGTCGGCGGAGAGCTCGACGAGCGCCGCGTGGATGCGTTCGAGGTCGACCAGCAGCGAGCCGATCAGCACCCAGTGATCGGAGGACGGCATGGCGACCGCGAGGGGTCGCGTGAGCGCCGGCGGTTCGCTCGCCGAGGGCTCGGCGTCGCCGGTGCCCGCGCGCGCCGTGACCAGCCGGACGTCGTGCGCAGCGCGGGCCAGCTGCTCCGCGATCGCGCCCATCGTCGGCTCCTTCGTGAGCGAGACGTCGTAACGGTCCGTGAACGCCCGTGTCATGCCGATCACCTGCGTGGCGATCGGGCCGAACCGGTCCAGGGTGGCACGGTACTCCGTCAGCCGATCGCGATGCCGTCGCGCCCGCGGATTGAGTGTGAGCGATTCCTCGCCCGCGCGGATCGCCTCCTCGGCGTCGCCGATGAGCGGCCGAAGAGCCCGCGCCCGGGCGAGCATGTCGGCGAGCTCGGACGCGGAGCGCGGTGTTCCGGATGCCTCGACCAGGCGCTCCATCGACGTCGCCAGCTCGCTGCCCACCGCCTGGAGCGCGCGCTGCGCCGGCTCGATCGCGACCGGAGGGACGACGGCGACATTCACCACGACGCCGACGGCGGCTCCCAGAAGCGTCTCGATGACCCGATCCAGCGCGTACCCGGCGCTCGCCGTGCCGAGGGCCAGGACCAGCATGGCGCTGATGACCACCTGGTTGCCGGTGCCCGGCGTCATCCGCAGCAGCCAGACGAGGACGAACGCCGCGGCGATGGCGACGAGGACGACCCCGGTGCCGTTGCCCAGCGCCACACCCAGCAGCGACGCGATCACGACCCCGACCACGACACCGACGGTCCGCTCGACGCCCTTCGTCAGGGACTGGTTGATGCTCGGCTGCACCACCAGCAGCGCCGCGATCGCGGCGAACACCGGTGGGGGGCCCGGTATGAGCCAGCCGGCCAGCAGCCACGCCCCGATGGTGGCGATCGCCGACTTCGCGGCCTGCAGGATCGACGGCCGCTTGACCGAGCGGATCGCGGCGGACATGCTCATGCGCCGATCCTCGCGCACCGGAACCGGCCGCGTCGCCCCGCACGGGAACATCGCGGCGCGCCCGGGCGTTCTGATAGCCTTGGGTGTCACTCGTGTGGCCATCTCGCCACGCCTGGGCGTCGAATCGCTTCGACGCCGGGTGACATCGCATGAAAACAATCCGCTTCGCCTTCGGCTCGAGGCATCCGCTCGCGCACGCGCGACGGGCTGATGACAGCCGGGGCCCGACACCAAACCCAACAAGGACAACCCACTACATGACTAGCGCAACGACCGCCCCGGCCACCAAGCAGGTCGCGATCAACGACATCGGATCTGCCGAGGACTTCCTGGCCGCGGTCGAGAAGACTCTGAAGTTCTTCAACGACGGCGACCTGATCGAGGGCACCGTGGTGAAGATCGACCGCGACGAGGTCCTCCTCGACGTCGGTTACAAGACCGAGGGCGTCATCCCCTCGCGTGAGCTTTCCATCAAGCACGACGTCGACCCCAACGAGGTCGTCAAGGTCGGCGACGAGGTCGAGGCACTCGTTCTCCAGAAGGAGGACAAGGAAGGCCGCCTCATCCTGTCGAAGAAGCGCGCGCAGTACGAGCGCGCGTGGGGCGACGTCGAGAAGATCAAGGAGAACGACGGCGTGGTCACCGGCCAGGTGATCGAGGTCGTCAAGGGTGGCCTCATCGTCGACATCGGCCTCCGCGGCTTCCTCCCCGCCTCGCTGATCGAGCTGCGCCGCGTGCGCGACCTGACGCCGTACCTCGGCCAGGAGATCGAGGCGAAGATCCTCGAGCTCGACAAGAACCGCAACAACGTCGTGCTCTCGCGCCGCGCCCTGCTCGAGCAGACGCAGTCCGAGTCGCGCACCACGTTCCTCAACAACCTGCACAAGGGCCAGGTCCGCAAGGGCACGGTCTCGTCGATCGTCAACTTCGGTGCGTTCGTCGACCTCGGCGGCGTGGACGGCCTCGTGCACGTCTCCGAGCTGTCGTGGAAGCACATCGAGCACGCCTCGGAGGTCGTCGAGGTGGGCCAGGAGGTCACCGTCGAGATCCTCGAGGTCGACCTGGACCGCGAGCGCGTCTCGCTGTCGCTCAAGGCGACGCAGGAGGACCCGTGGCAGGTCTTCGCCCGCACTCACGCGATCGGCCAGGTCGCGCCGGGCAAGGTCACCAAGCTCGTCCCGTTCGGTGCGTTCGTGCGCGTCGCGGACGGCATCGAGGGCCTCGTGCACATCTCGGAGCTCTCGGGCAAGCACGTCGAGCTCGCCGAGCAGGTCGTGTCGGTCGGTGAAGAGGTCTTCGTGAAGATCATCGACATCGACCTCGAGCGTCGCCGCATCTCGCTCTCGCTCAAGCAGGCGAACGAGTCGGTCGACCCCTTCGGCACCGAGTTCGACCCGGCCCTCTACGGCATGGTCACGGAGTACGACGAGAACGGGGAGTACAAGTACCCCGAGGGCTTCGACCCCGAGACCAACCAGTGGAAGGAAGGCTTCGACGAGCAGCGCGAGAAGTGGGAGCAGGAGTACGCCGCCGCCCACGCTCGCTGGGAGGCGCACAAGGCCGCCGTCCTCAAGGCCCAGGAGGCCGAGGCCGCCGCTCCGGTCGAGACCGGCGCGTCCTCGTACTCCTCCGAGAGCGGCCCCTCGGGCACGCTCGCGGACGACGAGGCTCTCGCCGCCCTGCGCGAGAAGCTCTCGGGTCGCTGATCGGCTGATCCACATCGAAAGGGCCGTCACCGTGAAGGTGGCGGCCTTTTCGCGTGCGTGGGGGTGGTCCGGCGTAGTGTCGCCGCGTGACCCCTGCCTCTCCCCGCTGCCTGGTGGCCGACGACGGATGCCGCGGCGAGGTGCCGCCGCACGCGCCGGTGCCGCTGTGCGAGCGGCACGCGGCGGCGGCATCCGAGTGGTTCGATGCCGAGAACGGGGTCGTGGACGTGCTGCCGTCGCCGTGCGTGCTGTGCGGGTCGCGTCTGGGTGTCCGCTACCGGTCGGGGTGGCTGTGCGCCGTCTGCGAGTGGCGTCATGGCGACGTGCCCGACGATGAGCTCCCTCGGCCGAGGGTCGATGTGGTCTACTACCTCGGCTATGCCGACCGGGTGAAGATCGGCACGACCGCCAACCCGCGGCAGCGTCTGGCCGCGATCTGGCATGAGGATCTGCTGGCGTTCGAGCGCGGCGACCGCGCGGTCGAGCGGCGCCGCCATGCGCAGTTCGCCGAGGAGCGCTACGAGCGGACCGAGTGGTTCCGACTGTCCGAACGGCTGCGCAGCCACATCGCCTCCGTCGCCGCGGGCGTGGACGATCCCTGGTCGCTGTACGCGCGGTGGGTGAGCGAGGCGATCGCGCTCCGAGGCTGACGACGTCGGCGACGACGCGCCCAGCCGATTCAAAGCCAGTCGGCCTAGCGTGACAGACCCGGATCAGGGAGGACACCATGGGACTGCTGGACCGACTCTTCGGCGGCGACGACCGCGATCATCAGGCGCCGCCGCCGCGCAGCGACCAGGCGTGGCGGGACGCGCGGACGCCGGACGGCGCGCCGACGAACCAGCCGCCTCGGAGCGCGGACGAGATCGCGATTGAGCGGTACCGGTACCTGCTGCGCACCGCCCCTCCTGAGACGATCGAGCAGGTCCACGCCGAGGCCTTCTCGAGGCTGACCGAGCCGCAGCGTCAGCAGGTTCTCGCGGAGATCTCCGCCGGACTGCCGTCTGCGGAGCAGCCGCGCACGAGCGATCCCGGCACGCTGGCGCGTGCCGCGACCCGTGCGGAGTACATGAATCCCGGATTCATGGAACGCACGCTCGGTCCGCAGCGCCAGGGGCCGTCTTTCGGCTCCATGGTGGGTTCGTCGATCCTCGGCACAGTCGTCGGGTACGTCCTCGGATCCGCGCTGGTCAGCTCGTTCCTGGCGCCCTCGTTCGCCGCCGACCAGGGTCACCAGGACGGCTCCGAGTCCGGTGGCGAGGGCGGAGCGGATGCCGGAACCGGGGCCGACGCCGGCGGCGGGGCGGACCCGGGCGTCGACGCGGGGTGGGGCGCCGACGCCGCCGGAGACATGGGCGGGTTCGGCGACTTCGGCTTCTGAGCGCGGTCGTCCATCGCTCGGCGTCGGCGGGAGACCTGCCGCCCGACGCACGACTTCCGTTACCGTCACGGTATGGGAGCCGCGACGACCGACTCGCCGGGGGCCACCGGAGTGCGGCATCCGCACCGGCGCGCCAGGCGGGCGGCGCTTCCCATCGCCGATCGCACGCGGGACCGCACCGCCACGCTGAACCAGCTGCTGCTGGCGTCGGTGATCTTCGTCCTCGGCGTCCTCGTCGCGGTCGGCCCCTTCGAGGGCGACCCTGCGCTGTTCTTCCTCGGGGTCGTGTGCATCTTCGCGATCACCGGGGCGACGCTGATCGTGCCGTGGAACCGTCTGGCGTACGGGTGGGTGGCGCTGGTGCCCGCCCTGGACATCGTCGCCATCGCGATCATGCAGTTCGCCGCACCGGAGTCGGTGCTCGGGCTGCTGTGGATCTTCCCGACCATGTGGCTGGCGGGAGGATTCGGTCCTCTCGGCCTCGCCGGCGTCGTCGCGGCCATCGCCGGCATCAGCGCCGCGCTGATGGTCCTGAACGCGGAGCAGCTGACGTACCGAGAGCTGCTGATCCCGCTCGTGCTGTCCGCGGTGGCGGTGACCAGTCACCTCAACGCCCGGCGGTCGGACGCGCAGCGCACGCTCCTGGCGAAGCAGTCGCACCTGCTGCGAAGCGTGCTGGCACGCACCCGGCGCCAGGAGCAGGTCGTCACCGAGGTGCTCGAGGCGGTGGACTTCGGCGTCGTCCGCATCGGCGCGGACGGCCGCGTGGCGGTCACGAACGAGGCCCACGGCCGGCTGCAGCGGGCGCTCGACGCCCATGGGGACGTGGCGGCGTTCCGTGACGACGGCGTCACACGACTGCCCGCGGACGAGCTGCCGCTGGAGCGGGCACGCCGGGGAGAGGCGTTCGACGGTCAGGTGGTGTGGTTCGGCTCGGAACCGGCCTCGCGCCGCGCTCTGACCATCACCGCGCGCCGGCTCACCGACCCGGACGGCGAAGACGCGGGCGCCGTGGTGATCTCACGCGATGTCACGGCGGAACTGAACGCGCTGCGCGCGCGGGACGACCTGGTGGCCTCCGTCTCCCACGAACTGCGCACCCCGCTGACGTCGATCCTCGGCTACCTCGATCTGGCCATCGAGCATCCCGACATGCCGGAATCCGTGCGGTCGAACCTCGACATCGCCGAACGCAACGCCGAGCGACTGCTGCGGCTGGTGGCCGACATCCTCGCCGCCTCGAGCTCATCGTCGTCCTCGGTGGAGGCGTCGCTGGCGCCGCAGGCCCTGCAGGCGGACGAGATCACGCGCGCGGCGGCCGAAGCGGCGGCGGCCCGCGCCGCCGCCCGCGCCATCACGATCGACGCGTCCGGCCTCGAGCCGGCGCCGGTGTGGGGCGATCCGCTGCGCCTGCGACAGGTGGTCGACAACCTCGTGTCGAACGCGATCAGCTACAACAAGGACGGCGGGACGGTCTTCCTCGGCACCACCACCGACGGTGTCCACAGCTGGATCCTGGTACGCGACACCGGCATCGGCATCTCCGACGCCGAGCGGTCGCGCCTGTTCCAGCGGTACTACAAGGCCGGTGCCGAGCGCCGCGCCGGCAGCGGACTGGGCCTGGCGATCTCGCGGGACATCGTGCGTGCGCACGGCGGCGAGATCGGCCTGCACAGTGCGCCGGGAGTGGGCACGACGTTCGTCGTGAAGCTTCCGGCCACATCGGAGGGGGATGGAGCATGAGCTTGGACCTGTTCAGCGTTCTGGTGTTCACGGCGCTCGTGGTGAACGTCAGTGGCATCCTGTTCATCCTCGAGACGTTCCTGCGCCGCGATGACGGCGCCGGGCGCGTGTGGTCGCTGGGTTTCCTCGCCGGCATGCTGACGACGCTGGCCTACTCCGTGTGGGCCGGTCCCGGCGGCGCGTGGTGGGCGGTGGCCGTCGGCAATGCGGCGTTCGTGGCCGGCACGGGGTGCATGTGGCTCGGATGCCGCCGCTTCAACGGCCGCCGGATGACGTGGGCGTCGCTGCTGGTCGGCTTCGCGGTGGCCGCCGCCGGGATCTCCGTCGCGGTGGCCGGTCCCACGGGCGGGGACTGGGCCGGGGCGCTGTGGATGTTCGGCGCGCTCATCGTCTTCGCGGCTGCCGGCGCCGCCGAGTGTCTGCGCGGCGAGCTGCGCCGCTCACGCACCGCCTGGGTGCTGGCCGCGGTGCTCGGCTTCCAGTCGCTGTTCTACATCGCCCGCACGATCGTCTTCGTGGTCTCGGGCCCGGACAGCGCCCTCTTCCGGATCTGGTTCGACACCGTCACCACGAGCTTCCTCACCGTCACGCTCACCATCGTCGCGGTCGTCGTCACATCGGTGCTGCGTGCCACCCGCACGCCGATACGGGGGCAGGTGCGCACCGGCGAGGCGGCGACGGAGAGCGAGGGCATCCTCGATGCCCGCTCCTTCGAGCACGCGTTGGCGGGCCTGTGCGCGCGTGCCCGCTCCCGCGGCGAGCTCGTCGCTCTCACGGCGGTGCGCATCGAGGATCTCGATCAGATGTCGAGCGCGTTCGGCAGCGAGGTCGCCGCCTCGGTCAGGGAGGCATGGCGTCTGGGCGTCCGTCGGCACGCGCCGACGAACGCGGCCGTCGCCGAGGACGGGCCGGCGGGCCTGGCGATCGCGCTCGCCGTTCCCGCGGCACAGGACGCCCGGCGCCAAGCCGCAGAGGTGTATCGCGGTGTCTTCGATCACCTGGGAACCGTCGCCGGGGGAGTGATCCCCGTCGTGGGCGTCGGCTTCGCGCTCAGCTCCGACGTCGGCTACGAGCCGGCGGAGCTGCTGCGCGTCGCGCGGGAGACGGCGACCCGAGCCGCCGCCACCGTCGAGACGTCCGTCCTCTCCGGCAACGCGTAGGGGTGGTGGCGCGGGGCGTGTTCAGGCGGTGAGGCGGTAGCCGACGCCGCGCACCGTCTCGATCCAGCGCGGCTGCGAGGGCGACTCGCCCAGCTTGCGCCGCAGGTTGGCCACGTGCACCTCGATCGCGCGGGCGTCGCTGTCGCTGACGAACTCCGCGCCCGTGAACTGCTCACCGCGGAGCATCAGCGCGAGGTCGGTCTTGGCACGCACCACACGCCCCGCCGTCAGCAGGTCGGCGAGGATGTCGAACTCGCTGCGGGTGAGCTCCACGTTCCCGCCGTCGACCGTCACGATGCGCGTACCCGGGTCCAGCCGCAGCCCCCGGTGCTCGAGCACGCCGTCGGCGGTGTCCTGCGACGCACCCGGCGACGCCAGGTGGTGGCGCGGGCGACGCAGCATCGCGTCGATCCGCGCCCGGAGCTCGCGCGGCCGGAACGGCTTGGCCACGTAGTCGTCCGCACCGGCTTCCAGGCCCTGCAGCGCGTCGATCTCCTCGGTGCGGGCGCTCAGCATCACGATGTACGTCGAGCTGATCGAGCGGATGCGCTTGGCGGTCTCGAACCCGTCCATGCCGGGCATGTTGACGTCGAGGGTCGTCACGAGCGGCTCGTGATCCCGCACGAGCTCCAGGCCATCCGCCCCGTTGGCCGCGCCGTGGACCTCGAACCCGGCCTGCGAGAGCACCGCGGACAGCAGCGAGCGTATGTCGTCTTCGTCCTCGATCACGACCGCGACCCGAGATTCTTCCACCCCTGCACCTTCCGGTGCCGACAGGTCGACCGCCGGCTCCTCGACGTCGGTCATGATATCCCAGAACGCCGCCTGGAACCGATGACCGCCTGTCATCGACGGAGGTCCCCCCTGTGCATCGGCGCGGGCCGGCTTCGCACCGGCGTCGCCCCGGTGAGGCGGCGGCGCGGTGCCCCCCGGTCTTCCGCGCCGCGCGCCCCGCCGGAACGAGGTGCCGCGCGCAGGGCGACGGACCTCCCCATGGTCCACCCCGCGCCCGACCCCGATGCATGGCGCGAAGAGACGGTCGCCCCCACGACCGCCGCCCCGCCATGCCGACGACGGAACGACCCGCACCGAGCCTGAGCACGATGCGTGCGGCTCGGCGGGCGGCCGACCGGCGACGCAAGTGCTCGTTCGCCGGCCATGGCCCACCGTTCCCCAGATCCGCTGGCTGTTCCGTTCCTTCGGGTGCCACGACGCTACCCGCGGGTGCTCAGGCGAGCCTCAGATCGACCTCAGGAACCGCCCAAGCCTCGCCGGGGTCGTCCTCCGAGCCGACCGCCGCGCGTGGCATCCTCGATGCATGCCCCTCATCGCACTCACCGGCGGCATCGCGTCGGGCAAGTCGACCATCGCCCGCCGGCTGGCGGAGCACGGCGCCGTCGTGGTGGACGCCGATCAGCTGGTGCGCGAGGTGCAGCAGCCGGGGTCGCCGGTGCTCCGGGCCATCGCGACCGAGTTCGGCGACCGGATGCTGCGCACGGACGGGTCGCTGGACCGGGCGGCGCTGGGGGCGGCGGTGTTCGGCAACGACGAGGCCGTCTCACGCCTGAACCGGATCGTGCACCCCGCGGTGCGGGCGGAGTCGGCACGGCGGTTCGAGGAGGCGTTCGCACGGGACCCGGATGCCGTCGTGGTGTACGACGTGCCGCTGCTCGTGGAGGCGCGGGCGGAGGACCCGTGGCAGCTCATCGTGGTGGCGCACGCGCCGGCCGACGTGCGCAGGCGACGGCTGGTCGAGCTGCGGGGGATGACCGGATCCGAGGCGGATGCCCGCATCGCTTCGCAGGTCGACGACGCCGCGCGTCTGGCCCTGGCCGACGTCGTGATCGATACGACCGGCACGATCGACGACACGCTGAGTCAGGTCGACGAGCTGTGGCGCACGCTGCCGGCCCGGGTCGCCGCCCGCGCCTAGCCCGGTGCGGCGTCGCGGAGTAGCGTGGGCATCGTCAGGAGGTGCACCATGGGCCTGCTCTCGCGATTGCGGCGCCGGAGGCGGCGCGACGCCCTCAGCGACGAGGAGCGCATGGGGCGGTACATCTATCTGCTCAACACGCTGCCGGCCCCCGTCATCGAGAGCGCGCACGCGTCGGCGTTCAAAGACCTGCCGGCCGAGCGGCGCCGCGAGATGTTCGAGCAGCTGCGACCGTTCCTGTCCGACCGGGAGCGGGATGCCGCATCCGATGACCCGACGGTGATCGCCAGGCTGGTGCGCCGCGCCGAGGAACGCCGGGCGGCACGTGGAGGTCTGGTCGGATCCGCCGGCGCCTCCGTCGCGACGGCCGCCGACGACCCGCGGGACGCGGTGGACCCGCGGCAGCTCGTGCTCGGCAGCGGGGCGGCGGTGATCGTCGCCCAGAACTTCCTGATGTCGGCCGCGGTCATGACGTACTTCTCGGCCGGCGCTGGATCTCTCGCCATCGCGAGCGAGCCGGCGTGGGTCGGAGAGACCTACGACCCCGGCGCAGTCGGCTCCGGCGGCGTCGACGCCGGCGCCGGGCTCGACGGCGGCGGGCTCGACGCGGGTGGCTTCGGCGGCTTCGACGGCGGCGGCTTCGGCGGGTTCGACGGCGGCGGCTTCGGCGGCTGAGTCCGGCTCCGCCCAGGGCGAACCCGGCCCGCGTGTCCGACGCCCCGCATACGCTGGAGGAGTGCAGACCACTCGATCCGTGCGACCCTTCGAGGTCGTCAGCGACTACGCGCCGTCGGGGGATCAGCCGCAGGCCATCGCCGAACTCGCAGCCCGCATCAACGCCGGCGAGACCGACGTCGTGCTGCTCGGCGCCACCGGAACCGGAAAGTCGGCCACCACGGCGTGGCTCGTCGAGGCCGTGCAGCGCCCCACACTGGTGCTGGCGCACAACAAGACCCTGGCGGCGCAGCTGGCCAACGAGTTCCGCGAGCTCATGCCGCACAACGCCGTCGAGTACTTCGTCTCGTACTACGACTACTACCAGCCCGAGGCGTACGTGCCGCAGACCGATACGTTCATCGAGAAGGACTCCTCGATCAACGCCGAGGTCGAGCGGCTGCGTCACTCGACGACGAACTCGCTGCTGAGCCGCCGCGACGTCGTCGTGGTCAGCACCGTCTCGTGCATCTACGGCCTCGGTGCGCCCGAGGAGTACCTCCGGGCGATGGTCGCGCTGCAGGTCGGCGAGGTCTACGACCGCGACGCGCTGATCCGCAAGTTCATCGCGATGCAGTACAACCGCAACGACGTGGACTTCTCGCGCGGCAACTTCCGCGTGCGCGGCGACACGATCGAGATCATCCCGGTGTACGAGGAGTACGCGATCCGCATCGAGATGTTCGGCGACGAGATCGAGGCGCTGTACATGCTGCACCCGCTCACCGGCGATGTGGTCCAGCGGATGGACTCGGTCCCGATCTTCCCGGCATCCCACTACGTGGCCGGCACCGAGACCGTGCAGCGCGCCATCGGCACGATCGAGCACGAGCTGGAGGAGCGGCTCAAGGAGCTGGAGTCGCAGAACAAGCTCCTCGAGGCCCAGCGGCTGCGCATGCGCACGACGTTCGACCTCGAGATGCTGCAGCAGCTGGGTTTCTGCAGCGGCATCGAGAACTACTCGCGGCATCTCGACGGCCGCATGCCCGGCGAGCCCCCGCACACGCTGCTGGACTTCTTCCCCGACGACTTCCTCATGGTCATCGACGAGTCGCACGTGACCGTGCCGCAGATCGGCGCGATGTACGAGGGGGACGCCTCACGCAAGCGCACGCTGGTCGAGCACGGCTTCCGTCTGCCCAGCGCCCTCGACAACCGGCCGCTGCGCTGGGACGAGTTCAAGCAGCGGGTCGGGCAGACGGTCTACCTGTCCGCGACGCCGGGACGCTACGAGATGGGCATCGCCGACGGCGTCGTCGAGCAGATCATCCGGCCGACCGGGCTGATCGACCCCGAGATCATCGTCAAGCCGTCCAAGGGGCAGATCGACGACCTGCTGGAGGAGATCCGGATCCGCGTCGACCGGGACGAGCGGGTCCTGGTCACCACCCTGACGAAGAAGATGGCCGAGGAGCTCACCGACTTCCTCGGCGAGCACGGGGTCCGGGTGCGCTACCTGCACTCCGACGTCGACACCCTCCGACGCGTCGAGCTGCTCACCGAGCTGCGAGCGGGCGTCTACGACGTCCTCGTGGGCATCAACCTGCTCCGCGAGGGCCTCGACCTTCCCGAGGTGTCGCTGGTGTCGATCCTCGACGCCGACAAGGAGGGCTTCCTCCGGTCGGGAACCTCGCTCATCCAGACCATCGGGCGCGCCGCGCGAAACGTCTCGGGTCAGGTGCACATGTACGCCGACACGATCACGGACTCGATGCGCAACGCCATCGAGGAGACCAACCGCCGGCGCGACAAGCAGATCGCGTACAACAAGGAACACGGGATCGATCCGCAGCCGCTGCGCAAGCGCATCGCCGACATCACCGAGGTGCTGGCGCGCGAGGCATCCGACACCGACCGGATGCTCTCGCGCAAGGACTCCCGTGTGAAGTCGGGCAAGGGCAAGTCGCCCACCCCGCAGCTGCGTCGCGAGGGGATCGGAGCCGAGGGGGCGGAGCAGCTCGAGGCGACGATCGCCGACCTCAGTCAGCAGATGCTGGCCGCCGCGGGCGAGCTGAAGTTCGAGCTCGCCGCGCGGCTCCGCGACGAGGTGCAGGACCTCAAGAAGGAGCTTCGCGCCATGGAGCGGGCCGGCCACGCCTGAGCGGCCCGGCCACGCCTGGGCGGCCCGGCACTCACGGGCAGTGCATGAGGGGCTTCGGTCCCGAGCGGTCGAAGGTGTGCTGCGTGATCGGCGCCCCGCACAGGGGGCAGGCGCGTTCGGCGCGCTGTGCCGCGCTCGGCGCGGGTGTCGTCTCGTAGGGACCGACGGCTGCCGGACCGGCCGCTCTGATGAGGGTGCGGTTGATCCACGCGTACCATCCGCCGGCTTCGCGGACCCGTTCGCGCAGCGGTCGGCGGGCGGAGGAGGAGTCGGTGTCGGGCATGTACTTAGTGTACTAAGAATTAGCGCACGATAGACTCGATCCATGGCCGGCACCGATCTCGCTCCCGATGACCTGCTCAAGCTCGACAATCAGGTCTGCTTCGCGCTGGTCACCGCCGCCCGCAACGTCGTGGCGATCTACCGCCCGATCCTCGAGCCGCTCGGGCTGACGCATCCGCAGTACCTGGTGATGCTCGCGCTGTGGGAGAAGGCGCCGCGCTCGCTGCGCCAGCTCGCCGACGAACTGGCCCTCGAGCCTGCGACGCTGTCGCCACTGGTCAAGCGCCTGCAGGTGCAGGGACTGGTGACCAGGTCGCGCAGGAACGGCGACGAGCGGACGCTGGACGTCGGGCTGACTCCGCTGGGTGTGCAGCTCCGCGAGAAGGCGCTGGACGTTCCGCGGCAGGTCATGGCGAGCGTCGGCGCGGATGCCGAGTCGCTGCTGGCGCTGCGGGACGCGCTGAGTCCCTTCGCCGGTCGACGCTGAAGCGCCGCGGCCGAAGCGGCCGTCTCCGTGCGTCGATGAGGTCTTTCTCATCCCCCTGGTCGGCTCGCATCGCGACTCCTAGGCTCGGGAGCACGGCGTGCCCACAGCGGTGAACCCGCTCGCCAGCGCGGCGGCATCCCATCCGTCCGTCCAGAGGAACCCCCATGCGACCCAGGTCCCACCCCGACCGTCCCCGCGCCGCTCGCCGGCTCGCCGCGTCCGCCGTCGCCACCGCCGCGGCCCTCGCTGCCAGCGCCCTCGCGGCGACGCCCGCGCACGCGGCCCCCACCGAGGTGCAGATCCTCGCCACCAACGACTTCCACGGTCGCATCGCCGCGAACGGGACCGAAGCGGGGGCGGCCAAGCTCGCCGGAACGGTCGACGCCCTGCGGGCTGCGAACCCGAACACGGTGTTCGCCGCGGCGGGCGACCTCATCGGCGCCTCGACCTTCGAGTCCTTCATCCAGAGCGACAAGCCCACCATCGACGCGCTCAATGCCGCCGGGCTGGAGGTGTCGGCCGTCGGCAACCACGAACTGGATCAGGGCTACGACGACCTCATCGATCGCGTCATGGCGCCGTACGACCCGGTCGCCAACCCCTACGGCGGAGCGCAGTGGCAGTACATCGCGGCCAACCTCAAGGTCCGCGCGACCGGTGACGACGCCGTTCCCTCCACGTGGATCAAGGAGTTCGGCGACGTCCAGGTCGGATTCGTCGGCGCCGTCACCGAGGAGCTGGAGGCGCTGGTCAATCCCGACGGGATCGCCGACATCGTCGTCCAGGGGATCGTGGAATCGGTGAACGCCGAAGCGTCCGAACTGGTGGCCGAGGGTGCTGACGTTGTGGTCATGCTCGTCCACGAGGGCGCCACGACCACCGACTGCGCGGCGGCTGCGGCGGCCGGCACGACCTGGGGCGACATCGTCTCCGGCGTGTCCGCCGACGTCGACGCCATCGTGTCGGGTCACACCCACCTCGCGTACAACTGCGAGTACCCGGTCCAGGCCTGGATCGACGAAGGCCGCGCGGTCACCACTCGTCCAGTCGTCTCCGCCGGCCAGTACGGGACGAATCTGAACCAGCTTCTGTTCACCGTGGACGGAGCCACCGGCCAGGTGCAGGCCAAGACGCAGAGCATCATCCCGGTCGCGCCGTACCCCGCTCAGCCCGACGCGGAGGTCGCCGCGCTCGTCGCCGAGGCGGTGGCGGAGGCGGAGGTGCTCGGCGCCGAGCCGCTCGGCGAGATCGCCGGCGCCTTCAGCCGCGCCAAGCTCGCGGACGGCACGACGGAGAACCGGGGCGGCGAGTCCACGCTCGGCAACCTCGTCGCGGAGGTGCAGCAGTGGGCGACCGAAGCCCCCGAGTCGGGGGGCGCGCAGATCGCCTTCATGAACCCGGGTGGCCTGCGCGCGGACATGGTCGGCACGCCGCCGGCCGACGGGTCCTATCCGCGCACGCTCACCTACAAGCAGGCATCCCTGGTCCAGCCGTTCGCGAACACGCTCGTGAACCTGCAGCTGACCGGTGCGCAGATCGAGGCGATCCTCGAGCAGCAGTGGCAGCGCGACGCGTACAACGCCCTGCCCTCTCGACCGTTCCTGCGCCTGGGTGCCTCGCAGGGATTCGAATACACCTACACGCAGCAGGTCGTCACCGAGGTCCAGCGCGACAACCCGGCGACGGCGGCCAACGAGGAGGGGCTCACGTATCAGGCCCCCGAGGGGACGGTCACCGGCATGTGGCTGAACGGTGAGCCGATCGACCCCGCCGCGACGTACTCGGTGACGGTGAACTCCTTCCTCGCAGGCGGGGGCGACAACTTCCGGGAGTTCGCCAACGGCGCCGACAAGCGCGACACCGGCAAGGTCGACCTCGCCGCGATGGTCGACTACCTCGAGGCGTTCGCGCCCGCAGGGTCGCCCTTGGCGGTCGACTACTCGCAGCGCGCCGTGGAGGTCACCTTCCCTGCGGACGCGCCGGAGGCCTACGAACCGGGATCGGCCGTGGCGTTCGACGTGAAGTCGTGGGCCATGTCGGCGCCGGGCGACGTCCGCGACAGCGAGGTCGTCGTCTCGCTCGGCGACGAGGTCCTCGGCTCCTTCCCTGTCGACAACACGATCGGCGCGGCGGTGTACGACGATCACGGCACCGCGACGATCGCGGTCGACCTGCCTGCGACGGTTCCGGCCGGTGAGACGGTCGAGCTCGTCCTCACGGGACCGCAGACGGGCACCACCGTGACGGTGCCCGTGCGCGTCGCCGCAGCCGAGGACCGGCGCGCCCAGAGCGTCACGATCGGCATCCCGAACAAGTTGCTCGCCAAGGCCGGGTCGGCGGTGCAGTTCACCACGATCGTGATGGCCGAGAACGGCACGCCGGTCACCGGCGAGGTGGCGATCTCGGACGGCGATACCGTCCTCGCGACCGCGACCCTCACCGCGAAGGACCGCGGCGTGGTCAAGGTGAAGCTGCCGACGCTCGACGAAGGCGTCCACCAGCTCTCGGCCGCGTACGGGGGCAGCGACACGGTGGCGCCCTCGGCGAGCCCGACGGTTCCGGTGCTCGTCTGGTAGCACGCGCCCCTGACAGCGAACCGTGAAGGCGGGGTCTCCGGCGCCCGTGTCGGAGGCCCCGCCTAAACTTGACGGGTGCCCATCGTCCCTGTCGCCATGCCCGGAAACACCAGCGGAAAGCTCAGCGTCCGCGGTGCTCGCGTGCACAACCTGAAGAACGTCGACCTCGACATCCCGCGCGATTCGCTGGTCGTCTTCACCGGCCTGTCGGGCTCGGGCAAGTCCAGCCTCGCGTTCGACACCATCTTCGCCGAGGGGCAGCGCCGCTACGTCGAGTCGCTCAGCGCCTACGCCCGTCAGTTCCTCGGACAGGTCGACAGGCCCGACGTCGACTTCATCGAAGGCCTGAGCCCCGCCGTCTCCATCGACCAGAAGTCGACCAACCGCAACCCGCGCTCCACGGTCGGCACGATCACCGAGATCCACGACTACATGCGTCTGCTGTGGGCCCGGATCGGGGTGCCGCACTGTCCCGAGTGCGGCGCCGTGATCCAGCGTCAGACGGTGCAGCAGATCGCCGATCAGCTGATGGAGCTGCCCGAGCGCACCCGCTACCAGATCGTCGCCCCGGTCGTCACGCAGAAGAAGGGCGAGTTCGTCGACCTCTTCAAGGAGCTCGGCGCGAAGGGCTACGCCCGTGCGATCGTCGACGGCGAGCTGGTCCAGCTTTCCGAGCCGCCGACCCTGAAGAAGAGCTACAAGCACGACATCGCGGTGGTGGTGGACCGTCTGGTCGCCGCCCCCGGCATCCTCGACCGCGTGACCGATTCCGTCGAGACGGCGCTGTCGCTGGCCGGAGGCATCGTGCAGGTCAACTTCGTGGACGAAGAAGGGGATGCCGCTTGGCAGTCCTTCTCCGAGAAGCTGGCATGCCCGAACGGCCACCCGCTGCAGCTGACCGAGATCGAGCCGCGCACCTTCTCCTTCAACGCGCCGTTCGGGGCGTGCCCGGCGTGCTCGGGTCTGGGCACACGGATGTCCGTCGACGTCGAGCTCATGCTCGGTGACGAGGAGCTGTCCATCCGCGAGGGGGTCCTCATCCCGTGGACCACGCAGGGCAAGGGACTGTTCCAGTACTACGAGCGGCTGCTCGAGGGACTCGCCAGCGACCTCGGGTTCTCCCTGGACACGCCGTGGAAGAAGCTGCCGGCGTCCGTGCGCGAGGCGGTGCTGCGCGGCGAGAACTACAAGGTCACCGTGAAGTGGAAGAACCGCTACGGCCGGGAGATGCGGTACTCCTCCGGCTTCGAAGGGGTCGTGCCCTACATCGAGCGGCAGTACACGCAGGCCGAGTCCGACACCCAGCGTCAGCGGTGGGCGGAGTACCTCCGCGAGGTGCCGTGCCCCGTCTGCAACGGGGACCGTCTCAAGCCCGAGGTGCTCGCGGTGCAGGTGCACGGTCACTCGATCGCGGAAGCCTCGCATCTGAGCCTGGGTGAGGCGCGCGAGTTCTTCGCACGCCTGACGCTCACCGACCGTGAGGCGATGATCGCCGCGCAGGTGCTGCGCGAGATCCGGCTTCGTCTGGACTTCCTCATCCGCGTGGGGCTGGACTACCTGAGCCTCAGTCGCGCCGCGGCGACCCTGTCCGGCGGCGAGGCGCAGCGCATCCGCCTGGCGACCCAGATCGGCTCGGGTCTGACCGGCGTGCTCTACGTCCTCGACGAGCCGTCGATCGGGCTGCACCAGCGCGACAACCGCCGGCTCATCGAGACCCTCGTGGCGCTGCGCGACCTGGGCAACACGCTCATCGTCGTCGAGCACGACGAGGAGACGATCCATGCCGCCGACTGGGTGGTCGACATCGGTCCGGGAGCGGGCGTCAACGGGGGAGCGGTGGTGCACTCCGGCCCGGTCGGCGAGCTCGTCGCCGACCGCTCGTCGATCACGGGCGACTACCTGTCCGGCCGGCGTCAGATCGCCACGCCCAAGAAGCGGCGCAAGATCGACAAGAGCCGGCAGATCACCGTCGTCGGCGCGCGCGAGAACAACCTGAAGAATGTCACGGTCGACTTCCCGCTCGGTGTCCTGACGTCTGTCACGGGCGTGAGCGGGTCGGGCAAGTCGACGCTGGTCAACGGCATCCTGTACCAGGTGCTGGCCACGCGGCTCAACGGCGCGCGCCGCGTCGCCGGCAAGCACACGCGCGTGACGGGTCTGGACAACCTCGACAAGGTCGTGCACGTGGACCAGGCGCCCATCGGGCGCACGCCCCGCTCCAATCCCGCGACGTACACCGGCGTCTTCGATCGCATCCGGACCCTGTTCAGCGAGACGCCCGAGGCGAAGGTGCGCGGCTACCAGCCGGGCCGGTTCAGCTTCAACGTCAAGGGCGGCCGCTGCGAGGCGTGCTCGGGCGACGGCACGATCAAGATCGAGATGAACTTCCTTCCCGACGTGTACGTCGACTGCGAGGTGTGCCACGGCAAGCGGTACAACCGCGACACGCTCGCCGTGCACTACAAGGGCAAGAACATCGCCGAAGTGCTCGACATGCCGATCTCCGAGGCCGCCGAGTTCTTCGAGCCGATCCAGGCGATCCACCGCTACCTCAAGACGCTGGTCGACGTGGGTCTCGGCTACGTCCGCCTCGGACAGTCGGCGACGACCCTGTCCGGCGGCGAGGCGCAGCGCGTGAAGCTCGCGACCGAGCTGCAGCGCCGGACGAACGGCCGATCGATCTACGTGCTCGACGAGCCGACCACGGGCCTGCACTTCGAAGACGTCCGCAAGCTTCTCGAGGTGCTCAACGGTCTGGTCGACAAGGGCAACACCGTCATCGTCATCGAGCACAACCTCGATGTGATCAAGTCCTCCGACTGGGTCATCGACCTCGGTCCCGAGGGCGGGTCCGGCGGGGGTCAGGTCGTGGCGACCGGCACGCCGGAGCAGGTGGCCCGAGCCGAGGGCAGCCACACCGGCGAGTTCCTCGCCGAGGTGCTGGGCCTTCGCGCGCCCGCGGGACTGGTCGAGGCCCGCAAGGCGGGCTGAGCGCGATGGCCCGCTCCGCGCCGACCGTCCCGTACAAGCCCAAGCCAGGCGAGATCCCCACCAACCCCGGCGTCTACCGGTTCCGCGACGCGGACGGCCGGGTGCTGTACGTCGGCAAGGCGAAGAACCTCCGCGCGCGGCTGTCCAACTACTTCGCCCCGCTGCACACGCTGCACGAGCGCACGCGGCGCATGGTGATGACGGCGGCGTCCGTGGAGTGGACCGTCGTGGCCACCGACGTGGACTCGCTGCAGTTGGAGTACCAGTGGATCAAGGAGTTCGATCCGCCGTTCAACGTCCGCTACCGCGACGACAAGTCCTACCCGTTCATGGCGATCACGCTCGCCGACGAGGCGCCGCGGGTGCTCGTGACCCGCAATCGCCGCATCCCGGGAGCGCGCTACTTCGGGCCGTACCCCAAGGTGTGGGCGGTGCACGACACGATCGATCTGATGATCCGGGTCTTCCCGATCCGCACGTGCAGCGATGCCTCCTACAAGAAGGCGATGGCCACCGGCAGGCCCTGCTTCCCCGGGCAGATCGGCCGCTGCGGCGGCCCGTGCTCGATGAAGGTGTCGATCGAGGAGCACCGCGCCATCGTCGAGGACTTCGTGGCGTTCATGGCCGGCGGTGACCAGAGGTTCACCAAGGCGCTGACCGCACGGATGCGCGAGGCATCCGCGGCGATGGACTACGAGGCCGCCGCGGTGTATCGCGACAAGCTGCAGGCGATCGACGCGGTGCTCAACAAGAGCGCGCTCGTGCTCGCGCCCGACACCGACGCCGACCTGTTCGGGATCGCCGAGGACGAGCTGGCCGCCGCCGTGCAGCACTTCGTCGTCCGAGGCGGACGCGTGCGCGGTGTGCGGGCGACCACGATCGAGAAGGAGCTCGACATCACCGGGGGCGACCTGGTCGATCAGGTGCTGCAGCGCACGTACGGCAACGCCTCGGGCGCCGACATCCCGCGCCAGGTGCTGGTGCCCGCGATGCCCGATGACGCTGCCGACCTCGAGGAGTGGCTGCGCGGGCGTCGTGGCAAGTCCGTCACGATCCAGGTCGCGCAGCGCGGACGCAAGGCCGAGCTGATGAAGACGGCGACCCTGAACGCGCAGCAGGCGCTGATGCTGCACAAGACGCGCCGCACCAGCGACTACGTCGCTCGCACCCAGGCGCTGACCGACCTCCAGGAGGCCCTCGAGCTGGCTGAGGCGCCGCTGCGCATCGAGTGCTTCGACGTGTCGCACCTGAGCGGCACGAACGTCGTCGCGTCGATGGTCGTCTTCGAGGACGGGCTGCCGCGCAAGGACCAGTACCGCTCGTTCTCCGTCGCCGAGACCACCGACGACACCGATTCGCTCTACCAGGTGCTGTCGCGTCGTCTGGCGTACCTGGACCGGCCCGAGGAGAACGATCTGCCGGCACCCGATCCGACCGCCGATGAGGCCGTCGAGGGCCCCGTGGTGGCCGAGCGGCGTCGCCCCCGGTTCGCGTACCGGCCGCAGCTGCTCGTCGTCGACGGCGGCAAGCCGCAGGTCGAGGCGGCGGCTCGGGCGCTGCGCGACGCCGGTCACGAGGAGATCGCGCTGTGCGGCATCGCGAAGCGTCTGGAAGAGGTGTGGCTGCCGGGGGAGGACTACCCCGTCATCCTGCCGCGGACCTCGGAGGCGCTGTACCTGCTGCAGCGGCTGCGCGACGAGGCCCACCGGTTCGCGATCACGCATCAGCGCAGGCGCCGCCGTCGTGACATCCAGAGCGTGCTCGCGGAGGTGCCGGGACTCGGCGAGGCGCGCATCAAGGCGCTGCTGCGCCATTTCGGCTCGGTGGCCGCGCTCAAGCGGGCGACGCCGGAAGAGATCGAGGAGCTGCCGGGCGTGGGTCCGAAGCTGGCAGCATCGATCCACGCGCACCTCTCGGGTGGGTAGGCTGAACCCAGACGGGGGTGGTCATGACCGACGCGACGCGCCGCGACGCCGGGGAGATGCTGATCGTGACCGGCATGTCGGGTGCCGGTCGCTCGACGGCTGCCAACGCGCTGGAGGACCTCGGCTGGTACGTCGTCGACAACCTCCCGCCGCAGATGCTCAAGCCTCTGCTCGATCTGACGGAGCTGGCAGCCGGATCGCTGCCGCGGGTGGCCGTGGTCGTCGACGTGCGCGGCGGCGAGCTGTTCTCGGACCTGCCCGAGGCGCTGCAGGCGCTGCGTGAGCGCCGGCAGATCCGTCTCATCTTCCTGGATGCCTCCGATCCGGTGCTGGTGCGCCGGTTCGAGGCGGTGCGGCGCCCGCATCCGCTGCAGGGCGACGGCACGATCCTCGACGGCATCACCCTCGAGCGGGAGCGCCTGGCGGCGGTGCGGGAGAGCGCCGACGTCATCATCGACACGTCGTCGTACAACATCCACCAGCTGGCGACGCAGGTGACGGATCTGTTCCGCGAGGAGGGAGCCGCCCGGCACACCGTCACGGTGCTGAGCTTCGGATTCAAGTACGGGCTGCCGCCTGACGCCGACCTCGTCGCCGACATCCGGTTCCTTCCGAACCCGTTCTGGAACGACGCGCTGCGCGCGCTGACGGGGGAGGACGGCGAGGTGCGCGAGTTCGTGCTGGCGCAGGACGGCGCCCGCGAGTTCCTCGACGCATACGCCGCGGCGCTGCGGCCCGTGATGGAGGGCTATCAGCGCGAGAACAAGCGCCACTCCGTCGTCGCGGTGGGGTGCACCGGTGGCAAGCACCGGTCGGTGGTGATGGCTCGTGAGCTCGCAGAGCGGCTGGGGACGGTGCCGGGCGTCGCGGTGCGTGTGAAGGACCGCGACCTCGGACGTGAGTGACGAGCCGAGTAGGCTTGACCGTCGTTCCCCACCCCGAAGGAGTCCCGTGTCGCTGACCGCTGACGTCAAGGCCGAGCTGATCACCGTGCGCGATCCGCGCCCGACGGCCCGTGTGGCCGAGCTCACCTCGTTGCTGCGGTTCTCGGGCGGCCTGCACTCCATCGCCAACCGCGTCGCCGTCGAAGCGGAGCTGGACTCCGACACCCTCGCGCGCCGCACCGCGCGCGACCTGGTCGAGCTCTACGGCGTGCGCCCCGAGCTGGTGCACGTGCAGGGCTCGGGCGCGCGCAACGGGAGCCACTATGCCGTGCGGGTCATCGAGGGCGGCGAGACGCTCGCCCGCCAGACCGGCCTCCTCGACCAGCGCCGCCGGCCCGTGCGCGGCCTGCCGAACAAGCTGACGACCGGCTCGCGCGCCGACCTCGCCGCCGTGTGGCGCGGGGCGTTCCTCGCCGCCGGCACGCTGAGCGAGCCCGGGCGTTCGGCGGCTCTGGAGATCACCTGCCCGTCCTCGGAGGCGGCGATGGCGCTCGTGGGGGCGGCGCACCGGCTCGGCATCGCGGGGAAGGCCCGTGAGGTGCGGGGCGTGCCCCGGGTCGTCGTGCGCGAGGGCGAGGCCATCCGCGCCGCACTCGCCGCCATGGGGGCGGTCCGCGCCGCGGCCGAATGGGATCAGATGCGACAGCGCCGCGAGGTGCGCGCCGGCGTCAACCGACTGGTGAACTTCGACGACGCCAACCTGCGCCGCTCCGCACAGGCGGCCGTGGCCGCGTGCGCACGCGTCGAGCGAGCGCTCGAGATCCTCGGCGACGAGGTGCCCGAGCACCTGCGTCAGGCCGGGGAGCTGCGCTTGGCGCACCGGGACGCGAGCCTGGATGAGCTCGGCCACCACGCCGACCCGCCCCTGACGAAGGATGCCGTGGCCGGCCGCATCCGCCGCCTCCTGGCGATGGCCGACAAGAAGGCCGAGGCGGACGGCGTGCCCGGCACCGACGCCGCCGTGCCGGCCGGTCTCGAGGACTGACCGGGTCAGTCGATCCGGACGGCGGCGCCGGAGACCGTGATGCCGCCGCGCGCGGGGATGTCGACCTCCAGCAGTCCTGGACGCCCGACGTGGCGGCCCTGCGCGATGCGCACGTGCGCGGGAGCCCGCACGGCGCCCGTCTCGCGCAGGTAGGCCCCGGTGGCGGCCGCGGCCGCGCCGGTCGCCGGGTCCTCGCTGACGGTGCCCACGGGGAAGATGTTGCGCGCCTCCCATGCGAGCTCGCCGCGTCGCAGGAGCACGATGATCGTCGCCGGCCACCCCGAGGCATCCATCAGCGCTCGCGCGCGCGCCGGGTCGAACGTGAACGCGTCGAAGGCATCCTCCTCGCTCAGCACGATCAGCGGATGCGCGTTGCCGGCGTACACCAGGCGCGGCGGATGCCGGGGGTCGAGATCGGCGTGACGGCAGCCGATGAGCGCCAGCACCGCCTCGAGCTCCTGCTCAGCGAGGGGCGCCACCCACGGGTCGACGCTCGTGAAGGAGGCGTGCCGGCCCCTGCCGTCCGACTCCGTGGTGATCTCGATCGGGCCGACCGGGGATGCGAAGAGGAACGCGCCGTCGCCCACGGTGCCGGCCAGTGCCACCGCGGAGGCGACCGTCGCATGACCGCAGAAGGGCACCTCGGCGACGGGGGAGAAGTACCGGATGCCGCGGGACCGTCCGGAGCCGGTCACGAACGCCGTCTCGGCGTAGCCGACCTCCGCCGCGATCCGCTGCATCTCCGCCGGCGACAGCCGCTCGGCGTCCAGCACGACGCCCGCCGGGTTGCCGCCCGCGGGATCGTCGGAGAAGGCCGCCCATCGCTGCACCGCCGGTCGCGTCATCCGGCGATCGTACCGCCGGGCTCGGGCCCGGTCGCCGACGCCCGACCGACGTCATGGAGGGAAGCAACCCCCTGCCGTCCGCGTTGGGCGTCAGTAGGATGAACCCGTCACCCTCGCTGCGCCGAGGAGCCTCGGCGCGCGCCGACAGGAAGAAGAGAACATGGCGAAGTACACCTTGCCCGACCTCCCCTATGACTACGCCGCGCTCGAGCCTCACATCAGCGCGAAGATCATGGAGCTTCATCACGACAAGCACCACCAGACGTACGTCAACGGTGCGAACACGGCCCTCGAGCAGCTGGCCGAGGCCCGCGAGACCGGCAACCTCGCCAACGTGAACAAGCTCGAGAAGGACCTGGCGTTCAACCTCGGCGGTCACGTGAACCACTCCATCTTCTGGACCAACCTCTCGCCGGACGGCGGCGGAGAGCCCGAGGGCGAGCTGCGCGCCGCGATCGACGAGTTCTTCGGCGGCTTCGACAAGTTCCAGGCCCACTTCACGGCCGCGGCGACCGGCATCCAGGGATCGGGCTGGGCCGTGCTCAGCTGGGACCCGATCGGTCAGCAGCTCATCATCCAGCAGCTGTTCGACCAGCAGGCGAACACCGCGATGGGAACCGTCCCCGTCTTCCAGCTCGACATGTGGGAGCACGCGTTCTACCTCGACTACCTCAACGTCAAGGCCGACTACGTCAAGGCGGTCTGGAACATCGCCAACTGGCAGAACGTCGCCGAGCGCTTCGAGGCCGCCCGACAGAAGACGTCGGGCCTGCTGGTACTGTCATAAACGGCGCGGCGTCCCGGTGGGCGACGCCCGCCGGGACGCCGTTGTCCAGGATCTGAATCGCACCAAACCGCGCACTCGCGCACGACACATCTCAGGAGAAACTCCGTGGCTGTCAAGATCGGCATCAACGGCTTCGGCCGAATCGGACGCAACTACCTCCGCGCGGCGCTCGCGCAGGGTGCGGACCTCGACATCGTGGCGGTGAACGACCTCACCGACAACAAGACTCTCGCCCACCTGCTCAAGTACGACTCGATCCTCGGCCGTCTCGACGAGGAGGTCTCGTACACCGAGGACTCCATCACCGTCGGCGGCAAGACCATCAAGGTCTTCGAGGAGCGCGATCCCGCGAACCTTCCGTGGGGCGAGCTGGGCGTCGACATCGTCATCGAGTCGACCGGCCGCTTCACCAAGGCCGCCGATGCCGGCAAGCACATCGCCGGTGGCGCCAAGAAGGTCCTGATCTCGGCTCCGGCCAGCGGCGAGGACGGCACGTTCGTCATCGGCGCCAACGAAGAGACGTACGACCCCGCCAACCACAACATCATCTCCAACGCGTCGTGCACCACGAACTGCCTCGCTCCGCTGGCGAAGGTGCTCAACGACAACTTCGGCATCGTCAAGGGCCTCATGACGACGGTCCACGCGTACACCGCCGACCAGAACCTGCAGGACGGCCCCCACAGCGATCTGCGTCGCGCGCGCGCCGCCGCCCTCAACATCGTCCCCACCTCGACCGGTGCGGCCAAGGCGATCGGGCTCGTCCTGCCCGAGCTCAAGGGCAAGCTCGACGGCTTCGCGCTCCGCGTGCCGGTGCCTACCGGCTCGGCGACCGACCTCACGGTCGAGCTCGAGCGCGAGGTCTCGGTCGACGAGATCAAGGCCGCCTACAAGGCCGCCGCGGAGGGCCCGCTCAAGGGCATCCTCAAGTACACCGAGGACGAGATCGTCTCGAGCGACATCGTCACCGACGACCACTCCTGCATCTTCGACGCCGGTCTCACCCGCGTCATCGGCAACCAGGTCAAGGTCGTCGGCTGGTACGACAACGAGTGGGGCTACTCCAACCGCCTCGTCGACCTCACCGAGATCGTCGCCTCGAAGCTCTGATCCCCATGGCTCTGCGCACCCTCGACTCGCTGGGTTCGCTGGCCGGCAAGCGTGTCATCGTCCGTGCTGACCTCAACGTCCCTCTCCAGGGCGAGGTCATCACGGACGATGGCCGTGTCCGGGCCACGCTCCCCACGCTGAACGCCCTCATCAACCAGGGCGCCCGCGTCATCGTCTGCTCGCACCTCGGTCGTCCCGACGGTGCCCCTGACCCGAGATACAGCCTCGCGCCCGTGGCGCAGCGGCTGTCGGAACTGCTCGGCAAGCCCGTCGCGTTCGCCCGCGACACCGTGGGGGAGTCCGCGCAGGAGGCCGTGGCCGTGCTGGAAGACGGCGATGTCGCGGTCGTCGAGAACCTCCGGTTCAACGCGGGCGAGACGGCGAAGGACGACACCACTCGACGTGCCTTCGCCGAGCAGCTCGCCGCGCTCGGTGACGTGATGGTCTCCGACGGCTTCGGCGTCGTGCACCGCAAGCAGGCATCCGTGTACGAGCTCGCCGAGCTGCTGCCGTCCGCGGCGGGATCGCTCATCGAGAAGGAGGTCGAGGTCCTCGACCGTCTGACCGAGAACCCCGAGCGCCCGTACACGGTCGTCCTCGGCGGTTCCAAGGTCAGCGACAAGCTGGGCGTCATCGAGCATCTCCTCCCGCGCGTGGACCGCCTCCTCGTCGGCGGCGGGATGATGTTCACCTTCCTCGCGGCCCAGGGCAACGAGGTCGGTTCGAGCCTGCTCGAGCAGGACCAGCTCGACACTGTGCGCGGATACATCGCCGCTGCGCAGGAGCGCGGCGTCGAGCTCGTGCTCCCCGTCGACGCGGTCGTGGCGGCCTCCTTCTCCGCGGATGCCGAGCACGTGGTCGCCCCCGCCACGGCGCTCGAGGACACCGACTTCGGCTCCTCGGGTCTGGGGCTGGACATCGGTCCGGAGACCGCCGCCCTGTTCGCCTCGCATGTCCGCGAATCGCGCACGGTGTTCTGGAACGGCCCCATGGGCGTGTTCGAGATGCCGGCCTTCGCGGCCGGCACGAAGGCGGTCGCGCAGGCCCTCACCGAGGTCGACGGCCTGTCGGTCGTCGGCGGCGGCGACTCGGCCGCGGCCGTGCGCCAGCTCGGCTTCGCCGACGGCGACTTCGGCCACATCTCCACGGGCGGCGGCGCGAGCCTGGAGTTCCTCGAAGGCAAGAAGCTCCCCGGACTGGAGGTCCTCGGATGGCAGTGACCGCACGCACCCCGCTGATCGCGGGCAACTGGAAGATGAACCTGGACCACCTGCAGGCGGTCGCGTTCGTGCAGAAGCTGCACTGGACCCTCAAAGACGCCAAGCACGAGGACGGGTCGGTCGAGGTCGCGGTCTTCCCGCCCTTCACCGACCTGCGCACCGTGCAGACGCTGCTCGACGCCGACAAGATCCCGTTCGCGCTCGGCGCGCAGGACCTGTCGGTGCACGACTCCGGGGCGTACACCGGCGAGATCTCCGGCGCGTTCCTGTCGAAGCTGGACGCGCGCTACGTCATCATCGGCCACTCCGAGCGTCGCCAGTATCACGCCGAGACCGACGAGGTGGTCGCCGCCAAGGTTCAGGCGGCGCTGCGCCACGGTCTGGTACCGGTCATCTGCGTCGGCGAGACCAGCGAGGACCTCGAGCGGTTCGGCGCCAGCGCCGTCCCCGCGAGCCAGCTGTCGGCGGCACTGGAGGGCGTCAACCCCGGCGCCGACATCGTGGTGGCCTATGAGCCGGTGTGGGCGATCGGCTCCGGTCAGGCGGCGACGCCCGAGCAGGCGCAGGACGTGTGCGCGAAGCTTCGCGAGGTCGTCGGCGACAAGCTCGGGGAGGACGCGGCAGCCCGCACCCGGATCCTCTACGGCGGCTCGGTGAAGGCGGCGAACATCGCCAGCTTCATGCGGGAGCCCGACGTCGACGGCGCCCTGGTAGGAGGGGCGAGCCTCGTCGTGGACGAGTTCGCCGCGATCATCCGGTACCAGAAGCACGTCGGAGTCTGACCTATACTGAGACACTGCGTGCCGAGCTTCGGCTCGCTGAAAGGCGTTGATCTGTGCAGATCCTCGAATTCGTTCTGCAGGTGCTCCTGGGCATCACGAGCCTCCTGCTGACGCTTCTCATCCTGCTCCACAAGGGGCGCGGCGGCGGCCTGTCCGACATGTTCGGGGGCGGCATGACATCCGCGCTGGGATCGTCGGGCCTCGCGGAGCGCAACCTCAACCGGTTCACCGTCATCCTGGCGCTGGCGTGGTTCGCCTCGATCGTGGCGCTCGGACTGATCACGAAGTTCCAGGCGCTCTGATGGCCACCGGAGGAAACGCGATCCGCGGCACCCGCGTCGGTGCCGGACCCATGGGCGAGCAGGACCACGGCTTCCACGCCGAGCGCATCGCCGTGTCGTACTGGGACGCCCTGGGCAACGAGACGGTGCGGTACTTCGCCGCGGGCATCCCCGACGAGGAGATCCCCGACATCATCGACTCCCCGCACTCGGGACTTCCCGCCGGTCGCGACAAGGACAACCCGCCCGCCGTGGCGAAGACCGAGCCGTACAAGACGCACCTGGCCTACGTGAAGGAGCGACGCACCGAGGAGGAGGCCGAGGCTCTCCTCGACGACGCCCTCCGCCAGCTGCGCGAGCGTCGCGGTCAGGACTGACGGCCGACGTCGATCCAGACGGAAAGAGAGAGCGGATGCCATCGGCATCCGCTCTCTTCCGTTCAGTACTCCTGGTCGATGAGATCCGGCGGCACCTGGGCCGCGGCGGCCTCGTCGACGAAGAAGATCGTGCGCTTGCGACCCTTGGCGCCCGCGGCCGGCACGCTGGCGTAGCTCGCCCCCGCGAGGGCCAGGCCGAGCGCGGACGCCTTGTCGGTGCCGGCGATGACCATCCACACCCGCTTGGACCCGTTGATGACCGGCCGCGTCATCGTGATGCGCTCCGGCGGCGGCTTGGGGGAGTTGCGCACCGGCAGCACGGCGCTGTCGGTCGCCTGGATCTCGGGGCGGTCCGGGAACAGCGACGCGATGTGCGCGTCGGGACCGACGCCCAGGAAGCACACGTCGAACGACGGCCAGGGCCCGTCCGGGCCCGGGAACCGGGCGAGCTCATCGGCGTACGCCGCCGCGGCGGCGTCGAGGTCGAGCCCCGTGTCGCTGGCGGCCATGGCATGGATGTTCTCGGCCGGGAGATCCAGGCGGTCCAGGAGCGCAGCGCGCGCCTGCTTCTCGTTGCGCTCGTCGTCCGCCGCGGGCAGGAACCGCTCGTCACTCCACCAGAAGTGCACCCGTGACCAGTCGATGCGGTCGATGCGCTCATCCTGCGCAGCCGCAGCCAGCACGGTCGCTCCCATGGACCCGCCCGTCAGGGAGATGTGTGCGATCTTGCCCTCGTCCACCCGCTTGATGACGCGGTTGACGAAGCGGGTCGCGACAGCGTCGGCGAGCGACTCGGGATCGGGGCTGATGACGACGCGTTTCTCGCTACCGGCTCGAGCCATCACGTCACTTGCCCGACTCGCTCATTCGCCCCGCGTCTCCTTCGTCGCCGGCGGGTCGAGCAGCTCCCAACCCTCCGTGATCACTCGACCATACAGGACGTCCGGATCCAGACGCCGCAGCTCCTCGGCGAGGCACTCGCGCAGGGTGCGCCGCGGGAACGCGAGCTCGTGGCTGGGCTGCCCCGGCTGGGTGAGGATGGCCACGCCCGGCGTCGGGCGCTCGAGGAGCACCTCGCCGCTCTCGCGGACCAGAGCGACGGACTTGATGCCGTGCGGCCACTCGTCCTCGCCGAGGTAGGTCCAGTCCACCGGAACGTCGAGCGCCAGCCGCAGCCAGGCCGCGAGCAGAGCGGTGGACGGAGACGTCGCCGCACCGCGCACTCGCACCTGCGTCACCGGCTCGTAGGGAGGCTGATCCAGGATGGCGGCGAGCTGCTCGCGCCAGCGGGTCAGTCGCGTCCACGCCAGGTCGGTGTCGCCGGGCGCGTACTGCGGGCCGAGCCCGGCCACGAACGCCGACGGATCCGACTTCGTGGCCGCGTCCGTGATGCGGCGCTGTGCGATCTTGCCGATCGAGGTCTTCGAGATGTTCTCGGGCGTGCTGTTGGGCCACCACACCACGACCGGCGCGTCGGGCAGCAGCAGGCCGGTGACGAGGCTCTCCAGGTTCGACAGGCCGGTCTCGCCGAGCGCGCGCAGGGTGATGACCTCGCTGGCTCCGGCATCGCCGCCGACGCGGATCTGCGCGTCGAGGCGGGAGTCGGCCTCGTCCGCGTCGATCATCAGCACGATGACGCGCATCGGATGCTCACGCGAGGCGTCGTTGGCGGCCTCGATGACCTCTTCGACGGCACCCTCGCGAGTCAGGATGACGAGCGTGAGAACGCGGCCGAGCGCGACCGCGCCGCCCTCCTCGCGCACATTCACCAGCGCACGGGAGATCTTGCTCACGGTGGTGTCGGGCAGATCGACGATCACGGCCGCCTCCAGCTACGTCCGTCGCGGGCGAGCATCTCGTCCGCGGATGCCGGGCCCCACGACCCGGGCGAATACTGTTCGAGGGGACCGCCCTGCTCTTCCCAGAACTGCTCGATCGGGTCGAGGATCTTCCAGGAGAGCTCGACCTCCTCGTGCCGGGGGAACAGAGGCGGGTCGCCGAGGAGCACATCGAGGATGAGGCGCTCGTAGGCTTCGGGGCTGGCTTCGGTGAAGGCGTGGCCGTAGCCGAAGTCCATCGTGACGTCACGCACCTGGGCGCCCGCGCCGGGCACCTTCGAGCCGAAGCGGATGGTGACGCCCTCGTCGGGCTGGACCCGGATCACCAGAGCGTTCTGGCCCTGACCGGAGGTCTGGCTGCGGGAGAACAGCAGCTCGGGTGCGCGCTTGAAGACCACGGCGATCTCGGTCACGCGTCGTCCCAGTCGCTTGCCGGTCCGCAGGTAGAACGGCACGCCCGCCCAGCGCCGCGTGTTGATCTCGAGCGTGATGGCGGCGTACGTCTCGGTCGTGGACTGCGGGTTCATGCCTTCCTCTTCGAGGAAGCCCGGCACCTTCTCGCCGCCCTGCCAGCCGCCGGCGTACTGCCCGCGCGCCGTCGAGCGTGCGAGGTCGTCCGGCAGCGTGACCGCCGCGAGCACCTTCTCCTTCTCGGCCCGCAGATCCTTGGCGTCGAACGAGATCGGCTCCTCCATCGCCGTCAGCGCGAGCAGCTGCAGCAGGTGGTTCTGGATGACGTCGCGCGCTGCGCCGATGCCGTCGTAGTAGCCGGCGCGCCCGCCCACGCCGATGTCCTCGGCCATGGTGATCTGCACGTGGTCGACGTAGTTGCGGTTCCAGATGGGCTCGTACAGCTCGTTCGCGAACCGCAGCGCCAGGATGTTCTGAACGGTCTCCTTGCCGAGGTAGTGATCGATCCGGAAGATCGAGTCGGTCGGGAAGGTCGATCGCAGCGCGTCGTTGAGCTCGCGCGCGGACGCCAGGTCGTGACCGAACGGCTTCTCGATGACAACGCGCCGCCATCCGTCCGGCTGGTCGGCGGTCTCGTCGACCAGGCCCGAGGCCCGCAGCTGCTCCGCCACCAGCGCGAAGGCCTTGGGCGGGATGGACAGGTAGTACGCGTGGTTGCCCATCGTGCCCCGCTCGACGTCGAGCGCCTCGACGGTCTCGCGGAGGCGCCGGAAGGCCTTGGGGTCGTCGAACTCGCCGGACACGAACCGGATCCCCTGGGCGAGCTGCTGCCAGGTCTCCTCCCGGAACTCGGTCCGCGCGTTCTGCCGGACCGCGTCGTAGACGATCCGGGCGAAGTCCTGGTCCTCCCAGTCGCGTCGGGCGAAGCCGACCAGGGCGAAGCCCGGAGGCAGCAGACCGCGGTTGGCGAGGTCGTACACGGCGGGCATGAGCTTCTTGCGGGAGAGGTCTCCCGTCACGCCGAAGATCACCAGCGCGCTCGGGCCGGCGATGCGATTCAGGCGCCGGTCTTCGGGGTCGCGCAGCGGATTGCGGCCGCGCGAGATGTCGACAGTCATGGGGGAGGGTGCTCCTACTGGGCCGCTTCGAACAGCGACAGCACTTCGATCTGGGGATCGGTGAGGGTCAAGGTGACGACCGGACGGCCATGGCCTTCGGCGAGCACGTGTGCGTCGCCGGCGGCCTGCGCCTGGATCAGTTCACCGAAGGTGAAGGGACGGCCGGGGATCTCGAGGTCGACGTCGGTCCGCTCGAGGATCTGCAGGAAGACGCCGTTCGCGGGGCCGCCCTTGTGGTACTGGCCGGTGGAGTGCAGGAACCGCGGTCCCCAGCCGAACGTCGTGGGGCGTCCCGAGTCCGCGGCGACCAGTTCGCGCAGCCCCGCCAGCTGCGGAAGCTCGAGCCGGTCGACGTACGCCTGGATGGCGACGTAGCCGCCGTCGGGGATCCGCGCCCACAGGGCGTCCATCACACCGGCGACGGTCCCGGATGCCGCGAGCTCCGGGTCGGAGACGCGCACCTCGACGCCCTCCGCGTGGAAGTCGGCCGGACGAGGCGCGGGACGCTCGTCCAGCAGGCCGCGCGCGGCGGTCTTGGCCGACTCGACATCGGGCTGGTCGAAGGGATTGATGCCGAGCATCCGCCCTGCGATCGCCGTGGCGTACTCCCACACGACGAACTGCGCGCCCAGCGATCCGCTCACGAGGATCTCGTCCTCGTGCTGCTCGAAGAGGTGGAACTGCTTGGCCTCGTCGACGAACCGGACGATCTGCAGGTCTTCGGGCCGGTTCTCCACTTCCGGCGACACCGGAAGCAGGACCACGGGCAGGATGCCCGTGCCTTCCTTGCCGGTCGACTCGGCGATCAGCTGCTCGATCCAGTCGGGGAGCCCGACGATGTGCGTGCCGTCGGTGACGAGACCGAGCTTGTCGCGCCGGGGCTCTCCGCCGGCGATGGCTGCCGCCAGGACGAGGGCCGGGTTGTCGGGGCTGTCGATGGCGACCTCGAGCAGCGTCGCCTCCGCCTCGTCCAGGATCTCGGAGATGTCGGCGCCGGCGAGTCCGGCGGGGACGAGTCCGAAGGCCGTCAGCGCGGAGTAGCGTCCGCCGACCGTCGGGTCGGCGTTGAACACGGTGTATCCATCCGCACGCGCCGCCTCGTCCAGGGGAGACCCCGGGTCGGTGACGACGACGATCCGCTCGGCGGGATCGATGCCCAGGTCGCGGAAGGCCGCCTCGAACGCACGCTTGGCCGAATCGGTCTCGACGGTGGATCCCGACTTCGACGACACCACCAGCGCGGTGCTGCGCAGGTCGCCCGACTGCGGATCGCCGTCGATGGCGGCGAGAACCTGACCGGGCGCGGTCGAGTCGAGGATCACCAGCGGCACGCCGGCGGTCTGTGTGATCACCTCAGGCGCGAGCGAGGACCCGCCCATGCCCGCGAGCACGATGCGCGTGACGCCGCGCGCCTGCAGCTGCCGGCGCAGCGCCTCGATCTGCGGCACGAGCGGACGAGACACGCTGACCGCCTGCACCCAGCCCAAGCGGCGGGATGCCTCATCCTCGGCGGCCGGACCCCACAGCGAGGGGTCGCCCGCCGTGATGCCCGACGCCACGAGGCTCTCCGCCAGAGCGGGCAGCGTCGCGTCGACGACCGACTTGACGCGCCCGCTCAGGTGGATGTCGAAGCTCACCGGGCGGCCTCGACGGCACCTTCCAGCGCCGCCTTGACGGTGCCCTGGAGGTCGTGCCACGAGGCGATGAACTTGGCGACGCCCTCGTCCTCGAGCACCTGGGTGACGTCGTCGAAGTCGACGCCGACGGCGGCGAGATCGGCGAAGACCTTCTTGGCGGCCTCGTAGGTGCCCGAGATGGTGTCGCCGGCGATCTGCCCGTGGTCGAAGGTCGCCTCGAGCGTCTTCTCGGGCATCGTGTTCACAGTGCCCTTGGCGACGAGCTCGGTGACGTACAGCGTGTCGGGGAGCGACGGGTCCTTGACGCCTGTGGAGGCCCACAGCGGCCGCTGCACGTGAGCGCCGGCATCCGTCAGCGCCTTCGCGCGGTCGGTTGCGAACTCCTTCTCGAACAGCTCGTACGCCAGACGCGCGTTCGCGACGCCGGCGAGCGACTTCAAGGCGAGCGCCTCGTCGGTGCCGATCGCGGTGAGGCGCTTGTCGACCTCGCTGTCCACGCGGGACACGAAGAACGACGCGACCGAGTGGATCTGCGAGATGTCGTGGCCGTTGGCCTTCGCCTGCTCGATCCCCGCCAGGAACGCCTCGATGACCTCGGCGTAGCGCTGCAGGCTGAAGATGAGCGTCACGTTGACCGAGATGCCCTCGGCCAGCGTCGCGGTGATGGCCGGAAGCCCCGCCTTGGTCGCCGGGATCTTGATGTGCACGTTCGGACGCGCGACGGTCGACCACAGCTGCTTTGCCTGTGCGACGGTCCCCTCGGTGTCGTGGGCGAGGTCGGGGGAGACCTCGATCGACACGCGTCCGTCGACGCCGCCGGTCGCGTCGTAGACGGGGCGGAAGATGTCCGCCGCGTCACGCACGTCGTCGGTCGTCGCCGCGAAGATCGCGTCGTCGACGGAGGCTCCCGAGCGCGCCAGCTCGGTGATCTGCGCGTCATACGCATGACCGCCGCCGCTGATGGCGCCCTGGAAGATCGTCGGGTTCGTGGTCACGCCGCTGACGTTGCGGGTGCTGATGAGCTCGGTCAGGTTGCCGGACGTGATGCGCTCGCGCGACAGGTCGTCGAGCCAGATGCTCACGCCCTCGGCGACGAGCTTCTCGGTGGGGGTGCTCATGCTCACTCCTTGTTGCTCTGCGCCGCGGCCACGGCGGCGATGGTCTCGCGCGCCGCCTCCACGACTGCTTCGGCGGTGATGCCGAACTTCTGGAAGAGGGTCTTGTAGTCCGCCGACGCACCGAAGTGGTCGATCGCGACCGAGCGGCCGAAGTCGCCCACGATGCCGCGCCAGGTCAGCGGCGAGCCCGCCTCGACCGACACGCGCGCCTTCACACCGGCGGGGAGCACCGACTCGCGGTAGGCCTCGTCCTGCTCGTCGAACCACTCCAGCGACGGCGCCGACACGACGCGGGCGTTCACGCCCTCGGCGGCCAGGGTCTCGCGGGCGGCCACAGCCAGCTGCACCTCGGATCCCGTGGCGATGAGGATGACGTCCGGCGTGCCGTTCGGGGCCTCCGCGAGCACGTACGCGCCCTTGGCGACGTTGTCGGCCGACGCGAGCACGTCGCCCGAGGCCTCGCCGTCGCCGCGCTCGAACACCGGGATGTTCTGTCGCGTGAGCGCGATGCCGGCGGGGCCGGCGTGACGGCGCAGCAGCTCGAGCCACGCCACGGCGGTCTCGTTCGCGTCGGCGGGGCGCACGACGGTGAAGTTCGGGATCGCGCGGAGCGCCGCGAGCTGCTCGATCGGCTGGTGCGTGGGCCCGTCCTCGCCGAGGGCCACCGAGTCGTGGGTCCACACGAAGATGCTGGGCACGTTCATCAGCGCAGCCAGGCGCACAGAGGGACGCATGTAGTCGCTGAAGATGAGGAACGTGCCGCCGAAGGCGCGGGTCGGCCCGTGCAGCACGATGCCGTTGACGATCGCCGCCATGGCGTGCTCGCGGATGCCGAAGTGCAGCACGCGCCCGTAGGGGTCGCCCGACCACTCGTGCGTCGACCACTCGTCGGGGATGAACGACTTCGCGTCCTTGATCGTGGTGAGGTTCGACTCGGCGAGGTCGGCAGAGCCGCCCCACAGCTCCGGGAGCTTGTCGGCGAGCGCGTTGATGACCACGCCGGAGGCGGCGCGGGTCGACACGTCCTTGCCGGACTCGAAGCTCGGCAGAGCGGATGCCACGTCCTCGGGGAGTTCCCGGGCCTGCAGCCGGTCGAACAGGGCCTTGCGCTCGGGGTTCGCGGCGGCCCAGGCGTCGAACGACTCCTGCCAGGCGGCGCGCTCCTGGGCGGCGCGCTCCCGCAGGCCGCGGGTGTGGGCGATGACGTCCTCGGCCACGACGAAGGACTGCTCGGGGTCGAAGCCGAGGACCTTCTTGGTCGCGGCGAGCTCGTCGGCGCCGAGCGCCGATCCGTGGATCTTGCCGGTGTTCTGCTTGCCGGGCGAGGGCCAGCCGATGATCGTGCGCAGGACGATGAGCGACGGCTTGTCGGTCTCGCCCTTGGCCGCCTCGATGGCGTTGTACAGCTCGGCGACGTCCTCGACGTACTCGCCCGTCTTCTTCCAGTCGACGGTCTGAACGTGCCAGCCGTACGCCTCGTAGCGCTTGGCGACGTCCTCCGTGAAGGCGACGTTGGTGTCGTCCTCGATCGAGATCTGGTTGGAGTCGTAGATCGCGATGAGGTTGCCCAGCTGCTGGTGGCCGGCGAGGCTGGAGGCCTCGCTGGTCACGCCCTCCTGCAGGTCGCCGTCGCTGGCGATGACGTACACGTAGTGGTCGAACGGCGACTGCCCCGGCGCGGCATCCGGGTCGAACAGGCCGCGCTCGTAGCGAGCGGCGTACGCGAAGCCGACCGACGAGGCCAGACCCTGTCCCAGCGGACCGGTCGTGATCTCGACGCCGTCGGTGTGGCCGTACTCGGGGTGTCCCGGGGTCTTCGAGCCCCACGTGCGCAGCGCCTTGAGGTCGTCGAGCTCCAGCCCGAAGCCGCCGAGGTACAGCTGCACGTACTGCGTCAGCGAGGAGTGGCCCGCCGACAGGATGAAGCGGTCGCGTCCCACCCAGTGCGTGTCGGCGGGGTCGTGCCGCATGACCCGCTGGTAGAGCAGGTACGCCGCCGGCGCCAGGCTCATCGCGGTGCCGGGGTGGCCGTTGCCCACCTTCTCCACAGCATCCGCTGCCAGCACGCGGGCGGTATCCACCGCGCGCCGATCGATCTCATCCCAACGCAGTTCCGACACCCGGCCGCCTTTCTCGAGGGGTGCGCGCCCCGTGAGAGAAGCCGTCCGCGGCCCTTGTCCGGATGGAGAAGGGGGGAATTCGGCGGCGGGCGCGCGTGTGCTTTCAGCATAGCGAAGCGGCATACCGCCCGGGTCATGCGCCGGCCTGTATGACGCCGTCTTGCAGTCGCCGCCGGTGCGGCCACGGATCGCCCGTCGAAGCCGATGTCCTAGACTTGACCGGAGTTCTGCGAGCGGATTGCGGGGGCGATGGATATCACGAGCACGGCCGGGGCCGACGCGACCATCGACCCGACCCGTCGCCCGCGCCAGGGATTCGGCCGCACGGTCAGGGCGTACATCGCGCTGATGAAGCCGCGCGTGCTCGAACTGCTGCTGGTGACCACCGTGCCGGTCATGCTGCTCGCGCAGGGCGGGTTCCCGAGCCTGTGGCTGGTTCTCGCCACGGTGATCGGCGGCACCGCGAGCGCCGGATCTGCAGCGGCGTTCAACATGTACCTCGATCGCGACATCGACGCGCACATGCAGCGCACGGTCAACCGGCCCCTCGTCACCGGCGAGGTGTCGCCGCGCGGCGCGCTGACCTTCGCGTGGACGCTCGCGGTGTTCTCGACGGTGTGGCTCTGGCTCACCACGAACTGGCTCGCGGCGACGCTGTCGGCGGCGGCGATCTTCTTCTATGTCGTGATCTACACGATGATCCTCAAGCGCCGCACCGAGCAGAACATCGTGTGGGGCGGCATCGCCGGCTGCTTCCCGGTGCTGATCGGCTGGACCGCCGTGACCGGGTCGCTGGCCTGGCCGCCGGTCATCCTGTTCGCACTGGTCTTCCTGTGGACGCCGCCGCACTACTGGCCGCTGTCGATGAAGTACCGCGAGCAGTACGACGAGGTGCACGTGCCGATGCTGGGCGCCACCCGGGACGGTTCCCAGGTCGGCCTGCAGGTGATCCTGTACGCGTGGGCCACCATCGCCTGCTCGCTGCTGCTGATCCCGGTGGCCGGCATGGGGCTGGTGTACTCGGTCTCGGCGCTGGTCTTCGGCGGCTGGTTCATCTACGAGTCCCACCGCCTGTACAACCGCGCGGTCCGGGGCACGGAGCCTCGTCCGATGCGCGTGTTCCACGCCTCCATCACGTATCTGACGCTGCTGTTCGTGGCGATCGCCGTCGACCCGCTGCTGCCCTTCTAGCGTGATCCACGTCGGCTACGCGCAGGTCGTCCACGACGGGCCGGCGGTGCAGGGCGTCATCAGGCGTGCCGTCACGCATGGCCTGCACCGCGCGGCGTAGCGGTCGCCCGGTTCACGGGGCGGTGACGCCGTGATGCGAGCGAGATGCTCGCTCAGACGGCGATGGAGGCGGATTCCGGCTGGGTGGCCAGCTCCGGCTCTGGCCGGCGGCGCGAGGCGACCCAGGCCGCCACGAGCGTCACGGCCGACATGACGGCGAGGATGATCCCCGGATGCCACCATGCGAAGTCCGTCGCCGCACCGAGCCCGAAGGTCAGGTAGGGGACGAATCCGCTGAGGGTCGCGGCGAGGGCGTAGGCGAACGACAGGGCCGAGTAGCGGACGTTGTCGGGGAACAGGTCGTTCATCAGGCCGCCCAGTGCCGCCCACGACATGGTGGGAAGGATGCCGCCGATGATCATCGTCCCCACGAGGATCGGGAACGTCGCGAACTGCAGGAGGGCGTACATCGGGAAGGTGATGAGGAGTGTTCCGAGCGCGCCCCACGCGACGACGCGCGCCGAGCCGATGCGGTTCGCCCACGCGCCGAACAGCGGGATCGTGACCAGCTGCAGGAGGCCGCCGATCGTGGTGGCGACGAGCAGCTCGGTGTAGTCGAAGTTCAGCTGCTCGACGCCGTAGTTGACGGTGTAGGTGTTCATGAGCGAGTACGACCCGATGCCGAGCAGCGCGGCGCCGATCGCGATCACCATGGCGACGGGGCGCTTGGCGAACATCGTCACGAACGGGATGCGGTCGCGGCGGCCCTCGGCGACGACGCCGGCGAACACCGGGGTCTCGGAGATCGTCAGCCGCAGGTACAGCGAGACCGCCAGCAGCGGCAGCGCCAGCAGGAACGGGATGCGCCAGCCCCACGCGACCATCTCCTCGGCCGGCAGCGACAGTGTCATGACGAGGAACACGACGGCCGAGAGGATCGAGCCCACCGGGGAGCCGAGCTGAGGGACCGCGGCGTAGAAGGCCCGCTTCACCGGCCCCGAGTGCTCGGTGGCGATGAGGATCGAGCCGCCCCACTCGCCGCCCAGCGACAGGCCCTGCGCGATGCGCAGCACGATGAGCAGCACGGCGCCCAGCCACCCGGCCTGCGCGTAGGTGGGCAGCAGGCCGATGAGTCCGGTCGCAACCCCCATGATGCCGACCGTCCACAGCAGCGTCGCCCGTCGGCCCAGCCGGTCGCCCATGTAGCCGAACAGGAGGGCGCCGATCGGACGCACCACGAAGGCGACCGCGATCGTCAGGAAGGCCACACTGGTGGCGCCGACCTGGCCGAGCGGGTCGAAGAAGAGCGGTCCGACGAAGAACGCCGAGAAGTACGCGAACAGGTAGAAGTCGAACGACTCCAGCGAGGTGCCGACCATCGACGCCCACGCGACGCGGCGGGTCGGGGAGGCGGTGTCGGCGGAGACAGGGGATGCGGAGCTCACGGACGTCAATCTTGGCACGAGTCCAGAAACCCCGAGGCGTGTGCAGGAATTCCCATTGCGCCGCCGCGATACAATCGACGCACCAGCATCGATCCGGCCATCACCGGGGAGCTCTCGGAAGAACAGGACTCCGGTCCCCAGTAGAACCGAGCGGGGCAGGCCCGTCACAGCCGCAGTGAGAGGGGACGGATGCCTCGCCCGAGGCATCCCGTCAACGCAGGGTGGTACCGCGGTCCGCGAGGGTCGTCCCGGCAGGCAGCACACGAGCGAGCACTGCGAGAGATGATGACCTACCCGCGATCCGAATCACGGTCCCTGAGCAGCGGCGGAGCCGCGAGCGGAAGCGTCGGGCCGGCCGCCGACGCGCCGCCGGCCGCCGTCGTCCCCAGCCCTCGCTTCCCCGACATCGAGCGCGAGACGCTCGCGTTCTGGGCGGCCGACGACACCTTCCGCGCGTCGATCGCGCAGCGCGACGGCGCCCAGGAGTGGGTGTTCTACGACGGCCCGCCGTTCGCCAACGGCCTCCCGCACTACGGCCACCTCCTCACCGGGTACGCCAAGGACCTCTTCCCGCGGTTCCAGACGATGCGCGGCAAGAAGGTGGACCGGGTGTTCGGATGGGACACCCACGGCCTTCCGGCGGAGCTGGAGGCGATGAAGCAGCTCGGCATCACCGAGAAGAGCGAGATCGAGGCGATGGGCGTCGCGGCGTTCAACGCCAAGGCCCGCGAGTCGGTACTGGCGTACACGCGCGAGTGGGAGGACTACGTCACACGTCAGGCCCGGTGGGTCGACTTCGAGCGCGGCTACAAGACGCTCAACGTCTCGTACATGGAGTCGGTGCTGTGGGCGTTCAAGACGCTCCACGACAAGGG
>JAPSKH010000007.1:0-44456 GCA_031177765.1 Microbacterium sp. | reverse complement strand
GTGCTCGTCGACGACTACGTCACCACCGCGGACGGCACCGGCATCGTCCATCAGGCCCCGGCCTTCGGTGAGGACGACCAGCGGATCACCGAGGCCGCCGGCATCCCGCTCATCATGAGCCTCGATGACAGCGGACGGTTCCTGCCGCAGGTGACCGATGTCGCGGGGCAGCTGTGGATGGAGGCCAACCGGCCCCTGATCCGCCTGCTCCGCCAGGCGGGGCGCCTGCTGCGCGAAGCCAGCTACGAGCACTCGTACCCCCACTGCTGGCGCTGCCGGAACCCGCTCATCTACCGGGCGGTGTCGAGCTGGTTCGTCCGCGTCACCGACCTCAAGGACCGGCTGCTCGAGAACAACGAGCAGATCACATGGGTTCCCGAGAACGTCAAGCACGGTCAGTTCGGCAAGTGGCTCGAGGGTGCGCGCGACTGGTCGGTCAGCCGCAACCGCTACTGGGGCTCGCCCATCCCGGTGTGGAAGAGCGACGACCCCGAGCACCCCCGCGTCGACGTCTACGGCTCCCTTGCCGAGCTCGAGCGCGACTTCGGCCGGCTGCCGCGCAACGAGCACGGCGAGGTGGATCTCCACCGTCCCTACATCGACGACCTCACGCGGCCCAACCCCGACGACCCGACCGGACGCTCGACGATGCGGCGCATCGAGGACGTGTTCGACGTGTGGTTCGACTCCGGCTCGATGCCGTACGCCCAGGTGCACTACCCGTTCGAGAACCAGGAGTGGTTCGACGAGCACGCGCCGGCGGACTTCATCGTCGAGTACATCGGACAAACGCGCGGCTGGTTCTACGTGATGCACGTCCTGTCCACCGCGCTGTTCGACCGACCGGCATTCACCGGCGTGTCGTGCCACGGCATCGTCCTCGGCAGCGACGGGCAGAAGATGTCGAAGTCGCTGCGGAACTACCCCGACGTCAGCGAGGTCTTCGACCGCGACGGCTCGGACGCCATGCGCTGGTTCCTCATGGCGAGCTCCGTGCTGCGCGGCGGCAACCTCGTGGTGACGGAGGAGGGCATCCGCGCGGGCGTGCGGGAGTTCCTGCTGCCGCTGTGGAACGCGTGGTACTTCTTCGCCACGTACGCCAACGCCGCCGGCGGACCGGACGGCGCCGGGTACGAGGCATCCTGGCGCACCGACTCCACGGATGTGCTCGACCGCTACATCCTCGCTCTCACCGGCGACCTCGTGCGCGATGTCGCCGCGGACCTGGAGGCGCTGGATTCGACGCTGGCGGCAGCGAAGCTGCGCGACTTCGCCGAGGCGCTGACCAACTGGTACATCCGCCGCTCACGGGACCGGTTCTGGGTGGGCGTGTCCGAGGACCCGGCCAGCCGTGAGGCGTTCGACACGCTCTACACGGTGCTGGAGACCCTCACCCGGGTGGCGGCGCCGCTGATCCCGCTGGTGGCGGAGAAGGTCTGGCAGGGGCTGACGGGCGGGCGCAGCGTGCACCTGCAGGATTGGCCGGACGCCGATGCGTTCCCCGCTGCCGACGACATCCGCGCCGCGATGGACGCCGTCCGCGAGGCCTCCAGCGTCGCCAACGCCCTGCGCAAGAGGGAGGGCAAGCGCGTGCGCCTGCCGCTGCCGCGACTCACCGTGGCGGTGCCGGATGCGGCATCGCTCACGCAGTTCGAGGCCATCCTCCGCGACGAGCTCAACGTCAAGACGGTCGACCTGGTCGAGCTGGGCGAGGACGTCGCCGCGCGCTACGGCATCAGCAAGCGGCTCACCGTCAACGCCCGTGCGGCCGGCCCGCGGCTGGGCAAGCAGGTCCAGCACGTCATCGCCGGCGCCAAGGCCGGCGTGTGGGAGGAGCGCGACGGGGTCGTCGTGGTCGACGGCATCGAGCTGCAGGAAGGTGAGTACGACCTCACCCTGGAAGCAGGCGGCGCCGACGCGGGGACGGCGATCTCGCTGCTCGGCGACGGTGGCTTCGTGCTGCTGGACACCACGACCACCCCTGAGCTCGAAGCGGAGGGCCTCGCCCGCGATGTCATCCGTGCCGTGCAGGACACACGCAAGGCGGCGGGCTTCGACGTGAGCGACCGCATCCGCCTGCTGCTGCAGTTCGAGGACGACGCCGACGCCCACGCCGTGGCCGCCGCGTTCGAGACCGCCGACGTGGCGGGGGAGACGCTGGCGCTCGCCGCCGCGGTGCGCTCGCGCACCGAGACCCTCGTGTCGTCCGACGGTGTCGGAGTCGGCGCGGAGGTCGAGTACGAGGCCGTCGTCGACGCGGGAACCTACGCCAACCGCGGCTCGTTCACCGTCGCCGTGAGCAGGCAGGAGGTCAGCGCATGAGCGACCGGGACCGGGCACGCGCCGATGCCGTCTACGGGGCGCTGCTGCAGCGCCAGGGTGAGCGCTGGGTGCAGCCGCGGGTCGAGCGCACCCGCCGTGTGCTGGAGCTGCTGGACGATCCGCAGAAGACGTACCGGGTCGTGCACGTCACCGGGACCAACGGCAAGACCTCGACCAGTCGCATCATCGAGAGCCTCGTGCGGGCGCACGGGCTGCGCACCGGGCTCTTCACAAGCCCCCACCTGGAGCGATTCACCGAGCGCATCATGGTCGACGGGGAGCCGATCGACGACGCGGCGGTCGCCGACGCGTGGGACGAGATCGCCCCGTTCGTGGAGATCGTCGACGCCGAGCTGGAGGCCGCGGGCGACGCGCCGCTGACCTTCTTCGAGCTGCTCACGGTGCTCGCCTTCGTGGCGTTCGCGGATGCCCCGATCGACGTGCTCGTCCTCGAGGTGGGGATGGGCGGGTCGTGGGACTCGACGAACACCGCCGACGGCGATGTCGCCGTCTTCGCGCCCATCGATGTGGATCACGCCGATCGGCTCGGCGGCACAATCGCCGAGATCGCGCGCGTGAAGTCGGGCATCATCAAGGACGGCGCCGCGGTGGTGTCGGCGCGTCAGGATGCCGCCGCCGCGGCCGTGCTGCGCGAAGCCGCCGCCGCGCGGTCGGCCACGATCCAGTTCGAGGGCGACGGCTTCGCCCTCGCGGAGCAGCGTCTCGCGGTGGGCGGGCAGCAGATCACGGTGCGAGGTCTGGCGGCGACGTACGAGGAGGAGTACCTGCCGCTGTACGGCGCCCACCAGGGCTTCAACGCCGCGCTCGCCATCGCCGCCGTGGAATCGCTCGTCGGCGGCGGCACGCAGGCCATCGCGCCGGACATCGTCGCCGAGGGCCTTGGAAGGGCCACGTCGCCCGGCCGTCTGCAGCTGGTGGGGGCGAACCCGACCGTGGTCGTCGATGCGGCCCACAACCCGCACGGCGCCCGAGCTCTCGTGGCGGCCCTCCGGGACGCCTTCGACTTCGACGAGTGGGGCGTGGTGCTCGGCGTGCTGTCCGACAAGGACGCCGCGGGCATCGTCGACGAGATCGCGACGGTCTCCGCCCACCTGTTCGCGACGGCGCCCGACTCCGAGCGCGCTGCCGACGCCGATGCGATCGCCGATCTCGCCGAGGCCCGCGGACTGTCGGTCTCGGTGCACCGCGACCTCGCGGAGGCGGCGGATGCCGCGCGGGAGTGGGCGTCGGCATCCGATCGGCGCGCCGTGGTCGTGGCCGGGTCGATCGTCCTCGCCGGCGAAGCGCTTGCGCTGTCGGCCGAGGAGGACTGGAAGAGCGGGTGGGAACGGTGACGGCCGAACGCGCGCCGCGACCCCGGCGGCAGCGGGGCGCCGCGGAGTCGCTCGCGAGCATCGTGCTGGGCTTCGAGTCCGTCGTGGTGTTCCTCGGTGGGCTCGCCATCTACGGGCTTCGAGCCCTCCCGGAGCCGCTGGAGCCGTGGTGGGGGATCGTCGCGGGCATCGCGCTCGCGGTCCTGATGATCCTCACCACGCGGATCGTCCGTCACCCGTGGGGCATCGCCGTGGGGTGGGCGCTGCAGGCCGTCGTCGCTCTCGGCGCGTTCCTGCTGCCGGCGCTCGGACTCGTCGCGCTCATTTTCGGTGGCATGTACGCGTATGCGACGATCAAAGGGGCCGCGCTCGATCGGCGCAACGCGCAGCGCGCGGCACAGCCCCCCGACCCAGCCTGAACGGCGAACGGAGACTTCATGGCCACCGAAGAGACCCTCGTCCTCGTCAAGCCCGACGGCGTCGCCCGCGGACTGACCGGCGCGATCCTCGCCCGCATCGAGGCGAAGGGATACGCTCTCGTCGACATCCGCCTGGTGGAGCCGGACCGCGAGCGTCTGGAGCGGCACTACGCCGAGCACGAGGGCAAGCCGTTCTACGAGCCGCTGCTGGAGTTCATGATGTCGGGGCCGTCCGTGGCGATCCGGCTCGCCGGCAACCGGGTCATCGAGGGATTCCGGTCTCTGGCGGGAGCGACCGACCCGACGACGGCCGCACCCGGGACCATCCGCGGCGACTACGGACGCGACTGGGGGCTGAAAGTCCAGCAGAACCTCGTCCACGGCTCCGACAGCCCGGAGTCGGCAGCACGCGAGCTCGAGATCTGGTTCGGCTGAGCCGCGAGCGGGTGCGGTCCCGCCCGGCGGCCGGACCCGATCGCGTCAGCCGAACAGCGTCTGCCAGATGTTGTCGATGGCATCCAGCTGCAGCTGCGCGAGCAGCAGGATGAGCGCGTAGCTGAGGATCGCCGCGAGCGGCACCCAGGCCAGGAGTGCGTCGGCGCCCCGTCGGACCGCGGGCGTCGTGGGCAGCTGCCCCGACCGCAGCAGGTGGAGCGATACGGCGTAGAAGGTGGGGATCGTCACCGCCCACGTCACCATGCACCACGGGCACAGCGTTCCGAGGTCGTAGATGCTCTGGCCGATGAGCCAGACGACGAATCCGAAGGCGAAGGCGATCCCCGCCCAGAAGCACCACCAGAACCACCGTGCGAAGCGCGCACCGGCGAGGATCGCCGCGCCGACCACGATGGGGGCGATCCACCCGGTGAGACCGAGGATCGGGTTGGGGAATCCGAACGCGCTGCCCTGCCACGAGTCGAGGTTGGCTGAGCACTGGACCAGCACGCTGAAATCGCAGGATGCCGCAGCGTCAGGGTCGGCCAGCGCCTCGAACTTCTCGAGCGTCAGAGAGAAGGCCGCCCACCAGCCGATCACACCGGCGAGCATCAGCCACACCGCGAGGACTCTCGGGCGGGCATGCGTCTGCTGCTCGGGCATGCTCCGGATTATGGCATCGGGGTCTGGGTGATCGCCTGCCAGCCGCGTGCCCGCGTCGGGATCGAGGTCGCGCTCGACGCCTTGGTCGGTCAATGCCGGACAGTGAGAAACGCCGCGACACCGCTGAGCGCCTCAGGCTGCAGTCGGTAGTACGCCCACGTCCCGCGTTTGGACCGTGAGAGGAACCCCGCTTCGGTGAGGACCTTCAGGTGGTGCGACACCGTCGGCTGGGACAGCCCGACCGGTTCGATGAGATCGCAGACGCACGCCTCCTGACCTTCCGCGGATGCGACGATCGACAGCAGCCGCAGCCGGGCCGGGTCGGCCAGTGCCTTGAGGGTCCCGGCCAGCTGTTCGGCTTCACGCTGATCGATCGGTTCCCCCACCAGAGGAGCACAGCAGGTGACGCCGGCAGCAGAGGCGTCGGTGGTCTCGCTCATCACGATCATGCATCGACAATAATCGATATTGACAGATATCGATAGAGCCGCTCATACTGAGCATCGACGTTCATCGATATTCAGTCTGGGAGGCTGCCATGACCCTGCTCGATCTCACTCCGCGAGCCACCGTGTCGGATCGGCTTGCGACGCTTCCGGTCGTGGTCATCGGGGCGGGTCCGATCGGATTGGCGGCGGCCGCGAACCTCCTCACCAGGGGACTCGAATTCATCGTCCTCGAAGCGGGCGACCATGCCGGTGCGTCCATACGGCTCTGGGGCCACACCCGGATGTTCTCGCCATGGCGCCACCTCATCGACCCGGCCTCCCGGCGTCTGCTCGACGCGGCGGGCTGGACGCCGCCCGCCGACGAAGCCCTCGCGCCGACAGGACGGGAACTCGTCGACCAGTACCTGACACCGCTGGCCAGGACGGATGAGCTCGGCCCGCGGATCCGCTACGGCACGCGGGTGGTCGCTGTCGCACGCGCGGGCATGGACCGCACCCGCAGCGCCGGTCGCGACCGCACGCCGTTCCTCGTGCGCGTCACGACCGCCGACGGGCGAGTCGAGGAGCTCGCCGGCCGGGCCGTGATCGACGCGTCGGGAACCTACACGACCCCGAACCCGCTCGGCTCCTCCGGGCTGGACCCGATCGGCACGGCCGACGTCGACGGACGCGTGCTGCATGCGCTGCCGGACGTGCTCGGCCACGACCGCGCCCGGTTCGCGGGGAAGCACACGACGGTGGTCGGGGCCGGTCACTCCGCGGCCAACACCCTCATCGCCCTCGCGGAGCTCGCGAAGACCGAACCGAGCACCCGCGTGAGCTGGTTGATCCGTAACGCGTCCGCCGCGCGTGTCTCGTCCTCTCCCGACGACGAGCTCGCCGACCGCGCCCGACTCGGCTCCCGCGTCGACCGGCTGGTCGAGAACGGCATCGTCGAGAAGATCGACTCGTTCGAGATCTTCCGTGTTCAGGCCCACGGCGACGGCATCCGACTGGTCGGAACCCGTCGCGGCGAGCCTGCCGCACACGACGCCGATCTGGTCGTGCGCGCGACCGGATTCCGACCCGACCTGAGCATGCTGCGCGAGATCCGGCTGCAGCTGGACGACGTCGTGGAAGCGCCGACCCGGCTGGCGCCGCTGATCGACCCCAATCTGCACTCGTGCGGCACGGTGCCGCCGCACGGATTCGACGAGCTCCGTCACCCCGAACCCGGGTTCTTCGTGGTCGGGATGAAGTCCTATGGCCGCGCGCCCACATTCCTGCTGGCCACCGGATACGAGCAGGTCCGCTCGGTCACGGCTTGGATCGACGGCGATATGCGCTCCGCGACCCGGGTGCAGCTCACCCTTCCGGCGACCGGGGTCTGCTCCACCGGGCTCGACGGGGGAAGCTCCTGCTGCTCATGATCCCGACCGAGCTCATGACCTTTGCGGAACCGCCGGCTCGAACGCCTGCCGATGGCTCCCCGGTTTGCATGACCACCCCCGTGAACACCATCATCGTCGAACGACGCTCCACCCGAAACGGAAGCGAGAGCCACCCATGAGCACCAAGCCCACCGTCCTGTTCGTCTGCGTCCACAACGCCGGCCGGTCGCAGATGGCCGCGGGCTACCTGCAGGCCCTCGCCGGCGACCGCATCGACGTGCTGTCGGCCGGTTCGGAACCGAAGGACCAGATCAACCCGGTCGCCGTCGAGGTGATGGCCGAGGAAGGCATCGACATCGCGGGGAACACCCCGAAGCTGCTCACCGTCGACGCCGTGAAGGAGTCCGACGTGGTGATCACGATGGGCTGCGGGGACGCCTGCCCGATCTTCCCGGGGAAGCGCTACGAGGACTGGCAGCTCGACGACCCCGCCGGGCAGGATGTCAACACGGTCCGTCGCATCCGTGACGACATCCGCAGCCGCGTGCAGGCCCTCGTGGGCGAGCTCGCGCCGCACCGGTGACCGTCGACGCAGCGGCGCAGACCCGGTCGCCACTCGGGCGGCGGGCACTGGCGGAGCTGCTCGGCACGGCGCTGCTCGTCGCCGTCGTGGTGGGCTCCGGCATCGCCGCGCAACGGCTCTCGACCGATCGCGGGCTGCAGCTGCTCGAGAACGGGATCGCCACCGCCCTCGCGCTCGGCGTCCTCATCATGCTGTTCGCGCCGGTCTCCGAGGCGCACTTCAACCCGGTCGTCTCTCTCGCCGACTTCGCCCTCGGCCGCGGGAACAGGACCGGTCTCACCGGTGGCGCCCTCGGCGTCTACATCGGCGCGCAATGCGCGGGCGGGATCGGTGGCGCCGTGCTTGCGAACGCCATGTTCGCCACGCCGACATCGGTCTCGACGACCGATCGCGCCACGGCGGCGACCTTCCTCGCCGAGATCGTGGCCACAGCCGGTCTGATCCTCCTGATCGCCGGCCTCTCGCGCACCGGCAGGTCGGTGCCCGCGATCGCGTCCGCGGTGGGCGCGTACATCGGGGCCGCCTACTGGTTCACCAGCTCGACGGCCTTCGCGAATCCCGCCGTCACCATGGGTCGGGTCCTCACCGACACCTTCGCCGGCATCGCACCCGTATCGGCCGTGGCCTTCGTGGCCGCGCAGCTGCTCGGAGCCTGCATCGGCGCCGTCCTCGCCGTTGCCCTCTTCCCCGCCCCCATCCGCTCCAGGCCCGAGTAGCGACGGGGGTCGACCCGGTCGTCGATGCGCGCCCAGGGGTCGCGGACGACCATGGCTCATGCGCGCTCGGCGATCCTTCCGGCCGGGATGTGAGGGGATTCGGGGGCGACGTGCGATAATGGTCGTCGATGACACGCGGCCGCGCCGTAGTGCATCACCGAAGACTTCAGGGCGATGGACGCCCGTGGCAGCGAGAGCATCCGCCGAGAGCTGGGATCCGCTGCAGACCGAGTGAGTTCGCGGCACCGCAGGTGCGGCGCCGCACGAGATTTCGCCGGGCGACGCGCGGTGTCGCCCCGCAGGGAGTACGCCAGAGATGGCCGATGGAAACGATGAGAACGTCAACCCCGAGGTCGAGCAGAACGCCCCGCTGACGCCGCCACCGGCCGCCGAGATGGCGACGGACGACGTCAATGAGGTGGCGCCCGCATCCGCGGACGGCGAGCCCGAGCGCACGGCCGAGGGCATCGCTTCAAGCGCTGCCGACGAGGCGGGAAGCGACGCCGACGAGGCGGCGCAGACCGCGTCGGACCAGCAAGAGGTCGCCGACGAGCCGCAGGTCGCCGAGGAGCCGCAGGTCGCCGAGGAGCCGCAGGTCGCCGAGGAGCCGCAGGTCGCCGAGGAGCCGCAGGCTGCCGACGAGCCGCAGGCTGCCGACGAGCCGCAGGTCGCCGAAGAGCCGCAGACCGCGGCTCCGGAAACGGCGTCCGACGACGCCGCGGACACCACCGCCGCCGCACCCTCGGGCTCCGAGCCCGTCACCGCGGTGAGCCTCGGGCTGCTGCCCGAGGTGTTCGTCTCGGCGGTGTCGACGCAGCTGCATTTCTACGCGCCCGAGATCACGCCTCTGCCGGCCCGGCCGTCGCGCGCGGTCGAGGAGGAGGCCCCCTCGCCCGGCGGCTCCCGGCGTCGCAACCGCCGACGGGGAGCGGAGGGCAAGGACGAAGCATCCGGCAGCGAGGACGCCGGTCAGCCGCGGCAGCGCGCGGTCGAGCTCATCACCGAGCCGCAGCGGATCAAGGGCTCGACGCGCCTGGAGGCGAAGAAGCAGCGCCGCCGCGACGGGCGCGAGGCCGGGCGCCGCCGCGCCGTCGTGACCGAGGCCGAGTTCCTGGCGCGCCGCGAAGCGGTCGACCGCGAGATGATCGTGCGCTCGCGCAACGGCCGCGTGCAGATCGCCGTGCTCGAGGACAACGTCCTCGTCGAGCACTACGTCGCCCGAAGCCAGGATGCCTCGCTCATCGGCAACGTCTACCTCGGCCGCGTCCAGAACGTGCTTCCCAGCATGGAGGCCGCGTTCGTCGACATCGGCCGCGGCCGCAACGCCGTGCTCTACTCCGGCGAGGTGGATTGGGACGCGGTCGAGACCGGCAACCAGCCGCGTCGCATCGAGCTCGCACTGAAGACCGGCGACAAGGTGCTCGTGCAGGTCACGAAGGACCCGGTCGGGCACAAGGGCGCGCGCCTGACCAGCCAGATCTCGCTTCCCGGCCGTTATCTCGTCTATGTGCCGGGCGGGGCGATGAACGGCATCTCCCGCAAGCTTCCCGACACCGAGCGTGCGCGGCTGAAGAAGATCCTCAAGGAGGTGCTGCCCGAGTCCTCCGGGGTCATCGTGCGCACCGCCGCAGAGGGCGCCACCGAGGAGCAGCTCACCCGCGATGTGCAGCGCCTCACCAACCAGTGGGAGCACATCAGCAAGCAGGTCGAGACGATCCAGGCGCCCGCGCTGCTGCACTCCGAGCCGGACCTGCTCGTGAAGATCGTCCGCGACGTCTTCAACGAGGACTTCTCGCGGATGCTCATCCAGGGCGAGGATGCGCATCACACGATCTCCATGTACCTGGAGTCCGTCGCCCCCGACCTCCTCGAGCGCGTGGAGCGTTACGAGGGCGAGCACGACCCGTTCGACGCGTTCCGCATCACCGAGCAGATCGAGAAGGCGCTCGACCGCAAGGTGTGGCTGCCGTCCGGCGGCTCGCTGGTCATCGACCGCACCGAGGCGATGACGGTGATCGACGTGAACACCGGGAAGTTCGTGGGGTCCGGCGGCAACCTCGAAGAGACCGTCACGAAGAACAACCTCGAAGCGGCCGAGGAGATCGTCCGGCAGCTGCGGCTGCGCGACATCGGCGGCATCATCGTCGTGGACTTCATCGACATGGTGCTCGAATCCAACCGCGACCTGGTGCTGCGGCGTCTGGTCGAGTGCCTCAGCCGGGACCGGACCAAGCACCAGGTGGCCGAGGTCACCTCGCTCGGCCTCGTGCAGATGACGCGCAAGAAGCTCGGGCTGGGACTTCTCGAGACCTTCAGCGAGCCGTGCGACGTGTGCGCCGGCCGCGGGCTCATCGTTCACCACGATCCGGTCGTCAAGCACCGCGCCGCCGGAGTGGGGGCTTCGTCCTCAGGCCGCCGACAGCGCGGCGGTGGGGGATCGGCTCCGTCGAGCGCTGCCAACGGCACGCACGTGATCACGGAGGGCGTCAAGTCCGCCCTCGCGCAGATCGCCGCCTCCACGATCCATCACGGCGAGGAGGCGCCGGCCGCCATCGCGCCGGATCCCGTCGTGCAGGAAGCGCCTGCAGCGCCGGTGGAACGTCCGAAGAAGGCGCGCAAGAAGCGTCAGGACGGCGCCAAGGCGCCCAAGACCGAGAAGGATCTGCTGCTGGACTCCGTGCTCAGCGCACTGCCGGAGCCCAAGGCCCCCGGTCAGGGCAGGTCACGGCGCCGCGTCACGACGGCGGCGCTGACCGGCACGCCGGTGGCGCACACGCCGAGCGAGGACTGACGGCCTCCGCCCGTGTGCGACACGGCCTCACCGGCCGCGGCGCGCGCGGGCGGTCACCCGCAGTCCGGATGCGATGAGCCGACGCACGAGCTCGTGCCCGTCGACGTGCTCGGCGCCGGCGGCGATCAGTCGCGCGTGCGCGTCCTCGGGCACGTCGTAGTGGTCCAGGTCGAACCCGCGCCGGGGGATGCCGTTGGCGGCGGCGAAGGCGTGCAGCTCATCGAGGTCCGAGTCGCTCACGAGGTGCGCCCACATGCGCCCGTGAGCGGGCCAGCGCGGGTCGTCGATCAGGATCGCCACGTCCGAATCCTATGGTGGGATGCCCTCGTCGGCTCGCGCCCGGCTCGAGTGCTTTTGCGGCTGGTCCCCGCATCCGGTAAAGTATCCCTTTGGTGCGTCGAGACATCCGCACCACGTCTTTCAGGACATCCCCGAGCGCGTGCGCTCCGAGAAGAAACAGGTGTGAAGTGGTTTACGCAGTTGTGCGCGCCGGTGGCCGGCAGGAGAAGGTGGAGGTCGGCACGATCGTCGTCCTCGACCGCCAGGCCGCGAACGTCGGTGACAAGATCCAGCTCCCGGCCGTCCTGCTCGTCGACGGCGATGCCGTCACGACCGACGCGGACAAGCTGGCGAAGGTCACCGTCACCGCCGAGGTCCTCGGCGAGGAGCGCGGCCCGAAGATCGTGATCCAGAAGTTCAAGAACAAGACCGGCTACAAGAAGCGCCAGGGCCACCGTCAGGACCTCACGCGCGTCAAGGTCACCGGCATCAAGTAAAGCCAGGGAGACGTAGAAGATGGCACACAAGAAGGGCGCAAGCTCCACCCGTAACGGTCGCGACTCCAACGCCCAGCGACTGGGTGTGAAGCGCTTCGGCGGCCAGGTCGTCAACGCGGGCGAGATCCTCGTCCGCCAGCGCGGCACCCACTTCCACCCGGGCGCCAACGTCGGCCGCGGTGGCGACGACACGCTGTTCGCGCTGGCCGCGGGCTCGGTCGAGTTCGGCCAGAAGGGCGGCCGCAAGGTCGTCAACATCGTCGCGGCTGCGGAGTAATCCGAGACGCACGCAGACATCAGGAGGGGGCGGGCTTCGGCTCGCCCCTTCGCTATTACCCGGGCTACGCCCGAACCGAGGGGGACCGCATGGTCACGTTCGTAGATCGCGTGACGCTGCACCTGCGCGCAGGCAAGGGGGGCAACGGCTGTGTGTCGGTGCGCCGCGAGAAGTTCAAGCCGCTCGCGGGGCCCGACGGCGGCAACGGCGGGCACGGGGGTGACATCATCCTCGTCGCCGACCCGCAGGTGACCACGCTGCTGTCGTATCACCACTCTCCGCACCGCTCCGCCGGCAACGGCGGCTTCGGCATGGGCGACAACCGGTCCGGAGCCGCGGGCGAGTCGCTCGAGCTGCCCGTCCCGGTCGGCACCGTGGTGAAGGACCCCTCGGGCGAGACGCTGGTCGACCTGATCGAGCCGGGAATGCGGTTCGTCGTCGCGCCCGGCGGACAGGGCGGCCTCGGCAACGCGGCGCTGGCCAGCCCCAAGCGCAAGGCTCCCGGGTTCGCGCTGCTCGGCGTGCCCGGCTGGGAGGGCGACGTCGTCCTCGAGCTCAAGACCGTCGCGGACGTCGCCCTCGTCGGCTTCCCGTCGGCGGGGAAGTCGAGTCTCATCGCGGCGATCTCCGCCGCCCGGCCGAAGATCGCCGACTACCCGTTCACCACGCTGCATCCGAACCTCGGCGTCGTGCAGGCCGGCGACGTGCGGTACACCGTCGCGGACGTCCCCGGCCTCATCGAGGGGGCGAGCGAGGGCAAGGGCCTCGGTCTGGAGTTCCTGCGGCACGTCGAGCGCTGCACGGCGCTGGTGCACGTGCTGGACTGCGCCACCCTCGACCCGGGACGGGACCCGCTCACCGATCTGGACGTGATCCTGGCCGAGCTGGGCGCGTACCCGGTGCCCGAGGGGCAGGTCCCGCTTCTCGAGCGCCCGCAGTTCGTCGCGCTGAACAAGGTCGACGTCCCCGAGGCGAAAGACCTCGCGGATCTCGTGCGGCCTGACCTCGAGGCGCGCGGATACCAGGTGTTCGAGATCTCGACCGTGAGCCGCACGGGGCTGCGCCCGCTCACGTTCGCGTTGGGCGAGGTCATCGCCGCGCACCGCGCGGAGCAGGCGAAGGGTCCGGCGCCCGAGCGCATCGTCATCCGGCCCAAGGGGGCGGAGCGGGACTTCAGCATCCGCGTCGAGGGCGGCACCTACGGCAGCATCTACCGGATCCTGGGCGACAAGCCCGTGCGCTGGGTGCAGCAGACCGACTTCCAGAACGACGAGGCCGTCGGCTACCTCGCCGATCGGCTGGATCGTCTGGGCGTCGAGGACGCGCTCTACCGGGCGGGGGCGACCCCGGGCGCGACGGTCGTGATCGGCGAGGGCGACGGCATCGTCTTCGACTGGCAGCCGTCGCTGTCGTCGGTGGCCGAGCTCATGACCGCGCCGCGCGGCACCGACCCCCGTCTGTACGAGGGCGGCAGGCGCACCACGTCCGAGCGTCGCGAGCGCTACCACGAGCGGATGGATGCCAAGGCCGAGGCCCGCGCCGAGCTCGAGGCCGAGCGTCGGGCGGCCGCGAGCCGTGGCGACGAAGTGGACGACGAATGAGCGTCCTCGAGCGCCGGGGCATCCCGGCGGCCCGCCGCGTCGTGGTGAAGGTCGGCTCGTCGTCGATCAGCGGCGACAACGCCCACAAGATCAAGCCGCTCGTCGATGCCCTCGCCGCCGCGCACGCCCGCGGCACCGAGGTCGTCCTCGTCTCGTCCGGCGCGATCGCCACCGGCATGCCGTTCCTGCTGCTGGATGAGCGTCCGAGCGACCTGGCGACGCAGCAGGCGGCCGCCGCGGTCGGTCAGAACGTGCTCATCTACCGCTACCAGGAGGCCCTGCGACCGTTCCGGATCGTGGCCGGCCAGGTGCTGCTGACGGCGGGAGACCTCGAGAACGCCACGCACCGCTCCAACGCCCGCCGCGCGATGGAGCGGCTCCTGGGCCTGCGGATCCTGCCGATCGTCAACGAGAACGACACGGTGGCCACCCACGAAATCCGGTTCGGCGACAACGACCGTCTCGCGGCGCTGGTGGCTCAGCTCATCGGGGCGGACGCTCTCGTGCTGCTCAGCGACATCGAGTGCCTCTACACGCGCCCGCCCGGCGAGCCCGGTGCGACTCCCATCACGCACGTCGCGTACGGTGACGACCTGCACGGCTTCGAGTTCGGGTCCGTCGTGGTCAACAGCGTCGGCACCGGGGGAGCGGCGACCAAGGTCTCGGCCGCCCGCCTCGCCGCGGCATCCGGCATCGGCGTGCTCGTGACCAGCGCCGATCTGGTCGAGGCGGCCCTCGACGGCGCCGAGATCGGCACGTGGTTCGAGCCCAACCCGGAGCCCGCAGCCCCCGCCGCGACAGGTCCCGTGCGCACCGCCGTCGATACACTGGCCTGATGACCACCACCGCCACGACCGCCCGCGAGCGGATGCTGCTGGCCAAGGATGCCGCACGATCGGTGGGGCTGCTCGGCGACGTCCCGAAGCGCGACGCGCTGCTGGCGATCGCCGACGCCATCGACGCGGCCGCGGCCGACATCGTCGCGGCCAACGCCGAGGACCTGCAGCGCGGTCGCGACACGGGACTGTCGGTCGCGCTTCAGGACCGTCTGCGCCTGGACGAGCCGAGGGTGGCGGCCCTCGCTGCGGCTGTCCGCGAGATCGCGGCGCTTCCCGACCCCGTCGGCCGTGTGCTCGACGAGCGCAGCCTGCCCAACGGCGTCACGCTCACGAAGGTGGCCGTTCCGTTCGGTGTGGTGGGCTCCATCTACGAGGCCCGCCCGAACGTGACGGTCGACATCGCGGCGCTCGCGCTGCGCTCGGGCAACGCAGTGGTGCTGCGCGGCGGCACGGCCGCAGAGCGGACCAACGCCGCGCTCGTCGGTGCGATGCGCGGCGCTCTCTCGGAGCGAGGCATCGATCCCGAGGCCATCCAGACCGTGGACGAGTTCGGTCGCGAGGGCGCCCGCGAGCTCATGCACGCGCGCGGCCTCGTCGATGTCCTGGTGCCCCGCGGCAGCGCACAGCTGATCGAGACCGTCGTGACCGAGTCGACGGTGCCCGTGATCGAGACCGGCGCCGGTGTCGTGCACATCGTCCTCGACGAGACGGCGCCGCTGGACTGGGCGCGCGACATCGTCGTGAACGCCAAGACGCAGCGACCCAGCGTCTGCAACGCTGTGGAGACCGTCCTGGTCCACCGCGGTGCGGCCGAGCGGCTGATCCCGCCGGTCGTGGCGGCCCTGCAGGAGAACGGCGTGACAGTCCACGGCGACGCCGCGGTGGCGGGGCTCGCCGGCGGCGTCATCGCCGCGACCGAGGAGGACTGGGCGACCGAGTATCTCAGTCTCGACCTCGCGATGCGCGTGGTCGAGGATCTCGACGACGCCCTCGACCACATCCGGCGGTACTCCACGCACCACACGGAGTCGATCATCACGCAGGATGCCGCCAGCGAGGAGCGCTTCCTCGCGGAGGTCGACTCGGCGGTCGTCATGGCCAACGCGTCCACGCGCTTCACCGACGGAGGCGAGTTCGGCTTCGGCGCGGAGGTCGGCATCTCGACGCAGAAGCTGCACGCCCGCGGCCCGATGGGGCTCGCGGAGCTCACCAGCAGCAAGTGGCTCGCGCGCGGCGCCGGGCAGGTCCGCGCATGACGGCTTAGACTGGAGCTGTCCCGCGCCCCACGAGGCGAACCCGAACGGAGCCCGAATGACCATCGCCACGATCCTCGCCCTCGCCGCCGAAGAGACCGAGCACCACGGCAACGTCGCGCTTGAGACCGTCGGCTACGGCATCGTCGCGATCATCGTGTTCGCCGCGCTGGCGCTGGTGACGCTGTCCTACCGCAACGTGGCCAACCGTCACGTGCACAAGGCCGAGGCCTACGCGAGGGCTCACGCCAACGACGTCCAGCAGGCGGGGCACGGCCACTAGGCCCGCTGCATGTCGGTGACGTCAGCCCCGAGGATCGGGGTCATGGGTGGGACGTTCGATCCCATCCATCACGGTCACCTCGTCGCGGCCAGCGAGGTCGCCCAGTCGTTCGGCCTCGACGAGGTCGTCTTCGTGCCGACGGGGCGACCGTGGCAGAAGCATGAGGTGTCTCCGAGCGAGCACCGCTACCTCATGACGGTGATCGCCACGGCATCCAATCCGCAGTTCACCGTCAGTCGTGTGGACATCGACCGCGAGGGTCCCACCTACACGATCGACACGCTGCGCGACCTCAAGGCGCTGCGGCCGGACGCCGAGCTCTTCTTCATCACGGGCGCGGACGCTATAGCGCAAATTCTCAGTTGGAGAGACCATGATGAACTGTGGGACCTCGCCCACTTCGTCGCGGTGTCTCGTCCGGGGCACGTGCTGAACACCGACGGGCTCCCCAGCGACGACGTCAGCCAGCTCGAGGTCCCCGCCCTCGCCATCTCTTCGACGGACTGCCGTGATCGTGTGAGACGGGGTCACCCGGTGTGGTACCTCGTCCCGGACGGGGTCGTCCAATACATTGCGAAGCACCACCTCTACCGGAGCAAGGAATGAGCACACCCGAGCAGCCGGCGACGCCACCCCTGACCCGCAGGCAGCTGCGCGAGATCCGCAACACCGGGGCCAACCCGGTCATCCCGCCCCCTCCCGCGACGACCGGTGATCCGTCGACGCAGAATCCAGACGACCCGGGCTCCACGCCCGCGGACTCGAAGCAGACTTCGAAGGCGACGTCGACCAACGGCAAGGGGCCGAAGGGCGGCGCGGCCGCCGCGCCGCTGCCTCGGCCCGCGCAGCCTGTCATCGTGCCGCCGCCGCCGATCGCGGACGCCGCGGTCGACCTCGGCGTCTCTCCGCTGACTCGGCGTCAAGCACGCCAGCAGGAGCGCATCCGCACGGCGTCCGTTCCCGTGATCACGCCCGAAGTCGTCGCCGCCCACGCCGGGGGCCACGGCGGCGTCGGCCCCTTCACCTCGGTGGCGCCCGCGGCGACCGCCTTCGCGCCCGCGCACGACACGTCGGCACTCGCCGAGGCGCCCGAACGTGAGGATGCCGACGCGGTCACCACCGACGGCGTGCAGGCGCTGCTGGACGCCAGTTCTCCGAGCTCCGAGCAGGCGGCAGCGCCGTCCCCGTGGGCCCGGCCAGCGGAGGCCCCTGCCGGCGCCGACGCTGAGGAGTCGGCAGCCGAATCCTCCGCTGAGGAATCCGACGGCGATGAGGCGGCAGGTGGCGAAGAGGGCAAGGCGGTCGTGAGCCCGCTGCTCGGAGCCGGCCTGCTCGCGGATGGCAGGAAAGCCGGGGAACCGGTCAAGGCCGAGTTCCCGGCTTCCTTCGACCAGCTGCTGTCGCGGTCGGGCGGAACGGTGTCGACGCCGAACGCGCTCATCGTGTCGCAGTCGCCCGAGGTGGCGCCGCTCGTCGGTCCCGTGACGGCCACCGGTGAAGTGCTCATCACGGGCACGTACAGCCTGCCCGAGGGTCTCGGCTCGACGGGCCACGCCAAGGGCACCGCCGACGGCAAGGAGATCGACGCCACCTTGGTCGACGGCGAACTGCCGTCGCACTCGTCGCCCACGCCGATCGCCGCGAGCGCTGCGGTCAGCACCGTCAAGATGCCTGGCGAGGTGATCAGACCGCCGGCTCCCGAGAAGGGCAGCCGTCTGATGATGTCGCTGGCGATCACGGCCGGTGTGCTGGCGCTCGCCCTCGTCGGCGTGCTCATCCTCGCCTTCGTGACGGGAGTCTTCTGATGACCGCGAGCGCGCAGTCGCACGACATGCTGCAGATCGCCGCTGTCGCCGCGGACTCGAAGGGCGGCGAGGACCTCGTCGCCCTTGACGTGTCGGAGCCGCTGCCGCTCGTGGACATCTTCCTCCTCGTCACCGGTCGCAGCGAGCGCAATGTCGCCGCGATCGCCGACGAGGTGGAGGAGAAGCTCCTGGAGGCCGGTCACAAGCGCCTGCGCCGAGAGGGCCGGGAGGAGTCGCGCTGGATCCTCCTGGACTTCGGAGACCTCGTCGTGCACGTGTTCCATGAGCAGGAGCGGGTGTACTACGGGCTCGAGCGGCTGTGGAAGGACTGCCCCGTCGTTCCCGTCCACGTGGCCGCCGGTGCAGCGACCGACGACTGAGCGTGGTTCGAAGCACACCTTCGAGTGTTGTAAGCTAGGGGAGTTGCCCCGCGCTTCTCGGGGTGGCATCCAGGGCCTGTGGCGCAGCTGGTAGCGCACCTGCATGGCATGCAGGGGGTCAGGGGTTCGAGTCCCCTCAGGTCCACCAACAAGCCCCCGGGGAACCCGGGGGCTTTCGTCGTTCAGAGCGCATACCCGCCACGTTATGCGGTCGCCCTCGGCGGTTCGGTACTCCAGGACGACTCGCCGATAGCGTTGGACGTATGCCGACACCCCTTCTCGTTCCAGGTCTGCCCTTCGATGCGGTGCCCTCCGAGGAGGGGCCATGGTCGATAGACGGTGATCGCATCGTTGTGACGGCGAAGCCACGCAGCGACCTCTTCATCGACCCCAGCGGGGAACCTGGCAGCGCTGCAGGGACCTCACTCGACGCAACGACCCTCCTGGGAGACCCTCCGCCCGGTGACTTCCTCTTCTCCGCGCGCGTGCGGACGGACTTCGGCGACACCTTCGACGCAGGCGTACTGATGCTGTGGGCCGACGACAGCCACTGGGCGAAGCTGTGCTTCGAGCAGTCGCCCGCCGGTCGCGCGATGGTCGTGTCCGTGGTGACACGAGGCGTGTCCGACGACGCCAACTCGTTCGTCGTGGAGGGTGATCACGTGTGGCTTCGCATCGCTCGCATCGGGCGTGCGTTCGCGTTCCACGCATCGCTCACCGGCGAGTCGTGGGAGCTCGTCAGGGTCTTCGCCCTGGGCGAGACGGGCGATGCGAAGGTCGGCTTCGAGGGGCAGAGTCCGGTGGGCGAGGGGTGCCGCGTGATGTTCGATGACGTCTCCTTCGAGACGCGGACGCTCGCAGATCTGCGCGACGGGAGCTGATCCCTCGGGTGCTCCCGCCACCGCGCACCGTGGCGTCGGCCGACCACTGCCTCAGCGGGTAGCGGGGCGCGTCCTCAGCGGATCGAGGGGTGCGCAGGCTAGGGGGGTCGCCTGCATCTGGCAAGCCCCGCGCGGAATGGTCGGCCGCAGGCGCATCGTGAGCCCACTCACCACCTGCGGAAGGACGGCATCATGTCACCTCGGAACACCATCGTTCGCGCAATGCACGACCTCGGCCTCGCTGCCTGGTTCGGGGGCTCCCTCATGGGGGCCGTCGGACTGAACGGCGGGACCGCGAAGGCCGTGGACCCGTCCGAGCGACTGCGTCTCTCGTCAGCCGGCTGGGCGAAGTGGGCGCCGGTGCAGCTCGCCGCGATCGTCGTGCATGGGATCGGCGGCGCGGGCCTCATCCTCGGAAACCAGGCCCGCCTCGCGACGCAGCCCGGAGCGCGGACCAACACGTGGATCAAGCTCGCGATCACGGCCGCTGCGGGCGGGGTGAGCCTGTACTCGGGCCTGCTCGGCGCGAAGATGGCCAGGCATTCCACAGAAGGCGGCGAAGGGGTGACCGAACCGGGGGCGGGTGCATCGGAAGAACTCGCGTCGGCGCAGCTCCAGCAGCGCGTCCTCCAGTGGGTGCTCCCGGCGCTCACCGGAGTGCTCATCGTCCTCGGCGCGCAGCAAGGAGAGCAGCAGCGGTCCGCCGACTTCCTCGACGGCCTCATGCACGGCTCCAAGAAGAAGCGCTGACGCGACGAGCCGCGACGCTCGAGGAGCACAGCCCCACGACACCTCCGCGGGTTCAGGAGCGGGCCGCGTCGACCTTCCCGCTCCCTAACGGAGGCACCGCCTGGCACGCAAGTGCTCCGGTCGTGCTGCGGCGGCATCGGAGAATGGCACTATGCCGGCTGGTCGTGACGATGCGTTCGACGTCTCCCCGTGGGGAATCGGGTGGTCCACTCGGGACCAGGCGCGCCTGGCGCGGCGCGAGTCGGTGTTCGCCCTGTCCAACGGGCACGTGGGCTGGCGCGGCGTGGTCGACGAGGGCGATCCGTGCGAGGTGCCCGGTACGTACCTGAACGGGGTGTTCGAGGAACATCCGATGCCGTACGCCGAGGGCGGCTACGGCTATCCGGACGCCGGCCAGAGCGTCATCAACGTGCCGGACGGCTCCGTCATCCGGCTGCTCGTGGATGACGAGCCGTTCGACATCCGCGCGGGGCGCCTGGAGCAGCACCGCCAGCACCTCGACTTCCGCTCGGGGACCCTGCGGCGTGATGTGTCGTGGATCTCACCCGCCGGCCGCTCGGTCGACATCCGTTCGACACGCCTCGTCTCGCTGACGCACCGCTGCGTCGCCGCGATCGAATACGTCGTGACCGCCACGAGCGGCCCGGTCGACGTGACGGTGCTGTCGGACATCGTCGCGAATGAGCCGCTGCCGAAGGTGCACCACGACGACCGCGTCCAGGGCCCGCTGAACCGGCCGCTCGAACCGGTGGCGCAGCATGTCGCGGGGTCCCGCGCCACCGTGCTCCACCGCACGAGGCGCAGCCGCATCGACGTCGCCGTCGCGATGGACCACGCCGTCGACGGCGAGCATGTCGCCCTCACGACCGAGGCCACCGAGGACCTGACCCGCACCACGATCACCGCGCGGGTGAGGCCGGGCGTGCCGCTGCGGATCGTGAAGACGGTGGGGCACGAGTGGTCGCGGTCACTGAGTGAAGGCGCCCTGCGCGATCGTGTCGAGGCGAACCTCGCGACGGCGGTCAACCTCGGGTGGGACGATCTCTGCCGCCAGCAGCGAGAGTACCTCGACCGGTTCTGGGCCTGCGCGGATGTGACGGTCGAGGGTGACGCGCGCCTGCAGCAGGCGGTGCGCTTCGCGCTGTTCCAGGTGCTGCAGTCGGCCGCGCGCGCCGAGATGCGGTCGATTCCAGGCAAGGGTCTCACCGGTCCCGGGTACGAGGGACACACGTTCTGGGATGCCGAAGCGTACGTCCTTCCCGTGCTCACGTACACCCTGCCCGAGGCCGCGCGGGAGGCCCTGCGCTGGCGGCACGCCACGCTGGATCGTGCGCGTCAGCGGGCCGAGCAGCTCCATCTCGCAGGAGCGGCGTTCCCCTGGCGGACGATCGACGGACGCGAGTGCTCGGGCTACTGGCCGGCCGGCACGATCGCCTTCCACGTCAACGCGGACATCGCCGACGCCGTGCTGCGGTACACGGCGGCGACCGGCGACAGGGAGTTCGAGCGCGACGCCGGCATCGAGCTGCTCATCGAGACCGCCCGGCTGTGGGTGGCTCTGGGCCGATGGGACGAGAACGCCGTCTTCCACATCGACGGCGTGACCGGACCCGATGAGTACTCGGCGATGGTGAACGACAACGTCTTCACCAATCTGATGGCTCAGCGCAATCTGCGAGGTGCCGCGGCGATGGCGCGTCGCCACCCCGACCGGGCGGACGCGCTCGGCGTCGATCAGGATGAGATCGCGGCGTGGACCCTCACCGCCGACGCGATGGCCGTGCCGTTCGATGTCGAGCGAGGCGTGCATCAGCAGTCGGCGGGCTTCACGGAGCGGGAGCGCTGGAACTTCGACGCCACGGCACCCGAGCAGTATCCGCTGCACGACCACTTCCCGTACTTCGACCTGTACCGCAAGCAGGTCGTGAAGCAGGCGGACCTCGTCCTGGCGCTGCAGTTCGCGCACGAGTCGTTCACCGCGGAGGAGACGGCGCGCGCGTTCGCGTACTACGAGCAGCTCACCGTCCGGGACTCCTCGCTCTCCTCGGCCGCGCAGGCCGTGGTCGCCGCGTGGGTCGGCCATCTCGACCTCGCCATGGACTACCTGCGGGAAGCGGCCACGATCGACCTGGACGACCTCCGCGACGACATCGACGACGGCCTGCATGTGGCTGCGCTCGCCGGAGTGTGGACGACGCTCGTCAGCGGGTTCGGCGGCATGCGGGAGACCGCGGCAGGCCTGCGATTCGCCCCGCGGCTGGCGGAGCCCCTGACAGCCATGTCCTTCGGCGTGCGCCTGGAGGGCCGCATCCTGCGCGTCGAGGTGACCCCTGACGCGACCACGTACAGGATCGACGCGGGCCCGCCGCTGACGATCGGCCACTTCGACGAGGTGGCGGTGCTCGTGCCCGGTGTTCCGCAGACGCTTGCGACGCCGGAGCTGCCGGACCCAGGACCGGCGCCGTCGCAGCCGAAAGGCCGCGCGCCGCGGGAGCTGCTCGCGCAGCAGCCGGCGAACGTTGCTTCCGCGTGGCGCTGAAGCGGACCGGTTGCGGCTCGTCCGGTGGGGGAGAAGGGTGAACGCATGAGCGCTGTGACACCGTTCCTGTGGTTCGATGACGCCGCCGAGGAGGCCGTCAGGTTCTACACCGGCCTCATCCCCGGATCGGAGATCGTCTCGCTCGACCGCTATCCCGCTGAAGTCCCCGGGATGGGGGGCAAGGTGATGCACCTGCACTTCCGGCTCGCCGGACGCGACTACTACGCGATGGACGCCGGGCCGCAGTTCCCGTTCACCGAGGCCATCTCGCTGTACGTGTCGTGCGCGACCCAGACCGAGGTCGACACCTACTGGGAGGCGCTGACCGCCGACGGCGGCCAGGAGCAGCCCTGCGGGTGGCTCAAGGACCGCTGGGGCCTGTCATGGCAGATCATCCCCGACCGCCTCGTGGAGCTGATCCGCCATCCCGACATGGACGTCGCCCACCGGTGTGTGCAGGCGATGCTCCGCATGCGGCGGATCGACCTGGCGGCGCTGGAGGCCGCCGCCGCGGGCTCGATATGACGGTGCGGCTCCGGGCTGCCGCGGCGGCTGCGATCCTCGTCGTCGCGCTGACCGCAGCATCGGGCTGCGGCCCGCCGGACGCGTCGCGCCGCTCCCCGGCGCCGGCGCCGGCGCCGGCGCGTGAGACTCCCACGACACCGACCAGCGCTCCCTCGGTCACTCCGACCGCGACCGAGGCGGCGTGGTGGCGACCGTCGCCGGAACGGGTCTCGACGCTGGCCTCGGGACTGGCCGCCCCGTGGTCGGTCGTGCCGCTGGTGTCCGGCGGAGCACTGATCTCCCAGCGCGACGACGGGCGGGTCCTCGAGCTCACTCCGGACGGCGCGCTGCGCACGGCCGGCACCGTCGAGGGCGTCGCCTCCGGCGGCGAGGCAGGGCTGCACGGTCTCGCCCTCCTCGACGACGAGTCCGACGGCGCCTTCCTGTACGCCTACTTCGGCGCCCGTGACGACAACCGCGTGGTCCGGATGCCGCTGACCGGCCGGCCCGGAGCGCTCGGTCTCGGCGGGGCCGAGATCGTGCTCTCCGGCATCCCGCGAGCGAGCACGCACGACGGCGGCCGCATCGCCTTCGGCCCCGACGGGTTCCTCTACGTCACGACGGGGGACGCGCAGCAGCGGGGTGCCGCGCAGGATGCCGGATCCCTCGGCGGGAAGATCCTGCGGGTCACCGCGGACGGCGCCCCGGCGCCGGGCAACCCGTGGGGCAGCGAGGTGTGGTCCATCGGCCACCGCAACGTGCAGGGAATCGCGTGGACCGAAGACGGCGTCATGTGGGCCAGCGAGTTCGGTCAGAACACGTGGGACGAGCTGAACCGCATCGAGCCCGGTGGGAACTACGGCTGGCCGCTCGTGGAAGGCGCTGCCGGCGAACCAGGGCTGACCGACCCGGTCGCGACGTGGTCCACGCGCGACGCCAGCCCGAGCGGGATCGCCGCACGCGGCGGGACGGTCTTCGTCGCCGGCCTCCGAGGCGAGCGGCTGTGGATGGTCGACACGCGCGGCGGGGAGCCGACGGCCTCCCCGGCTTCGACGCTGGAAGGTGCGCACGGCCGGCTGCGCGATGCCGTCATCGCCCCGGACGGCTCCCTGTGGCTGCTGACCAGCAACACCGACGGGCGCGGCGCACCGCGTCAGGGCGACGATCTGCTTCTCCGGCTCGAGCTCAGCCCGGAGCCGTGACGTGGTCGCGCGACCGTCGTCGCCCCGCCACGAGCAGTCCCGCACCGAGGCGCCTAGGCTGGCGGGATGAGAACGCTGCGCCGCCTTTTCGTGCTCACGGCGGCGCTGGCCCTGGCCGCCGGTGCGGGCGCTACGCCGGCTGCCGGAGCGGCCGAAGCCCCGGAGCCCGGTGGCGCACCGGGGCCCGTGCGGGTGCAGCCGGCGGCCGCGGAGGACGTCGCTGCCGCCGCTGCGAGGGTGGTCGCGACCATGACGGTGCGTGAACGTGCCGCGAGCGTCGTGATGGGACACATCCCGACCACGGACGTCGGCGCACTGCGCGCGTACATGGAGTCCACGGGCATCGGCGGGTTCATCCTCATGGGCGCGAACGTGCCGTCGGGGGAGGCGGCGCTGCGCGAGCTGACGGCCAGTCTCACCCTCGACCCGGCGTTCCCGCCGCTCGTGGCGATCGACCAGGAAGGCGGGGACGTGTCGCGGCTGCCGTGGGACGGGTTCCCCTCGGCCCGCACCCTCAAGGATGCGCCGCCGGATCAGGCTCAGGCGGCGTTCGCCGCGCGGGCCGCGCTGGTACGTCGCGCCGGCATCGGCGTGAACTTCGGCATCGTCGCCGATGAGACGGCCGACGCCTCGTCGTTCATCTATCGCCGAGCGCTCGGCACGAACCCCGCGGCGGCCGCGGAGCGGGTCGCCGCGGCGGTGCACGGCGAAGCCGGCGTCGCGCTCTCGACGCTCAAGCACTTCCCTGGACACGGTGCCGCGCCCGGCGACTCGCATCGCGTGATCCCTGCCACGGGGATGCCGAAGGCGCAATGGCAGAGCACGGCGGCACTGCCGTTCGCATCGGGGATCGACGCCGGAGCGCCCCTGCTGATGTTCGGTCATCTCTCCTACACCGCGATCGACACCGTTCCGGCCAGCCTCTCGGCGACGTGGCATCGCATCGCGCGCGACGAGCTCGGCTTCGACGGCGTGGCGGTCACCGACGACCTCGGGATGCTCCAGGCGTCGGGGGTCGCTGCGTATGCCGACCCGGTCGCCAACGCGGTCGCCGCCCTCGCCGCCGGCAGCGACCTGGTTCTCACCGTCGTGTCATCGACCCCCGAGACGGCACCGCGCACGGTCGACGGCATCGTGGCCGCCGTGGATGCAGGCACGCTCCCCGAGGAGCGACTGACCGAGGCTGCCGAGCGCGTGGCCGCCTTGCGACTCGGGCTGGCAGCGGAGGGCCGGAGCCTCGTGCCCTGCTCCGACTGCGAGCCGGTCGGCTGAGTCAGATCTCCAGAGCGGCGAGAAGCCGCGCGCGTACGGCCTGTCCTCGCGCGGCGAAGCCGCGCTGCTCCCGCACGTACTCTGCCTTCCCCTCGGGGGTCTCGATCAGGACGGGCCGGTAGCCCCAGTCGCTCAGGTCGTATGGGGATGCGCGCATGTCGAGCACGCGGATGTCGCGTGCCAGTTCGAAGGCATCCAGCAGCACCTCACCGGGCACGAGCGGACCGAGCTTCACCGCCCACTTGTACAGATCCATTCCGGCGTGGAGGCATCCCGGCTGCTCCAGGGACGGCTGAAGGTCCCGCGTCGGTGTCGTGCGGTTGCGCGGCGCGGCCGCGGGTGTGAAGAAGCGGAACGCATCGAAGTGGGTGCACCGCAGCTCGTGCGCCTCCACGACGGCATCGGTGCCGTCCTGTCCGAGGCGCAGCGGCACCGGATGACGGTGCTCCCGCTGCCGGTACACCATCGCCCATTCATGCAGCCCGAAGCAGCCGAAGCCGGCAGGACGACGGGCCGTGGCGCGCAGGATGCCGCCGACGGCACGGATCAGCGCGTCGCGATCGCGGTGGAACGTCGCGGCGTCCACCGTCACGGAATCCGGCGCGAAGCCGCTGCGGTACCAGCGCCACCCCGCTCGTGGGTGATCTGCGGCGTCCGCCAGCTCGATGTGCGCACCGGGATGCCACCGCCGCAGCACGGACGGCTTGTACGAGTAGTAGGTGAACAGGAAGTCTTCGACGGGGTGCGCTTCCCGGCGCGCGGCGCGCTCGCGGTGTGCCCGTGTGAGCTCATCGGCGCGCGCGATGTGCGCCTGCTCATACGCGCGCCACTCGGGCGCCGGAAGCACCGTCGTCACGGGAGCCTGCGTCACCGTACGAGGATACGCGGACCGGTCGGGGCGGTGCCGCGGGTCGATGGCCCTTCAGTCCTCGACGGGTTCGATCAGCTCGGGGGAGTTGTTCCGGACATTCCCCACCGCCTTCGACACGACGTGGTCGTCGAGCGTGTCGGCCAGGGCCGGTGCCGCGTCGATCGCCGCGTCGAGCACGTCTCGGACATTGTCGGTGGTCGGATCGAGCCATGCGTCGGCGTGGTCGGGATCCAGGAACAGCGGCATGCGGTCGTGGATGGAGCCCAGCCGCCCGATCGAGTCGCGCGTGAGGATGGTGAAGCTCAGCAGCCAGCGGTCCGGATCGTCGTCCTGCTTCGTCTTGTCGCGCCACCACTCGTACAGCCCGGCCAGGAAGAGGGGCTCACCGTCGGCGGGGTGGATGAAGTGCGGAACCTTGCCGCCGTCCCCGGCTTTCCACTCGTAGTACCCGGATGTCGGGACCACGGCCCGCCGCTTCTCGAGAGCCGAGCGGAACATCGGCTTGTCCTCGAGCTCCTCGGCGCGCGCGTTGAAGGCCCGCGCGCCGATCTTCGGGTCCTTGGCCCAGCCCGGCACGAGCCCCCACCGCGCGGCCTCCAGCCGCCGGGTGGGGGGATCGGTCTTGGTGGAATCCATCACGATGGCCACGCGATCGGTCGGCGCGACGTTGTAGGACGGCTGGGGGAGATCATCGCCCTCCACGTCGACCCGCAGCACGCCGACGAGCTCGGATCCGGCATTTGCCACCACGAAGCGTCCGCACATGCGGCCAGCCTACGCGCGGGTGCGGACGTCAGCGCTCGACGACGCCGACGTCCTCCAGGCGCTCGAGGATCCCCGCGCCGTCGCTGTCGCTGACCCACGGCACGGCTGCGGCGGCGTGGTCGTTGACCGCCGTGCGACCACCAGCCAGCACCGCCTCGGTGGCGGAGAGGCGTCGGATCGCGACGGCGACCACATTCTCGGGGTGCTCGTCGGTGAAGGTCGTGTAGATCTCGTCGTCGTGCTGACCGTCGTCGCCGATCAGCAGCCACTTGACCTGCGGGAATTCCTGAGCGAGCCGCCGGAGGTTCGACAGCTTGTGTCCCTTGCCGCTGCGGAACCAGCGGTCGTGCGTGGGTCCCCAGTCGGTCAGCAGGAGCGCACCGGGCGGGAACAGGTGCCGGCGGAGGAAGCGGATCAGGGTCGGCGCGATGTTCCACGCGCCGGTCGAGAGGTACACCACGGGAGCGCCCGGGTTGTCCCGGACGACGCGTTCCAGCAGCACGGCCATGCCCGGCACGGGCTGGCGGGCATGCTCGTCGACGACGAACGAGTTCCACGCCGCGAGCAGCGGACGGGGGAGCGCGGTCACCATGACCGTGTCGTCCACGTCCGACACGATGCCGAAGCGGATGTCCGGACCGACGACGAAGACCCGCGTCTCGACCGGCTCGCCGCCCTCGACGGTCATCGTGAAGGTCTGCCAGCCGGGCTCGAGATCAGCGGGAAGCCGCGTGTCGATGACGCCGCCGCGGTCGGCCACGACGACGTGCTCCACGTCGCCGATCCGGACGGTGACCTGGGCGTAGCCGATCGGCACGGCGACGAAGCTGCGCCAGCCGCGGACGCTGGCGTACTCGCCCGACTCCGTCTGCTTGCCCGGCGGGACGATCATCACCCGCCCGAGAACCCGTACCCAGCCCGGCCCGGCGTACCCGGGGAAGGGCGTGACCGTCGGCTTCTGGCCGCGTCGTCGCGCACGCCGCTCACGCCACGCGTGGAACCGGTACTCCAGACGCGCAAGCCACAGCACCTTGGTGCTGGCCGGTGGGGCAGCGGTTTCGGGCATCACTTCAGTCTTCCACGTCTGCGACGGCCCCCTCGCCGGCCGCATCCGATTCGCCGTCGTGATCGAGATGCTTGCGCTCGGCGCGCTCAATCACCTTCTTGCTGATGAACACCAGCACCAGGAACAGCACGATGACGGCGACGAAGACGTACCCGGCGTAATGGAGCTGGTCGGCCAGCTCGCGGTAGGTGCCGGCCGCGACGGCGGCGACGGAGATGTACAGCGCCGACCACAGCACGCATGCCGGCACCGTCCAGGCCAGGAACCGGCGATAGGGGAACCCGCTCATCCCCACGGTGAGGGGAACCAGCGAGTGCAGCACCGGCAGGAACCGGGAGATGAAGATCGCCGGTCCGCCGCGGCGCCGCAGGTACCGCTCCGAGCGTCGCCAGTTCGCCTCGCCGATGCGCCGCCCGAGCCGTGAATGCCGGATGCGGGGTCCGATGAGGCGTCCCAGCCAGTAGCCGATGCTCTCGCCGGCGAGTGCTCCGAGGACCACGGCAGCCGCGAGGGCGATGCCTTCCAGCGGAGAGGCGACCGCGGTGCCCGCGACGATCACGATGGTGTCTCCGGGGACCACGAGCCCGATGAGCACGCTGGTCTCCAGCATGATGGCCACGCCTGCCAGGAGTGTCCTGATCACGGGATCGACGCTCTGGACGGCGTCGAGGAGCCACGTGAGGAACTCGTTCACGACGATGAGCCTACGGCGATGGCGCCCCTCTAGCCTGAGAACATGTCGGAGTCCCTCGTGGCCGTGGAACTGCAGCGGTGGCGGGAGCCCGCGACGGTCTTCACCGGCGGCTTCGCGCACGAGCGGCATGTCTTCTGGCTGGACGCCGGCCCCGACGCCGTCCGCGGGTGGAGCTGGATCGGGACCGGGGTCCCGGATGCCCCGGAGCACGTGCGGGCGACGGTGTGCGGGGGCGAGACGCCGGCGGAGCCCGGACGACTCCGCGGCGGATGGGTCGGCTGGGTCGGATACGACGCGGCGGCAGGCCGCGCCGGCGCGCCTGCGGCTTCCGACGACGACGTTCCGCAGGAGCTGTGGCTGCGGATCCGGACCCTTGTCGCCTTCGACCATGCGCGCCGCCGCGTGTGGGCGCTGGCCGCTGACGAGCACAGCGCCCGTCGACTGGCGATGCGCGTCGCCGGCGCCGGCGACCGGTACCCGGCTCCGGCGCCCGTCGCGCCGACGGCCGCGACCGTGGCTGCGGCGCGGCACACGCCGGAGGAGTACGCCGGCCTCATCGAGCGATGCCGTGAAGCGATCCGGGACGGCGACGCGTATCAGCTGTGCCTCACGACGAGGTTCGCGGTGGACACGGTCGCGGTCGATGTCATCGAGGCCTACCGGCGACTGCGGTCGATGACGCCGGCGCACCACGGCGGCCTCATCCGATCCGGTGATGCGGCCCTTCTCGCCGCCAGTCCCGAGCGGTTCCTCGAGGTCGAGGAGGGAACGGTCCGGACCCGCCCGATCAAGGGCACTCGGCCCCGCGGTGCGGATGCCGGAGCGGATGCCGCGCTCGCGGCCGAGCTGGTGACGAGCGAGAAGGAGCGCGCCGAGAACGTCATGATCGTCGATCTCATGCGCAACGACCTGTCGCGTGTGTGCGCGCCGGGAACCGTGGCGGTCGAAGGGCTGCTCGAGGTGGAGTCATACCCCGCGGTCCACCAGCTCGTCAGCACGGTGTCGGGACGGCTGCGACCGGGAACCCGTGTCGACGACCTGCTGGAGGCGGCCTTCCCGGCCGGCAGCATGACGGGGGCTCCGAAGCTCTCCGCCATGTCGATCCTGCATCGTCTGGAGCGTCGGCCGCGTGGCGTCTTCTCCGGCTGCTTCGGCTGGGTCGGCGACGACGGCGGATCCGATCTGGCGATGGTGATCCGCTCGATCGTCTGGGGGCCCCGCGGCGCCTACGTCGGCGCCGGCGGAGGCATCACGTGGCGCTCGGATGCCGCCGCCGAGGTGGCCGAGGTCGCCGTGAAGGCGCGCGCCCCGCTGGCCGCCCTGGGAGCGGTCCTCCCGCCCGGTTGGTGAACCCCGCCGTCCGCTAACCTGGACGTTGCGCTGCGCGCGCCCCCCGGCATCCCAGGATTGGTACCACCCTCGTGTCACGAACCATCACCCCCGACACCAACGCGCCTTCCGACGGCTACGACGCGTACGCGATCCAGCAGAAGTGGCAGGCGCGCTGGTCCGAGGCGGACCCGTTCCGCGCCGGCGGTGACGATGACACGCGGCCGCGCAAGTACGTGCTCGGCATGTTCCCGTACCCCTCGGGCGACATGCACATGGGGCACGCCGAGAACTACGCCTACGTCGACACGGTGGCACGGTTCTGGCGCCACCGCGGATACAACGTGCTCAATCCCATCGGGTGGGACTCGTTCGGCCTCCCCGCCGAGAACGCCGCCATTCAGCGCGGTGCCGACCCGCGGGAGTGGACGTACGCCAACATCTCGCAGCAGCGCGAGAGCCTGAAGAACTTCGGCACGTCGTACGACTGGAGCCGGGTGCTGCACACCAGCGATCCGGAGTACTACCGCTGGAACCAGTGGCTGTTCCAGCGCCTGTACGAGCGGGGCCTGGCCTACCGCAAGGAGAGCCCGGTCAACTGGTGCCCGAACGATCAGACCGTGCTCGCGAACGAGCAGGTCGTGGACGGTCACTGCGAGCGGTGCGGTGCCGAGGTGGTCAAGAAGAAGCTGACGCAGTGGTACTTCAAGATCACGGAGTACGCCGACCGCCTGCTCGACGACCTCAACCAGCTCGAGGGCTTCTGGCCTCAGAAGGTCATCCGGATGCAGCGCAACTGGATCGGCCGTTCGGTGGGCGCCGACATCGACTTCGAGATCGAAGGTCACCCCGAGAAGGTGACGGTGTTCTCCACCCGCCCCGACACGCTCCATGGCGCGACGTTCATGGTCGTCGCCCCCGACAGCGACCTGGCGGCGGAGCTCGCGGCCGGCTCGTCGGCCGAGGTGCGCATGCGCTTCCAGGACTACCTGGAGCGCGTGCAGCGCGAGAGCGACATCGAGCGTCAGAGCACGGACCGACCCAAGACCGGCGTGTTCCTGGACCGCTACGCCGTCAACCCGATCAACGGCGAGCGGCTGCCCATCTGGGCCGCCGACTACGTCCTGGCCGACTACGGGCACGGCGCCGTCATGGCGGTGCCCGCGCACGACCAGCGCGACCTCGACTTCGCCCGCGCCTTCGGTCTGCCCGTGAAGGTCGTCGTCGACACGACCGCACCGATCACCGGAGCCATCCCCGTCATCGAGACGGACGACGAGGGCGTTCCGCTGGACCCGGGCGCCGACATCCCTTCGCTGGACGACGTCGATCCCGCGCGCACCGGGATCGCCCTGACCGGTGACGGCCGGATGATCAACTCCGGCTCGCTGGACGGACTGTCCAAGCGCAACGCGATCGCCCGGATCATCGAGGAGCTCGAGGCCGCCGGCACCGGACGCGCCGCGAAGTCGTACCGCCTGCGCGACTGGCTGATCTCGCGCCAGCGGTTCTGGGGAACGCCGATCCCCATGATCCACACGCAGGACGGCCGGATCGTCCCGGTGCCCGACGACCAGCTGCCGCTGCGGCTCCCCGACGCCAAGGGGCTGGACCTGGCTCCGAAGGGAACGTCGCCGCTCGGCGGCGCGTCGGAGTGGATGCAGACCACCGACCCCGAGACGGGCGAGCCGGCGCTGCGCGACCCCGACACGATGGACACCTTCGTCGACAGCTCGTGGTACTTCCTGCGCTTCCTCTCGGCCACCGACCCCGATCAGCCGTTCCCGACCCGCGAGGCCGGCAAGTGGGCTCCCGTCGACTCGTACATCGGCGGGGTCGAGCACGCGATCCTGCACCTGCTGTACGCGCGCTTCATCACCAAGGTGCTCTTCGACATGGGACTGGTGGACTTCACCGAGCCCTTCTCGAGCCTGATCAACCAGGGCATGGTGCTGCTGGACGGCTCGAAGATGTCGAAGTCCAAGGGCAACCTCGTCGAGTTCGCCGCGAGCATGGTCGACCCCGGCGCCGACGCCGTGCGCGTCGCGATCGCCTTCGCCGGACCGGTCGAGGACGACATCAACTGGGAGGACGTCTCGACCACGGGCGCCCAGAAGTTCCTCGCGCGCGCCTGGCGCGTGGCGAAGGACGTCACCAGCGACCGCGATGTGATCTGGGCGGAGGGCGATCCGGCGCTGCGCCGCATCACGCATCGTCTGCTCGCCGACGCGCCGAGCCTGGTCGAGCAGACGAAGTTCAACGTCGTCGTGGCGCGCCTGATGGAGCTGGTGAACGCCACCCGCAAGGCGATCGACACCGGCGCCGGTCCCGCCGACCCCGCGGTGCGGGAGGCCGCCGAGGTCACCGCGATGGTGCTGGATCTGTTCGCGCCGCACACCGCGGAGGAGATGTGGGAGATCCTCGGCTACGACGGCTTCGTCGGTCTGGTGCCGTGGCGCACCGCCGACCCGACGCTGCTGGTCGAGGAGTCCGTCACGGCGGTGGTCCAGGTCGATGGCAAGGTGCGCGCCACGCTGCAGGTGCCGGCACGGATCGACGCGGGCGAGCTGGAGCAGCTCGCGCGTGCCGACGAGAAGGTGACCCGCTCGCTGGCGGGCCGCGAGATCACGCGTGCCGTGGTGCGACCGCCGAAGGTCGTGAGCTTCAGCACGCACTGAGGCTCCTCCACAGGCCGGTCGGGCGCTGCGTCCCCCACAGGAGGCGCCGGCCAGGTGAACGTGTGTCCGACGCGTTTCTAGCGTGGGGCTGTGACAGCCGCCGGCGCATCGGACGGCGCCGCCCCGCGGCGACGCCTGGGTATCGGCGCGCTGATCGTCCTCGTGATCGCCGCGCTGGCGATCACGGTGGCCATCGGCATCCTGCGGGGCGCCTCGGCCCCCGTCGACCGGATCGAGGTCGACCGGACGACGGATGCCTCGGCGGGAGCCGGCGCCGAGCTGTATGTCCATGTCGCCGGAGCCGTCGTCGAGCCGGGACTGTATGTCCTGCCGGCCCATGCCCGCGTGGTCGACGCCGTCGCCGCCGCCGGCGGGCTGACCGATGACGCGGACGGCGACGCCATCAACCTCGCCCGTCCGCTCAGCGACGGTGAGCAGCTGCACGTGCCGCGGCAGGGCGAGAGTCCGCCCTCGGCCTCGGGTGGTGCGCCCCCGGAAGGGGCGGCACCCGGCGGAGCGGCGCCAGGAAACGGCCGAGTGGACCTCAACACCGCGGACGAGGCACTGCTCGACACGCTGCCTCGCATCGGTCCCGCGCTGGCGCAGCGGATCATCGCGTGGCGCGACGAGAACGGCCGGTTCACCAGCGTCGAGGACCTGCTCGCGGTGCCCGGGATCGGCGACAAGATGCTCGAGTCGCTGCGCGACCTGGTGACCGTGTGAGCGCCGCGGTCGGTCCTTGGGTTCGCGACGCGCGGCCGGTATGGTTTAGACGTGTCCAAGACGCGCCGGGCGGCCGGCGTGCTCTTCTGGCACCGGGAGCGAGGCAAGACACCGTATGACACCCATCGAATCGGACGAACAGCGCCGGGCGACCGAGCTGTTGGCCAATCGACTGCGGACACTCCTCGACGTCACCGAGGCTCGCACCGGGACGGAGGTGACGTTCACCGCGATCTCGGACTATCTCACCGGTCGCGGCATCGCCTTGTCGCGGGCGCGGTGGTCGTACATGGTGAACGCTCATCGGTTCGTCGACGACGGCGAGCTGCTCGACGCGATCTCCGACTACTTCGGCGTGCCCCACGGGTACCTCCGCGGCGAGGGGGAGACGCCTGAGATCGTGACCGCACAGCTGGACCTGGTCCGCGCGATGCGAGCGGCGAAGGTCCGCACGTATGCGGCACGAACGCTGGGGGACCTGTCGCCGGAGACGCTCGGCGCCATCACGAAGTACCTGGACAAGGAAGCTGCACGGGCTGGGGACTCGCAGAAGAGCTGAACATGCCGCACTGGATCAATCCGGAGGTGCCCCATCTGCCGGTCGAGGTGGACGAGGGGATCACGCTGGACGAGCTCGTCACCAGGATCCAGGACGCCCGCGGCAGACCTCTTCGCATCGAGGAGCTCGCCGAGCTGACCGAGAACGACAGCGCTCTGTGCGGGCTGTGGCTGGCCACCGATGACGCGGACATCATCCTCCATGCGCCGAGCGAGTCGCCGTTGCACCGCAACCAGTTCATCCTCCACGAGCTGGCGCACATGCTGCTCCTGCATGACCGCGTGGATGACACCGGCGGCTACCTCACCCCCTCGGTGCTCTCCGGCTTCGAGAACGCCACCATCATCAAGGCCCTCGGCCGCGACTCCATCAGCGACGAGTACGAGTTCGCTGCCGAGCGCCTCGCCGACGTCCTCGCCACTCGCATGCGCCGCCGGCCGGTGTCGAAGTTCTCGGAGATCTTCGGCTGATGGTCGAGCTCATCGTCAGCGCCTTGATGTGGGCGCTCGTCATCGTGCTCATCGTCTTCCGGCGTGCACGCAAGGAACGATCGGTCCTCTACGCGGCCATCACCATCGCCATCACGATGATGCTCAACGACGACCGGCTCTACCTCGCCGTGGATGGCTGGTTCGGTGGCCGTGACATCGTGCACCTTTTCAGCGCACTCACACTCATGGTCGGCGTCCATTACCTCGCTCAGGGTGTCTCCCGCGCCACGGCCCAGCCGCACATCAGCGGCTGGCCTGCCCGCGTCGCACTGTGGGCCGCGCTCGTCATCACGACCGTCGCCTTCTTCTCGGTGCCGCACCTGGGCGAGACGACGGAGAGCTTCATACGGGTGTATGGCAGTCACCCGGCCGCGGCGGTCTACGCCTCGACGCAGTACATCTATCTCTTATACGTGTTCTCGGCGCTCGTCCTCTTCGCGCTGCGGACCATGCGGGACGGCCGTCTCGCGCGTGAGAAGATCGCCGGTGGACTGCTGCTGACGGGGTCGGTGTGCACACTCGCGTTGTCCATCACCGTCATCGGGATGAACCTCGCGCAGCTCGTCGGCGGCCTGGCGGCGGCGGAGCCGTGGCGTCCCTCGTACTACCTCCTCCAGCTCGGAACGTTCGCGTTCCTCACCGCGGGCCTGGCGACCGCACCCATCGTGCGCTGGGTGAGCGAGAGCCGTCGCGATCGCGAGATCGAGCGATACCTCGACAAGCTGTACCCGCTCTGGCGGAGGGCCACGCAAGCGCGGCCATCACCACAGCTGGACGGGCAGGATGCCGACCAGGAGGACAGGCTGCACCGCCGCATCGTGGAGATCCGCGACGCCGCCATGGATCGCCGCAACGGATTCCACCTCACCGATGTCGACCGGCGGCTGCTCGCAGACGCCGAGAAGCGCCTCTTGGCCGGCAGCCGGTGACGATCGGCTACGCGCTCGCCCGCGCGCTCACCGCGCAGTCGGGCACGCGCAGGTTCCCGCTGCGCATCGTGGCGACCGGGGAGCGCACCATCACACTGAAGGCCACGTCGCCGACGACCGAGCCGGGGGAGTGGGGCCTGTTCCGCGAGTCCGGCGGACACATCCGCCTGGCCGGCGAGCCGCAGCAGGAGCGCGGGCGCGTCACGTGGCGGGTGGCGGGCGATGACGAGCTCCCAGCGGCCGGTGAGCGTGTGTCATGGACGGGCATCGTCGCGCCGCACCCCGCCGTCGCCGGTCTGAGCTGGATGGATCACGTGTTCGTCACGCGCGCCGGTGCGTTGCCGGCCTGGTTCGTCGACGCGGATCCGGGCGAGGCTCGCGATCTCTGGGCGGTGCATGTCCACGGGCTGGGATCGTCCCGCGCCGGCACGCTGCGCGGGGTTGCGGCGGCGTGCGCGGCGGGCCTGCCGTCCATCGTTCCCGCCTGTCGCAACACCGCCGAAGGCCCGCGTGTCGGTCGAGGCCGCAGTCACCTGGGTGCGACCGAAGCAGAAGACATCGCCCAGGTGCTCGAGCGGGCCACCGTCACCGGGAGAGAGCGCTTCGTTCTGTTCGGCTGGTCCATGGGGGCGCAGATCGCGCTGCGTCTGGCGACGAGTGAACGCTGGGGTCATCGCATCGACAGGATCGTGCTCGACTCGCCCGTCCTCGACTGGCGCAGCGTCCTCACCGCGAACCTCCGCCGTCACGGGCTTCCGCCCCGCGCGGGCCGGCTGGCTGAGTCGTGGCTGCAGAACACGGCGAAAGCGCACCTGGTGGGCTTGGAGCGGCCGCTCGATCTCGACGAGATGGATTGGACGCGTCGCGCGGCATGCGTGCCGCAGCCCGTTCTCATCCACCACGGCATCCGTGACTGGTCGGCGCCGGTGGCTTCGTCGGAGGCGTTCGCGGCCGCCGCGCCGGCCGCACAGCTGGTGACCTCTGCCGGCGGACATACGACCGCCTGGAACGTGGACCCCGCCGGGTGGGCGCGCGCGACCGTGTCGTTCCTGCGGGGATGCTGACCCACAGCGCTTCGTGAGCGCGGAGTCGTGTGCGGTTCGAGGGCGCGTCGCGCGCAGCATTGCAGGCCGAACGGCGCGGCGGACAGGCGCGCCGCAGAGGGCTCCCCAGCGCCGGCGGCGTCGAGCCCAGGACAGCCGCCCGGACTCCCCACTGTCCGAACGGCGCGGCCGTGGCCCCCCGACCGGCCGCACCGTTCGGCATCGTTAGACTAGTCTAACGAGCACCGTCAGACCAGCCTTATGCTGTCGCGATCGTGACCTCTCCTCCCCAACATGCTGGGGCGATGGGTGTCTCACAGATCTGTCGGCCTCGAAGCAGAGACGCACCGGGTGCTCGCTACCGTCGGGGTGTGGCATCCGGGAGACTGCGAACCGCCGCACTGCGCCTCGTTCCGGTGGCCGGCGCGGCGTGGGCTGTAGCGGGCATCGCGACCTTCCACCCGAACGCTGCGGCGTGGCTCGCGCTCGGGCTCTGGTCTGCGGCGATATCCGGCCTCCTGCGCGCGGCGGCCGCCCGCTCCGCCCAGCACCGCCGGCCTGGACACCCGGAGGCATCGAGTTCACGGTGGGGAAGAAGCTGCCGCGCGTTCGCGCGGAAGGTCGGGTGTTGGGGGAAGCCGGGAATGGCCGGGGCGGTGGTCGTGCTGTCGCTCGCCGCGGCTGCGACAGTGGCATCGCACGTCGCGCTGGCGCAGCCGGTGCGCGCGCACGCCGCCTCGCTCGCACTCGAGGGCGGCCGTGCGGTCGAGGTCCGCGCGCACGTGACGGGCAAGGTCGAGCTGCGCCCCGACGGCGCTCTGGGCTTCGACGCCGCGGCATCGACGATCGCCGCCGGCGCCCGCTCGCACGCCGTCGCCGTCGACGTCGTCGTGCGCGTCGACCCCGCGGAGGTGGACCGGCTGCAGCGCCTCGACGTGGGCGCGGAGCTGTGGGCGCGGGGAACCCTGTCCTCCGCCTACCCAGGTGAACGAGCCGTGCTCGTGGTGTGGGCGGGGCGAGGCGTGGAGATCATCCGCGGCCCGGAGGGCGTCACCGCCGTGACGGCCGACCTGCGGCGAGGTCTCGTGCGCGCCGTCGACGGTCTCCCGGGTCAGGGTGCGGGACTCGTGCCGGGCCTCGCCGTGGGCGACACGGCGGCGGTGGAACCCGCGCTCGATGCCGCGATGAAGCAGTCGTCGCTGTCGCATCTGACCGCCGTGTCGGGCGCCAATTGCGCGCTCGTCGTCGGCATCGCCTTCGGACTCGCCGCGGCGCTCGGCGCCCCGCGCCGCGTGCGGATCGGCAGCGGCCTGGCGGCGCTCGCGGGCTTCGTCGTCCTCGTCACACCCGAGCCGAGCGTCGCGCGCGCGGCGACGATGGCCGCCGTGGCGATGACGGCCCTGCTCCTGGGGCGACCGGGTGCCGGCATCGGGGTGCTGTCGCTCGCGGTCGCGGTGCTGCTGATCGCGGACCCCTGGCTCGCCGCATCCCTGGGGTTCGCGCTGTCGGCGGTGGCCACCGCATCCCTGCTTCTGCTCGCTCGTCCGCTGGCGGACGGACTGGGGCGATGGATGCCGCGCGCCCTGGCTCTCGCGCTGTCGGTGCCGCTTGCGGCTCAGCTGGCCTGCGGGCCGCTGCTCATCCTCATCTCGCCCCAGGTCCCGCTCTACGGCGTCGTCGCGAACCTCCTCGCCGGTCCCGCAGCCCCCGTCGCGACGGTGCTGGGACTTGCGGCGTGCCTGACTGCGCCACTGCCGTGGCTGCAGGACGGCCTGGCGGCACTGGCGTGGCTGCCCGCATCGTGGATCGCTGCCACAGCCGGCACGGTGTCGGCGCTGCCCGCGGACACGCTGCCGTGGTGGGAGGGGATGATCGGTGCGGCTCTTCTCGCGCTCGTCGGCGGGGCCGTCGCGGTGGTCCTCGTCGGGCCGCGGGGGCGGGGGCGGCGCACGCGCGCACTGCGCGTGCTCTGCGGTGTGCTGGTGGCCGGCGTCGCCGGCACGGCGTTGGGCGGCGGCGCGCTGTCGACGATCGCGGGCCGCTGGACGCTGCCGGCCTCATGGGCGGTGCTCGCGTGCGACGTCGGCCAGGGCGACGCCGTGCTGCTGCGGTCGGGTGAGGCGCTGGCGCTGGTCGACACGGGGCCCTCGCCCGACGCGCTGACCTCGTGCCTGACGCGCGCCGGCGTGGACCGCGTGGATCTGCTCGTGCTCACCCACTTCGATGCCGACCACGCCGGCGGGGCCCCGGCCGTCGTGGGACGTGTGGGCACGGTGCTGCACGGGCCACCCGACAGCGACGGCGCGGACATCCTGCGCGATCTGGCAGAGGGAGGCGCACGTCTGGCGGCGGCGAGCGCGGGCATGAGCGGCTCCCTCGACCGGGCACGGTGGCGGGTGCTGTGGCCGGACCCGGCCCGTTCCGGATCCGTGCCGGGGAACGACGCCAGCGTCGTGCTCGACGTCCGCGGCGGCGGCATTCCGCCCACGCTCCTGCTCGGCGACCTGTCCGCCGACCCTCAGCGTGCGGTGCGGACCTCCGGCGGGCTCGCTCCGCCGTACGCGATCGTGAAGGTCGCCCACCACGGCAGCGCAGACCAGGATGCGGCCCTCTACGACGCGTCCGATCCCGCGCTGGCGATGGTGACGGTCGGTGCCGACAACGACTACGGGCATCCGCGCGCCGAGATCCTCGCCGTCCTCAGCGGGGGAGGGGCGCGTGTCGCGCGGACCGACCAGGACGGCGTCATCGCGGTCTGGGAATCCCGCGGGGCGGTGTCGGTGTGGCGGGAGCGAGGCGGCTGAGTCGGTGCTCATCGGTAGGCTGGAGCCATGGCCTCGACCGCGCGCCGCGCACCAGCGAAAGCCGCGAAGTCCGCGATCCCGCAGCTGTCGTGGCGAGCGCCGCAGCCCGCGCCGATCGTTCTCGTCTCGGGGCCCGAGGACGTCTGCGCCGAACGCGCGATCGCGGGTGTGCGGGACTACCTGCGCGCCGAGGATCCGACTCTCGAGATCTCGGATCTGCGCGCCGACGACTACGCAGCCGGCTCCCTGCTGGCGGTGACGTCGCCGTCTCTGTTCGGCGAACCCCGTCTGGTGCGTGTGACCGGCGTGGAGAAGTGCTCCGACGCGTTCCTGAACGAGGCGCTGTCGTACCTGTCGGCGCCGCAGGACGGCGCCACCGTGGTGCTGCGGCACACCGGGGCGACCGTGCGCGGCAAGAAGCTCCTGGACGCGATCCGAGCCGGCGACGGCGGCGGCGTCGAGATCGCATGCCCGGCGATCAAGCGGGACTCCGACCGTTTCGACTTCGCCGCGGGAGAGTTCCAGGACGCCAGGAAGCGCATCGCGCCCGCCGCGCTGCGAGCGCTCGTCTCGGCGTTCGCGGATGACGTGACCGAGCTGGCGGCCGCCTGCCAGCAGCTCATCGCCGACGTGCCCGGCGACGTCACCGAACAGGTCGTCGAGCGGTACTACGGCGGACGCGTCGAGACTTCGGCGTTCACCGTCGCCGACACGGCGATCTCCGGCCGCTACGGCGACGCCCTCATCGCGCTCCGCCACGCTCTCGCATCCGGCGCCGACCCGGTGCCGCTCGTCGCGGCGGTGGCGTCCAAGCTGCGCACGATGGCGCGTGTCGCGGGCAACCGCGAGCCGGCGGCGCGGCTGGCCTCGCGACTGGGGCTCAAGGACTGGCAGGTCGACCGGGCGCGTCGCGATCTGGTGGGCTGGAACGAGGCGAGCCTCGGCATGGCGATCCAGGCCGCGGCGCGAGCGGATGCCGAGGTGAAGGGCGGCTCACGGGATGCGGTGTTCGCGCTCGAGCGCATGATCACCGTGATCGCGACGCGCGCGCCGTATGGTTCCTGAGCAGGCGCGCAGCGCCGTACCGAAGCGCAGTTCCGGAGCAGGCGCGCAGCGCTGTGGCAAAAGCGAAAGGCCCGCCCCGACGGGGCGGACCTTTCGAATACTGCGGCCTGGAACCGGCTCAGAGCGCGGAGACCTGCTTGGCGATGGCCGACTTGCGGTTCGCCGCCTGGTTCTTGTGGATGACGCCCTTGCTGACGGCCTTGTCCAGCTTCTTGGTCGCCGTCGCCAGCGCCTTCTCGGCAGCGGCACGGTCGCCGGCCGCGATCGCCTCGCGCGTGCGGCGCACGAAGGTCTTCAGCTCGCTCTTGACGGCCTTGTTGCGCTCGCGCGCCTTCTCGTTGGTCTTGTTGCGCTTGATCTGCGACTTGATGTTCGCCACGTGTCGACGTTCTTTCGTTCGGAGTGAATCGGATTGATGCCGTTCGGCGAGAGAGGGGCGCCTCGCGGCGGTCGTGAGGGCGAACCCACACGCAAGCCAAACAAGGATTCTATCAGGTCTCGCGCGGCTCCTGCGCCCCGACGGAGACGGCGACTCGGGCGCCCTGCTCGATCGTCGTGATCGCGAGATTGAGCAGCGCGTTGAACACCGCCGGTCGCATCGCCGTGACCAGGTGCGTCGTCCGCGGCACGATGATGAGCTCTGCGTGCCGCGCCACCCGCTGGAACAGCCGCTCGTTGACCCGCATCTGATCGTACTGGCCGTTGATGAACCACAGCGGGACATCGATGCGCTGCAGCGCCGCGAGCAGGTCCAGCACCGACAGACTCCGCAGCGCGGCATCCTGCGTGTCGAACGCGTACCCGCCCGCGCCGAAGTCCGGCACCGTCTCCGGCGGCAGGGTGCGGCTGAGCATCTGCATGGTGAGCCACATGCCGCGGTCGGGCAGCGAGTCGAATCCGCGCGCGAGCAGGCGGTACGTGGCCAGGCCGATCCCGCGCGGGATGGCGGTGCACGCGGCGGCGATGAACCCCGCCACCGGCGGAGGATCCTCGCGGCCGACGTACTCGATCGACAGCAGGCCGCCCATCGAGTGACCGGCGAGCAGGACGGGCCCGCGAGCGGCGGCATCCGTCACCGCCTCGTCGATCGTGGCGAACGCGCCCTCGAGCGTGAACGTCTCGCTCATGCGGGTGCCGTGACCGGGCAGATCCACCGCCGTCACCGGATTGCCGCGGGCACGCAGGTACTCGACCTGCGTGCGCCACATCGTCGCGGACGTCCGGATGCCGTGCACGAGCACGACCTGGACCACCATGCCGACAGGCTATCGGGGTCGCTCGACGCGTGAACCGCGGCATCCCCGACCCGTAGAATCGTCTGAACATGTCACCGCGCGCCCTGAAGCCTCTCGAGCCGTCTGCGACCCCTCCCGAGCTGATCCGCAACTTCTGCATCATCGCCCACATCGACCACGGCAAGTCGACGCTGGCCGATCGGATGCTGCAGATCACCGGCGTGGTCGCCGACCGCGACATGCGCGCGCAGTACCTCGACCGCATGGACATCGAGCGCGAGCGCGGCATCACCATCAAGTCGCAGGCCGTGCGGATGCCCTGGTCGACCGCCGACGGCACGTTCGCGCTGAACATGATCGACACGCCGGGCCACGTCGACTTCACCTACGAGGTCAGCCGCTCGCTGGCCGCGTGCGAGGGGGCGATCCTGCTCGTCGACGCGGCGCAGGGGATCGAGGCCCAGACGCTGGCGAACCTCTACCTCGCTCTCGAGAACGATCTGCACATCATCCCGGTGCTCAACAAGATCGACCTGCCCGCGGCCGATCCCGAGAAGTTCGCGGCCGAGCTCGCAGGTCTCATCGGCGGCGACCCCGACGACGTGCTGCGGGTGAGCGGAAAGACCGGAATGGGCGTGGAGACCCTGCTCGACCGCATCGTCGAGCAGATCCCGGCGCCCCAGGGCGACGCGAACGCGCCGGCGCGCGCGATGATCTTCGACTCGGTGTACGACTCGTACCGCGGCGTCGTGACGTACGTCCGGATGGTCGACGGCAAGCTGGAGCCGCGCGAGCGCATCCAGATGATGTCGACGAGGGCCACCCACGACCTGCTCGAGATCGGCGTCTCCAGCCCCGAGCCGGTCCCGACGAGGGGACTGGGCGTCGGAGAGGTCGGCTACCTCATCACCGGGGTGAAGGACGTGCGGCAGTCGAAGGTCGGCGACACGATCACGAACCAGCGCAAGCCTGCCTCCGAGGCGCTTCCGGGCTACACCGATCCGAAGCCCATGGTCTTCTCGGGGATCTACCCCATCGACGGCAGCGACTACGCCGAGCTGCGCGAGGCGCTGGACAAGCTGAAGCTGTCGGATGCCTCTCTCCAGTACGAGCCCGAGACCTCGGTCGCTCTGGGCTTCGGCTTCCGCTGCGGGTTCCTGGGGCTGCTGCACCTCGAGATCATCACCGAGCGCCTCTCGCGGGAGTTCGGCCTGGACCTCATCACGACCGCTCCGTCGGTGACCTACGAGGTCACCACCGACACCGGCGAGACGGTGACGGTCACCAACCCCAGCGAGTATCCCGATGGCCGCGTCGCGGAGGTGTCCGAACCGGTCGTCAAGGTCGGCATCCTGCTGCCGAAGGACTACGTCGGCACGGTCATGGAGCTGTGCCAGGGGCGCCGCGGCACGCTCCTGGGAATGGACTACCTGAGCGAGGACCGCGTCGAGCTCCGCTACAACATGCCGCTCGGTGAGATCGTGTTCGACTTCTTCGATCATCTCAAGTCGCGCACGCAGGGCTATGCGAGCCTGGACTACGAGCCCGCCGGCTCGCAGACCGCCGACCTGGTGAAGGTCGACATCCTGCTCCAGGGCGACAAGGTCGACGCGTTCAGCTCGATCGTCCACCGTGAGAAGGCGTACGCCTACGGGACGATGATGACCGAGCGTCTGCGCAAGCTCATCCCGCGCCAGCAGTTCGAGGTGCCCATCCAGGCGGCCATCGGCGCACGGATCATCGCCCGCGAGAACATCCGCGCGATGCGCAAGGACGTGCTCGCGAAGTGCTACGGCGGTGACATCACACGCAAGCGCAAGCTCCTCGAGAAGCAGAAGGAGGGCAAGAAGCGCATGAAGATGGTGGGCCGGGTCGAGGTGCCCCAGGAGGCCTTCATCGCCGCGCTGTCGGGAGACGTCGAGGGCAAGGGCGCCAAGTAGGCTTTCGGCATGCGTCGAGGAACCTTCCGTGACGATGAGACCGTCGACTACGCCGCCGTCGGGGCGACGCAGGCGCCCGACCTGATGCAGTACCCGCCGGAGCGCAGCATCCCGGCCGAGGAGTCGTGGCGCATCGGCAGCGGCGAGGCCCGCTTCCGCAGCGCCGGCGAGGCGCTGATGTCGTGGGCGGCTCAGCGCGGGGCGGGTCTGCAGGTCAGCGATGTCAAGCCGGCTCCGGGCCCGATGTACACGGGCGTGAGCTTCGATGCGGCCGGTACGCCCATCGCGCCCAGCCGGTCCGAGGCGGATCTGCGCTACGACGCCGACGGCACGCCGTACGTGGGACCCGGGACGACGATCCGCGTGGTCGGTCGCGTCAAAGGGCTCCGCGCCGACGCGCGGCTGCGTGTCATCTTCGCGGTCGAGGAGCCCCGGCGGGTCGGCTTCGCCCTCGGCACCGTCGGGGACTCGGTCGTCAGCGGCGAGGAGTCCTTCATGCTCGACTGGCGTGACGACAACGACGAGGTGTGGTTCACCGTGCGCGCCTTCGACGCGCCGCAGGCGCTGCTGTACCGGCTGATCCCGGCCCTCACCCGCCGGCGCCGGCGGGAGCTGTTCACCGGATACCTGCGCGCGATCTCGCCGCTGTACACCACGCCGGCCTAGTCATGGGATCGGCACTGCCGGTGGGCGAGCCCGTCCCCGCGGACGGCTCGCTGCCGCCCTCCGTCCGGATCGACCCGGCCGCCGCGTTCGGCGTCTATCTCCACGTGCCGTTCTGCACCGTCCGCTGCGGGTACTGCGACTTCAACACGTACAC
>JAPSKH010000027.1 GCA_031177765.1 Microbacterium sp. | reverse complement strand
CCGCCGAGCGACTGCCGCGTGAGATGCATGAGCGCCGACAGCTGCACCGAGTCGCTCGACTGCGGATCGACGGCCTGACCGTCCAGCGCCCGCTGGGCCAGGCCCTGCTTGGAGTCGATCAGCTCGGCGATCTTGGTGTCGATCGTGTGCGCGGCGATGATGCGCCAGGCCGTCACCGGCTCGTCCTGTCCGATCCGGTGGACACGGTCGATCGCCTGCGTCTGCTCGGCCGCCGTCCACGACAGCTCCGCGAGCACGACGTTGGACGACGCCTGCATGTTCACGCCGACGCCGGCGGCGGTCAGCGAGCACACCGCGATCCCGACCCCCGGGTCGTTGTTGAACGCGTCGATCGCCTGCTGACGCGCGGCACTCGTCTGGTCGCCGCGCAGCGACACCGTCTTCAGTCCCGCTGCGGCGAAGTGCGCCTCGGCGGCGTCCATGACGTCGATGTGCTTCGCGAAGAACACGACCTTGCCCACCGAGCGCTGCAGCTGCGCCGCGTAGTCGGCCGCCAGCAGGGCCTTCGCCTGACCGATCTTGCGCACCATCGTGAACACGTTCTCCGAGCCGGTGCCGGCGGCCTTGGACTCGTCGAGCTCGTTCTGCGCGACCAGGCGGACGATGTCCTCGTCCAGCTCGCCGGGCGCGAGCCCGCGGTCGCCGCGCGCGTCGATGATGCGGCGGTACCGGGCGGCCAGCCGCTCCCCCAGCTCGCGCTCGGCCTGCCGGATGGACCGGCCGAATTCGTCGTCGAGCTCGACGGGAAGGTCGGCGATGAGCTTGTCGGGCAGGTCGGCGGCGACATCCTTCTTCTTGCGTCGCACGATGCCCATCGAGATCACCGCGTCGCGCGCCTCGGGGTAGAAGGCCTTGTCGGCGGGTGTGAGACCGGTCTGGTCGAGCTTCTCCATGAGCTCGGGGCCGGGCTTCTCGCCGTTGGTCCAGCCCAGGAACCGCCAGATCGCGTCGAAGTCCTCGACGTCGTTGATGAGCGGCGTGCCGGTGAGGGCGAGCATCAGCGGGTTGCGGACCTGCTCCCGGATGCGCGTCGCGAGGGCCAGGACGTTCTGCGACCGCTGCGAGGAGAGGTTCTTGATGAAGTGCGCCTCGTCGACGACCATGCCCTTCAGGCCGATCGACCCGAGCCACGACAGGTGGCGGTCGAGGATCTCGTAGTTGACGATGAAGACGTCGGCGAACGCATCGATGTCCTCGCCGTCGCCCTGGATGACCGTCGCCCGTCGCTGCGGCGTCCAGCGCTCGACCTCCCGGGCCCAGTTCATCTTGACGACGTTGGGGACGACGGCCAGCAGCGGGTAGGCCTCGGCGACGGATGCCGCGAGCACGGACTCCGCCGTCTTCCCCAGGCCCGGCTCATCGGCGAGCAGGAACGTGCGGTGGCCCTGGCGGACAGCCTCGAGGAACCGCGACTGGTGCGGCATGACCTCGAGCCCCTTCGGGGAGACCCGGTCGAACTCGGGCACGGGGGGCAGCTCCATCGACGCGCTGGATCCGCCGGCGCCGGTCTCGAACGCCTTGTACAGCGGACCCATCAGCTCCCAGCCGTCCAGGCGCCGGCGCGGGGTCTCCCTGGGGGCACGCAGCGTCAGATCGGGGGCGAGGAACGGGTGGGCCATCTGACGGGCCTCGACCTGCGGCGGCACCACCTGGCGCTCGGCGAGCGCGGCGGGCACGACCGGCGACGCGACCGGCGCGACGTCGGTGATGATGAGCTCGTCGGGCGGCAGCTCGGCGCCGGACTCGAGCAGCCAGTCGCGGCGCATGCGACGCGCGACCGGCGAGGTCGCCTGGTCGACCTCGAGGAGCTGGATGAGGGACGTGTCGCGCGCGGCCGTCTTGGCGAGGATGGTCGCGACGCCGTCCAGACGCTTGAGCAGCTCGGCGCGGACGGCGTCGGTGAGATCGGCGTCGTTCTTGACGCGAGCCCGCTCCTCGCGCACGAGGAAGGCGATCACCTGGAACTTCACGCGGTTGGTCGGCCCGAGCTTGCCGCGCTGGGCCTTGGCCTCGACCTCTCGCACCTTGCGGGCGAGGATCGGGATGATGGGCGCCTCGTCGTCGCGCCGTGCGGACGAGGACTTGCGGCGCCGCTGCGCCGTCTGGGCGGGTGCCGTGGTCGGCATGCTCCTCCTGAGCCTGAAGAGCCGGGTCGGGACCGGCGATGATCGGATGACACCGATGATGTGATGCTTCCGCGGGCGGCGCGAACGCCGTCATCGACGCGGAACAGGATCGACCGCGGACCGTCGCGGGCACTCGCTTCTGCGAGCTGCGACCAGGTCTGCGGCTGTTCCCCGCGGCCTATTCTAGCGGATCAGGGGGTTTCAGCCCCAGAGCGTTGCGACGATGTCCTCGGTGTAGCCCTCGGGCGAGAGATTGAGCCACGCCGTCGTCACCAGACCGCCCTGACCGAGGTAGTGCGTCTCGCCGCGGGTGTACTCCTGATCGTCCAGGCTGATGCCGCGCTGCTCGATGCGGCAGATCGTCCCCTCGCCGTGCTCCTCGCAGCCGAAGCCCGCCTCTGCGAGCGCCTGGGCGACCGTCTCGGACTGCTCGGGATCGACCGCGGTGACGTTGGTGGCCAGACCGGTGTCGCTGGGCGCACCCCAGCTGCAGCGCAGCGTCGGAGCGCCGCCCTCGAGGATCTCGAGGATCGCGACGTTCTCGGTCGAGAGCATGGTCACGCCCGGGTCGTTCAGCGGCAGGTTCGCCCCCTGCAGCTGCGCCAGCATGCCGTCGGAGTAGATGTCCTCGCAGGCGCCGGGCACCTCGAAGGACTGCGGGCGCTCCGTCTCGATCGGCGTGACCGAGGGGCCGGGGGTCGGCTCCTTCACGCTGGAGGTCGGCGAGGCCGACGGCGATGCCGGCGGCTCGGGACGGCATCCGGTCGCGATCGCCGCCACCGTCATCAGGGCGAGACCGCCCACCACGACGCGCGTCGCCACAGGACCGACAAACCGCATGAGACCTCCGATTCGCTGCGAATGCTCCGCTTCGACCCTAAGGCCGCGGCGCGTGGCCGCCGAGGGGCGCGCCGCGCTTGCGTCGCACATCGAGCACGGCATCCCACAGCGCATCTGCCACGGCACGCTTGGATCCGCTCGCGGTCGACACGACAGCGCCGTCGCGGTCGATCAGCGTCACCGCGTTGTCGGCGCTCTCGAATCCCTTCGACCAGCCGACCTCGTTCACGGCGAGCAGGTCCGTGCCCTTGCGGGCGGCCTTCCTCCGACCCCGTTCGACCAGGGTCTCCCCATCGGCCGGGGTCTCGGCGGCGAAGCCGACGATCGTCTGGTCGCCACGGCGGCGCTGCACCAGCCCGGCCAGGATGTCCTCCGTCTCGACCAGCTCCAGCGCGAGGCCTCCCGGCGCCGACTCCTTGGTGCGCTTGAGGGGCGACACCTCGGCCACGCGGTAGTCCGCGACGGCGGCCGCCATGACGACCACATCCGCCGACGACGCCGCCGCGACGACGGCATCCGCCAGCTCCGCCGCGGTGCCGGCCCGACGCAGCTCCACATGAGCATGCCCGGATGCCTCCGCCAGGACGCCGTCGTCGACATGGGCCGCGACGAGCGTCACCTGCGCGCCCCGCTCCGCGGCCGCGACGGCGACCGCGACCCCCTGCCGGCCGCTGGAGCGGTTCCCGATGAAGCGGACCGGATCGATCGGCTCCCGCGTGCCGCCCGCGCTGACCACGACATGGAGCCCGGCCAGATCCGTCCTGACCTCCGCCGCCGCGAGCGCGGCCTCGAGGATCGCTTCGGGCTCGGACATCCGCCCCGGCCCACTGTCACCGCCGGTCAGGGCGCCGTCATCCGGTCCCACCACGGTCACGCCCCGCTCCCGCAGCGTCTGCACGTTGCGGACGGTCGCGGGATGCCGCCACATCTCGGCGTGCATGGCGGGAGCCACGACGACGGGTGCCGTCGTGGCCAGTAGGGTCGTTCCCAGGAGATCGTCCGCGAGACCCGTGGCCATCTTCGCCAGGCTGTTCGCCGTCGCAGGCGCCACGATCACGAGGTCGGCCGACTGGCCGAGCGCGACGTGACGCACGCGGGCGACGTCGTCGTGGACGGAGGTCGTGACGGGATTGCGGCTGATCGCCTCCCACGTGGGCAGACCGACGAACCGGACGGCGTCGGCGGTCGGCACGACGTGGACGTCGTGGCCCGCCTTCACCAGGAGGCGCACGAGGTGCACGGCCTTGTAGGCGGCGATGCCACCGGTGACCCCCACGACGACGAACACCATCCGATCTTGGCATGACGTGCCGACCACCGGCACGGCGGCCACCGACAGGAGTCCTCATGTGCACCGTGGTGATCCACGTCCCCTCGTCGGCCGACGGCGCCACCCGGGTGCTCGCCGTCCGGGATGAGGACCCGGGTAGGCCGTGGAACCCGCTGGGACGCTGGTGGCCTGAGCCGCATCACGGCGTGGTCGGGGTGCGCGACGTCCGTGCCGGCGGAGCGTGGCTCGCGGCTGACCCCGAGGCGGGGCGGCTGGCGGTGCTCCTGAACCGCGCGGACGTGTCCTCCCGGCCGGAGTCCGAGCTCGTGTCGCGCGGCGGGATCGTGCTGGACTCCGTCGCCGGACGCTCGCCGGAGGAGTCCCCGGCGACGCACGGGTTCAACCTCGTCGAGGTCGCCGGCCCTCACGCCCGCGTGGTGACGTGGGACGGCGACGCTCTCCGGTCGATCCCCCTCGCTCCGGGCACCCACATGATCGCCCACGACGACGTCGACGACGCCGGCACACCGCGGATCGCACGGTGGCTGGAGGAGTTCCGTCAGACGCCCCCCGGCGACGGCGCACGGTGGTGGCTGCCGTGGCTGGACGTGCTCGAGCGGTCGACGACGCTGGAGAGCACCGACGATCGCGCGATCATCCGCGACAATCGGCCGCTCGGCTACCCGACGCTGTCGCTGCTCGCGTGCGTGGCATCCGTCTCGGCGGATGACGTCGAGGTCCACTACGGCGAGCTGCGCGAGCCCGGCCGCTGGGGCGGGCTCGATCTCGCCTGAGAGCCCCGGCCTGTCAGACGAGGCTCTTGGTGTGCCACACCGTCTTGGTCTCGGTGAACGCCGCGATGCGCTCGAGGCTCGGTGCCGCGGCATCCGCGCCGTTCTCGGGCGGGAGGACGCGCGTGAGCGTCTCGGCGGCGGCGATCTGGAGGTCCACCCAGTCCAGGTCTCCCGCGCCGACGAGGTCCAGCGCGTGCACCTCCGGGTGCGACGCGAGCCACGGCGCGAGCTCCTTCGGCGACCCCGTGAGGACGTTCACCACGCCCCCGGGCACGTCCGACGTGGCCAGCACCTCGGCAAGGCTGATGGCCGACAGGGGGAAGCGCTCGGATGCCACCACGACGACCGCGTTCCCGGTGACCAGAGCCGGCGCGACCGCCGAGACGAGGCCGAGCAGCGCGGTGTCCTGCGGTGCGACGATGCCGACGACCCCGGTGGGCTCGGGCACCGAGATGTTGAAGTACGGACCGGCGACCGGGTTGCCGTTGCCGGCGACCTGGCCGAACTTGTCGCACCATCCGGCGTACCAGACCCAGCGGTCGATCGCCTCGTCGACCTCCGCGGCGGCGGCGGCGGTCGGAACGCCCGTCTGCTGCACGATCTCGTCGACGAACTGGGCGCGGCGCCCCTCGAGCAGCTCCGCGACGCGGTACAGCACCTGACCGCGGTTGTACGCGGTGGCTCCGGACCAGCCCTTCACCGCCCCGCGCGCGGCGACCACCGCGTCGCGGGCGTCCTTGCGCGAGGCCAGCGCGGCGTTCGCGAGGAACACGCCCTCGGGGCTGATCACCTCGTACGTGCGGCCCGATTCGCTGCGCGGGAAGGCGCCGCCGATGAACAGCTTGTACGTCTTCGGGACGGAGAGTCGGTTGCTCAAGACAGGATTCCCTTCTTCGCCCGGCCGGCTTCGACCCGGCGTGCGGACTCCCCGGCCGACGCGCTCTTGAGGTAGGCGGCCAGGCCGTGCCGGCCGCCCTCGCGGCCGTAGCCGGACTCCTTGTAGCCGCCGAAGGGCGAGGACGGGTCGAAGCGGTTGAACGTGTTCGCCCACACCACGCCGGCACGGAGGCGGTCGGCGACGGCGAGGATCCGCGAGCCCTTGTCGCTCCAGATGCCCGCGGACAGGCCGTAGGGGGTGTTGTTGGCCTTCTCGATCGCCTCGCCCGGCGTGCGGAAGGTGAGCACCGACAGGACGGGGCCGAAGATCTCGTCGCGGGCGATGCGGTGGCTGGCCTGCACGTTGGTGAAGATCGTCGGCGCGAACCAGAACCCGTTGTCGGGGATGACGCAGTCAGCGCTCCAGCGCTCGGCGCCCTCCTCCTCGCCGATGCGGCTGAGCTCGCGGATGCGATCGAGCTGCTCCCGCGAGTTGATGGCGCCGATGTCGGTGTTCTTGTCGAGCGGGTCGCCCAGGCGCAGTGTCGACAGGCGCTGCTTGAGGCGATCGACGACCTCGTCGTGGATCGACTCCTGCACCAGCAGGCGACTGCCGGCGCAGCACACGTGACCCTGGTTGAAGAAGATGCCGTTGACGATGCCTTCGACGGCCTGGTCGATGGGCGCGTCGTCGAACACGATGTTGGCGGCCTTGCCGCCGAGCTCGAGGGTGAGCTTCTTCTCGGTCCCGGCGACCGCCTTGGCGATCTCCCGGCCCACGGCCGTCGACCCCGTGAACGCCACCTTGTCGACGTCGGGGTGCCGCACGATCGCCGCGCCGGTGGAGCCGGCGCCGGTGACGATGTTGACCACCCCCGGGGGCAGGTCGGCCTGCTGGAGGATCTCGGCGAAGATGAGCGCCGACAGCGGCGTCGTCTCGGCCGGCTTGATCACCACGGTGTTGCCCGCGGCGAGCGCCGGCGCGATCTTCCACGCCAGCATCAGCAGCGGGAAGTTCCACGGGATGACCTGGCCGGCCACGCCGAGGGGACGGGGCGCGGCGCCGAGCCCTGCGTAGTCGAGCTTGTCCGCCCATCCTGCGTAGTAGAAGAACCACGCGGCGACCAGCGGCACGTCGACGTCGCGGCTCTCCTTGATCGGCTTGCCGTTGTCCAGGCTCTCCGCCACCGCCAGCTCGCGGGCGCGTTCCTGGACGAGCCGCGCGATGCGGAAGAGGTACTTGCCCCGGTCGCGGCCGCTCATGCGCGACCACGTCTTCTCGAACGCACGGCGGGCGGCTGCGACGGCGACATCCACGTCGGCGGCGCTCGCGGATGCGATCGTGGCGATGTGCGACTCGTCGGCGGGCGAGATGGTCGTGAAGGACTCGCCGGAGCCGGGACGGAACTCGCCGTCGATGAACAGCCCGTACTCGTCGCGCAGTCTCAGGACCGCGCGCGACTCCGGGGCCGGCGCGTACTCGAGGAAACCCATTCCTGGCCTTTCAGTGTGCCTATCTAGCCGTTCGTCGACGCTCAGTCGATCGTGACGTAATCCGCGCCCGAGTAGTGCCCGCTGCGCAGCTTCTGCCGCTGCAGCAGCACGTCGTTGAGGAGACTGGATGCCCCGTAGCGGAACAGGTGCGGCTGCAGCCACTCCTCTCCGACGGTCTCGGCGACCGTGACGAGGTACTTGATGGCGTCCTTCGAGGTGCGGATGCCGCCGGCGGGCTTGACGCCGACACGCTCGCCGGTGGCGCGGTGCCAGTCGCGGACGACCTCGAGCATGAGCAGCGTCGTGGGCAGCGTGGCCGCCGGCTGCACCTTCCCCGTCGAGGTCTTGATGAAGTCGCCGCCCGCGAGGATGGCCAGCCAGGACGCGCGCTTGATGTTGTCGTAGGTGTTCAGCTCGCCGGTCTCGAGGATGACCTTCAGGGACGCGTAGGTGCCGTCCGCCCGGCGGCACGCCTGCTTGACGCGAGCGATCTGATCGAAGACCTGCCCGTATCTGCCTGCCAGGAACGCACCGCGGTCGATCACCATGTCGATCTCATCCGCGCCGTGCGCCACGGCTTCGGCGGTGTCGGCGAGCTTGATCTCGAGCGAGGCCCGTCCGCTCGGGAACGCCGTGGCCACGGCCGCGACCGAGACGCCGCCGTGGTCGGGATCGCCATGCGCGGCGCCGAGCGCCTCGACGGCGTGGGGAACCATGTCGCCGTAGACGCAGACGGCCGCGACGCGCGGACACGTCGGGTCCGAGGCATCCGGGTTCAGTCCCTTGGCCACGAGCGAGCGCACCTTGCCGGGCGTGTCCGCTCCCTCGAGCGTCGTCAGGTCGATCAGCTGGATGATCCTGTCGAGCGCCCACGCCTTGGACGAGGTCTTGATCGAGCGGGTGCCGAGGCTCGCGGCCCGCTGCTCCAGGCCGACCGCGTCGACGCCGGGAAGCCCATGGAGGTAGCGACGCAGCGTGGTGTCGTCGGGTTCACCGCCCAGCAGTTCGACCGCGCGCTCGGGCAGGGTCTGAACGTCGGTTCGGCTCATGGGATCTCCCTCTGTCATGGGGCTCGGCGAGGGCCGGAGTCGCGGGCGCCGGCGTGAAGCGGTCGTCGCGGCGGTGCGCCCGGAGGCGAACAGCAAGCCTACCCCGGCCGCCCATGGATCGGCAGGCGAGGGTGCGACGCGGTCAGGCCAGCTCGCTGCGGACGCGGGCGACGTCTTCGGTCATCTTCGCGATGAGCGGCTCGATGCCCTCGAAGGCCTCCATGCCGCGGATGCGCGAGGTGAACTCCACCTCCACGGTGTGGCCGTACAGGTCGAGATCGGTCTCGTCGAGCACGTAGGCCTCGACCTGCCGCGCCGCCACGTCGTCGAAGGTGGGGTTGCTGCCGACGCTGATGGCGGCGGGATAGCGCACACTGCTGCGCGGCTCGTCGCCGTGCCGGCGCGCGCCTTCGTCCACGAGCCAGCCGGCGTACACGCCCTCAGCGGGGACGAAGCCCTCCAGGTCCGCCGACAGGTTCGCGGTGGGAAAGCCGAGCTGGCGCCCGCGCTTGAGCCCGTGCACCACCTCGCCGCGCACGGAGTGGGCCCGTCCGAGGAGCTTCGCCGCCCCCGCGACGTCGCCCTCCGACAGCAGGTCCCGGATCCACGTCGACGACACCCGGCGCCCGTCGTCGATCGCCCGGACGTCCTCGACGACGTCGACGTCGAAGCCGAACTCCCGGCCGAGCTCGCGCAGCAGGTCAGGGTCGCCCTTGCCGCCCCGGCCGAAGCGGAAGTCGGCGCCGACGAGCACGATCGTGACGCCGAGCGCTCCGACCAGCACGTGCTCGACGAACTCGCGCGCCGACAGGTCGGCGAGCGTCCGGTCGAAGGTCAGCATGAGCGTGGCGTCCACGCCGGCGTCGGCGAGCAGACGCAGCTTCTGCTCGACGCCGACCAGGCTGGCGGGGCAGATGTCCGGACGCAGCAGCGCCAGCGGGTTGCGGTCGAACGTGACGGCGACCACGCGCGCACCCGAGTCGGCCGCGTCCACCCGGGCGCGGGCGATCACGGCGCGGTGGCCGGAGTGCACACCGTCGAACTTCCCGATCGCCACGACGGACGGCCCGAACCCGGCGGGGACCTCGCCCGGATCCCGGAAGACGATCACGATGCCACCGCCGCGGGCTGGACGGTGGCGGCCGGCGTGTGCGGGCGGTGGGTGATCAGCCACCACAGACCCAGGAAGGGCAGGACGAGCGGCACGAAGACGTACCCCATGCCGAACCACGACCACACCGTGGGGTGGGCGAACAGCTCCGGCAGGACCAGGCTGAGGGTGCCGATCACCAGCACGCCGACGAGCTCGAACGCGATGGCGACCCAGGCGACGAGGTACCAGACCCGGGACCCGGCGAAGACCAGCGCGAGCGTGGCGAGGATGTACACCAGCGCCGACACCGCCGACAGCGAGTACGCGAGCGGCGCCTCTTCGAAGCGCTGGGCGATCTGCACGAACGATCGGCCGGTGGCGGCGAGCGCCATGATGCCGTAGACGATGACGAGGACGCGACCGATACCGGTCATGCGGGGACGGGCGGGCGTTGACATGACCTCACGAGTCTAGATCGGATGCCGCCGCGGCGTCCTCGCCCGCGGCATCCGGGCCAGAGGGACCCTCGTCACGCCACCTGGACGGTCCAGATCACGTGCATGCGCCACACCATCACGGCCACCGAGAGCGCGGCTATCCCCATGATGACGGTGCTCCACCGGCTGCGCTCCAGCAGCGCCCACAGCACCGCCGCGGGCGGCAGCAGCGCCGCCGAGACGAGGTACACCCAGTACTCCAACATGCTTCCCGTGGGAGGGTTGCCCACAAGAGGCGCGATGATCGCCACGACGATCTGGGCGAGGAGCAGCAGTTCGACCAGCGCGAGCGATCCGACCGTGAAGTCGCTGGGCCGGCGCCCGGCCAGGCCCACGACGGCGCAGAAGAGCCCTGCGGCCACGGCCACGATCACCTGGGCGAGGGTGAACCACAGGATCATGCGGATGCCTCCTCGGGCATGTTCATGACGCTCTTGACGTCGGAACCGCGGCGCTCGACGATCCCCACGAGCATGCCGCTCGGATCGATCGCGGCGATGGGACTGGCTGCGAGACGCTCCGCCGCTCCGACGAGACGCTTGCCGTGCCGCAGGTCCCGGGCGTCCTCGCCGTCGACATCGAAGCGGCCGAGCACCGCCGCCGCTGCGACGGCCGGCGTCAGCTGCGGCGCGGTGTCGATCGCATCCACCCCCGCCGCGTCGTCGACCGAGAACGGGCCGATGCGCGTGCGGCGCAGGCGCGTCAGGTGACCTCCCACGCCCAGCGCCGCACCGAGGTCGCGCGCGAGCGAGCGGATGTACGTGCCCGAAGAGCAGTCCACGACGACATCCAGGTCGATCGTGTGCGCGCCGCGCTCCTCGCCCACGACCTCGAACCGCGAAACGGTGACCGCGCGCGCCTTCAGCGCCACGGCCTCCCCCGCGCGAGCGAGGTCGTACGCGCGTCGTCCGTCGACCTTGATGGCGGAGTAGGTGCTGGGCACTTGCGAGATCGGGCCGGTCAGCGTGCCGACGGCGGACCCGATCCGCTCGGATGTCACGGCGGCGGCATCCGTCGTCGACACGACGGTTCCGTCAGCGTCGTCCGTGTCTGTCGACACTCCCAGGCGGATCGTCGCCTCGTAGGTCTTGTCGAGACCGACGACGAACGTGAGAAGACGGGTCGCGCCTTCGACGCCGAGGATCAGCAGACCCGTCGCCATCGGGTCGAGCGTGCCGGCATGGCCGATCTTCCGCGTGCCGAGGGCTCGCCGCGCCCGCGCGACGACGTCGTGCGAGGTGATGCCGCCCGGCTTGTCGACGAGCAGGATCCCCGAGCGCATGGCTCCAGCCTAGGGCGCGGGGATCCGGTCGCCGCACCGCGGCGCTGCGCTCGTGCAGCGCCGCTGCGGGGCTCATCAGAGGGGATCTGCCGACCACAGGGCCGATCGGCCGCAAGGCGCCATCCCCGTTCCCTGGGCGTCGTCGTCCGCATGACCTGCTCATCGCGAGGATCGAGGACCGCGGGGTTCGAGATCGACGGCATACCGCGAGCGTGGCACAGCCGTCCGGGCAGGTGACGGCCCGACGCTCCAGACCCCTCTGACCGGCCGCTCTCCTCTCGGACGCCGACCGATCGCGGCCACCCGGGGCGGGCCGTCAGTCCGCGTCCTCCCAGGGAAGCTTGACAGTAGGCAGGATGAGGACGCGCCCGCGCACGGCGGTGGGGTGCTTCGCCATGTACGCCGCAGCCTCGTCGATCGATTCGGCCTCGATGAGGTCGTAGCCGGCGAACCATTCCTTGAACTCCGGGAACGGGCCGTCAGTGATGATCGTCCGGCCGTCGCGCACGCTCACGGACTTGGCCTCGTCGCGACCCGCGACCGGTGCTCCGGGGCCGAGCGCACCGGCGTCGGTGCCTTCCTGCGCCCAGGATTCGAGCATCCGCTGGTCCTCGTCCTGGGCGAGTGTCGCTCCGGTGGAATCGGTCATGTGGATCACGAGGAACTGTTGAGTGGTCACGTGGACTCTCCTTTCATGGATGCCGCGAGATCGCCGCGGCGGCGGATGAGGTGGGCGACTTCGGCGGTGTTCGCCGCCAGGTCGATCGCCCGGTCGTAGGCGGCGCGCGCGTCGACGGCACGTCCGACGCGCCGCAGGAGCTCCGCACGGGTGGCGTGGAACGCGTGATGGGCGCCCAGCGCGTCGCCGAGCCGCTCGAGGATCGCCAGACCGACCTGCGGTGAGTCGTACTCCGATACCGCGATGGCCTTGCCGAGGGTCACCAGCGGGCTGGGATCCACCCGCTCGAGCTCGCCGTAGAGCGCGACGATCCGGGCCCAGTCGGTGTCGCCCGCGTGAGACGCCGACGCGTGCACGGCGTTGATGGCCGACAGGAGCTGGTAGCGGCCGAACGCGCCGTCCCCGGCTGACACCGCCGTCAACCTCTCGTTCACGAGCGCCAGGCCCTCATGGACGAGGGACTCGTCCCAGGCGCTGCGGTCCTGTTCGTCCAGGCGCTGGAGGTCGCCGTTCTCCGACACACGCGCGGACGCGCGGGCCTCTGTCAGCAGCATGAGCGCCAGCAGCCCCGTCGCCTCGGCGCGTTCCGGCGAGCGCGCCGGCAGCAGGTCGCGCACCAGCCGGGTGAGGCGGATGGCTTCGCCCGTCAGATCGGGCCGGAGCGGATCGGATGCCTCCCCCGAGGCGAGATACCCCTCGTTGAAGATGAGGTAGAGCACCGCGAGGACCCCCGCCGCCCGCTCGGGAAGATCCTGCGGCTCCGGAACCCGGAAGGGGACCCGTGCGGTCCTGATCCTCGCCTTCGCGCGGCTCAGTCGCTGCCCCATCGTGGTCTCCTGCACCAGGAACGCGTGCGCGATCTCGGCGACGGTCAGTCCCCCGATGATGCGCAGCGTCAGCGCCACTCGCGCCTCCATCGACAGCACCGGATGGCAGCAGGTGAAGATCAGACGGAGCCGGTCGTCCTCGATGGCGCCGACATCCTCCGTGCCCGCGTCGTCCGCGAGCATGAGCGCCTCCTTGTACAGCTCGTCGCGGCGCGCTTCGCGGCGGAGCCGATCGATCGCCTTGCGGTGCGCCGTCGTGGTGATCCACGCACCCGGGTTGGGTGGCACGCCGTCGGCGGGCCAACGCTCGACGGCGACGGCGAACGCCTCGGCGGCCATCTCTTCAGCCACGTCGAGGTCGCCGAGGCGCCGCGCGAGCCCCGCCACAACCCGCGCCCATTCCTCCCGGTGAGTGCGGGCGATCGCCGCGGCGACGTCGGAGCTCACGCCCTGCCCCGGTCCAGGGGAAGTCCGCCGTGCATGCGGCTGAGCGCCATGGGATCTCCTTGTTCTCTTGGACGTCGCTCGATGGCGGCTGTCATCAAGGTCTACGAACGAGATTCCTCCGATTCGACACCCCCGGGAAAGAATCTCCAAGGGAACTCGCTGACGGATGTCGAGACGGCCGGCGGTGTCCGTCGCGGTGATGGGCGGACCGTGGGGCAGCGACGTAGGCTCGGAGGATGCCCGACCTCGCCAGGCCCCTCGCCGCGTGGTACCGCGAGAACGCGCGGGCCCTGCCGTGGCGCGAGCCGGGATTCGGCGCGTGGGGCGTCCTGGTGAGCGAGTTCATGCTGCAGCAGACGCCGGTGAACCGGGTGATCCCGCACCTCGAGGCATGGCTGGCGCGCTGGCCGACGCCGACGGCGCTGGCGGCGGCCTCGCCGGCGGATGCCGTGCGCCAATGGGCGAATCTGGGCTATCCGCGGCGTGCGCTGTGGCTTCACCGGGCGGCCGTCGAGATCCGTGATCGGCACGGCGGCGTCGTGCCGCGTGATGTCGAAGCGCTGCTCGCCCTCAGTGGCATCGGCGACTACACCGCGCGCGCGGTGGCCGTCTTCGCCTACGGCGATCGGCACCCGGTCGTGGACACGAACACCCGTCGCGTGCTCGCGCGCGCAGTCGGCGGTCGCTCCCAGCCGGGACCGCCGTCCAAGCGCGACCTCGCGGCGATGGCGGCCGTCCTGCCGGACGAGCGCGATGAGTCGGCGACGGTGAACGCCGCGGCGATGGAGCTGGGCGCGACCGTCTGCATCGCGCGCGTCCCCCGGTGCGACCGGTGTCCGGTCGCGGCACAGTGCGCGTGGCGGGCCGCCGGCTACCCCGACACCGGTGATGACCGGCGGCGGCAGGCGCGGTACGAAGGCAGCGACCGACAGGCTCGGGGGGCCGTTCTGAAGGCGCTGAGGGATGCCTCCACCCACGCCCTGCCGCTCGGTGAGGTCGCGGCGGACTGGCCCGACGCACAGCAGCGCGACCGGGCGATCGACTCTCTCATCGCCGACGGTCTTGCCGAGGCCTCCGACGGGATGCTGCGCCTGCCTGCCTGACGGCGCGGTCGGTCAGGCGTCCTCGTCGTCCTCGCGGGGCTTGACGTACGGGTCGGCCTCGCCCGCGTAGGACGCGGATGCTGCGAGACCGGCCACCGCCTCATCCCGCTCGCGCGCCTCGCGCAGCAGGTCGGCGATGTGGCCGGCGCTGTCGGGCAGCGCGTCGGGGATGAACTCCAGCGACGGGGTCAGCCGGACGCCGAGCCTCCGGCCCACCTCGCTGCGGAGCATCCCGGTCGCGGCCTTGAGCGCCGCGGCGGTGGAGGCGCGCTCCTCGTCCGAGCCGAGGACCGTGTAGAACACCGAGGCATGCTGGAGGTCGCCCGTCACGCGCACGTCGGTGATCGTCACGAATCCGAGGCGCGGGTCGCGCAGGCCCTTCTCGAGCCGCTCCGCGATGAGGACGCGGATGCGGTCGGCCAGTCGCGCTTGCCGTTCCGAGGCCATTTCTCCTCCTTCTCCGCTCGCGCGGAAGACACCGGCGAAGGTGACGGATGCCTCCTGAGGCGATCGCGGTCCCGTGGGTCCCGCTCTCGCCCGAGGAGGCATCCGTCACCGGAGCCGTCGATGGGTCAGCCGCGCGGCTTCTCCACCATTTCGGTGGTCTCGATCTCGTCGCCGACCTGGATGTCGTTGTACTTGCCGAGACCGATACCGCACTCGAAGTCCGTGCGGACCTCGGTGACGTCGTCCTTGAACCGGCGCAGCGATTCGATGGCCAGGCCGTCGGCGATGACCACGCCGTCCCGGATGACGCGCGCCTTGGCGTTGCGCGTGATCGTGCCCGAGCGGACGATGACACCGGCGATGTTGCCGAACTTCGAGGAGCGGAACACCTCGCGGATCTCGGCCACACCCGACTGGACCTCTTCGTACTCCGGCTTGAGCAGGCCCTTCAGCGACTGCTCGACGTCGTCGATCGCGTTGTAGATGACCGAGTAGAACCGGACGTCCACACCCTCGCGTGCGGCGCGCTCGCGCGCCTTCGTGTCGGGGCGGACGTTGAAGCCGATCACGATCGCGTTGTCGATCGTGGCCAGGTTGATGTCGGATTCGGTGATCGCGCCGACGCCGCGGTGGATGATCCGCAGCTGGACCGACTCGTCGACCTCGATCTTGAGCAGCGACTCCTCGAGCGCCTCGACGGCACCCGACACGTCGCCCTTGATGATGAGGTTGAGCGACTCGACCTTGCCCTCTTCGAGAGCGCGGGTGAAGTCCTCGAGCGAGATGCGCTTGCGGGCCTTGGCCAGCTGGGCGTTGCGCTCGGCGGCTTCGCGCTTCTCGGCGATCTGACGCGCGGTGCGGTCCTCCTCGGTGACGATGAAGGTGTCACCGGCGCGGGGCACCGAGTTCAGACCCTGCACCTGCACCGGGCGCGACGGCGCGGCCTCTTCGACCGCCTCGCCGTTCTCGTCGATCATGGCGCGGACGCGGCCGTAGGCCGTTCCTGCGACGATCGCATCGCCGACACGCAGCGTGCCCGACTGGATGAGCACCGTGGCGACCGAGCCGCGGCCCTTGTCGAGCTTGGCTTCGATCGCGACACCGCGCGCCGCCTTGTTGGGGTTGGCCGTGAGGTCCAGCCCCGCGTCGGCGGTCAGCAGCACCGCGTCCAGCAGGTCCTGGATGCCCGTGCCCTGGCGCGCCGACACGTCGACGAACATGACGTCGCCGCCGTACTCCTCGGCGACCAGACCGTACTCGGTCAGCTGCTGACGGACCTTGGCCGGGTTGGCCTCGGGCTTGTCGACCTTGTTGACCGCGACCACGATCGGCACGTTCGCCGCCTGGGCGTGGTTCAGGGCCTCCACCGTCTGCGGCATGATGCCGTCGTCGGCGGCGACCACGAGGATCGCGATGTCGGTCACCTGCGCACCGCGGGCACGCATGGCGGTGAACGCCTCGTGACCCGGGGTGTCGATGAAGGTGATCGCGCGCTCGATGCCCTCGTGCTCGGTCCAGACCTGGTAGGCACCGATGTGCTGCGTGATGCCGCCGGCCTCCCCCGCGACCACGTTGGTCTGGCGGATGGCGTCGAGCAGTCGCGTCTTACCGTGGTCGACGTGACCCATGACGGTGACCACCGGGGGACGGATCTCGAGGTCTTCCTCGTTCTCCTCCTCCAGCTCCTTCTCGAGGTCGAGACCGAAGCCCTCGAGGAGCTCCTTGTCCTCGTCCTCGGGCGAGACCATCTGGATCTTGTAGCCGAGCTCGGCGCCGAGGACCTCGAAGGTCGCCTCGTCGAGCGACTCGGTCGCGGTGGCCATCTCGCCCAGGTTGAACAGGATCGTCACGAGCGTGCCGGGCTGGACGGTGTAGCCGCGGATCGCCTCGAGCTTGTCGGCGAAGTCGGAGATCGACGCGCCGCGCCGCAGCCGGATGATCTCGCCGTTGCCCTTCTGGACGTTGACGCCACCGACCTGCGGGGCATCCCGCATCTCGAATTCCTGGCGCTTCGCGCGACGCGACTTGCGCTGCTTGGACTTGCCGCCGCCCTTGCCGAAGGCGCCCGCCGTGCCGCCGCCGGGTCCACGGCCGCGACCACCGCCGCCGCCGGGACGACCGGCGAAGCCGCCGCCACCACCGGGAGCGCCGCCGGGGCGCTGGAAGCCGCCGCCGGCGCCACCGCCGGGACGACCGGGACCGCCGGGACGCTGCTGGAACGGCGCGCCGGGACGACCGCCGCCGCCGGGACGACCGGCGCCACCGGGACGGGGAGCGCCGGGCCGCGGGGCGCCAGGACGAGGAGCCTGCGGACGCGGGATGTTGCCGGGGGTCGGGCGCTGACCCATGCCCTGCGCCGATGCGAACGGGTTGTTGCCCGGGCGGGGGCCGGCGGGACGCTGACCCATGCCCTGCGACGACGCGAACGGGTTGTTGCCGGGCCGCGGCGTGCCGCCGGGACGCGGCGGCTGCGGGGTCGCAGCGGCCGGGCCGGGCTTGGGCGCGGAGGGCGTGGACGGCGCCGCGGGTGCTGCGCTGGACGGGGTCTCCGCGGCGGACGGCGCCGCCGGCGCCGGAGCTGCAGACGACGGCGTGGGCGCGGCCGGACCGGGCTTGGCAGCCGGCGCGGCGGGCGCGGAGGGCCGGGCGGGCCCAGGCTTGGCGCCGCCGGGCTTGGCGGCGGGTGCACCGGGCCGGGCGCCGGCGGCCTTGGCGCCGTCGTTGGCCGGCTTCGCCGCGCCGTCCGCCTCGAGGGCGGCGCGCAGCTTGCGAGCCACCGGGGGCTCGATGGTCGACGAGGGGCTCTTGACGAACTCGCCGAGTTCCTTCAGCTTGGCCAGAGCGACCTTGCTGTCGACGCCGAGTTCGGAAGCGATCTCGTGCACGCGTGGTTTAGCCACAATTCTCCTGTCTAGGGTCCACCCAGACAGGGCAGACCGTTAGTCGCGGACGGGTCTCATTTCGAGCCGTTCACTTTGTTTCCATAGCTGTTCAGCCGTTTCTCGATGGTCTGCGTGTCAAGCGGGCCTGACACACGCAATGCCCGCACGAAGGCGCGGCGCCGGATCGCGGCTTCCACGCACTCGCGCGTCTCGTGGACCCACGCGCCCCTTCCCGGCATCGATGCGCGCTCGTCGGGGACGAGGACGGAATCGATGGATACCACTCTGAGCAGAGAGGACCGGGGAGCACGCGTGCGGCATCCGACGCACGTTCGTACGGGTTCCATGTTACACCTCACGGCTGGGCGGCCGGCGCAGCGGCCACGCAGCCATCGGAAGTCACTCCAGGATCGAATCCGGCTGGATGTCGATCTTGGCGCCGGTGAGCTTCGCGGCCAGTCGCGCGTTCTGGCCCTCCTTGCCGATCGCCAGCGACAGCTGGTAGTCGGGCACCAGCGCGCGCACGGCCTTGCTCGAGGCATCCAGGATGAAGCTCGAGGTCACCTTCGCGGGCGACAGCGCGTTGGCGACGAACTTCGCCAGCTCGGGGTCGTAGTCGACGATGTCGATCTTCTCGCCGCCCAGCTCCTCCGTCACGGCGCGGACCCGGCGACCGAGCTCGCCGATGCAGGCACCCTTGGCGTTGATCGACGGGTCGTTCGCCTTCACGGCGATCTTCGTGCGGTGACCCGCCTCACGCGCGAGCGAGACGATCTCGACGAGTCCCGCCGGGATCTCGGGCACCTCGAGGGCGAAGAGCTTCCGGACGAGTCCGGGGTGGGTGCGGGACACGGTGATCGACGGGCCCTTGGCGCCCTTCGACACGCTCGTGACGTAGACGCGCAGGCGCGACCCGTGCGCGTAGTCCTCGCCGGGCACCTGCTCCTCGGGAGGAAGGATCGCCTCCACCGTGCCGAGGTCCACGTGCACCATCCGCGGGTTCGGGCCCTGCTGCACCACGCCGGCGACGATGTCGCCTTCCTTGCCGCGGAACTCGCCCAGCACCGCGTCGTCGGCGATGTCGCGCAGGCGCTGGCTGATCACCTGCTTGGCCGCGAACGCGGCGATGCGGCCGAAGTCCTCGGGGGTGCTCTCCTCCTCGCCGATGACCGCGCCCTCGTCGTCGAGGAGCGGCACGTACACGGCCACGTGCCCGGTCTTGCGGTCCAGTTCGGCGCGAGCGCCTGCGGGAAGCTCGCCCGTGGGCGACGTGTGCTTGGCGTAGGCGGTCAGGATCGCCTGCTCGATGATGCGCACGAGCTCGTCGAAGGGGATCTCCTTCTCTCGCTCGACGGTACGCAGCAGTCCGAGATCGATGTCCACTGTGGCCTCCCTATTCAGCTCTCACCGGCGCGTCGATGCGTGCCGGAACCCTACAACGTTACCGGATGGCCCGCCCATGCGTCCGGTCGGCGGAGCCAGGGACGGCTCGATGTCAGCGTGTGCAGTCGTCGACAGGGGGCTCGGCGTAGCCGAGGCGCTGATCGGTCCACTTCACGAGCACGGGCAGGAAGCGGGAGGACGGCAGCAGAGTCCCCAGATGGTCGTAGCCCCGGTACACGAGACGCCTGATCTGCACGCCCTCCGCGCACAGCCGGTCGACGTACTCCTGCTGCAGATGGGGCGGGATGACCTCGTCCTGGTCACCCCACGCGATCAGCAGCGGGTGAGGCCACGGGCCCAGCGCGGCGTTGTCACCGAGGCGTCGTCCCAGCGCGCCGGCCGTGAGGTCGCCGACGTACAGCGGTCGGTCCTCCGCGACACCCAGCGCGGTCGCGACCGACACCATCACCCCGGGCTCCTCCGGGCAGCGCTGCGTCATCTCGCGCACGATCGTCTGGGCTCCCGGAGCGACGTAGCGGGACAGCTCCACGTCGTCGTACGTGTCGGCGTACGGCACGAGCACCCAGGAGATGAGGATCGACAGCAGCACGTTGGCATCCCCGGCGGTCAGCTCCTCTGCGAGCGACAGCGGGTCGCCCGCGGGCGCCAGTGCGGCGACGCCCAGCATCTCGAGCTGGGGCGCGTACTTCTCGGCGATCTGCGACATCCACAGCGCCGCATGCCCGCCCTGCGAGTGACCCCACGCGATGGTGCGCGTGGACAGGACGAGCCCCTCGATCTCCTGTGCGGCCAGCACCGCGTCGAGCGACGACCGGGCCTCGCCGCGGCCGATCAGGTACGGGAAGACCCCGGGCGCGCCCTGCCCGGTGTAGTCCGAAGCCACGACGATCCAGCCCTTGGCGATGACCTCGTCCAGCGCCGGTATGGCCCACTTGGTCGCCGAGGCATCCCGCAGGCTCGGGGCGCATCCCCGGGCGACGCCGGTCGTGCCGTGATTCCATGCGATCACCGGGCGCGCTCCCGGGGGCGTCTCGTCCGGCACGATCACCAGCCCGCTCGCGACCGCCGGCTGCCCGACGGCATCCCTGGTCGTGTAGAGGATGCGGTGGACCTGCGCTCCCCGCGGCTCCTGGCCGGGGAACTCCGCCACCCTGATCAGGCGCCCATGCTCGTACGGGACGACCTCCGGCGGGTCGTAGAACGCGTCGACGACCGGGGCCCCGTCGACGAGCCAGGCGTTCGCCCACCAGCCGCCCCCGGCGGCGGCGAGCAGGAGCCCTGCGAGGGCGAACCGACCGGCGGCCAGCCATGCCCGACGCGACCGCACCGTGCGCGGCGCCGGGACGTCCGACCGGCCGCCGGAGGCATCCGCCCCCGCCGCGGTGGCGTCGGGCACCGTACGACGACCCTCGACGAAGGCGCGCACCGCGCGCACCAGCAGCGTGGCGCCGAACAGGATCGTGCGGATGCCGAAGACGATCGCCACGAGCAGGACCGTGACATCGGGCCAGGCGATCGAGAGGATGCCGAAGACGATCTGCGCGATCGCGAGCGCGGCTGACAGCGCTCGCTCGCTGACCCGTCCCCGCGCGAGCGCGTCGTACGCCGACGCGAGACCGCCGACCAGGAGAAGGACGGCCACGAGCGCCGGCAGCAGCTCCAGCGTGCGACCGAGTCCGATGAGCATCGCCAGGCCGACCAGCAGCCATGCGCCACCGAAGACGGCACGCGACCACAGCGGCGACTCGGGCGCGGCGAGCAGGCGCGCCACCCCGGAGAACACCGCGCTCAAGCCGATGTAGATGGTCAGCAGCACGAGAGAGGTGAGAGGACGCGTGACGATGAGCAGCCCGACCAGCAGCGAGAGCGCGCCCACGACCACGAGCACGGACGGCGGAGCGCCTCGGACCAGGCGCGGCGCGATGCTCCACGCCGCTGCGGCGCCTCGCGTCCCCTCCCGGCTCATCGGCCCCATGATAGGTGCGACGCCCGTACCCGCCCTTGGCATCGCGCGGGCCCGACGTCAATCCCATGGGTGCGGTCATGGGCCCGCCCTACCGTGGACGGGTGACGACCAGCGCGAGGCAGAGCGCCCGGAGAACCGCCCGGGAAGCGGAGTCGAGCACGCCCTTGCGCTTCCTCGCTCGCGCGGGCTACGCCGGGGACGGCTTCGTCCACGTGCTGATCGGCGTGATCGTCCTCGTGGTGACATTCGGCGGGGACGGCGAGAGCGACCAGACCGGCGCCTTCAAGGCAGTGGCCGATGCGCCGCTGGGATTCGTCGCGCTGTGGACCCTGACGGTCGTGCTGTGGGCGTTGGCCCTCTACCACTCGTTCGAGGCCGTCCTGGCCCGCGGCCAGGACGAGGTGCGCAAGTGGGGCCGCCGCGTGAGCGAGATCGGACAGGTGATCGCGTTCGCGACGCTGGGTGTGATCTCGGCCATCGTCGCGGCAGGTGCACATCCCAGCGGAGAGCGGGCGGTGGAGACGGCCAGCGGCGCCCTCCTGTCGATGCCGGGCGGCCCGTGGCTGCTGGCCGTCGCAGGTGTCGGCATCACGATCGGCGGCATCGTCTTCGCCTGCTTCGGCCTCGGCCGCCGATTCCGGCAGCACACCACGATCCCCGGGGGCGTCCTCGGCGTCGCCGTGACGGCTCTCGCCGTCATCGGCTATGCGGCCAAGGGACTGGCGCTCACCGTCGTCGGCGTCCTGCTGGTGATGGCGGCGGCGACCCTGGACCGCGAGGTGGCGGGCGGCATGGACGGGGCCGTGCACGCGCTCGTCCGTCTGCCGTACGGGCCGTGGCTCGGCGGCGTCGTCGGTGTCGGCCTCATCGCGTACGGCCTGTTCCTCTTCGCGCGCGCCCGCTTCACGCGGCTCTGACGATCGTGATCGCTTTCGTCGCGGGCTCGGCGATGAGGAGACGGCGGGCCGGATGATCCCGGCCCGCCGCATTTCCCCCCCCCGCGTCAGGCCCGATAGACCTGCACGACCGACGGACGCGGCGCGTTCGGGACGTCACCGGGCGCCGACGAGCCGTAGTCCGGGAAGAGCGACGTGGGCGCCGCGAAGGTGCCCTCCTCACCCGGATGCTGCACCGCGACGAACACGAGGCCCTCGCGGTCGTGGATGACCGGTCCGCACGTCTCGGCGTCGCGCGGCACGGCGAGGAACTGCTGGACGTGCCCGCGCTCGGGGCCCTCCAGCGGAACCTTGTACAGGGCGTCGTTGTAGCCGATGGTGCTCGGGGCGCCATCGGTGGAGATCCAGAGGTTGCCCTCGGAGTCGAACGCGACGTTGTCCGGGCACGAGATCGGCGAGACGAGCTCGCGCGGGAAGCCGGCGAAGTAGGTGTTCGCGTTGGTCGACGGGTCACCGCACAGCAGGAGGATGCTCCAGCCGAAGGTCGTGCCGGACTGGCCCGCCGTCTCGGTGAGCTCGATGACGTGGCCGTATCGGTTGCCGGTGACGGGGTTGGCCTCGTCCAGCGGGGAGGATGCGCCGCCGCGCTGGGAGTTGTTCGTGAGCGCGACGTACACCTTGCCCGTCTTGGGATTGGGCTCGACGTCCTCCGGCCGGTCCATCTTCGTCGCGCCGACGGCATCCGCAGCCAGGCGCGTGTACACCAGCACCTCTTCGGTCGTGAACCCGGGGACCATGGAACGTCCGTCGCGCGTCAGCGGGATCCACACGCCCGTGCCGTCGAAGGCGCCGTCGGAGGGAAGCTGACCGGTCCCGGTGATCTCGGTCGCGGGCGAGTCGCCCGAGAACTTGGCGACGTACAGATCGCCCTCCGCCAGCAGCTGCATGTTCTTCTTGCGGGAGCCGGTCATCTTGTTCTTGGAGACGAACTTGTAGAGATAGTCGTTGCGCTCGTCATCGCCCATGTACGCCACGACGCGCTTGTCCTGACCGACGATGACGTTCGCACCCTCGTGCTTCATGCGGCCCATCGCGGTGTGCTTGCGCGGCGTGGACGTGGGGTCGTCGGGATCGATCTCGACGATGTACCCGAAGCGGTTGGGCTCGTTCACGAAGCCGGGGTCGTGCGCGTTGAAGCGCGGGTCGTACGTCTCCCAGCCGGTCGAGGTGGAGGTCGAGGCGGATGCCTGGTAGCGGCGCTGTCCCGGGGTGTCCGCGGCCCACGCGAAGTAGCCGTTGAAGTTCTCCTCGCCGGAGAGGATCGTGCCCCACGGCGTGGTGCCGCCGGCGCAGTTGCCGAGGGTGCCGCGCACCCACCGACCCTCGGGGTCGTCCGCGGTCTTCACGAGGGCGCTGCCGGCAGCCGGTCCGGTCAGCTCGAAGACGGTCTCGACGGTGATGCGGCGGTTGCGACGGCCGTCGACGACGTAGCGCCACGGCTCACCGGTGCGCCGGCGCTCGAGCTCCACCACCGAGAGGCCCTGCGCGGCCTTGTAGATCTCGCCGCGGCGCCGAAGCTCTGCCGGGTCGCTCGTGGGCGGGAACATGATGCCGGGGTTGACGTACTCGTGGTTGTTCACCAGCACGCCGCGCTTGCCGTTCGGGTCGGCGAGGATGTCGAGGTAATCGCTGTTGTAGCCGAACTGCAGCGCCTGCGCCTCGGGGGTCTGGGCGGCGATGTCGAACACGGGCGCCTGCGAGAACAGCGGGTCGCCCCAGCGGATGATGGGGCTCCAGGTGTAGCCGGCGGGGACGGTGAAGGCGTCGACGGTGCGCGCGACCGGGGCGATCGGCTCGAAGGGCAGGCCCGCGGTCCCCGGGCGCCCGAAGGCCGCTCCTGCGCCGGCGGTGCCCGCCGCGCCCGGACCCGAGGTCGGGGTGGAGCGCAGTGCGCCGACGGCGATGGCCACGGCGCCGGCGGCGCCCAGGCCGAGCAGCGCCCGGCGGGAGAGAGCCATCGAGGCGATGTCCTGGAAGTGCTGGTTCGCCGACGTGTTGCACTCCGGTCCCAGGCACGCGTTCGCGCACTTGAACTGGCACGTGACGGCCGAGCGCTTGCCTCGGACGTGGTCGGCCATGGGCAGCGGCCTGCGGTGGTTCTCGATGATGCTCACGGTGTACGCCCTCCTCGACGTTCGATGGCGCCAGCGTCGTCGCGTCCGCCGAC
>JAPSKH010000026.1:17525-24696 GCA_031177765.1 Microbacterium sp. | reverse complement strand
GCCACGCTCGAGGAGCGGCACGAGGAAGCGGTGCAGCGGCGGCGCGTCGGTGTCGATCGCGGCGAGGACGGGATGTCGACGTTCTGGCTGCACGGTCCCGACGTCGAGATGAGCGCCATCTACGGCCGCGTCACCGCGATGGGCAAGGCCATCATCGGACGCGACGGTGAGACGCGGACTCTCGACCAGGCACGTGCCGACGTCGTCAGCGACCTTCTGATCGACGGCACGACGGAGAACATGCCGGCTGCCGTGTCGGGACTCCGCGCCACCGTCGTGGTCACCGTGCCGGCGCTCTCGCTTCTCACGGACGAGCCCTCGGAATCGGCGGATCCGCCGGTGGTCGAAGGCGTCGGGCCGATCCCGATCTCTCGCGCGCGAGAGCTCTGCGGCGGCGACGCGAAGTGGATGCGGGTGCTGACGCATCCCGAGACGGGGATGGTGCTGTCGGTCGGCCGTCGGCGGTACGAGGCGCCGGCGGCGCTGCGCAAGCTGGTGGCGTGGCGAGCGGACCGCTGCATGGCTCCTGGATGCGGCATGCCGGCCTCGCGGTGCGAGATCGATCACCAGGTGGCGTGGGCGGACGGCGGCGAGACTCGTCTCGACAACCACGCGCCGTTCTGCAAGAACCATCACATCGTCAAGCACCACGGCGGGTGGTCGGTGCGCCAGATCGAGGGGACCGGCGGAAGCATCGAGTGGATCTCGCCGACCGGGCGGCGTTACGTCGTGCATCCCGAGCGGAGGGTGCCGGTCTTCACCGCATCGGGGCGAGGCGATCCCGGCGCCGATCCGCCGCCGTTCTGACCTGTCGTCGACGCCATCACCCTCGTGACGGGGCCACAGTCGATCGCGGCGCGCTGTCAGCCGGCGAGCTCGTGCAGCAGGAAGGCCGCGAGGAAGCCGATCGTCGCCCACAATCCCGTGAGTGCATGCTGCTCGTCGAACGCCTCGGGAATCATCGTGTTGCAGACCATCGCGAGCAGGCTTCCCGCCGCGATCGTCGTGATGATCGCGACCAGTTCGGCGGGAGCCGCCTGGAAGACGACGTAGCCGAGGACGGCGGCGACGACGGTGATGAGTGCGATACCGCCCCACAGCAGCAGCACCGACCGCAGTGACCCGCCGCTGCGCTTCAGGGAGGCGGTCGAGCCGAGGCCCTCGGGGACATTGCTGATCGCGATCGCCGCGACGATCGGGACGCTGATCCCTCCCTCGACGACCGACAGCCCCAGCACGATCGATTCCGGGATGCCGTCGATGAGGGCGCCGATCGCGATGGCGAGGCCCGACCCGCCGGCGAGCGCCGCCGCCGTCCCCGTCCCCGCACTCCCTGAGCTGACTCCGCCGGACGCGACTCCGCTGGACGCCGCCGCGCTGGACGCCGCCGCCCTCGCGCGCGCCGGCGCCCGCGTTCCGCCCGCCCGGACGGTCGTCGAGCGACGCGTGGCCAGCTGCGACACCGCCCTGCGCGCGGTGATGCTGGCCGGGGCATCCGGTCGCTTCGGCCGTGAGACGAGCCAGTCGGCGACGATGTAGATGACCGCACCGGCGAGGAACCCCGTCACAGTGGGGATCAGTCCGCCGTCGGCGGCTGCCTCCTCGACCAGCTCGAACGCCAGCGTCGAGATCAGCACGCCCGCGCCCAGCGCCATGACACCGGCGACGACGCGCTGCGGGACGTCGACGAACCACGCCACCGCCGCACCGAGCAGCAGCGTGCCGCCCCCGATCAGACCGCTGAGCGCCGCCAGCCAGAGACCGTCCATGGCGCCAACCTAGCCGGACCGGGCGCCGATGTGGCGCGCGTCCGCGCCGCACGGGCACGCCGCGGTCAGTTGGCCAGCGCCGGCTCCCGCCCGGCGGAGGCGAGCCGCTCGGCGGCGAGACCTTCGGCCGCATCCAGCGGCGTGACGTTGCGCGCCTCCGCCTCGTCGAAGACCCGACGGACCGTGTCACCGATGCGGGCCACCCGCTCCAGGATCTCGGCTCGCGTGCCGCGCTTCTTCGCCTCGAGGTCGAGGTAGATCACCCCGCCGGCGTTGACGACGAAGTCGGGCGCGTACAGGATGCCCCGGCGCGCGAGACGCTCCGCCCCGCGGCGCTCGGCGAGGGGGTTGTTGGCCGGCCCGCACACGGACTTCGCCTCGAGCGCATCGATGACGTCGTCGGTGAGGACCCCGCCGATGCCGGCGGGGACGAACACGTCCGCGGGGATGAGGTGCTCCTCGCCGGGCATCACCCACTCCGCGCCGAGCTCGCGAGCCAGGTCGCGCTTGGCGGGGTTGACGTCGGTGACCGCCAGCACGGCGCCCTCGGCCGACAGCCGCACCGCCAGCCGGCTTCCCACCTGTCCGAGCCCGGAGATCGTGATGCGGCGACCGGCGACGTCCGGGGAACCGGTGACGCGCTCGAGGGTCGCCCGCAGAGACTCGTAGACGCCCAGGCTCGTCGGACCGGCCGGCTCGCCCGAGCCGCCCACGGCGTCCGGGAGCCCCACCACGTGCTCGGTGCGCTCGCTCACCACCAGCATGTCGTCGGTGGTGGAGCCGACGTCCTCGGCGGTGCGATAGAGACCGTGCAGCGACTCGACGGCGTCGCCCAGGTCGAGGAACGCCGCCCGGCGGCGCTGTGCATCGAGCGTCGTGCCGGGGGGCAGCGCGATGACGGCCTTGCCGCCGCCCGCGTCGAGACCCGCGGCGGCGTTCTTGAGCGTCATGGCGGCCGACAGGCGCAGGACGTCGCCCAGTGCGTCGCTCCAGTGCGGGTAGGTCCACAGACGGGCGCCGCCGAGCGCGGAGCCGAGTGCGGACGAGTGCAGCGCCACGGCGATGAACAATCCGCTGCGACGTCCGGTGATCACCTCCACGCGTTCGTGCGTGAAGTCGGGCAGTGGCAGGGTGTGCGACATCGCGGTACTTCCTTCGGCGGGCCTCGTGGGCAGTGCGCTGCAGATGCTGCGGCGTTGCGGCATCCATTCTCATTGCACACCCAGGCGACGGATTGTTCAACAGGCTGGCCGGCGATTGCGCACATTGCGCGGCCACCGACGGGAGGATCGGACGGATCGACGCGCCACGAGGGGCGCCTCTAGGCTGGCCGCGTGACTTCCGCCGAGCAGCTCCCCGTCCGCAGTCGTCTCGTCCACGATGCCCTGCGCGCGGCGGGCATCGACGGAGACATCGTGGTGCTTCCGGATGCCGCCGCCACGGCCCCGCTCGCGGCGGCGGCCCTGGGAGTCGAGGTCGGCGCGATCGCGAACAGCCTGGTGTTCTGGTCCGACGGCGAGCCGCTCCTCGTCATGACCAGCGGCGCCCATCGCGTCGACACCACGGCGCTCGCCGCTCGTCTGGGACGCGACAGCATCCGCCGCGCGACGCCCGAGCAGGTGCGCGACGCGACCGGTCAGGCCATCGGGGGAGTGGCCCCCACCGGGCACCCGGCGCCTCTCACCACCATCGTGGACGAGGATCTCGCGGCCCATCCGCAGATCTGGGCGGCCGGCGGCACCCCGCACACCGTCTTCCCGCTGACCTTCGAGGAGCTGGTCCGGCTGACCGCCGGCACCGTGGCGAAGGTCGACTGACCCCGCCGCCGCACCGACACGGCGGCGGGGGCGGCTCAGCGGTCGACGCTCACCGGGAAGCGGAGGGTGGCCGCCACCGGCGAGCCGTCCAGAAGGTCCCGCTGCCGCACCGCCCGGACACGACCGCCGGTGTGCAGCACCCGGGCGGCGAGTTCGTCCACGAGGCGGGGGCAGTCGTCGCCGTCGTCGGGGTGCACCCGGCCGAACTCGTCGATCGTGCCGCACTGCTCGGCATCCATGTCGAAGCGGAGTTCGTCCACGGCCGCCTGGGCGGTCGCCGCGGCCACCTCGGCCAGTCGCGTGGTCGCAAGGCCCTGCGCCCGCAGGGTGCCGAACCGCTCCTTCCACTGCGAGGTTTCTTCCGCGCGCAGCCGATCGAGGGCCTCGCGCGCGACGCGCTCGATCTCGGCGTCGTCGAGCGACTGCGGGTGCGCGGCGATGCTGTGCGGCTGCAGCGAGCGATGGGTGTTCACCGACCGGTAGGCGGGCTCCAGGTCCGGCGTCGACGCGAGGATCAGCGGAACGGCGTCCGGGACGACCCGCACGACCTGATCCTGCACGATGCGGCAGAACCGCTCGCGCTCGGTCCGCTCGCCGTCGGTTCCCTGGGCGCGATGCCGGTCGCTGCGCCCCTCGTTCTCGGTGTAGGCCAGCGCGTACGCGTGATCCTCCGGCAGCTCCAGCGGTCGCTCGACGGGCCCGTGGTCGGGGCCGACCTCGGTCAGCCGCACGAGCCCCTCGGCCAGCTGGAGGACGAACGCGCGCGCCGGGTACGCCTTGGCGCGAAGGAGCGGGGCCAGATCGAAGCGATCGTTCACGGTGACGATGTCGCGCAGATGGTTGGCCAGGCGGAACGCCTCCAGCCGGCCGGGTGCTGCGAGGACGACGATCGAGCGGGACTGGTGCGTCCAGAAGTCGTCGTCGCCGAGCACTCCCTCGAGCGCGCTCTTCATCTGCGTGCGCACGTCCTGCCGGAAGCCGCGCTCGCCGAGGATCCGGTCGACCTCGTCGATGGTGTTGCGGAACGCGATCTTGATGCGCTCATGGTCGAGCGGGAAGGGGGAGGAGGCGAGGGCCACCGTCACCGAGGGCTCGGCGCGGAAGTCCATCAGATCGATCAGCTGCGAATCATCGGGGATGTCTGCGGGGAGCATACGGCGACGGTAATCGCGTCCGGATGCGAAGGCGGAGGGGCTTGCGGATGCCGCGCGATCGGTCTATCCGGTGCGGCCGATGCGACGCTCCAGCTCGGCCGCGGCGGTCGTCGTCAGACGGGCGAGCTCACGCGGGTCCGCTCCGGCCTCGCTCGGCCACGTGACCGCGATCGCGGCGGCGGGCCAGCCGGCGTGGTCGCGCACGACGGCGCCGACCGAGCGCAGCCCGAGCGTCACCTCGCCGTCCTCGGTCGCGTGCCCCCGCGCCCGCACCTCCCGCAGGAGCTCCCGCAGCTCGGCGGGGCGACGGGGACCCCGCCCGGTCCGGTCGGCGAACGCGGCGGCATCCGGATACAGCGCCCTCACCTGCTCCCGGGGCAGCGCGGCGAGCATGGCTCGACCGGTGGCGGTGAGGTGCGCGGGCAGGCGCACGCCGACATCCGTCACGAGCGCAGGACGCTTCGGCGCCCGCTCCTCGACGATGTACAGCACGTCGCGCCCGTGCATGACCGCCAGGTGCGCGCTCTCGTGCGCACGGTCGACGAGCTCGGCCAGCACCGGACGCCCCAGGCGTGCGAGCGGCTCCTGTCGCGCGTAGCCGCCGGCCAGCTCGAACGCGGCGATCCCGAGTCCCCATCGGCGCTCCTCGGGCACGTGCACGACGAAGTGGTGCTCGTGAAGCGTCGCGAGCAGGTGATAGACCGTCGAACGCGGGATGCCGAGCGCCGCGGAGATCGTGCGCGCCGGAACGGGACCGCGCTGGCGTCCGAGGAAGGCCAGGATCCGCAGCGTCTGATCGGCCGCGGGCACCTGCGGCCGAGCGGGTGCGGAACTGTCTGGCATGGCAGACACAGGATGCCACGAGGCGCTGTCGTCCGCCATTGCGGCGGTGTGGAATCGGTGCATGGCCACCATCACCGAGCCCGCCGTCGATGTCGTCCGGATCGGCACCGACCCCCTGTCGCCGGCCGATGTCATCGCCGTCGCGCGTCACGACGCACGGATCGAGCTCGCGCCCGAGACCCGGGAGCGCATCGCCGCCACGCGCGCTCTCGTGGAGGGTCTCGCCGACGACCCGGACCCCCACTACGGGATCTCCACCGGCTTCGGAGCGCTCGCCACGACATTCATCGCTCCGGACCGGCGGCGTCAGCTGCAGGCGAGCCTCATCCGCTCGCATGCCGCGGGCACCGGCGCCCTGATCGAGCGGGAGGTCGTGCGCGCCCTCATGCTGCTGCGGCTGCAGACGCTCGCGACCGGCCGCACGGGTGTGCGGCCGGTGGTCGCGGACACCTACGCGGCGATGCTGAATGCCGGCATCACGCCGATCGTGCGGGAGTACGGCTCCCTCGGATGCTCGGGCGACCTCGCTCCGCTGGCCCATGTGGCGCTCGCCGCGATGGGGGAGGGCCGCGTGCACGCGGGCACGGCCGCCGATGGGGACGGCACGGAGATGACGGCCGCGGAGGCGCTCGCGGCGGCATCCATCGCCCCGCTCGTGCTTCGCGAGAAGGAGGGCCTCGCCCTCATCAACGGCACCGACGGGATGCTCGGGATGCTGCTGCTCGCCCTCCACGATCTGTCGGTCCTCCTCGACACGGCGGACGTCGCCGCGGCGCTGTCGATCGAGTCGCAGCTGGGAACGGACGCGGTCTTCGCAGCCGACCTCATGGCGCTGCGGCCGCAGGTCGGCCAGGCGTCCTCGGCGGCGAACCTGCGGGCGCTGCTCGCCGACTCGGCGATCATGGCCTCGCATCGCGACCCGGCCGTGTGCACGCGCGTGCAGGACGCGTACTCGCTGCGATGCTCGCCGCAGGTGCACGGCGCCGCACGCGACACGCTCGAGCACGCCCGGGTCATCGCTTCGCGCGAGCTCGCCGCCGCGGTCGACAATCCGGTCGTGACCGAAGACGGGCGCGTGGAGTCCAACGGGAACTTCCACGGCGCTCCCGTCGCCTATGTGCTCGACTTCCTCGCCATCGCGGTCGCCGATGTCGCCTCGATCTCGGAGCGGCGCACCGACCGCGCGCTGGATCCGGCGCGCAGCCAGGGCCTGCCGCCGTTCCTCGCGCACGAGGTCGGCGTCGACTCCGGGCTGATGATCGCGCAGTACGCCGCTGCGGGCATCGTCTCCGAGCTCAAGCGGCTGGCGGCGCCGGCCTCGGTCGACTCCATCCCCTCGTCGGCGATGCAGGAGGACCACGTCTCGATGGGCTGGGCGGCGGCGCGCAAGCTCCGGCGCGCGATCGACGGGCTGGCCCGCGTCATCGCGATCGAGGTGCTGACGGCGACACGGGCGCTCGACCTGCGCGCTCCGCTGCGTCCGGCGCCGCCGACGGGTGCGGTGCGGGACCTCGTGCGCACGGTCGCAGGTGGGCCCGGACCCGACCGGATCGTGTCGGACGACATCGAGGCGGTCACCGCCCTCGTC
>JAPSKH010000026.1:11976-17425 GCA_031177765.1 Microbacterium sp. | reverse complement strand
GGCGGCGGCCGGGTAGGCCGGCCCGGCATCCGGCCGGAGCCGATCAGGAACGCTGCGCGATCCGCATCCAGGGGATCGAGGCATCCGGCCGCGCCGCGGACCCGCGCGCGTCGCCGTCGCAGCGCACCACCACGGCCCAGTCCTCGATCGACGTGCCGGCCGCCTGCAGCCGGTCCTGCAGCCGCCGCACGGCTCTCAGGCTCGGTGCGCCCTGCACGGACACGTGGGCCATGTGCGTGGCGATGATCGCGGAGGCCGCAGCGATGAGCGGATGCGGCAGGCCGAGACGGCGTCCGAGGGTGGCGGCGATGTCGGCTCCGCGCTCGGCGTGGCCGTACGAGGTGATGCGGCCGTTGCGTCGCCGGGTGGTGTCGGGCTTGCCGATGTCGTGCCACAGCGCGGCGAGCACCAGCAGCTCGCGGTGCTCGGGCGAGACACCCGTCTCGTCGGCGTGCCGCGCGGCGAGGTCGGCGGCCCACAGGGAGTGCACGAGGACGTCGCCCTCGGGGTGCCAGCGCGGGTCCTGCGGGGTGCGCGCGAGCGCCGCGAGCTCGGGGATCTCCTCGATGAGACGTTCGCGCTGGAGCTGCTCCGACGGCACAGGCGCGTTCAACGCCGCACGCAGGCGGGCGCCTCGTCCCCGCTCACCCGCGTTCGGCTCGGTCATGCTCTCATTGCACCAACCGCCCCGCGGCAGAGCAAGCGCGCCGTCTGGCATGACAGACAGCGGTCGCCTCGGGGTCGTTGCCCCGGACCGGGGATGACGGTGGAATCGACCCATGACCCATACGACGCAGAGGACGCCGGCGACGATGCCGGACCCGGGGACGGCGCACGGGGACGCTCCCCGCGCTCCGGTGCGGGCACCGCGCGGAGCCGCGCGGACCGCCAAGAGCTGGGGCGCCGAAGCGGCCAAGCGCATGCTGATGAACAACCTGGATCCCGAGGTCGCCGAGCACCCCGAGGACCTGGTCGTCTACGGCGGGACGGGGCGCGCGGCCCGCAGCTGGGAGGCCTTCGACGCGCTCGTGCGGACGCTCGATGAGCTCGAGCCGGATGAGACGCTCCTGGTGCAGTCCGGCAAGCCGGTCGGCGTCTTCCGCACGCACGAGTGGGCGCCGCGCGTGCTCATCGCCAACTCGAACCTCGTCGGCGACTGGGCGACGTGGCCGGAGTTCCGCCGGCTCGAGCAGCTCGGCCTGACGATGTACGGCCAGATGACCGCGGGCTCGTGGATCTACATCGGCACGCAGGGCATCCTGCAGGGCACGTACGAGACCTTCGCGGCCGTCGCGCGCTCACTCGCGCACAAGCGCGGCGCGGATGCCGCGACGGCATCCCTCGCCGGCACGCTGACGCTGACGGCGGGCTGCGGCGGCATGGGCGGGGCGCAGCCGCTCGCGGTGACGCTCAACGGCGGCGCCGTGCTGATCGTCGACGTCGACGAGTCGCGGCTTTCGCGTCGCGTCCAGCACGGATATCTCGACGAGTACACGACCGACCTCGACGCGGCGCTGGCCCGGGTCGTCGCCGCCAAGACCGCGGGCGAGGCGTTGAGCGTCGGCGTCGTCGGCAACGCCGCAGAGGTCTTCGGCGAGGTGCTGCGGCGCCATCGCGCGGGCGCAATCGAGGTCGACATCGTGACCGACCAGACCAGCGCACACGACCCGCTTGCCTACCTTCCCGTCGGCATCCCGTTCCCTCAGTGGCGCACGGAAGCCGCTCGCGACCCCGAGACCTTCACCTCTCGCGCGCGCGAGAGCATGGCTGCGCATGTCACTGCGATGGTCGGCTTCCAGGATGCCGGTGCCGAGGTGTTCGACTACGGCAACTCCATCCGCCGCGAGGCCGAGCTCGGCGGGTGCGATCGCGCTTTCGCGTTCCCGGGCTTCGTGCCGGCGTACATCCGTCCGCAGTTCGCCGAGGGGCGCGGTCCCTTCCGATGGGTCGCCCTCTCCGGCGACCCCGAGGACATCCGCCGCACCGATCGCGCGGTGATGGAGCTCTTCCCCGACAACGCCGGGCTCATCCGGTGGCTCGAGCGCGCCGGCGACGCCGTGCACTTCGAGGGGCTTCCGGCACGGATCTGCTGGCTCGGCTACAAGGAGCGCCACCTCGCCGGTCTGCGGTTCAACGAGATGGTCGCGTCGGGCGAGCTCAGCGGTCCGATCGTGATCGGCCGCGACCACCTCGACGCGGGATCGGTGGCGAGCCCCTACCGCGAGACGGAGGCGATGGCGGACGGCTCGGACGCGATCGCCGACTGGCCGCTGCTGAACGCGCTGCTCAACACCGCGTCCGGGGCCGCGTGGGTGTCGATCCACCATGGCGGCGGCGTCGGCATCGGCCGCAGCATCCATGCCGGTCAGGTGACGGTCGCCGACGGCACGCCGCTGGCGGCCGAGAAGCTCGAGCGGGTGCTGACGAACGATCCGGGCACCGGCGTCATGCGGCATGTCGATGCCGGTTACGACCGTGCCAAGGAGGTCGCGCGCGAGCGCGGCCTCCGCATCCCGATGCTGGAGCCCTGATCGATGTCCGGTGCGACGGATCGTCAACGGGGCGCCGGGGGAGGGACGCCGCGCGCGACGCTGATCACGAACATCGGCGAGCTGACCACGAACGACCATCGCGACGGCGATCCGTGCGGCACGCTCCACGACGCGGCCGTCCTGATCGAGGACGCCCGCATCGCGTGGGTCGGGTCCGCGGCCGACGCCACGCGCCGCCTCGCGACCCGCGCAGCGACCGCCGCCGACGTGGAGCTGCTCGATGCCGGGGGCCGGGCGGTCATCCCGGGCTTCGTCGACAGCCACACGCACCTGGTGTTCGGCGGCGACCGCGCCGACGAGTTCGAAGCACGCATGACCGGCACGCCCTATGCCGCCGGAGGCATACGGCGCACCGTCGCAGCCACGCGTGACGCGAGCGACGCGGAGCTGCGCGAGCGGCTGGCTCGTCTGGTGACGGAGCTGCACCGCCAGGGCACGACGACCTTCGAGGTGAAGACCGGCTACGGCCTCACCGTGCACGACGAGGCGCGCCTCGCGCGGCTGGCGGCCGAGGTCACGCCGGAGGTCACCTACCTCGGCGCCCATGTCGTTCCGGCCGAGTTCGCCGATCGACGGGAGGACTACGTCGAGCTGGTGTGCGGCGACATGCTGCAGGCCTGCGCTGCGCACAGCCGGTGGATCGACGTGTTCTGCGAGCGTGGGGCCTTCACCGGCGACGAGGCGCGCCGGATCCTCGCCGCCGGCGCCGCCCACGGCCTCATGCCGCGGGTCCACGGCAATCAGCTGGGCCCGGGCGACGGGGTGCGGCTGGCCGTCGAGCTGGGCGCGGCGTCGGTCGACCACTGCACGTTCCTCGAGGACGCGGATGTCGCCGCCCTCTCGGGGTCGAGCACGGTGGCGACGCTCCTGCCGGGCGTGGAGTTCTCGACGCGCCAGCCGTATCCCGACGCGCGGCGGCTCATCGACGCCGGCGTGGTCGTGGCACTCGCGAGCGACTGCAATCCGGGTTCGAGCTTCACCAGCTCCATGCCGCTCATGATCGCCCTCGCCGTGCGGGAGATGGGCATGACGCCGGCCGAGGCGGTGTGGGCGGCGACCGCCGGCGGGGCGCGGGCGCTGCGCCGCCACGACGTGGGCGCGATCGCGCCCGGGGCGCGTGCGGACCTGGTGATGCTGGATGCCCCGACGCGGGTCCACCTGGCCTATCGGCCCGGGGTCCCGCTGGTCGCCGGGGTCTTCAAGGACGGCGCGGCGGTCGGCTAATCCTCGGCCGCGGTGCCCTGGCTCGGGGTGTCGAGCGCCCACTCGTCGGGATCCAGTGCTGTGGCGACGTCCCAGTCGTCCTGGCGCCACACGAAGCGCGCGACAGCGCACGTCGGCATGTGACCGATTCCGCCGCCGGACAGTCGTCCGGCGAGGACGGTCATGCCGGGGTCGTGCGCGACGACGAGCACGGATGCGGCGCGCGTGGCGGCCGCCGCGGCGAGGATCGCGTCGGCGGACGCGCCGTAGAGGCCGGGGTCGAGCGCGACCTCGGCACCCAGCGCGCCCGAGAAGGCCTGGGCCGTGGTGCGAGCCCGCAGCGCCGTGCTGGACAGGAGCAGGTCCGGGCGGAAGCCGGTGTCGGCAAGGCGCTGCGCCATGCGCGGGGCATCGCGCCTCCCTCGGTCGTTGAGCGGGCGATCGTGGTCGTCGAGACCGGGGTCGCCCCAGTCGGATTTCGCGTGCCGCACGAGGACGAGCGTGATCATGCCGTCGCCCTGCCCGCCAGGAGCTCCAGCACGCACAGCGCGGCCAGCCGCACCGTGCGCCCGTCCGCGGCGTCGGCGGTCGCGTCGACCTCGACGATGTCGGCGCTGGCCACGCGCGGGTCGGCTGCCGTCGCGCGCACAAGGGCTCGCAGCTCCCACGCCTGCAGTCCTCCGGGCACCGACGCCGGGCAGCCGGGGGCGACCGACCGGTCGCACACGTCGACGTCGATGTCGAGATGGACGCCGCCGCCTGCGGCGCCGGCAACCTCGAGCGCCTGCGACACCACATCGTCGACGCCGCGGCGGCGCACCTCGTCGAGAGGGATCACCGTGATGCCCAGATCGTGGGCGCGGCGAGCGTATGCGGCCGAGTTGGCGAAGTCGGCGATGCCGATCTGCACGACGCGTCGTGGGTCCAGGCCGTCCTCGATGAGCCGGCGCACCGGCGACCCGTTGGAGACGCCGTCGCGCAGGTCGAAGTGCGCATCGATCGTGATCAGTCCCGCGGCGCCCGCGCCCTGGGCCACCGCGTAGGTGATGGAGTTGTCACCGCCGAGCGCGACGACGAGCCGGGCCCGCTCGTGCAGGTCCGCGACGGCGGCCCGGACGGATGCCTCGCCCTCCACGCCGTCGGGGTCGTCGACGTCGCCGGCGTCGGCGATCCGCAGCGACTCGGAGAGATCGACGGGAGGAGGGCCGAGAAGGGTCGGGCTGAAGCGCCGCAGCGCCGCGCGGACGGCGGCGGGCGTGGCGTGCGCGCCCGTGGGCGACAGCGACGTCCGGAATGCGGGGACGCCCAGGAGCGCGGCATCCCACCCGCCGCCGTCCGGCGACGACCAGCCGCCCGCGCGCGGCCACAGCGGATCGTGGGGGAGTGCGTCGGCGGGGCTCACGGCACCGACGCTACCGCCCGCGCGACCGGGGGCGCAGATCCACGCCGTCAGCCGAGCAGGGCGTGCGCGACGGTGAAGATGACCACGCCCGCCAGCGCACCGACGATCGTGCCGTTGAGGCGGATGTACTGGAGGTCGCGGCCCACCATCAGCTCGATCTTCTCGGTGGTCTCGGCGGCGTCCCAGCGCTCGACGGTGTCGGTGATGATCGAGGCGATGTCATGACGGTAGCGGTCGACGAGGAAGACCGCGGCGTCGGTGACCCAGGAGTCGACGCGGTGCTGGAGCGCGG
>JAPSKH010000026.1:0-11876 GCA_031177765.1 Microbacterium sp. | reverse complement strand
GTGGTCTCGGCGGCGTCCCAGCGCTCGACGGTGTCGGTGATGATCGAGGCGATGTCATGACGGTAGCGGTCGACGAGGAAGACCGCGGCGTCGGTGACCCAGGAGTCGACGCGGTGCTGGAGCGCGGGATCCGTCGCCAGTCGTTCGCCGATCTCGACGAGCGCCTGGGCCGCCCGGCGGCGCAGGCCGCTTGCGGGGTCGCCCAGGGACTGCAGCAGCCCGGCCTTGGCGGTGTTCCACACCTGCCCGGCCAGTTCCCGCACCCGAGGACTGTCGAACACGGCGAGCTTCGCATCCTCGAAGCGCCCGATGGTCGCCGGGTCGTGCTGCAGATTGTGCGCGAGACGCTCGAGGTAGCCGTCGATCGCAACGCGCGCGGGATGCTGCGGGTCGGTCTGCATCGCGGCGACGAGCTTGACCAGCTCGTTGTACACCGTGTCATCCACCAGGCGCTGGGCGACCGAGGGCACCCACGAGGGCAGCCGACGCGAGAACAGTCCTGCGAACGCGGCGCGGTTGGCCTGCAGCCACGTCCCGATGGTGTCCAGCGCCATGCCGACCGCGCCGTGATGCGCGTCGGCATCCACGATGCGGGCGAGCCATGCGCCGAGGGGAGGCCCCCACTCCGGGGTGATCAGGTGCTCGCGTGCAAGGCCTTCGAGCACGTCCTGGACATCGTCGTCGCTCAGTGCCCGCAGCACGCTCGACGCCATGACGGCGCCCTCGGCGGCGACGCGCTCGGCGTGCGGGTGGTGCCCGGCGACGGGTTCGCGCAGCCACTCGCCGAGGCGCGCAGAGATCGAGGTGCCCTCGAGCTTCGCGCGCACCACGTCGCCGCGCAGGAACTCCGTCTCGACGAACTCGCCGAGCGTCCGGCCGATCTCGTCCTTGCGGCTGGGGATGATCGCGGTGTGCGGGATCGGGATGCCGAGCGGATGCCGGAACAGCGCCGTCACCGCGAACCAGTCCGCCAGCGCCCCGACCATGCCGCCCTCGGCCGCCGCACGCACGTAGGCCAGGGCGGGAACGTCCTGCTGGAAGGCGAAGGACACGGCGAACAGCACCGCCATGAACAGCAGGGCGCCCAGGGCGACGCCTTTCATGACGCGCAGCCCGCGGCGACGCTCCTGGTCCGCCGGACTCAGCGAGTGCGTCGGGGTCCGCGCCATGCGGCCATCCTCCCACGTGGCACGAGGTCAGGCCTCGCCGGCAGCCGCGAGTTCGTCGCACCACTGCAGCGCGAGACGGTGGGATCGGATGCCGTAGTCCAGCGTCGCCCGCTGATACGCGGCGACGTCGGCGAGCCCGGAGGGGACCTCGGCGGCGTCCACGAAACCGGCGACGCGGACCAGTTCGGCGAGATCCTGCTCCACGCGCGATCGGATCGACTCCAGCACCCCGCGCCGCTCCTCGGACGCTTCGAGGAGCCCGAGGAAGAACACCTTCGCGAGCATGACCGTCTCCGCGTCCCCGCCCGAGATCGGCTCATGCATCCACGTCCGCCACGCCTCGCGGCCGGCGTCGGTCACGGTGTACGGCTTGCTGCCCCGCGCCGAGCCGGGAGCCGCCGAGGCCGTGATCAGACCGCTGTCGGCCAGCTGCACGAGCGCACGCCGGATGCTGCCGAAGCTCGCGCTGTAGAACAGCGAGATCCCCTGCTGGAAGAGCCGCTGCACGCCGTACAGCGTCAAGGGCCCGTGAAGGATGAGCAGACCGAGGATGACGTGTTGCATCGGACCTCCGACTCGGATATATCTAGAGGATATAACTAAGGGGTATATCGTGATGGAACTCGGAACCGATCTTCGCACGGTGGCACACCCTGAGCGCGTGGCCGCCGCGATGGCTCACGTGGTGGGCACCGCCGATCGCGCGCGCCGGCGTCGCGGCCTGCCGGCCGCTCACGTGCTGGTGAGAGCGCCCGGCCTCGAGTTCTCGAGCGGCGACCGGGCAGGCCTCTTCCACGCCGCGAGCGTCGGCAAGGCCATGACGGCCGTTCTCGCGTTCCGGCTCGCCGAGGCCGGGCGGCTTGACCTCGATGCGCCGATCACCTCGCTGCTCCCGCGCGGGGAGTGGAGGGGGCTGTTCGTGCGGGACGGACGCGACTTCGCCGCCGCCGTGACCCCGAGACACCTGCTGTCGCACACCAGCGGTGCGGCCGACTACTTCCTCGGCCGCACCCGGGGAGCGCCCCCCTTCGAGCGCCTCCTGGCGGAGGAGCCCGACACCCGCTGGACACCGGATGACCTGCTCGCCTTCAGCCGGGACCACCAGCGGCCCGTCGCAGAGCCGGGACGGCGCTTCTCGTACTCCGACACCGGGTACGTGCTGCTCGCGCGCGTCATCGAAGAGGCCGGTCAGGCCCGGCTCGGGACTCAGCTGCACGCCGGGGTGTTCGAGCCTGCGGGGATGAGCTCGTCCTTCCTGCTGTTCCATACGCTGCCCGGTGGCGCGCCGGCGACGTCGGCACCGGCCGACCATCCTGACATCGCTCCGCTCTGGCTCGGCGGCTTCGAGGCCAGCCGCACACAGAGCCTCAGCTGCGACTGGGGCGGTGGGGGAGTGGTGACCACTGTGGACGATCTCGATCGCTTCACGCGCGCCCTCGGCGAGGGCTTCCTGGTGAAGCCGTCATCGCTCGCGCAGATGCGTCGGCCGCTTCACCGGTTCCGCCCCGGCATCCACTGCGGTGCGGGGCTGATGGAGCTGCGTTACGGGGGATTCTCGCCCTTCCTGCGGACACTTCCGCGCCTCATCGGGCACCTGGGTGTGACGGGCGCGCACGCCTTCACAGCGCCGGAGCTCGGGCTGCGCATCGCGATGAACTTCCACTCCACGCGCGAGATGGTGCGAAGCTTCCGCGTTCACATCCGGCTGGTGCAGCTCGTCGCTGCGGCCCTCGAGGGCTGAGGCGCTCAGCCCTCGACAGGCCCCAACCAGGCCGTCGCCACCGTGGCGTGCGCAGACTCCGGGTCCGAGGGGTGGAACAGCCCCGCCAGCACGTCGCGATACAGGCGGCTGAGCTCGCTGGCGGAGAAGTACGACGATCCGCCGGCGACCAGGATGGCCTCGTCGACGATCCCCTTCGCGGCGGTGACGGCTCGGTGCTTCACTCCCGCCAGCAGCGAGAACCAGCGCGGGCCGTGGTCGGCGAGCTCGTCGATGTCGCGGCACAAGGCGCTCAGCTGCGGCGGCAGCGCGTCGTACGCGAGAGCCATGTCGGCGATACGCCACCGGATGTCGGGATCCTGGCTGTAGGCCTGTCCGGTCTTCTTCGACGTGCGCTTCCCTGCGGCTGCCACGGCAAGGTCGAGCGCGCGCCGGGCGATGCCGGTGTACACCGACGCGAGGAGGAGCTCGAACACGCTGAAGATCCCGAAGACCAGGGGGTCGGGATTCGGCCCGGGGGCGAGGCGCCGGACGACGCGGTCGGCGGGGGCGAGCGCGCCGTGCAGCTCGGTGGTGCGAGACTGCGTGCCTCGCATGCCGAGCGTGTCCCAGTCGTCGCGGACGACGACCCGCCCCGCGGCCTCCTCCGATCGGGGAACGAACGCGTACACCATCTGCGGCGCGTCCGCCGAGGTGGTGTCCAGGCCGTGCAGGCCCAGCTGGGTCCACACCGGAGCGAGGGACGTGAAGATCTTCGTGCCTGTGAACGCGTAGCCGCCTTCCGGCGTCGGAGCCGCGTCGGTGCCGCTGCCGAACAGTACGAGGTCGTTGCCGGCCTCGCTGATGCCGAAGGCGAAGACCTCGCCGTTCGCCGCTGCCTCCTGCACGAAGCGGAGGGCGCCGATGCCGCGGTCGGCGAGCACCTTGGCCACGCCGGTCCACACCAGATGCATGTTGATCGCGAGGGCCGTCGCAGGCGCCGCTCCGGCGAGGCGCTGCTGCAGCGCGGATGCCTGCTCGAGGGTCAGTCCGGCCCCGCCCAGATCACGCGGGACCAGGATCGACAGGTAGCCGGCCTCGGTGAGGTCGACGAGGTCGGCGTCGGGGAAGACGTTTCGCCGGTCGATGTCGGCGGCACGGGCCCGGAGGCGCTCGAGCAAGTCGTCGGGCAGGATCGAGGCCGGGTCGAAGCTCATGACGCCATTGTCCCGCCCCGCGGGCTCATCGGCCCAGCTCCGCCAGCAGCGCGGCGACGGTCGCCTCGGGTGCGTCGCGATGCGGCGAGTGCCCGGCTCCGGTGACCGTCGACATGGTGAACCGCTCGTTGTCCGCCACGACGGCCTCGGCCGGGGTCCCCCGGAAGATGGAGTAGACCGCCGGATCGGATGCGATCACGTGTGTGGGAACCGCCACCCGCAGCGCCGCGTCCCGCACGTCCCACGTGGCGTTCTGAGCGCTGGTCTGCTCGACCGCCCAGCGGCTCGCCTGCTGCGCGGACAGCGCCTTCAGCTCGACGTCCTGCTCGTGCCAGTGCGGATGCTCGGCGCGCACCGCGGCGGCGGTGGGCTCCTCGAACGCCCGCGTCTGACTGTTGCGCACGATCTCACGATCGCGCTCGGTGAGGGCGATCGCGGGGTCGACGAGCACGAGCCGCCGGGTCCACGCCGGATCGTCGGCGACCGCCACGACGGCGGCCGCGCCACCCAGCGAGTGCCCGATGACGAGATCCCACGCCGCGCGGCCGTCGTGCGGGACGGTCGCGGCCAGGTCGGCGGCGTACGCGTCGATCGTGTAGTCCAGCGCGCGAGGCGCTGCGCCGTGGCCGCGCAGGTCCACGGCATCCGCGCGCCATCCGGCATCGGCCAGCGCGACGCCGAAACGCCACATCAGAGCGCCGTTGGAACCGAGTCCGTGGACGAGGAGTGCGCGGCGACCGGCGTCAGCGGCGCCCCAGGAGAGCCGGGGCAGGGTCACGGGTGAGGGCATGCCGCTCAGCCTAGGGCGGCGCGCGATGAGGCAGCCGCTCAGGCGAGCGCATCGAGCGCGTCGGCGATGCGCGTCAGGACGTCGGCGGCGCACTCCGCCTCGGTGTCGGACAGCTGCTCGATGACCCCGACGATCGCGGAGTGGTGGGCGGCGAACGACTGATCGACGCGTTCGATGGCAGCCTCTGTCGGGATGAGAAGGTGAGCGCGTCGATCGTGGGGATGCTGCACACGGGTGAGCAGGCCGCGCGACTCGAGGCGATCGACCACATTCGTGACCGTGGCGCTGGAGGTCTCCAGCATGACGATGAGGTCTTTCGGGCCGAGATCGCGCCCGTCGCGCTTGCCCTGCACGAGGTAGCGCAGGGCGGTGAGGTCCATGTTCGACAGTCCTGACGCGCGCTGCGCGCGCTGGGCCTGTTGACGCTCCGCTCGCCGAAGACGAAGGACGGCTTCGCTCAGCCGCTGCCCCGCCCGGGTGCGGGGCGGTGCGGCGTAGAGGTGCTCACCTTCGTGGCGCACGACGGTCTGGGGCATGGCTACCTCGGCGAGACTCCTGCTCTGTCCGCTTGATGATCGCCTTCTGCGCCAGGCTCAGCGCGGGGTACTCGCCGACGTACCGCCTGACGGCGTCCCGCGCGAAGAAGCGGGACGGCTCGTGCCGCTCGATCGTCCCCAGGAAGGCGCCGTCGGCGTTGCCCACCCAGAAATTCGGCTCGACCTCGTGCCAGGCGGCGACGTCGTCGTGCTTTCCCGTGCGATGCGCGACATCGTCGATCATCGTCATGCTTGTGCGCTCCTCAGCATCACGCGACACGAAGTGTGACGGCTACTGAATTACACAGCGGGTGAGATACAAACGCACCGGGATTGACATGCTGTGGCGGATGTGCATGCGCTGTGGCGTCGCCTTCCGACCGCTGCTGCCGAGGCTCGGGCGAGAATGGACGCATGATCTCGACGGAGCTGGCCATGGCCCTGCGGGATGCCGGACTGATCTGGCATCCGCATTCCGGCGACCGGTTCCAGCTGGAGGAGCCGGAGTTCGAGGCCGACGTGTTCACGGTCAGCGAGATGACGATCGAGCCGCGCGAGTACCCGACGGGGCGGATCCTCGCCTTCAACGGCACGACCGAGTGGGCGCTCGATTCGGTGGCGCTCGAAGACGCCCTGTGGCTGCCGCACGAGCATCAGCTGCGCGAGCTGCTGCGCGGCGCCTTCCGCACGCTGACACGCCTGCCGGACACGCACGAGGTGGTGATCGAGCTCGCGGGGAAGCGGATGACCTTCGAGCATCCCGAACCCGCCGACGCCTACGCGCTGGCGCTGCTGGAGATGCTGCGCCGCATCGCCTGAGCGTCCCCGGCCGCTCGAGGTCAGTGGATCGTCTGCACCGGCTCGGTGTCGGGAATCGGGCTCGCGTCGCGGCCTCGCAGATCCGGGAAGCCGCGCACGCAGGCCACGGCGACCACGAGGCCGGCCGCCGCGAACGCCGCTGCCGCCACGTACGCGCCGGTCGGGCCGATGTCGTCGATGAGGAAGCCCGCGATCGCGGAGCCCGCGGCCGCGCCGATCAGCTGCCCGGTGCCGACCCATCCGAACGCCTCCGCCGTGTCGCTGAACTTCACACTCGCGGAGGTCATCGCGAACAGCACCGCGAGGGCCGGTGCGATGCCGATGCCGGCCAGGATCAGGGTGCCGCCGAGCCACCACACGTTCAGGGACACGATCGTGAGCGTGAGCCCCACCGTCACGATGAGCAGCCGACGGGCCATCGCCCAGCGGCCGATCGGGATGTGACCCAGGGCGAGCCCGCCGGCGAGGCTGCCGATCGAGAAGACGGCGAGGACGAGACCGGCCTCCAGGCCTCCGTGGTCGAAGGTCGCGACGACGCCCGCCTCCACCGCGGCGCACGCGCCGACGAGGAGGAATCCGACGACCGTCGCCAGCAGCACGGCGGGCTTGGCGAGCACTCGGCCCAGCCCCCGGCGGCTGCGGGGGATCCGCACACGCCCGACCTCGGGGGAGAGGATGAACCAGGCGCCGCCGCCGACGAGGATCGCGACGATGAGCAGCAGCCCCGGGACCGTGCCCGCCTGCGTCGCGACGAAGGTGATGAGCACCGGCGCGATGATCCAGATGATCTCCTGCAGCGAGGCGTCCAACGAGAACAGCGGGGTCAGCTGCCGCGCGGTCACCATCTTCGGGTAGATCGTGCGCACGGCGGACTGGACCGGAGGGGTGGCGAGTCCGCCCAGCAGAGCCAGGGCCATGTATCCCGGCACGGGGAGGTCGAGCAGAGCGATGCCGGTCAGCGAGAGCGCGCAGATGATCAGGGTCGTGGTGAGCACGCGGCGCATGCCCCATCGGCCCATCCATCGGCTCGTCACCGGTCCCGCGACCGCCTGGCCGATCGATGTCGCCGCCAGGACGAGGCCGGCCGCGCCGTACGAGCCCGTCACGTGCTCGATGTGGAGCAGGATCGCGAGGCTCGTCATCCCGTTGGGGAAGCGGGCCGCCAGCTGTGCCGCGATGATGCGTCCGACCCCCGGCGTGCGAAGAAGATCCCGGTAGCCAGCCACCCCACAACGGTACTGCCCCGAGCATGCGGCGGCGACGCGCGCGACACGCCGGTGTGCTCCTCCACAGGTCCGATCCGATGTCGGAGGTCGCTCATAGCCTCCGGCTGTGGATGGATCCCGCCGCGGGGAGCGAAAGCCGCGGGTTTCAGCCCTTTTCCGGGGTTCGGATCCGTGGCCGATCTGTGGATGAAACGGTGGACAACCTGTGTTGTATATGGGGAGAGCGGTGGAGAAATCACATTGATGTAACTACTAGCCCTTGTGGTGCTATCCAATGTCTGCACCCATATGTAGTATTGGACTCCCGGTGGGGGGACTGCCGGAGATTCAACCGGATGTGAGGGGAGAGACGGGTCGACATGGCGATCACGGTCTACACGAAGCCCGCGTGCGTTCAGTGCACGGCGACTTATCGAGCGCTGGACTCGAAGGGTATCGAATACGAGGTTCACGACCTCTCCGAGGACCCGGCGGCCCTCGAGCAGGTCAAGGCGCTGGGCTACCTCCAGGCGCCGGTCGTCATCACGGATGAGGACCACTGGTCGGGCTTCCGTCCCGACAAGATCGACGAGCTCGCAGCGCGACTCGCGTAACGCCATGGCAACCGCGACCGCACAGCGAGACGCGGTTGCCGGGCGAGCGACCGCGAAGCCGCTCCTGGTCTACTTCTCGAGCGTGTCCGGCAACACCGCGCGCTTCATCGAGAAGCTGGGAGCCCGGGCGGTGCGGATCCCGATCCACGCGGGCGATCCGCCGCTCCGGGTCGACGAGCCGTACGTTCTCGTCACCCCGACCTATGGCGGAGGCCAGGGGAGGGGTGTCGAGAAGGGCGCCGTCCCCAAGCAGGTGATCCGGTTCCTCAACGACGAGCACAACCGGAGTCTCATCCGCGGCGTCATCTCCGCGGGGAACACCAACTTCGGCGAGCACTTCTGTCTCGCCGGCGACATCATCAGCCGCAAGTGCGCCGTGCCCCACTTGTATCGGCTCGAAGTATTCGGCACGCCAGAAGATGTGGAACGCGTGAACGCGGGATTGGAACGATGGTGGGAACTCTGACGCAGGCCGACTTCAAGACGGACGCGCGCTTCGAGGGGATGGATTACCACGCCCTCAACGCGATGCTGAACCTGTACGACGCGGACGGCAAGATCCAGTTCGACGCGGACAAGCGTGCGGCGCGGGAGTACTTCCTGCAGCACGTGAACCAGAACACGGTGTTCTTCCACTCCCTGAAGGAGCGGCTGGACTACCTGGTCGAGAAGCAGTACTACGAGGCATCCGTCCTGGAGAAGTACCCGTTCGAGTTCATCCAGGAGCTCAACGACCTGGCGTACTCCAAGAAGTTCCGCTTCGAGACGTTCCTCGGCGCGTTCAAGTACTACACCAGCTACACGCTGAAGACCTTCGACGGCAAGCGCTACCTCGAGCGCTTCGAGGACCGCGTCGTCATGACGGCCCTGGGCCTGGCCGACGGCGACCAGAAGCTCGCGATCGAGCTGGTCGAGGAGATCATCTCGGGCCGGTTCCAGCCTGCGACGCCGACGTTCCTCAACACCGGCAAGGCGCAGCGCGGTGAGCTCGTGTCGTGCTTCCTGCTGCGCATCGAGGACAACATGGAGTCGATCGCGCGCGGCATCAACTCCGCGCTGCAGCTGAGCAAGCGCGGCGGCGGCGTCGCGCTCCTGCTGTCGAACATCCGCGAGGCGGGCGCCCCGATCAAGCAGATCGAGAACCAGTCCAGCGGCATCATCCCGGTGATGAAGCTGCTCGAGGACTCGTTCTCGTACGCCAACCAGCTGGGCGCGCGCCAGGGCGCCGGCGCGGTGTACCTGAGCGCCCACCACCCCGACATCCTGCGCTTCCTCGACACCAAGCGCGAGAACGCCGACGAGAAGATCCGCATCAAGACGCTGTCGCTGGGCGTCGTGATCCCCGACATCACGTTCGAGCTGGCCAAGAACGACGAGGACATGTACCTGTTCTCGCCGTACGACGTCGAGCGCGTCTACGGCGTGCCGTTCGGCGACATCTCGGTGACCGAGAAGTACCGCGAGATGGTCGACGACGCGCGGATCAAGAAGACCAAGATCAACGCCCGCGAGTTCTTCCAGACGCTCGCCGAGATCCAGTTCGAGTCCGGCTACCCGTACATCATGTTCGAGGACACGGTGAACAAGGCCAACCCGATCAAGGGCCGGATCAACATGTCGAACCTGTGCTCGGAGATCCTGCAGGTCAACACGCCGACCACCTACAACGAGGACCTGTCGTACGCCCAGATCGGCAAGGACATCTCCTGCAACCTGGGCTCGATGAACATCGCGCTCGCGATGGACGGCAAGAACCTCGGCAAGACGGTCGAGACGGCCATCCGCGCTCTGACGGCGGTGAGCGACCAGAGCCACATCCGCTCGGTGCGCTCCATCGAGGACGGCAACGACCGCTCGCACGCGATCGGCCTCGGCCAGATGAACCTGCACGGATACCTCGCCCGCGAGCACGTCCACTACGGGTCGGAAGAGGGCGTCGACTTCACGAACATCTACTTCTACACGGTGCTGTTCCACGCGCTGCGTGCGTCGAACCTCCTCGCCATCGAGCGTGGTCAGGTCTTCGACGGGTTCTGGGACTCCAAGTACGCCTCGGGGGAGTTCTTCGACAAGTACACCGACCAGGTGTGGGAGCCGAAGACCGACAAGGTCAAGCAGCTCTTCGCCGGCATCCCGATCCCGACGCAGGAGGACTGGAAGCAGCTCAAGGCCAGCATCCAGCAGTACGGCATCTACAACCAGAACCTGCAGGCGGTGCCTCCCACGGGCTCCATCTCGTACATCAACAACTCGACCAGCTCGATCCACCCGATCGCGTCGAAGATCGAGATCCGCAAGGAAGGCAAGCTCGGCCGGGTGTACTACCCGGCGCCGTTCATGACCAACGACAACCTGGAGTACTTCCAGGACGCGTACGAGATCGGCTACGAGAAGGTCATCGACACGTACGCCGCCGCCACGCAGCACGTGGACCAGGGCCTGTCGCTCACGCTGTTCTTCAAGGACACCGTCACCACCCGCGACATCAACAAGGCGCAGATCTACGCGTGGAAGAAGGGCATCAAGACCATCTACTACATCCGCCTGCGGCAGATGGCGCTCGAGGGCACCGAGGTCGAGGGCTGCGTCTCGTGCATGCTGTGACGCACGAGACCGCCGCGAACTCGACCATCCCTTCGCCGACACGCCCACACACCGAGGAACGACATGGCTGAGAAGCTGCAGCTGCTGGACAAGGTCCAGGCGATCAACTGGAACCGCATCGAGGACGAGAAGGACGTCGAGGTGTGGAACCGCCTCGTCAACAACTTCTGGCTGCCCGAGAAGGTCCCCCTGTCCAACGACATCCAGTCGTGGAACACCCTCACGCCGGAGGAGCAGACGCTCACGATGCGCGTCTTCACGGGGCTGACGCTGCTGGACACCATCCAGGGCACCGTCGGCGCGGTCTCGCTGATCCCCGACGCCGTGACCCCGCACGAGGAGGCGGTGTACACCAACATCGCGTTCATGGAGTCGGTGCACGCGAAGTCGTACTCCTCGATCTTCTCCACGCTGTGCTCGACGAAGGAGATCGAAGAGGCGTTCCGCTGGTCGGTCGAGAACGAGAACCTTCAGAAGAAGGCTCAGATCGTCATGGAGTACTACCGCGGCGACGAGCCCCTCAAGCGCAAGGTCGCCTCGACCCTGCTGGAGTCGTTCCTGTTCTACTCGGGCTTCTACCTGCCGATGCACTGGTCCAGCCGCGCCAAGCTCACCAACACCGCCGACCTGATCCGCCTCATCATCCGCGACGAGGCCGTGCACGGGTACTACATCGGCTACAAGTTCCAGCGCGGCCTGGAGCGCGTCGACGAGGCCACGCGGCAGGACATCAAGGACTACACGTTCTCGCTCCTGTACGAGCTCTACGACAACGAGGTGCAGTACACGCAGGACCTCTACGACGGCGTCGGACTGACCGAGGACGTCAAGAAGTTCCTGCACTACAACGCCAACAAGGCGCTGATGAACCTCGGATACGAGGCGATGTTCCCATCGAGCGTCACGGACGTGAACCCCGCCATCCTGTCCGCCCTGTCTCCGAACGCCGACGAGAACCACGACTTCTTCAGCGGGTCCGGCTCGTCGTACGTCATCGGCAAGGCCGAGGCCACCGAGGACGAGGACTGGGACTTCTAGAACCCCGGGTCGGCGCGGAACCACGCGTCTCCCAGCAACAGGCAGGGCCCCCGCCGCACGGCGGGGGCCCTTCCGCGTGCACCGCCGATGGGCCTCAGCGGATTCGAGGAAGTCGCGTAATAATCGGCCCCTTCCGTCGTCTCTGAGTCGGAAGGCGCCGGAGTCCCGGTCCGGCGCCGGTCGCG
>JAPSKH010000006.1 GCA_031177765.1 Microbacterium sp. | reverse complement strand
CAAGGCGAGCCGGACCGAACGGGCCACCGACACGCCCGCCTTCTCCTGCGCCTCGTCGGTGGAGGCACCGAGGTGGGGGGTGACGACGACGTTCGGGAGGTCGAGGAGCGCGGCCGCCGTGCCGCCCTCGGCGGGCGGCTCGGTGGTGAAGACGTCGAGGCCGGCTCCGGCGATCTCACCGGTCGTCAGCGCCTCATGCAGCGCCGCCTCGTCGATCAGGCCGCCGCGCGCGACGTTGACCACGAACGCCGTGGGCTTCATCAGGCGGAACTGCTCGGCGCCGATCATTCCCGTCGTCTCCGGCGTCTTGGGCATGTGGATCGTGACGAAGTCGCTCTGCTGCAGCAGCTCGTCGAGTGTCACCAGCTGCACGCCCAGCTGCTGCGCGCGGGCGCTCGTGACGTACGGGTCGTACGCGACGACCTTCATGTCGAACCCCTGCAGGCGCGCCGCGATCAGCGCGCCGATGCGGCCGAGCCCGATGATGCCGACCGTCTTCTCGAACAGCTCGGTGCCGGTGTAGGCGCTGCGCTTCCACTGCCCCGATGCCAGGGACGCGTGTGCGGCGGGGATGCGGCGCGCGAGGCTGAGGATGTGGCCGACGGTCAGCTCCGCCGCCGAGATGATGTTGGACGTCGGCGCGTTGACGACCATGACGCCGGCCGTCGTGGCGGTCTTGATGTCCACGTTGTCGAGGCCGACGCCGGCGCGGGCGACGACCTTGAGGACCGGCGCCGCGGCGATCGCCTCGGCGTCGATCTTCGTCGCCGAGCGGATCAGCACCGCGTTCGCGTCCGCCAGCGCCGCCAGCAGCGCCGGCCGGTCCGTCCCATCCACGTGACGCACGTCGAAGTCGGGCCCGAGGGCGTCGATCGTGGCGGGAGAGAGTTCTTCGGCGATCAGGACGACGGGCTTCGTCACGAGTGGATCCTTAGGGGGCGGCGCGCGCGACGCGCGAACGATGTGCGAAGGGATGCCACGCCGCACGCCGTCGGGGGCGGGCTGTGTCTCAGCCTACCGGGCGCCCCGCGGCACCACCGACGTATGACGACGGAGCGACGCCTCACGCCTCGCTGCGCGCGCGGCGGAGCCACTGCTCGACGCCGGCGACGTGAGCGGTCGCCAGCGACGTCGCGAGCTCGACGTCCCGCTCGCGGATCGCATCGACGATCGCCCGGTGCTCCTGCAGAGTGCGGGCGACGGCGTTCGCCTCGGTCAGGCCGCGCCACACGCGCGCCCGGACCGTCGAGCTGGTCAGGCTGTCCACGAGGCTGGCCAGGTAGCGGTTGCCCCCGAGCGCCACGATCGCGCTGTGGAACCGCACGTCGTGCTCGACGAGGGTCTCGATGTCGGTGTCGGCCTCGACCGCGCGCAGCTCCTCCTCCAGCGCCGCGACGTCCTCGTCGCGGGCGCGCTGCGCCGCGGCGCCGGTGGCGTGCGACTCGAGGATGCGGCGCACCTGGAACACCTCCAGCAGCGAGTCGTCGTCATGCATGTCGACGACGAACGAGATCGCCTCCAGCAGCAGGCGCGGCTCCAGGCTCGTGACGTAGGTGCCGTCGCCGCGGCGCACGTCCAGCACGCGGATCACCTCGAGCGCCTTCACCGCCTCCCGCATCGAGTTGCGCGAGAGTCCGAGTCGCTCGGAGAGCTCCTTCTCCGGCGGGAGGCGATCCCCCGGGGCGAGCTCGCCCGACACGATCATCGCCTTGATCTTCTCGATCGCGTCGTCGGTCACGGCCATGCCGACATCGTACGGCGCCTCGTCGAGACATCCCATGTCCGGCGCGCTCGTCACGGCCTGTCCGTCACAATGGCGTCGTGCGCATTCTCGACAGCCATCTGCACCTTTGGGATCCCGACCTCCTCCGGTACTCCTGGCTGAGCGGCGATCTGCTCCGACGTTTCGACGCCGAGGACTGGCACGACGCCGCGCGCGAGGCGGGCGACGCGCAGCGCGCGGCGGTGTTCGTGCAGGCAGAATGCGCCCCGGCCGACAGCCTCGCCGAGGTGGACTGGGTGGCGAGCACGGCGGCCGTCCACGGCGTGCGCGGGATCGTGGCCCGGCTCGCCATGGAGGAGGGCGAGGTCGGGGCTCAGCTCGCCGAACTGCGACGGCGTCCGCTCGTGGTGGGCGTGCGCCGCCTCATCCAGGACGAGGGACCGGGGTTCGCCACCGCTGCGGGATTCGTGTCGGCAGCCCGCGCGGTCGCCGACGCGGGATACGTCTTCGACGCCTGCGTGCGTCGCACGCAGCTGCGCGAGGTCGCGCGCCTGGCCGATCTCGTGCCGGAGCTTCCGATCGTCCTCGACCATCTCGGCAAGCCGGACGTCACGGCCGCGCCCGACGCGCGCTGGCGCGACGACCTCGCGGTCCTGGCCGACCGGCCGAACGTCGCCTGCAAGCTCTCGGGCCTGCCGGCCGAGGCCGCCGGCGACGACTGGACGGCCGGGCAGCTGACCCCGTTCCTGGATGCGGCGCTCGAGGCGTTCGGACCGGATCGTCTCCTGTTCGGGGGCGACTGGCCGGTGTCGGGCCCGTACGCGGCGTGGGAGCAGCTCGTCCGGCGATGGGCCGCCGCGAGCGTTCCCGCCCGGGCCGACGACATCCTGTGGGGGAACGCCGCGCGGATCTACGGCGTGACGTGACCTTTCACGCCGGCCGCAGCCGCAGGCCCGCCATCCCCCCGTCGACTTCGAGGTACGTCCCGGTCGTGGAGCCGGCGCTCGGGCTCACGAGGTAGCGGACCGCCGCTGCCACCTCGTCGGCCGTCACGAGGCGCCCGTGCGGCTGGCGCGCCTCGAGCGCGGCGCGCTCGGCGGCCGGATCGGATGCCGAGTCCAGCAGGCGGCCGACCCACGGCGTGTCGGCGGTGCCCGGATTGACGGCGTTCACACGGATGCCCTCGCGCAGGTGATCTGCCGCCATCGCCCGGGTGAGGGAGAGCACGGCCCCCTTCGAGGCGCTGTAGAGCGCGCGCTCGGGAAGCCCGGCCGTCGCGGCGATGGAGGACGTGTTGCACACCGCAGCAGCGGGCGAGCGACGCAGCCACGGAAGAGCAGCGGCGGTCACCCGCGCGACGCCCGTGACATTCACCGACAGCACGCGGGCCCACTCGGCGTCGTCGTTCGCCGCGACATCGCCCTGCGCACCGATGCCGGCGTTGTTGACGACGATGTCGATGCGGCCGAAGCGCGCGGCGACCGCGTCGATGGCGGCCTGGACGCTGGCGCGGTCGGAGACGTCCGCGACGAATCCGGCGAAGCGGTCCTCCGCGCCGGACGGGTCGAGGTCGAGCACGGCGACCTCGGCTCCGTCGGCGTGCAGGTGCCGGGCGATCGCGGCGCCGATGCCCGACGCGCCGCCGGTGACGACGGCGACCAGTCCCGCCAGCTCGCCGCTCATCGGACCGGCTCCCATGCCCGGAAGACCTGCCGCTGACGGCCCAGTCCCTCGATGTCGACCTCGACCACGTCGCCCGGCGCCAGATAGGGGAACCGCCCCGACAGGGCGACGCCCTGCGGCGTGCCGGTGAGCACGAGGTCGCCGGGCTCCAGGGCGAGGTACTGGGACAGGTGCCACACGAGGTGCTCGACCGAGAAGATCATGTCGGCGGTCGTGGAGTCCTGCCGCGGCTCGCCGTTGACGAAGCTGCGCAGCCGCAGCGCCGCGTGGTCGACCTCGTCGGGGGTCACGAGCCACGGACCGGTGGGGTTGAACCCCGGTGCGCACTTGCCCTTGGACCATTGCCCGCCCGAGACGGCCATCTGGAAGTCGCGCTCGGACACGTCGTTCGCGACGACGAAGCCGGCGATGTGCGCGCCGGCGTCGGACGGCGCGTCGAGGTACGACGCACGGCGACCGATGACGACGCCGAGCTCCACCTCCCAGTCCGTCTTGGTGGAGTCCCGGGGGATCTGGACGTCGTCGTTCGGACCCACGACGGTGTTCGGGGTCTTGAGGAACATGATCGGGATCTCCGGCGGCGCCGACCCCGATTCGGCCGCATGCGCGGCGTAGTTCATGCCGACGCACACCACGGCGCTCGGTCGCGCGATGGGCGCGCCGATACGCCGAACGGCGGCATCCGGAAGCTCGGGAAGGGCGCCTGCTGCGATCGCCGCGCGGGTCCGTCCGACGGGATCATCCGCGAGGAACGTCCCGTCGACATCCGATGTGATCGGGCGCAGGTCCAGGTGCCGATCGCCGTCGACGACGACCGGGACCTCCTCGCCGACGGGCCCAAGACGCGCGAACTTCATGATCCTCCTGTCCTGCCGCCGTCGGCAGCCGCTCCACCGCCACCGAGTCCGGCAGCGCAATTGACAGTATAAACATCCGATGTTTATCGTGAGAACGTCCACGATCCCGTGGCGCCGACACAGGAGTGACCCGTGACCCGCATCGTCGCGCTCGAGACAGCCGACATCCGCTTCCCCACCTCGCTGAGCCTGGACGGCTCGGACGCCATGAACCCGGACCCCGACTATTCCGCCGCCTATGTGCGGATCACGACGGACGCCGACGACGGCATCGAGGGCCACGCCTTCGTGTTCACGATCGGGCGCGGCAACGACGTCCAGGTCGCCGCGATCGACGCCCTCGTCGGCCACCTCGTCGGGCGTGACCTCGAGCCGCTCCTGGACCGCATGGGCGAGACGAACCGGTGGCTGATGGACGACTCGCAGCTGCGGTGGCTCGGGCCCGAGAAGGGCGTCATGCACATGGCGATCGGCGCTGTCCTCAATGCGCTGTGGGACATCAAGGCCAAGCGTGCCGGTCTCCCCCTGTGGCAGCTGCTGTCCCGCATGACCCCGGAGGAGATCGTCGACCTCGTCGACTTCCGCTACCTCACCAACGCGCTCACCCGCGACGAGGCGCTGCGCATCCTGCGGGATGCCGAAGCGGGGCGCGCCGCACGCGAGGCCGAGCTCCTCGAGACCGGGTACCCGGCCTACACGACGACGCCGGGCTGGCTCGGCTACTCGGACGAGAAGCTCTCGCGCCTGTGCCGCGAGGCTCTCGCCGACGGCTTCGGGCAGATCAAGCTGAAGGTCGGCGCCGACCTGGACGACGACATCCGCCGGTTCCGCATCGCGCGGGAGGTGTGCGGTCCGGATTACCCCATCGCCATCGACGCGAACCAGCGGTGGGAGGTCGATGAGGCGATCGCCTGGGTCCGCGCCCTGTCGGAGTTCCACCCGGCGTGGGTCGAGGAGCCGACGAGCCCCGACGATGTGCTCGGCCACGCCGAGATCGCACGTGCCATCGCGCCTGTCCGCGTCGCCACCGGCGAGCACGCTCAGAACCGCATCGTGTTCAAGCAGCTGCTCCAGGCGGATGCCATCGCGGTGATGCAGATCGACGCCGTGCGGGTCGCCGGCGTCAATGAGAACATCGCGAACCTGCTCCTCGCGGCGAAGTTCGGCGTCCCGGTGTGCCCCCACGCGGGGGGCGTGGGCCTGTGCGAGGCCGTGCAGCACCTGTCGATGTTCGACTTCGTCGCCGTGAGCGCATCCCGCGAGGGACGCATGATCGAGTACGTGGACCACCTGCACGAGCATTTCGTCGTGCCGACCGATGTGCAGCGAGGTGCCTACCGGCCGCCGCTTGAGCCGGGGGCGGGCATGGAGATGAAGGCGGAGAGCCGCCTCGCGTACGCCTGGCGGACGGAGGCGGCGCATGTCTGAGCTGCGACCTGCGGCGACGCCGTCTCTCACGGCACTGGGCTACGGCGCCGCGAACCTCGGCAATCTGTTCCGCCCGCTGACAGACGATGAGGCGTGGGCGATCCTCGAGGCGGCGTGGGACGCCGGCATCCGCTACTTCGACACCGCCCCGCACTACGGCCTCGGCCTGTCGGAGCGGCGGCTCGGGGCGTTCCTGCGGACCAAGCCCCGCGACGAGTTCGTCCTCTCGACGAAGGCCGGGCGCCTGCTTCGGCCGAACCCGGCGGACGACGGCGGTCTGGATCTCGACAACGACTTCCACGTGCGCACCGACGTGCGCCGCGAGTGGGACTTCAGCGAGTCCGGGATCCGCGCCAGCCTCGCCGAGTCCCGCGAGCGGCTGGGACTGGATCGCATCGACATCCTGTACCTGCACGACCCCGAGCGGCACGACCTCGACCTCGCGGTCGCCGAGGCGCTGCCCGCCCTCGTCGCGCTGCGCGAGGAGGGCGCCGTCGGCGCGGTCGGTGTGGGCTCCATGGTGAGCGAGGCGCTCACCGCCGCGGTGACCGGCGCCGACCTGGACGTCGTCATGATCGCCGGCAGGTACACCCTGCTCGAGCAGCCGGCCGCGGCGGACGCCCTGCCGGCATGCCACGCGACGGGAACGGATGCCGTCGCCGCGTCGGTCTTCAACTCCGGCCTGCTCGCCAAGCCCCGCCCCGCCAGGGATGGCCGGTACGAGTACGGACGCCTTCCGGACGAGCTGTGGGATCGCCTGACCGAGATCGTGGCGGTGTGCGACGGGCACGACGTGCCCCTCCCGGCCGCCGCTGTGCAGTTCCCGCTGCGCGACCGCGCGGTCCGCTCGGTCGTGGTGGGCGGGAGCCGTCCCGCGCAGCTGCACCAGAATGCCGAGTGGATGTCGCAGCCGGTCCCCGCCGCGCTGTGGGAGGATCTCGCAGACCGCGGCCTTCTCCCGCGCTGAGCCGAAAGGACCCTCATGCTCGAAGGCATCGATCCGCTGCTGACCGGCGAGCTGCTCTGGCACCTGGACGCGATGGGCCATTCCGACGCCGTCGTGGTCGCGGACGCGCATTTCCCCGCCGCGACCGTGGCACGGCGGCTCGTCACCCTTCCCGGGACGACGACGCCCGAGGTGCTCGCCGCGATCCGGACGGTGATCCCGCTCGACGACGCGCCCTCGCTGGACCTCATGGCCTCCGCCGACGGGGCGGTGCTCGGCGTGCAGGCCGAGCTCATGGCCGCAGCCGGTGTCGATGAGGCTTCGACGCGGTTCGTCGACCGGTTCGAGTACTACGACCTCGCTCGCACGGCGTTCGTCGTCGTGCGCACCGGCGAGACCCGCAAGTACGGCAACGCGCTGCTGCGCAAGGGCGTGGTCGGGCACCCCTCGGCCTGACGCGGTCAGCCGCCGACGAGCGAGGTCCCGTAGGCGAAGGCGTACGCGACCACATCGAGCCAGAAGACGGCGACGAGGCCGAGCCCGGTCAGAAGGATGAGGGCGAAATGGCCGGGCGGGCGCTTCATCCCCACGCCGAGAGCGATCGCGAAGACGAGGATGGGGAACGCCACGGCGAACAGCAGCACCGCCCAGCCGAGACCGTTCAGCCCCAGCACGCCTGTCGCCTGCTCGACGAGGAACGCCACGGCGTTCCAGACGGCGTACGCGTAGAACAGACCGAATCCGCCCGCGATCGTGGCGATCAGCCACGTGGGGGTCCGCGGCGTCGCCGCCTGGTCCGCGGTCATGAACCCACCGCCCCGAGCATGATGAACGGCCACGGCACCAGCAGCAGCACGCCCACGCCGAGCAGCGTGAAGCGCAGCCACGCCGGAGATCTCCGCGTCACCAGGAACACGGTGACGAACCACAGTGCCGGGGCGAGGACCGCCAACCACACCGCGGGGACCGACGCGGCCGGCGAGACCAGCAGCACGGCGATCGGATCGAGCCGGATGCCGCCGATGATCCAGCCGACGGTGAACAGCAGGTAGATGCCCCCGAGCACGCCGAGGCTCACCAGCGCCACGTTCCCGAGCGGACGGTCGCGGACCGGCGCTGCGGCCTCCCGCCGCGGCGCAGGAGCGTCGTCGGCGTCCACGTCCTCATCGGTCGCAGCACCGCCGATGCGATCGCTGCCTTTGCCGACGGCCGTGTATCCCTCGGGAAGCACCACCGTCTCGGGCTCGGTGTCGTGCTGGCCGGGGCGAGCCGACGACGCGGCCGCGAGCGTGGGGTCGTCGTCGCCGTCCCAGGTGAGGGCGTCGTCGTTGCGTCCGGATGCCACGCACTCAGCGTATCGGTCAGCCTCGCGCGGCGGCGACGGCGGCGGCCACGACCGACGCGTCCGTGACGTCGTGACCGTCCGCACCCCCGCCGGGCCCCGAAGAGGACGACGACGTGGAGCGTCCGCGCGCCGACAGGTGGACCGCGCCGACCCCGGCGCGAAGGAGCGCCGGGATGTCCTGCGGCGCCACTCCCCCGCCGGCCATGATCTCGACCGACGCGCCGGCGCGACGGACATAGTGCTCCAGCCGGTCGACGCCCTCGATGCTGCGGGCTGCGCCGCCGGATGTGAGCACGCGGTCGACGGACTCGGCGACCAGCACGTCGAGCACGTCGTCCGGGAAGGGCGACGCGTCGATCGCCCGGTGGAACACGAGGGCGGCCGGGCCGGCGGCATCCTGCCATCGCCGCAGCGCATCACGGTCGACGCGTCCGTGGGCATCGAGTGCGCCGACGACGACGCCCCCGACGCCGCGCGCGACGCACGCGCGCACGTCCGAGGCGACCAGGGCGATCTCCTCGGCATCGTAGACGAAGCCGCCGCCGCGCGGACGGACCAGCACGTTGACGCGTTCGGCGCCGATGGCAGCGCAGACCGCGTCGATGAGCCCGATCGAGGGGGTGAGACCGCCCACGCCGAGCGCCTGGCACAGTTCGACACGGTCCGCGCCGGCCGCGATCGCCGCGCGTGCGCCGGCGGCGTCCTGGACCGCGATCTCGACCGCGACGCTCACAGGTCCACCCTCAGCGCGACGGCCGGCTCGCCGCGCAGCGCCGCGGGCACCACGGCTTCCACGCGGCCGTCCGGCCCTCGCTCGAACACCGCCGCGGCGCCGTCCGCCCAGGTGCCACGTCCGCCCGCGAGCTCGGCCGGCAGGTCGAGGACGCCGACGGCGGGATCGAGCGCGATGACGTTCACGACGCCGTCGGCGCCGGTGTACGCGCGCGGCGCGCCGACCCCCTCCGAGGCACGCACCCACGGCCGTGTGCCGTAGACGGCGTGCCCGTTCACGCGCAACCAGCCACCGAGCTGGGCCATAGCCCGCTGCTGCAGCTCGGGGATCGAGCCGTCCGCGCGCGGACCGACGTTGATCAGGAGGTTGCCGTTCTTGCTGACGACGTCCGCGAGCAGACGGATCAGCTCGGCGCCCGAGAGCGAGTGGCGGGCGTCCTCGGCCTGGTTGTAGCCGAAGGAGTACCCCAGTCCGCGGGTGGACTCCCACGGGTGCTCCAGGATGTCGGGCACGTGCGTGTACTCGCGCGTGAGGAATCCGTGTCGCGGCACGCCCCAGCGATCGTTGACCGTGCCCTCCGGAACCGCGTCGAAGTAGCGACGCAGCAACGCGGCGACGGCGTACTCGTCCTCGCCCTTGCCGCCGTCCGGCCATTCGATGTCGTTCCACAGCACGTCCGGCCGGAAGCGCTCGACCAGCTCCTCCAGCTGGGCCGCGGCGTAGCGCGAGAACCACTCGTCGCTGCGGCGGAAGCGGAACAGGTCCGTGTCTGATTCGATGGGCGGGAAGTCGCTCACGTGCCAGTCCAGGGCGCCCGAGAAGTAGACCCCGAAGCGGGCGCGCTGCCGACGGGTGGCGTCGTGGAGCTCGCGGATCAGGTCGCGGCGGGGTCCTCGACGAGCCGCGTTGAACCCGGTCGTGGCGGTGTCCCACAGGCAGAAGCCATCGTGGTGCTTGGTCGTCGGGATGACGTAGCGGGCCCCCGCCTTCAGAAGCACCGCTACGAAGGCATCCGCGTCGAAGTCGGCGGGGTCCCAGCGGTCGGCCAGATCCTCATAGCTGGTGCCGGTGCCGTAGAGCTCCTGATGGCGCCGCCAGGTGGGGCTGTCCGGAATCCGCACGGTGTTCCCGTACCACTCGGCGTACTGATGGTGGGCGTAGGCGTCCTCGACCGGCACACCGCCGGGGGGATGAGCCGGCGCCCAGGCCGGCACCGAGTAGAGGCCCCAGTGCACGAAGAAGCCGAGCTTGGCGTCGCGATACCATTCCGGCACCGTCGCGTCGGGGTAGACCGGCGTCGCCTCGCCCAGATCCGGACCGGTGCGGGTCTCGAAGTTCACGCTCGCACCTCCGTCCCCTGCCGCCGGGTGACGACGGGAGCGAGGTCGGGGTGCTCGTCGGACGTGTCGAACGGGTAGACGCCGGGCCGCAGACGCGCGTGTCCCAGGCGCAGCAGGTCCTGGTCGACGCCGCCCGGGGTCAGCGCGATGGTCCATCCCGCCGCCAGGTCGTACAGCTCGGGCTCCAGGTAGCCGATCTTGACGATCACGATGTCGGCAGCCTCCGGTTCCAGACCCAGCATGCGGAAATCGTCGAGGTGGTGGAAGGGCTTGCGTCGCTCGGTCACGACCGCGTGCACCGCGCCTCGGCGCACGACGACCTGCGTCCCTGCCACGGGATCTCCGGACGTGACCGAGACGACCTCGCCGGTGAGCTCGACCGGGCCGCGCGGGCCGGGGTCGACGCGCCCCCCGACATGCACGGTGACGGTCGCTCCGACGCCCGCCGCCACCGCCTCGTCCACCGCGGCGGGATCGAAGACGGATGCCGCGATCACGGTCCGCGACCCATCGGCGAGGTCCTCGCGCTCGAGCAGCCGTCCGAGCGTCCACGAGACGTCGCCGGCACCGCCGGCGGTCGGATTGTCGCCGGAGTCCGAGATGACATACGGACGCGGAGCGTTCGGGGCGAGCGCGACGTCGAGGGCCGCGTCCAGCGAAGCGGTGGGTCCGACGAACGCGAACTCGGCGCGGGCATCCCAGTACCGGCGGGCGAGTCGTTCCGCCTCGCGGGCGATCGTCGCGCGGTCGTCTCCGGTCACGATCACCGTGGCATGGCACCGGGGCTCGTCCGCCCACGCGTAGCCGACCCAGATGGCGGCGTCCACCACGCCGTCGAGTTCCTCGACGTCCGGGAGCATGGCGTACAGCGACCGCGCGGGCTCGATGCGCGTGCTCGTCTTCTCCCCCGGTAGGAGGACCGGGACGCGCACCCACGCCTTGAGGGGGCGCCTGGCGTCGGGGTCGGATCCGTAGGGGGCCCGCAGGCGCTCGAGCAGGTTGTGAACGGCGCGCTGCTTGGTGTTCAGCCAGTCCTCGTGGGGTGCCATGCGGTAGCACGTGAGCAGATCGACGGCGTCGAACAGCGCATCCGACACATTGCCGTGCAGGTCCATCGACGTCGAGACCAGGGCATCGGGACCGAGCGCATCGCGCACCGCGACGGCGAGGTCGCCCTCGGCGTCGTCCATGCCGACGACGCTCATGGCCCCGTGGATGTCGAAGAAGAACGCGTCGAAGGGGCCGTGCTCGCGGATGCCGTCCACGATCGCCTGCTTCATCCGGGCGTAGGTCTCAGGTGCGACCGCACCGCCCGGCAGGGAACGACCATGGGTCAGAGGCACCCAGTCCGCGGCCTGGCGCAGCGGTTCCCCCTCGGCGAGGAAGGGGTAGTAGGCCAGCAGATCCTCACCGGCGCGCACGGTGAACGCCTCGTCCCCGGAGATGTGGGGCGAGAAGGTGCTGGACTCGATCGAGATGCCGCCGATGCCGATGCGCGGTCGGGACAGACCGCCCTCATGGACGGGCCCGAGGGGACCTTTCCAGACGGAGTCGGGTTCAGGACGCGACGTCACGGACGAGCTCGCTTTCTGTGTGATTCGGGAAGGGCGTTCCGGCGGTGGAGGCGACGAGGGCCGCCGCACCGAGCACGACGGCGTCACCGCGCAGCGAGCCCGGAACGATGCGCAGCGGGACTCCGGACACCGGCGGGTCCGAGGTCAGGGTCGCGTCGACGGCCGGCTCGAGGAGATCCCAGGCCGCGACCACGCCTCCGCCGACCACGGCGAGGGAGACGTCGACGAGGGTCGCAGCCGAGACGCACGCGAGGGTCACGGCACGGCCGGCGTCGGCGAAGATCGCAGCCGCGACGGCATCCCCCGCTCGCGCTCGGTCAGCGACCGCACGCGCTCCGTCGACCGGCTCCCCGGTCGCGGCGGTGTAGCGCCGGGCGATCGAGGTGCCCGACGCGAGCGTCTCCAGGTGGCCGGTCATACCGCAGGTGCACACCAGGTCGCCGTATCCCGGCGTGTGACCGATCTCGCCGGCGGCTCCGTGGGGTCCGTGGCGCAGGCGGCCGTCGAGGACGAGCGCTCCCCCGACGCCGGTGCCCAGCATGACGCCCAGGACGTCCCGGCCCCGGGCCGACCCCCACGCCGTCTCTCCGAGGAGGAAGGCGTTCACGTCGTTCTCGACGCGCACCGGCACTTCGAGGCGGGCGCGCAGCCGCTCGCCGAGCGGGAATCCGGCCCAGTCCACGAACAGGTCGGACGCGGCGCGGATGCTGCCCGTGCCCGGCTCCACGACCCCCGCCGCACCGACACCCACGGCGTCCGCTCGGACGCCGGCGTGTGCGGACAGCTCCTCCACGAGCAGCGCCGCGGTCTCGGCCATGGCCTCACCTCCGACGCGCGCGGGGGTGTCGCGGGTCGCGCGCGCCAGGACCGTTCCCTCCGCGTCGACGAGCACGCCGGCCGTCTTGGTGCCTCCGAGGTCGATTCCTGCCACGGCATGTCGCGCCGCCCCGCTCATCGGCCGCCCAATCCGGCCATCGCGATGCCCTTGACGAGGTGCTTCTGGAGGACGACGACCAGCAGCGTCGTGGGGACCATCGAGATGATGGCTGCGGCCATCTGCAGATCCCAGCGGGTGCCGGTCAGGCCCGAGAAGCTCGCGAGACCCACGGGGAGGGTGCCCAGCTGCGAGTAGTCGACGGTGACGATGAGGGGCCAGAGGTAGCTGTTCCAGAACGACAGGAACGTGAACACCGACAGCACCGCGACCGCGGACTTGGACAGCGGAAGGATGATCTGCAGGAAGGTGCGCGAGGGCCCGGCGCCGTCGACCCGGGCCGCCTCCTCGAGCTCGAACGGGATGCCGCGGAAGAACTGCCGCATGAGGAACGTGCCGAACGCCGTGAACGCGAACGGCAGGATCAGGGCCGGGTAGGTGTTGACCCAGCCGAACCACTGCATCACCTGGAACATCGGGATGACGAGCACCTCGGCGGGCACCATGAGGGTGGCCAGGAACACCAGGAAGACCGCATCGCGTCCCTTCCACCTCAGCCGGCCGAACGCGTACCCCGCCGTGGTCGAGACGAGCAGCACCACGACGGTGCCCGCGGTCGCGACGAACAGCGAGTTGCCGATGTAGGTCCAGAACGGCCCGTACGAGAACACGTCGGCGAAGTTGCCCCACTTGATCTGCGACCCGATCAGGGTGGGCGGCATCGAGAAGATCTCCTCGTTGGGCTTGAGTGCCGAGAAGAAGGCGTAGACCAGCGGTGAGACGAAGACGAGGGCGGCGAGGTAGACGCACACATGCGCGATCACGAGCCGCACACGGTCGCCGCGGCGCGTGGGCCCTGCGGGGCGCCGGGCCTCCTCGCGGACGACGTCGTCCTCCGACGCCAGAAGCAGCGTCCGCGTGTCGATTCCGGTGTCAATGCTCATAGTGCACCCACTTGCGCTGGGCGGCGAACTGCACGCCGGTGATCGCGATGATGATGGCGAAGAGGATCCACGCGGCCGCCGCCGCCAGTCCCAGGTCGCCGAAGGTGAACCCCTGCTCCCAGATGAACATCACGAGGGGCTTGGTGGCGTTGCCGGGCCCGCCTCCGGTGAGAAGCTGCGGCTGGGCGAACACCTGGAGAGACGTGATCATCGTCATGATGGTGGCGAAGAAGATCGCCGGCGAGATCATCGGGATCATGACGCTCCACACCATGCGGAACCCGCGTGCGCCGTCGATCCGCGCCGCCTCCAGCACGCTGTCGGGCAGCTGCTCGAGCGCGGCGGAGAAGATCAGCATGTTGTAGCCGAGTCCCTGCCAGACGCTCATTGCGACGACCATGGTCATGGCCCAGGCAGGGTCCGCCAGGAAGTTGGGCAGGCTCAGGCCGAACCATCCCTGCGCCATGCCGTTCAGAAGTCCCTGCGGCTGCAGGATCATCTTCCACACCAGGACGTTCGCCACCATCGGCACGACGACGGGGATGAAGAACAGGACGCGGAGGGCGCCCCGTCCGCGGATGCGGGGTCCGAGCCCGATCGCGAGCACGAGCGAGAGCGCGACGCTGAGGGGGACGTACAGCACGGTGTACACCGCGCTGTTGCGCAGCGCCGGCCAGAAGTCGGGGCTCGCCGTGAACAGCTTGACGTAGTTGTCGATGCCGTTGAAGGTGCGGTCGCCGAACGTCGGCCAGTCGAAGACGCTCATCACGATCGAAAGCCCCACGGGCACGATCGTGAACAGGGCGAGCCCCACCAGGGCTGGGCTTGCGAATCCCAGCGCCTGGCGGGCCTCGGCCCTGGCGAGCGATCCCCGACGTTTCGTCGTGATCGTCGTCATCACTCTGCTCTCTTGCTCAGCCGCGGCTCGTTGCCGACGGTCAGCTGCCGAACTGCGACTGAGCGTTGCCCAGCAGCTCCGCCATCGTCATCTGGCCGTTGTAGACGCTGACGAGGTTCGGCTGGATGTAGCTGTCGAGCTTCTCCCAGTTCTTCGTCATGTACAGCGGCACAGTGGTCGAGAAGGCGGACTCGAAGACCGTCCGGACCTGTTCGCGGTGCTGCTCGTCGATCGAGTCGAAGTACAGCGGCTGCGACTCGGTGCGGGCCGGGTACGAACGACCCGACGAGGCGATGTAATCCTGCGCGTCCTTGCCGAGCAGCGAGCCCATCACCTTGAGAGCCTCCTCGGGGTGCTCACAGGTCTTCGAGATGCCGTAGCCGGAGCCGAGGATCGGGCCCGGGTTGCCATCGGCGCCTGCGGGAAGGGGAACCATGCCGGCGGCGAATCCGGACTCGTTGTCGAGGTAGCTCACCGCGTTCCAGGTGCCGTCGACCGCCATCGCGGCGTTGCCGCCGGTGTACTGGTTCTCGCCCCAGCCGGTGTCCGACGCCGACGCGACCGGCGCCGCGACGCCGAGGTCGGTCACCAGCCCCGCGTACCAGGTCGCAGCGTCGACGAAGTCCTTGTCGTCGATGTGGAGCGTGCCGTCCTCGGACGCCGGCTGCTTGCCGGAGTACGCGATCGGCATCGACATCCACTGGTAGCCGCCCATGCCCATGCCGAAGCCGTAGGTGCCGTCGGTCGTGGCCGCCTTGGCGATCTGCTCGAAGTCGTCGAACGTCCAGCCGAGTTCGGGGGTCGGGGCACCCGCCGCCGTCAGCAGGTCCTGGTTGTAGAACACGAGCATCGTCGCGACGTCGAAGGGCAGGCCGTACAGTGCGCCTTCGAAGCTCAGGATGCCTTCGGCACCCGGGTTGAAGTCGGCAAGGTCGAGGCCCGCGGTCTCGAGATCCTCCTCGGTGAGCTCGCGGAACCCGTCCGTGAAGCCGCCGAGCTGCGCGCCGCTCATGCCGGTCACGCAGGCCATGTTGCCGCTGGCCATGTTGGTGGTGAGCTTGGTGAAGAAGTCGTTCCACGGAGCCGTCTGCAGCTTGACGACGACATCCGGGTTCTCCTTCTGCGCGATCGCGATCTGCTCCTCGAGCGCGGCGGTGTCGGACTCGCTGCCTGCCCACATGTCGACGACGATCGTGGGCTTGCCCCCTGCAGAATCGCCCCCGCCCGAGCCGCTCGCACATCCGGTGAGCACGACGGCTACGCCCGTGGCTGCGGCCACCGCGCCGATGCGCATCTTCTTCATTGAATGCCTCCTCTGGCAGCCTTCGTCAGGTTGTTTCGACAGTCGAACAAACCTAGTAGTCTTCTGACGCAAGTAACCATGTCAGGTTTCGATTGTCGACGCAACCTGAACATCCGATGTTTAACAGCGCGTGATATTCGTTCACGAACCCGAAACAGGGTCGCCGCCACGATCGCGAGAAGGACCATGACCCCAGAGACCGAGCGCCCCTCGTCAGACGAGGACCTGTCCCGTCGCATCGTGCACCTCGTCGCTGCCGGCGAGGCCCGGTCACGCTCCGAGCTGGCCGCCGCTCTGGGCCTGGCCCCCTCGACCGTCGGGCTGCGGGTGCAGGCCCTGATCGACGCCGGCGTGCTGCATGAGCGAGGCGATGGCACGTCCCGCGGCGGGCGCCGGCCCCGACTGCTCGGGATCGATGAGGCGGCCGGCGTCGTCCTGACAGCGGACCTGGGTGGAGGCCACGCCCGCGTCGGCGTCCACAGCCTCAGCGGGGCCCTGCTCGATACGCGGTCCATCCCGGTCGTGCTCGCCGACGGGCCAGAGCCCACGCTGGCGGCGATCGGGGACGTCTTCGACGAGCTCGCTCGCGGAACCCGGATCCGGGCGATCGGGGTGAGCCTTCCCGGTCCCGTGGACATCGACGCCGGCACGGTGACCCAACCGTCCCGCATGCCCGGGTGGCCGGGGTTCCGCGTCACGGACCATCTGCGGGAGCGCTACGGCGTGACGGTCGCCGTCGACAACGACGCCAATCTCGCAGCGCTCGGCGAGCATCGCGCGCAGCTCGGCACGACGGGGCACAGCATCACGGTCAAGGCCGGAACGGCGATCGGCAGCGGCATCATCGTCGACGGCGCGGTGCATCGGGGGGCGACCGCCGCCGCCGGGGACATCACGCACACCCGCATCGACGGCAGCGGCGACATCCCGTGCTCGTGCGGGAACACCGGATGTCTCGAGACGGTCGCCAGCGGCGCGAGTCTGGTGCGGCAGATGCGGGAGCGCGGATGGACGGAGGTCTCGACCACCGCGGATGTGCTCGCCCTGGCCCGCGACGCCGAGCCCGAGGCGACGAGCCTGGTCCGGACGGCGGGAACGCATCTGGGGCAGGCGCTGTCGGGCGTGGTGAACTTCTTCAATCCCCACGCCGTCTTCCTCACCGGCAGCATGAGCGCGTCCGAGCCCTTCATCGCCGCGGTGCGCAGCCGGGTCTACGAGGCGTGTCACCCCCTGGCCACCCAGCGGCTGCGCATCGAGGCCGCGCGCACCCGAGCGGACGCCATCCTCTTCGGCGCCGCGCGGTGGGCGCTGGACAACCTCGAGCTGCCGACCGCGCCGTGACCCGCGTCAGTCGGCGCGCAGGGTGAGCTCGATGACCGGCACGAGCACATCCGGACGGGTGACCGGAAGGTGCACGGTGAGCGTACCCTCGGCCTCTCCGGCCGGCGTCATGAGGTCGGCTTGCTGCGTCGGGTCGCTCACCGTCGTGCGCAGCCACGATCCGTCGTTGAGCAGCCGCGCATAGCCGACCTTGCCCGCCAGGCCCGGCAGATGCACGAAGCCCAGCGGCCACGAGAAGAGGTGGAGGTACAGACGGTCCCCGCGACGGGTGTACACGCCCTCCCGCGGCGGGCGGGCATCAGCGTGCCCGGCTCCGACGATGGCATCGCGGTGCAGGCGCATCCACTCCCCGATCTCCCGGAGCGTCCTCTCGTCGCGCGGCGCGATGGCTCCGCGGCCATCCGGGCCGACGTTCAGCAGCATGTTGCCGTCCATCGACACCGAGTCCGCCAGCATCTGGACCAGGAGGGTCGCGGACTTCTGGTCCGTGTTGTCGCGGTGGTACCCCCAGGAGCCGTTCATCGTCTGACACGCCTCCCACACCAGAGGAACGCCGTCCCGGCTCAGCGGCGAGGTCGGCTGGTACTGCTCGGGTGTGACGAAGTCACCCGGGATGCCGAGCCTGTCGTTGACGATCATGTCCGGCTGCAGTTCCCGGCAGAGGGCCAGCAGCCCCTCGGCGTCCCAGTCCTCGGGCGACTTGCCGGCGAGGCCGTCGCGCTCCTCGGGGTAGGTGAAGTCGAAGAACAGATAGTCGATCTCGCCGTAGCCGGTCAGCAGCTCCCGCACTTGACCGTGCAGGAACTCCCGGTAGCGGTTCATGTCGCGGTCGGCGTTCCCGGCGATCGCCTGGGGGTCATCGCGGCGGGGGTGATTCCAGTCGACGGTGAAGTCAGGGTGATGCCAGTCGATGAGCGAGTGGTACAGCCCGACGCGGAGACCTTCGGCACGCAGCGCGTCGACGTACTCGCGCACCAGGTCGCGTCCGCACGCGGCGACGGCGTTGAAGTCGCTGTGCGCGGTGTCCCACAGTGCGAAGCCGTCATGGTGCTTGGTGGTGAGCACGACATAGCCCATGCCCGTCTCCTTCGCCCGACGCGCCAATGCACGGGCGTCGAAGAGATCGGGATCGAAGTGGTCGAAGTACGGGCGGTATTCCGCGTCCGTCAGCTTCTCGTAGTTCTGCACCCATTCATGGCGCGCCGCCGCGCTGTACAGACCGAAGTGCACGAACATGCCGAACCGCGCTTCGTCGAACCATCGCCGTCGCATCGTCGCCTTCCTGTAGGGGTGCCCCTATCCTGCCACAGACATCGGATGTCTGAGAGCGGACGTGCGGCGAGGGAGATGCGAGGACGACCCGATCAGCGGGTGCGACCGAGCAGACGCCGCACAGGCGGGATGAGGAGCCCCGCTGCCAGGCCGACGGAGAGGGCGCCGACGAGCCAGGGCCAAGCGGGGGCCGGCGGAGCTGCCGCCGCGGCCGTCTTCTGAGCTGCCGTGACGCGCGCGGTGGCCGTCGGGCGTGGCGACGCGCTCTCCGATGGCGACGCCGCCGCCGTCGGGCTCGACGGCGCCGGCGTGGGAGGCGGCGCCGTCTCGGACGGCTGGGGTGTGGGGGCCGCCGGGGGCGGAGCCTCCGCAGGGGCGGCAGGAGCCGGAGCGGCGGGCGCCGGCTGGGGGGCGGCGGCAGGCGGCGCCGGAGCCGGCAGGCCGCTGCCCGGGTAGGTCGCGAAGACCTGCACGGCCCACGTCGTGCCGCCGGCGGCGATCAGCGCGACGCCGATGTCGGTGAAGTCGCCGAGGATGTTGGCGCGGTGCCCCGGCGAATTCATCCATCCTTCGTGCACGGCGGCGCCGCCGGCGTAGCCCTGCGCGACATTCTCGCCCCAGCGCGTCCACCCGCCAGGGATCTGCTGACCCACCGACGGGTTGTGGCTGAGCGTGCCGCTCGAAGCCATCTGCTCGGCCCAATGCAGCGCGACGGCATCCAGCGCGCCGTTGCGGACGAGGCCTCCCAGGCCGTTGGCCGCGCGCGCGTCGTTCGCGAGCGCGACGATCGCACCTTCGTCGTACGCGGCCGCGGGCGCCGGGACGCCGCCGACGGCGACGAGCATCGCGAGCAGCATGCCGGCTACGAGGGACGCGAGCGACCGGCGCCCTGCAGGCGTCCGGCGGCTGATCTCGGGGGTCGTGGGCACCACGGGATCCTACGTGACGCCGCATGAGAAAGGGCCGTCCCCTTGTGGGGGACGGCCCTGGCCTGTTGACGGCGAGGATCAGCGCGCCGCGGAGCCCTCGACGTAGCCCTCGTCCTGCTGCTTCCACGCGAACAGCGCGCGCAGCTCCTTGCCGACCGCCTCGATCGGGTGCTGAGCCGCCTTCTCGCGCAGCTCGAGGAACTCCTTCGCGCCGTTGTCCTGGTCGTCGATGAACCGCTTCGCGAACGCACCCGACTGGATGTCGGCGAGGACCGCCTGCATGTTCTCCTTGACGTGCGGGTCGATCACGCGCGGGCCCGACACGTAGTCGCCGTACTCGGCGGTGTCGGAGACCGACCAGCGCTGCTTGGCGATGCCGCCCTCCCACATGAGGTCGACGATGAGCTTCAGCTCGTGGAGCACCTCGAAGTAGGCGATCTGCGGCTGGTAGCCGGCCTCGGTGAGGGTCTCGAAGCCGTACTGCACGAGCTGCGACACGCCACCGCACAGGACGGCCTGCTCGCCGAACAGGTCGGTCTCGGTCTCCTCGGTGAAGGTGGTCTTGATGACGCCGGCGCGCGTGCCCCCGATGGCCTTGGCGTACGACAGGGCCGTCTGCCATGCGGTGCCGGAGGCGTCCCGCTCGACGGCGATGATGTCGGGGATGCCGCGGCCCGCGACGTACTCACGACGGACCGTGTGGCCGGGCGCCTTCGGCGCGACGAGGATGACATCCACGCCTTCGGGCGCCTGGATGTATCCGAAGCGGATGTTGAACCCGTGCGCGAAGGCGAGCGTCTTGCCGGCGCTCAGCTTGTCCTTGATGCTCTCGTTGTAGATCGAGCGCTGGTGCTGGTCGGGCGCCAGGATCATGATGAGGTCGGCCCACTCGGCGGCGTCGGCCACCGACTTGACCTCGAAGCCCTCGTCCTGCGCCTTCTCGGTCGACTTCGAGCCTTCCTTGAGCGCGATGACGACCTCGACCCCCGAGTCGCGGAGGTTCAGAGCGTGCGCGTGGCCCTGCGAGCCGTAGCCCACGATCGCCACCTTCTTGTTCTGGACGATGCTCAGGTCGGCGTCGGCGTCGTAGAAGATCTCAGCCATCTTCGTTGTTTCTCCTTGTGTTATCCGGTCGTTGAGCGACACATCGACTCGCTTCGCCCGCTCGGTGCGGCTCTGCGCGCGACGGTTCGCTCCTGGTCTGTGGGGTCAGCCGCGCAGCACGCGCTCGGTGATGCTCTTGCCGCCGCGCCCGATGGCCAGCAGGCCCGACTGCGCGAGCTCCTTGATCCCGAAGGGCTCGAGCGCGCGCAGGAACGCCTCGACCTTGCCCTTGTCGCCGGTGACCTCCACCACGAGGGCGTCGGCTGCGTAGTCGACGATCTGAGCGCGGAAGAGGTTCACCACCTCGAGCACGTTCGAGCGGGTCTGGTTGTCGGCGCGCACCTTGATGAGCATGTGCTCGCGCTGCACCGACGCGGTGGGGTCGAGCTCGACGATCTTGATGACGTTGACGAGCTTGTTCAGCTGCTTGGTCACCTGCTCCAGCGGCAGCTCCTCGACATCCACGACGACCGTGATGCGGGACAGGCCCGGCACCTCGGTCACACCCACGGCGAGGGATTCGATGTTGAAGCCGCGGCGGGCGAACAGCCCGGCCACCCGGGTGAGCAGACCCGGCTTGTCCTCGACCAGAAGGCTCAGCACGTGACTCGACATCTGTCAGGCCTCCTTGTCGAACGACGGGGCGTGGTCGCGGGCGTACTGCACGTAGCTGTTGCTGACGCCCTGCGGGACCATGGGCCACACCATCGCGTCAGCACTCACGACGAAGTCGATGACGACGGGGCGGTCGTTCGTCGCCAGCGCCGTACGGATCGCGGCATCCACGTCCTCTTCCTTCTCGACGCGCAGCGCGAGGCATCCGTACGCCTCGGCCAGCTTCACGAAGTCCGGGATGCGGACGGTGTCGTGTCCGGTGTTCAGGTCGGTGTTCGAGTGACGTCCGCCCAGGAACAGCGTCTGCCACTGGCGCACCATGCCCAGCGAGGAGTTGTTGATGATCGCGACCTTGATCGGGATGTTGTTGATCGCGCAGGTGGCGAGCTCCTGGTTGGTCATCTGGAAGCAGCCGTCGCCGTCGATCGCCCACACGACGCGGTCGGGGTCGGCCACCTTGGCGCCCATCGCGGCGGGCACGGCGTAGCCCATCGTGCCGGCGCCGCCGGAGTTGAGCCAGGAGTTGGGGCGCTCGTACTTGATGAACTGCGCCGCCCACATCTGGTGCTGGCCGACGCCGGCGGCGTAGATCGCCTCGGGCCCCGTCAGCTCGCCGATGCGGGTGATGACGTGCTGCGGCGAGAGGAGGCCGTCCTCGGTCGGCGAATATCCGAGCGGGAACTCGTCGCGCAGCCCGTCGAGGTAGGACCACCACTGGTCGATGTCCGGTGCGGTCCCGTCGGCCGCCGCGCGGAAGGCCGTCGCCAGGTCGACCAGCACGTCCTTGAGGTCCCCCACGATCGGCACGTCGGCAGAGCGGATCTTGGAGATCTCGGCGGGATCGATGTCGACGTGGACGACCTTCGCGTGCGGCGCGAACGCGTCGGCCTTGCCTGTGACGCGGTCGTCGAAGCGGGCGCCGAGGGCGACGATCAGGTCGGACTCCTGCAGCGCCAGGACGGCCGGCACGGTGCCGTGCATGCCGGGCATCCCGAGGTGCTGCGGGTGCGAGTCGGGGAAGGCACCGCGGGCCATGAGCGTGGTCACCACGGGCGCCTTGGTCGCCTCGGCGAAGGTGCGCAGCTCGTCCGCGGCCTGCGCGCGGATGACACCGCCGCCGACGTAGAGCACCGGCTTCTTGGCCTCGGCGATCATCTGCGCCGCGGCCTGGATCTGCTTGCCGTGCGCCTTGGTCACCGGCCGGTAGCCGGGCAGATCGACCTTGGGCGGCCACACGAACGGCGCCGACATCTGCTGCGCGTCCTTGGTGATGTCCACGAGCACAGGGCCGGGGCGGCCGGTGCCGGCGATCTCGAACGCCGCCGCCAGCGCGCCGGGGATGTCCTCGGCCCGCTTGACGAGGAAGGAGTGCTTGGTGATCGGCATCGTGATGCCGACGATGTCGGCTTCCTGGAACGCGTCGGTGCCCATGAGGTGGCTGAACACCTGCCCGGTGATGCACACCAGGGGCACCGAGTCCATGTAGGCGTCGGCGATCGCGGTGACGAGGTTGGTGGCGCCCGGGCCGCTGGTGGCGATGGCCACGCCGATCTTGCCCGTCGCCGCGGCGTACCCCTCGGCGGCGTGCCCGGCGCCCTGCTCGTGGCGCACGAGGATGTGCCGCACGGCCTCGTCGTCCAGGAGCGGGTCGTAGACCGGCATGATCGCTCCGCCCGGGATGCCGAAGACGTCGGTGACGCCGAGCAGATCGAGCGAGCGGACGACCGCCTGCGCGCCCGTGAGCACGGGCGCAGCGGCGGTGCGAGCGGGTGGCCGCGGGATCGCGGCGGCGGTTTCGGCGGGCATGGTGAGAATCCTCGATGTATCGGTCGGAGGGATGTCGGAAGCCGAGGTCAACCCGTGGTGGCGCCCTCCGCAGCGGAGCGCACGAGACGGGAGTACTTGGCAAGGACGCCACGGGTATAGCGCGGAGGAAGGGGCTCCCAGCCAGAGCGACGGGAGCTCAGCTCGGACTCGTCGACGAGTAGGTCGAGGGAGCGAGCCGCGATATCGACCCGTATCAGATCACCATCGCGCACGAAGGCGATGGGACCGGCGTCCACCGCTTCGGGTGCTATGTGGCCGATGCACAGGCCGGTTGTGCCGCCTGAGAATCGTCCGTCCGTCAAGAGTAGTACATCTTTTCCGAGCCCAGCGCCCTTGATGGCGGCGGTGATCGCGAGCATCTCGCGCATGCCCGGGCCGCCCTTGGGGCCCTCGTAGCGGATGACCACCACATCGCCGGGGTTGATCTCCCCCGCCTCCAGCGCATCCATCGCCGCGCGCTCGCGCTCGAACACCCGTGCCGGTCCCTCGAACACGGCGGCGTCGAATCCGGCGGTCTTCACGACCGCACCCTCGGGAGCGAGCGAGCCGTGCAGGATCGTGATGCCGCCGGTCGCGTGGATCGGATCGTCGAAGCTGTGGATGACGGTGCCGTCGACCGGGTCGGGATCGAGGTCGGCGAGGTTCTCGGCGAGGGTCTTGCCCGTGACCGTGAGGGCGTCGCCGTGCAGCAGACCCTCGTCGAGCATCGCCTTCATGATGACCGGGATGCCGCCGTGGCGGTCGACGTCGTTCATGACGTACTTCCCGAACGGCTTCATGTCGGCCACGTGCGGCACCTTGTCGCCGATGCGGTTGAAGTCGTGCAGGCTCAGGTCGACGTCCGCCTCGCGGGCGATCGCGAGGAGGTGCAGCACGACGTTCGTGGAGCCGCCCAGCGCCATCGCGAGGGCGATCGCGTTCTCGAACGCCTCCTTGGTCAGGATGTCCCGCGTCGTGATGCCCTGGCGGAGCAGGTTCACGACAGCCTCGCCCGAGCGGTGCGCGAAGTAGTCGCGACGGCGGTCGGCCGATGGCGGGGCCGCGGATCCCGGGAGGCTCAGTCCGAGCGCCTCGGCCACCGAAGCCATCGTGTTGGCGGTGTACATGCCGCCGCACGCACCCTCACCGGGGGCGATCGCGCATTCGATGCGCTTGAGGTCGGCCTCGCTCATCTTGCCCGCGAGGCAGGCGCCCACGGCCTCGAACGAGTCGATGATCGTGACGTCCTTCTCGGTGCCGTCGCTCAGCTTGACCCACCCGGGGGCGATCGAGCCGGCGTAGAGGAAGACGCTCGACAGGTCCAGACGTGCCGAGGCCATCAGCATGCCCGGGATCGACTTGTCGCAGCCGGCCAGCAGGACGGAGCCGTCGAGGCGCTCGGCCATCATGACCGTCTCCACGGAGTCGGCGATGACCTCGCGCGAGACGAGCGAGAAGTGCATGCCCTCATGGCCCATCGAGATGCCGTCCGACACCGAGATGGTGCCGAACTGCAACGGGTAGCCGCCGCCGGCGTGGACCCCTTCCTTGGCGCCCTGCGCGAGCCGGTCGAGGCTGAGGTTGCACGGCGTGATCTCGTTCCAGCTGGACGCGATGCCGATCTGGGGCTTGTCCCAGTCCTCGTCGCCCATGCCCACCGCGCGAAGCATGCCGCGCGACGTCGTGGCTTCGATGCCGTCGGTGACGACGCGGCTGCGGGGCTTGATATCGATCGTGGCGCTGTCGGGTGCGGGGAACGACTGGGGCATTCTGGAAGTCTATTCCCGCTCGGCGGGTGCCTCTTGCGCCGCCGCTAGTGCCGCCGGCGAACCCGTTCGTCGGCGAGGTGCGACAGCAGCGCCGCCATCGCGGGGATGTCGGGGACGCTCACCGCGGCGGCCGTGGGCCCCGGCCCCACGTGCACGCCGAGGTCATCGCCGCCGAGGCTCTTCAGCGCGTCCTCGTCAGTGACGTCGTCGCCGGCGAACAGCACGGCCGAGGCATCCGTCCTGGCGCGCAGCTCGGCGACCGCGGAGTCCTTGCCCTCGTGACGGAACGCGTACTCGACGATGTTGTGCCCGGTGCGGCGCCGCCATCGGGGCGCTTCGGCGGCGACGAGGGCGTCGACGATGCGGTTCGCCTCGTGCGCGTGCGCGGGCGTCGCCCGGCGCGTGTGGACGCCGAAGCCGAAGGTCTTCGGCTCGATCCAGACGCCGTCCAGATGCGCCGTCGCCTGCTCGGCGCGGTGCCGCAGCTCGTCGCGCAGCCGGACATCGGCGTCGTCCTCGCCATGACGCACCACGCCCTCACCCGGCATCCAGTACTCGGCGCCGTGCGAGCCGGCCAGGAGCACGGCGGAGTCGTCGTCGTGCTCGGCGATGACCCGCAGGTCGACCAGGCTGCGCCCCGACACGAGCGCCACGACCGTCGCGGGCGCCCCGGCCAGTGCCTCCACCGCGGCGCGAGCGGCCGGATGCATGCGGGCGTCCATCGGCTCGTCCTCGAGGGGCGACAGCGTGCCGTCGAAGTCGAGGGCCACCAGGAGCCGGTCGGCCGCCGCGATGCGCGCGACCGCCGCTTCGACGTCGCCCGCGGCGCCCGCGATCACGCGTGGACCTCCGCAGAGTTCCGCGTGTCGCTCTTGTGGCGCCTGGCGTCGTCGAGGGCGTCGAGGAAGGACTTGGACCACCGCGCGACGTCGTACTCCATCACGCGGCGGCGCAGCGCCCGCATGCGCCGCCCCTGCTCCGAGGGAGGCATCTCGATGGCGCGCATGATGGCGTCCTTCATGCCGTCGATGTCGTGCGGGTTGATGCGGATCGCACTCGGCAGCTCGTCGGCGGCGCCCGCGAACTCGCTGAGCACCAGCACGCCGCGGTTGTCGATGCGCGAGGCGACGTACTCCTTCGCGACGAGGTTCATGCCGTCTCGCAGCGCCGTCACCAGCATGACGTCCGCGGCGAGGAACAGCGCCACCATCTCCTCGCGCGGATACGCCTGATGCAGATACCGGATCGCGGTGTGATCCATGGTGTCGAAGTCGCCGTTGATGCGCCCGACCGTCAGCTCGATCTCGTCGCGCAGCTGCACGTACGCCTCGACCCGCTCACGACTGGGGCTGGCCACCTGCACGAGCGTGACGTCGCCGACGTTGATGTGCCCGTCCTCGAGCAGCTCGCCGAACGCCTTGAGGCGATGGCGGATGCCCTTGGTGTAATCGAGCCGGTCCACGCCCAGGAGGATCTTCTTCGGGTTGCCGAGGCTCTCGCGGATCTCGGCCGCGCGCGCACGGATGTCCTCGCGCTGTGCGAGCTCGATGTAGGACGAGGCGTCGATCGAGATGGGGAACGCCTTCGCGAGCGCGTTGCGGGTCGTGCCGTCCGGTTCGGGGACGGTGATCCCGGACGCCTTGGTCGGGTAGCGCAGCTGTCGCCGCACCGCCCGGGCGAAGTTGCCGGCGTCGGCGACGCGCTGGAAGCCGATGACGTCGGCGCCGAGCAGGCCCTCGAGCACCTGACGACGCCACGGCAGCTGGGAGTAGAGGCCGTATGCGGGGAAGGGAATGTGGTGGAAGTACCCGATCGTCAGATCCGGCCGCGCCTCTCGGAGCATGCGGGGCACGAGCTGCAGCTGGTAGTCCTGCACCCACACCATGGCGCCTTCGGCCGCCACCTCGGCGGCGGCCTTCGCGAAGCGCTCGTTGACGCGGACGTAGGTGTCCCACCACACCCGCCGGTACCGGGGCTCGGCGATCACGTCGTGGTACAGCGGCCAGAAGGTGTCGTTGGACATGCCCTCGTAGTACTTCTCGACCTCGTCGGCACTGAGCGAGACGGGAACGAGGAAGGTGCCTTCGAACTCGAACGGGTCCACCTCGACGTCGGCCTGCCCGGGCCAGCCCACCCATGCGCCATCGGCGCGTCGCATGACGGGTTCGAGGGCGGTCACCAGTCCACCGGGCGACCGGCGCCACCCGTTCTCGCCGTCGGCGTCCACGACGCGGTCGACGGGCAGGCGGTTGGCGACGACGACGAGTTCGGCCTGGGTCACACGGTCTCCTGAGCTGGCGGGGCGAGGTGAGCCCAGGCTAACAGCGGCCTCCCGCCCCTCCCCTGCCCTTGACGTCCGCCGCCGTCGATGTCAAGGGCACCCCGGCGACACGCCGCAGCGCTAGCGTGTGCGTATGCGCAAGTACCTCTTCGGCACCGGGCTGCTCACCGCGATCACGGGTGGGGTGACGCTCCTGCGGGGGCTGCGCGAGCATGAGCCGTTCACGTGGCGGACAGCGCTGGCGTGGGCGAGCTGGGCCATCTCGCTGGCCCTCGCCGTCGGCGCGATCGTCGACACGCGGCGTGCAGCACGCGGCGGGCTCATCGCGCACGACTCCCCCGTCCACGGCCGGGAGCAGAAGCTGCTCAAGCGCCGCGTCGAGGGCCGCCGCTAATCCAGCGTGATCTCGTAGTGCACGAAGCCCGTCGCCCGGGCGACTCTGTCGTACAGCGCGCGGGCGGTGGCGTTGTCGTCGGCGGTCAGCCAGTAGACCTTGGCGGCGCCGGTCCTCTCCGCCCAGGACCGCACGTGCTCGATGAGCGCACGCCCGGCGCCTGCACCGCGGGCGGAGCGGTCGACGAACAGGTCCTCGAGGTAGCAGTAGACGCCGGTGGTCCAGGTGGCGGAGTGTGTGAGCCAGTGCACGAGGCCGATCGCCCGTCCGTCGTCGAGGCGCGCGATGGCGCCGTGCAGCTCCTCGTCGGCGACGACGCGCGCGAACGTCGCCTCGGTGACCTCGGGCGGCACCGTGGCCTTGTAGAAGGCGAGGTAGCCGCGCCACAGCTCGTCCCAGTCGCCGCGGTCGGCGGCGGTGACCCGGGTGATGGTCGTCATGGTGCGCCACCATACCCCGCGCCGCGCACCGCCGCCGTGCGGGTCACCGTGTGAGGATCAGCGCGTCGCCCTGACCGCCGCCGCCGCACAGCGCGACGGCGGCCGTGCCGCCGCCACGGCGGACCAGCTCATGCACGGCGTGCACGACGAGGCGGTTGCCCGATGCCCCGATGGGGTGGCCGAGGGCGATCCCGCCGCCGTGCGGGTTGACCACATCGTCCGAGAGGCCTAGCTCCGCCTGCGAGCGCACGACGACAGCGCCGAAGGCCTCGTTGAGCTCGACGATGTCGAGATCCGTAGGGGCGAGACCCTGCTTGGCGCACGCCTTCTCGATCGCCCGCGCGGGCTGGGAGTGCAGGGAGTTGTCGGGGCCCGCCACCTGACCGGAGGCGCCCACGACGGCGAGCACCTCCCAGCCGTTCTCATCGGCATGGGCGCGGGTCGTGAGCACCACCGCCGACGCGCCGTCGGAGATCTGGGAGGAGTTCCCCGCCGTGATCGACCCGCCTTGCGCGAACGCGGGACGCAGACCGGCGAGGGTCTCGACGGTGGTGTCGGGGCGGATGCCCTCGTCTCTGCTGACCACGACCGGATCGCCCTTGCGCTGCGGGATCTCGACGGGCACGATCTCGGCGTCGAAGAGCCCGTCCCGCTGCGCTGCCGCGGCGCGCTGGTGCGAGCGCGCGGCGACGGCATCCTGTGCCTCGCGGGTGATCTCGAGTCGCTCGTTGTGGCGCTCCGTGGACGCGCCCATGCTCTCGCGGTCGTACGCGTCGGTGAGGCCGTCGTACGCCATGTGGTCGAGCACCTCGATCGAGCCGTACGACCAGCCCTCCCGCGAGCCGGTGAGCAGGTGCGGCGCGCGGGTCATCGACTCCATACCCGCCGCGACCACGACGGTCGCGTCGCCGAACGCGATCATGCGCGCGGCGTCGATCACGGCGGTCAGCCCTGACAGGCACACCTTGTTGATCGAACCGGAGTGCACGCTCCACGGGATGCCCGCTCCCACGGCCGCCTGCCGCGCGGGGTTCTGGCCGGAGCCGGCCGGGAGCACCTGGCCGACGAGCACCGCGTCGACGGCGTCGGCGGGGACGCCGCCCCTCTCGAGCGCGCCCCGGATCGCGGCGCTGCCGAGCTGGACGGCGGTCAGCGGCGCCAGCTGGCCCTTCAGTCGCCCCTGCGGCGTGCGCGCGGCGGCGACGATGACGACGTCGTCGTGGTTCATGCCTCCACCTTAAGTTCGTCCAGGACGCTGTGGACGCTGTCGGCCACGCGCAGCTCCGGCTCGGTCGCGGCGATCACGTCATCGATCGACACGCCCGGCGCGACCTCGACGAGCTCGAGCCCGCTGTCGGTCACGTCGATCACCGCGAGATCCGTGATGATGCGGTCGACGACCCCGCGCCCGGTCAGCGGCAGCGAGCACTCGCGCACGATCTTGGGACTGCCGTCCTTGGCGACGTGCTCCATGAGGACGATGACCTTGCCCGCGCCGTGCACGAGATCCATCGCGCCCCCGGGACCCTTGACCATCTTGCCGGGGATCATCCAGTTGGCGAGGTCGCCGCCGGCCGACACCTGCATCGCGCCGAGGATGGCGGCATCGATCTTGCCGCCGCGGATCATCCCGAAGCTCGTCGCGGAATCGAAGAACGCCGCGCCCGGCAGAGTGGTCACGGTCTCCTTGCCGGCGTTGATGAGATCGGGGTCGACCTGCTCCTCTGTCGGGTAGGGCCCGACCCCGAGGATCCCGTTCTCGGACTGCAGCACGACGGTGACACCCTCGGGCACGTGGTTCGGCACGAGCGTCGGCAGTCCGATGCCGAGATTCACGTACGCGCCGTCTGCCAGCTCGCGTGCCGCGCGGGCGGCCATCTCGGTGCGGCTCAGTGCCATGTCAGGCTCCTTCGGTCGGGCGGGAAGACGCGGACACGGTGCGCCGCTCGATGCGCTTCTCGATGTCGGGCCCCACCTCCACGATGCGGTGCACGTAGATGCCGGGCAGATGGATGCCGTCCGGGTCGAGCTCGCCCGGCTCCACCAGCTCCTCGACCTGTGCGATGCAGACGCGCCCGGCCATCGCCGCGAGCGGGTTGAAGTTGCGCGCCGACTTGTTGAAGACGAGGTTGCCGTGCCGGTCGCCTCGGAGGGCGTGCACGAGGGCGAAGTCGGTGACGATGGCCTCTTCGAGCACGTAGTCCCGTGCCGTGCCGTCGACGTCGAATGTGCGCACGTCCTTGACGGGCGAGGCGACCGCGACGCCGCCGGCTCCGTCGTAGCGCCGCGGCAGTCCGCCCTCGGCCACCTGGGTGCCCACGCCGGTCTGCGTGTAGAACGCGGCGATCCCGGCGCCTCCGGCACGCAGCTTCTCGGCGAGCGTGCCCTGGGGAGTCAGCTCCAGCTCGAGCTCCCCCGAGAGGAACTGACGCTCGAACTCCTTGTTCTCACCCACATACGACGACGTCATCTTGCGGATGCGCTTGGCATTCAGCAGGATGCCCAGGCCCCAGTCATCGACCCCGCAGTTGTTGCTGACGATGCTGAGGTCTTTCGTGCCCTGCGCCAGCAGCGCCTCGATGAGCGCGATGGGGTTGCCCGAGAGCCCGAACCCTCCGACCGCCAGCGACGCCCCGTCGGGGATGTCGGCGACGGCCTCGGCCGCCGATGCCCAGGTCTTGTCGATCACGTGCCACTCCTTCGTTGCCGATCAGGTCCATCCTGCCGCTTCCACCTGGCGAAGGCATCCGCCCTCTTGCCATCTGGAAGGGCGGTGCCGTAGCGTCCACGATATGGACAACACCGCCCGATCGACGCGTCGCACGGTCCCCGGCGCCCAGTCGATCGCGCGCGCCGCGCACCTGCTGCGCCTGGTGACGTCGGCCGGCGCCGACGGCATGACGGTCGCTGAGCTGGCGCGGCGGTCCGGCCTCACCCGGCCCACCGCTCATCGCCTTCTCACCGCTCTGCGCCACGAGGGCCTCGTCGATCAGGACGACCGCGCGGGCCGCTGGATGCCAGGGCCGGAGCTGTACCTCATGGGCACGGTCGCCGCCTCGCGGTACGACGTCACGGCGATCGCGCGCGACATCGTGCGCTCACTGGCGGTGCGCACCGAGGAGAGCGCGTTCCTGTCGGTGCGGCGCGGCGACGAGACGGTGTGCCTGCTGCGTGAGGAGGGCAGCTTCCCGATCCGCTCGTTCGTCCTGTCCGAGGGCGTCCGATTCCCGCTCGGCGTCGCCTCCGCCGGGCTGGCCATCCTGGCGTTCCTGCCACCTCACGATGTGGACGCGTATCTGGAGCGTCACCCGGAGCTCGGCGAGGACTGGGGCGGTGCGCACGCCGAGTCCCGGCTGCGCGCGCGGCTGCGCGAGACGAAGGAACGAGGCTACGCCGTCAACCCCGGTCTGATCGTCGAAGGCAGCTGGGGCCTGGGCGCCGCGGTGTTCACGCGCGAAGGCCATCCGCAGTGGGCGCTGAGCCTCACGGGCGTGCAGTTCCGTTTCGGGCCGGATCGGCTGCCGGAGCTGGGCCGCACGCTGCTCGCGCACGCGCACCAGCTCACGACGCGGATCGCCGCGAGCCGCTGACCGTCGGGACCGCGGCGAGCTCGGCGCGCACCACCTCCGCCACCACGCCCGCTCCACCGGGGCTCATCACGATCGTGTAGTGATTGAATCCGTCCACGCGCTCATGGACGATGCCGGGGTGCGCCGAGAGGACGCGCGCGAGGTACTCCGGCGCGTACAGGCCGGGCGGCTCGTCCTGGAGTCCCCGCGGTGCCGTCACGAGCCGGACGGGATGCCGCAGGTGCGTCAGGGCGTCCGGCAGGACGGTCCCGGCGTTCATGTCGACCGTGTCTTCCGCGGTCGTCTGGTAGCTGGTGGCCGGCCGCAGCGCCCCCTCGCCGTCGTCGACGAGGTCGTACTCGAGGTAGCGCTCCAGCTCCGGCGTCCAGGCGTCCCGGAAGGCGGGGTGGCGGCGCCAGAACTCCAGGTACTCCCCCACGTCGGCGAACCGCATCGACAGCCGCGCGGCGGTCGGCCCGAGCACGCCCGCCACGAGCGCGTCGGTGTCCAGTCCTGCAGGCACATTCAGCGGCATGCCGCCGTCGATCAGGACGAGCCGCGAGACGCGCTCCGGGTACAGGTGCGCGAACACGACGGCGACGAACGCGCCCATCGAGTGGCCGACGACGAGCGCCTGCTCGACGCCGAGGGCGTCGAGGGCAGCGGCGAGATCGGCCGCATGCGCACGCATGCCCGCAGAGCCCCGGAGGCCGTTGCTCGCGCCGCGTCCCCGGAGATCCGGAGCGATCGCCCGCACCCCCGGCAGGCGCTCGACGACGAGGGGCCACGCGAGGTGCGACGAGGTGACACCGTGGATCAGCAGGACGTCCTGCGCGGCGACGGCGGGAGGGTCGGGCTCCCAGACGGCGACCCGGAGATCGCCGCCGTCGACGGGCACGCCGACGGTGGAATAGCTGTGCGTCCGGGTCACCGCGCCGTCCATCCGCCGTCCATCGTGTACGACGCGCCCGTGACCATGCCGGCCTTGTCGGAGACGAGCCAGCCGGCGAGCGAGGCGACCTCGTCGGCCTCCACCAGACGCTTGATGGCCGTCTCGGTGAGCATGATCTTCTCGACGACTTCGTCCTCCGGGATGCCGTGGACGGCGGCCTGGTCGGCGATCTGCTTCTCGACCAGGGGCGTGCGCACGTACGCCGGATTGATGCAGTTGCTCGTCACCCCGTGGGGCGCTCCCTCCAGCGCGGTGACCTTCGAGAGTCCCTCGAGACCGTGCTTGGCCGAGACGTACGCGGACTTGAAGGCGCTCGCACGCAGTCCATGCGCGCTGGAGATGTTGACGATGCGCCCCCACCCTCGCTCGTACATCGTCGGCAGCGCGGCACGGATGAGAAGGAACGGGGATTCGAGCATGAGGCGCAGCAGCAGCCGGAAGGTGTCGGGGTCGTACTCCGTGATCGGGCTCACCCGCTGGATGCCGGCGTTGTTGACGAGGATGTCGACATCGAGCGTCAGGTCGTCGAGGGCCGAGGTGTCGGACAGGTCGACGACCCAGGCTTCGCCGCCGACGGCTTCCGCGGCCGCGGAAGCCGCGTCGCCGTTGAGGTCTGCGACCACCACGTGCGCCCCACGACCGGCGAACTCGTGCGCGCAGGCCAGCCCGATCCCGCTCGCGCCGCCCGTGACGAGTGCGCGCTTGCCGGCGAGGTCCCGATCGGTCATTCCTGCTCCTTCCGAGTGCCCGCGTCGCGACGGGGCGCGAGGGCGTTGTCGATGAGCCGGGCCATCCCCGCGAGGACGCGCGGGTCGAGCTCGGCGGGTGGACGGCCGTCCGCTCCGCGTTCCCACAGCAGGAAGCGCATGCCGATGAGCTCGCCCATGCCCATCAGCGCCCAGGCCGTGGTCTCGGGATCCAGCGCGCGATCGACATCGCCGGCCTGTTGCGCGGCTCGCAGTCCCGCTTCGTATCCCTCGACGATGCGGGTGTAGTGCAGTCGCAGCACCTCCGGCGAGACGAACTCGGCCTCGCGCACGACGCGGTACAGCGCCGGGTGCTCCGCGGTGAAGCGGAAGAACCCGGAGAAGCCGGCGCGCTCGGCGTCCAGACGCGAGGAGGCGCCGGCCATGGCCTCGGACATCGAGTGCCGCACGCGGCGGTTGAGGTCGATGACGAGCGCCTCGAAGATCGACTGCTTGCTGTCGAAGTACAGGTAGAACGTGCCCAGGCCGATGCCGGCCCGCTCGGTGATCTTCACGATCGAGGCTTCGTGGTATCCCTGCTCCGCGAAGACCGCTTCCGCCGCCTCGAGCAGGCGTCGCCTCGTCGCCTCGCCGCGCTTGGTCAGCGGCCGCCCTGTCGCCGGCGACACCAGCCCCTCTCCGTCTTCGACGAGCTCGTGGGGAAGACTCATCGCGGCACCTCCTTCGTCGACGCGCCGCGCGCCGCGGTGGCGCCTTCCGCCATCATCTCGCGCGCTCGCGCGCGCAGACGCGCGCGAGCGATCTTCTCGATCGTCGAGCGCGGCAGCGCATCGACGAACTCGACCCGGACCGGGACCTTGAACGCGGCGAGATTGCGGCGCGCGTGCGCGAGCACCTCGTCGCTCGAGAGCGCGGCGTGCGGCGCCGGGACGACGAAGGCGAAGCCGCGCTCGCCCCACACCGGGTCAGAGACGCCCACGACGGCGGCCGCCTCGACCAGCGGATGCAGGCAGAGGGCGTGCTCGACCTCCGCGGGCGCGACGTTCTCTCCGCCGGAGATGAAGATGTCCTTGAGCCGGTCGACGATGCGGAAGACGCCGTCGGCGTCGCGCGAGACGACGTCGCCGGTGCGCAGCCACTCGCCGCTCATGGCCCGGGCGGTGGCGTGGCCGTCGTCGAGATACCCGGCGAAGACGCTCGGGCCCTTGACCCACAGCTCCCCGACCGCTTCACCTTCGAGCGTGAGGCCTGTCTCGGGGTCCACCACGCGCACCGACACGTAGGGGTAGGGCCGGCCGACCGCCCCGGACGCACGCGCTGCTTCGCCTGCGGGCTGATGGAGCACGTTGGGCGCCGCCTCGGTGAGACCGTAGCCCTGGGTGAGCGGGACGCCGCGCCTGGTCCACTCCTCCTGCAGCGAGGACGGCATGGTGGCACCGCCGACCAGGGCCAGGCGCAGCGAGGAGATGTCGGTGGCGGCCCAGTCCCGGTCGCCCGCCAGCATGCTGTACTGCGTCGGCACGCCCATCATCGCCGTCACGCGCCGGTCCTCGATCAGCCGGAGCACGCGCGAGGGATGGAACGACCGCTCGAGCACCACGGTGGCTCCCACCCACCAGGCCAGCAGCGGCTGGCAGTTCCACGCCGCGACATGGAACTGCGGAAGCATCGCCAGCACCACGTCCTCCGCGGTGAGCGGGAGGGCCTGCGCCAGGGCGAGGTTCGTCCAGAAGCAGTTCGCGTGCGTCAGGACGACGCCTTTCGGGGCGGCCTCGCTGCCCGACGTGAAGATCACCAGGAGCGGATCGTCATCGCGGACCGGACGGCGCTCGCGCGGCCGCCGTGCGGCGGGAACGGATGCCTCGATGCCGGTCGTCCCCAGCACCGCGACGGCAGGCATCCGGTCCTCCGCGGCGACGGCCCGCAGCGCCTCGCCGGCGAGTGACGCGTGCTCGTCCTCGATCAGCACCAGGGCCGGCGCCGATCGCGACAGCAGATCGGCGAGCTCGCGCGGCGTGAGGCGCCACGACAGCGGCATGAAGGCCACGCCGGCGAGCGCGCATGCGAAGAAGGCCACGACATGATCGGTGGAGTTGCCTGAGACCGTGCCGATGCGGTCGCCGGGGCCGTAGCCGGCGCGCCGGAGCTTCTCCGCCAGCTCGGTCGCGCGTCCGGCGAGCGTGGCGTAGTCCGTCCGGACGCCGCGGTCGTCGATGGCGGTCAGCTGCGGCGTCCGGGCGGCCCGGTCGACGAGCCACCGGCCGATCGTGTGCGGACCGTCCTCGATGTCGGGGGCGAACGCCATGTCCCACGTCATGCGCGCAGCTCCGCGGGGGTCTCGGCGGGCTCGTCGGCGTCGTCGATCTGCTGCAGCAGTCCGCGCGCCTTCTCTCCGCGGCGACGTCGTCGAGCGGCATCGATGGTGCCGGCGATCCCGCCGGGAAGGAACATCACCACGAGGATGAACAGCACACCGAACAGGAACAGCGGCTCGGAGAGCGGCACCCGCAGCACATCGGGGAGGCCCGCGATCATCTCGGATCCGGCGAGGACCGTCAGGCGCTGGTCGAGCAGCGTGTAGAGCACGCCACCGACGATCGCACCCCAGCGGAACCCCACACCACCGAGCACCACCATGACCAGGACCGTGATGGTGAGGTCGGCCGACACCGCGCGCGGCACCGTGCCGGACTGCAGCAGCATGTACGCCACGCCCGCGAGGCTCGCGAGGATCGCGGCGATGACGAAGACGACCAGCCGCACCCGGTACGGCGACAGGCCGAGGACGCGCACGCGCTGCTCGTTCTCACGGGTCGCCCGAGCGAGATGCCCCAGGCGCGACGTGTCGACCCACAGCACGACGAGGTAGACGACGACGAGGACGGCCAGCGCGAACCAGTAGAGGTTGCGCGTGTTGACCACGCCCACGAGGAAGTCCGGCACCTGGGCGGTGTTCAGACTCAGACCCTCCTCGCCACCTGTCACCTGCGAATTGCGTCGCACAAGCACCGAGCCGGCTTGCGCGAACGCGAGCGTGACCATGGCGAACGGGATGCCGGACACGCGCATCGACACCGCGCCGGTCACCAGGGCGATGACCATCCCGCCCACCAGCGCGATGAACACGCCGGGCCACAGCGGCACGCCGAAGTGCTCGAGCGCGATTCCGAGCCCGTACGCGCCGGCGCCGAAGTACAGCGCGTGCCCGAACGACAGCATCCCGCCTGATCCCAGGAGCAGGTTGTACGACAGAGCGAGGGCGGCGAACACCATGCACAGCGACAGCAGCGCCAGCGTGCCCGGCATGTAGGTCGGTGTCGGAAGGATCCCCGGGAGCGAGAGGTTCAGCAGCGGCAGCACCGCCATGAAGACCACGAGGGCCGCGCCCACCAGGGCGGGCAGGTGATGACGCAGGCTCACGCGCTGCGACCTGGACGCGGCGGTCATGCCTTCCTCCCCAGAAGTCCGCTCGGCCGCACCAGCAGCACCAGCGCGAGCAGGATCACGACGATGAAGTCACCGGTTCCGCCCAGATAGAAGTTGGCGAACTGCTGCAGGACCGCGACGAGCACCGAGGCGACCGCGGCGCCGGTGAGCGAGCCGAGTCCGCCGACCACCGTGACGATGAACGCGAAGATCAGCAGCGTCTGGCCCAGGTGCGCCGAGACGAAGGTCGAGTAGTGCATCGCGAGCACACCGCCGATGCCGGCCGCGGCGCCGCCGATCGCGAACACCAGCGTGAAGGAGCGCCGCACGTCGATGCCGAGCGCCGTGACCATCGAGCGGTTCTCGACCCCGGCGCGGATGATCATCCCGTAGCGCGTCTTCTGGAGGAACAGCACCAGTGCGACCAGGACGAGCAGGGCGGCGATCATGAGCACCCAGTAGGTGTTCGGGATGCGGGCGCCCAGCACCTCCGTCGTCTGCCGCAGCCACCCGGGCCCGGCGATGTGGATCGGGTCGGTGCCCCAGATGCCCTCGAAGAGGGCGACGGCGGCGAAGGACAGACCGACGGTGACCAGCACCTGCTCGATGTGCCGCTCGTACAGCGGACGGATGAGGACGAGCTCGGTGAGGGTGGCGAAGGCGGCACCGACCGCCGCCCCCACGAGGAGGGACACCAGGAACGAGCCCCATGAGTCCGTGCCGAGCGCCTGCGCGACGAGCCAGCCCGTGAAGGCGCTGAGGGTGAGGAACGCGCCGTGGGCGAAGTTCAGCACGTGCATGAGGCCGTAGATCAGGCTCAGACCGCTGGCGACGAGGAAGTACAGCGCGCCGAGGCCCACGCCGGTGATGAGAGTGAGGACGAGCGAGCTCATGCGGCCGCCTCCGTGTGGACGCCGAGGAGCCGTCGGGTGAGGTCCTCATCGTCGAGGATGTCGCGGGCCTTGCCGGTGTGGACCACCCGGCCGCCGGCGATCACGATGGCGTCGTCGGCGAGACGCCGCACGACCTCGAGGTTCTGCTCCACCAGGAGCATCGGCACGGTCTTCGACGCCTCCTGCAGGGCGCCGGCGACCTCGCTGACGATCTTCGGCGCCAGACCCTTCGTCGGCTCGTCGACCAGGAGGAGGCGGTTGTCGTTGATCAGCGCGCGCGCCACCGACACCATCTGCTGCTGACCGCCCGAGAGCGTTCCTGCCTGCTGGTCGCGCCGCTCGACGAGGTCGGGGAAGAGCTGGGCGACGAAGTCTCGTCGCGGTGCCTTCTGCCGCTCCGCGAGCGCGAGGTTCTCGGCGACGGTGAGCTTGGCGAACACCTCCCGGTCCTCGGGAACGTAGCCGACGCCGCGCCGCACGATGCGGTGCGTGGGCAGGCCGTCGATGCGCTCGCCGGCGAGTCTCACCTCACCACGCCGGTGGATGAGTCCGAGGATGCCGCGAAGCGTCGACGTCTTGCCCACGCCGTTGCGGCCGAGCAGCGCGGTGATGCCGGTGGCCGGGACGTCGAAGGAGACGTCTTCGACCACCTGCTGTCCGCCGATGGTGCAGCGCAGGCCCCGGACGGTGAGGATGGGTTCGCCGGTGCTCATGCTGCCGCCGTCCCGAGGTACGCGCTCTGCACGAGCGGATCGTCCATGATCCGCTGCGGCGTGTCGTACGCGATGATGCTTCCGAAGTACATCACCGCGACCTTCTCGACCAGGCCCATGAGCACGTCGATGTGGTGCTCGACCATGAGGACGGTGCAGCCCTTCTCGCGCTGCATGTCGCGGATGTTCTCCACCAGCCCCGCGACGTCGCCGGACGCGACACCCGCCATGGGCTCGTCGAGCAGCACGATGCGCGCCTCGGTGGCCAGCAGCACCGCGATCTCGAGCTTGCGCTTGTCTCCGTGTGAGATGTCGCCGGCAGCGGCCTCGAGCTTGTGGCCGAGGCCGACGGCCTCGAGTTTGGCGATCGCCAGCTCTGTCGCGGCATCCGTCCTCCGAGGGAAGCGCAGCAGCGATCCGGAGCCGCCGAGCGCCACCTGCGCGGCCAGGCGCGCGTTCTCGAGCACCGACAGCTGCGGGAAGAGGCTCGAGGTCTGGAAGGTGCGCCCCAGTCCCGCCCGTGCCCGGGCGGGGACCGACGCCGTCGTGATGTCGTGGCCGTCCAGCAGGACCCGTCCGGCGGTGGGCCGGACGAGACCGGACACCGCGTTGAACAGCGTCGTCTTGCCGGCGCCGTTGGGTCCGATGACGCCGACGAGGGAGCCGGCGGCGACATCGAGCGCGACATCCTTCAGGATGGTCGCTCCCCCGATCTGCAGACCGAGCGACTCGACCTGCAGTCGGGCGCCGCGACCCGCGGTCTCCGCTGCGGGGGTGGACGGGACAGTGGTGCTCATCGTCGGCGGAAGCTCCGGTTCACTCGGCCTCGGCCGGCGCGATCGCGTCGGGTGCGACGGTGTCGACGAGCTCCGGCACGAACGTGCCGCCGTCGGCGACGAGGCGGACCTGGTACATCTCCTGCAGCAGGGCGTGGTCGCTCTCGCGCACCGTCATCGTTCCCTTGGGTCCCTCGAACTCGAAGCCCTCCAGCGCCGACACCATCGCGTCGACGTCGCCCTTGCCCTCCCTGATCGCGTGGACGATCATGACCGCGGCGTTGAACCCGTCCGGGCTGAACAGGTCGGGCGTGCCCCCGGCCGCCTCGATCGCCTCCACCATCTCGGTGTTGATCTCGTTGTCGGGGGCGCCCGGGAAGTAGTGGTTCAGGAAGTTGATCTTCTCCGAGGCCTCGCCGTAGGCACCGAACGTCGCGGCGTCGCCGAGACCGGTCACCACGGGGATCTCGTCGAGCACGCCCTGCTGGCTCATCGCCTGCCACATCGCGCCGGACGTCGCCCCTGCCCACGCGACGAACACGAGGTCCGGAGCGCCCGCCAGCACCTGCTGCGCGAACGGCGTGAACTCGGTGACGTCCTCCGCGACCAGCACGGAGTTCACCGTGGCTCCCTGACCGCCCAGGATGGCCTCGACGGCGGCGACGTTGCCCTGACCGAACGCGTTGTCCTGCGCGAAGACGGTGACCGTCTTGCCCTCGATGTCGTCGAGGAACGTTCCCGCCGTGGCGACATCCTGTGCGCTCTGGCGGCCGGAGCGGAACGTGTAGTCGTTGATGCCGGTGATCGCGTCGGCGGCGGCGGGGCCGGAGATGTAGAGCACCTTGTTCTGCTCCGCCTGCTCGGCCAGGGCCAGCGCGACGCCCGAAGAGGCGGTGCCCGCGATGATGTTGACGCCCTCGCCGATGAGCTCCTTCGCGGCCGTCACCGCCTTGTCCGGGTCTCCCGCATCGTCGCGGTACTCCACGGCGATGGCGGTGCCGTCGACCTCGCCTGTCCCGTCGGTGGCGTAGTCCAGACCGACCTTGAAGGCGTCGAGGTACTGCTTGCCGTAGCCGGCCAGCGGGCCGGACTCGCTCGTGACCACCCCGACGGTGACCTCAGCCGGTCCCTCGCCCTCGGTGGACTCGCCGCCCGGTGTCGTCGTCGGCGCGCAGGCCGCCAGCGCGAGAGCGGCCGTGACGGCCACAGAGCCCAGGAGCAACTTCTTCGTAACCCGCATGTGCGTGCCTTTCGCCATTGGAAGGTGATGGGTGCCTCTCGGCAGACCGACCTGAGATCCGATTCAGGTATTCGCAATCTAGACACCGGGCAGCTCGCGGTCAAGTCGGCGCACGAGCCCCGTGAGCCCGCGGTACTCCGACCGCGATGCCGTCCCGCGCACGCGCAGTCGCTCCCGGGCGACCCGGGAGCGACTGCACGTTCTTGCACGTTGTTCGGACGACGGCGACCGCGCTCAGGCGACCTGGAAGGACGGCACCTCGTCGATCGAGGTGTACACCGGGATGCCCCGCTCGCGCGCGAGGGCGACATCCTGGTCGGCGCCCCGCGACGCTCCCGGCAGGCGCAGCACCGCGTCGCAGTGCTGCAGCAGCCGCTCCGCAGTGGGATACATGACCCTCTCTGCGAAGGGGTCGAGGACGTCGTGCCCCGCGCTCTCGAGGACCGGCAGGGCCACCCACTCGCCGATCATCGGGATGTGCCCGCGCTCGAAGATCGGCCAGGCGGCCTCCTCGAGCCGCCGCAGGTTCGCCGCCATCCGATCGCGGTCGTCGTCGGTGCCGGACCGGTAGGGGCCGGCGATGAGAATCAACATCGGTTTCTGCATGGTTCTGCACGTTATCACACGATGTATGCTCATGGTGTGCAGGAACAGGAACGGGCGCTGAGCGCCGAGCGGAAGGAAGCGCTGCTTGCGACGCTCACCCGGGAAGGAAAGGTCGTCGCCAAAGATGCCGCGCGCACGCTGGGCGTCTCGGAGGACACGATCCGTCGAGATCTGCGAGAGCTCGCCGCTGCGGGGCTGTGCCGGCGCGTCTACGGCGGCGCGCTCCCCCTGCCGGCTGCGCAGGCGACGTACGACGAGCGGGCCACGCTGAACATCGACGGCAAGGCGCGCGTCGCCGCAGCCGCTGCCAGGCTGATCCAGCCGGGCATGACCTTCGTGCTCGACGGCGGCACGACGGCGCTTCGTGTCGCGCGTGCGCTGCCGGACGACCTCGTGGCCACGGTCGTCACGCACAGTCCGACGGTCGCCGTGGAGATTCTCGCGAAGCCCCGCATCGAAGCGGTGCTCATCGGAGGACGCATCCTCCGCCATTCCGTGGTGGCCTCGGGAGCTGCAGCCGTCGAGTCGGCCATGGGCATCAACGCCGATCTCTTCCTGATGGGCGTCACGGGGGTGAGCGCCGAGTTCGGCCTGACCACCGGCGACTACGACGAGGCCGTCGTCAAGCGCACCTTCGCCGAGCGCAGCGCCGAGACGTTCGTGCTGGCCAGTTCGGAGAAGATCGGGGCGGCCTCGCCGTTCCTCGTACTCCCGCTCGATGCCGTCGCCGGCGTCGTCACCGATGCCGACGAAAGCCCGGTGCTGTCGTCGGTCGGCGAGCATGCGCGCCTGATCTGCGCGTGACGGCTGGGACGCCGGTGACGGCGAAGGCCCCCTCGCACGGACGCGGAGGGGGCCTTCCCGGATGGTGCGCCCCCAGGGACTTGAACCCTGAACCCACTGATTAAGAGTCAGTTGCTCTGCCGATTGAGCTAGAGGCGCATGGTCTGCGACGAGGCGAACCGAGGGTCAACATTAGCATCACGATTGCTCCACCGGAAATCGAGGCCGCCCGCGGCGGTTATCCTGGAGCGCGTGACCTCCCCCGCCCCCGTGACGCCTTTCGACGCGCCGTTCGACGGGGATCTGCGGGACGACCTCGACTTCGCGCTCCGCTTGGCCGATGCGGCCGACGCGGCCTCCATGGCGCGCTTCGACGCGGCCGACCTGGACGTGCGCACCAAGGCCGACGCGACGCACGTCACCGAGGCGGACCTGGCGACCGAGCGCGCGATCCGCGCTCTGCTGGAGGTCGAGCGCCCGGGCGACGGCGTCTTCGGCGAGGAGTACGGCGTGACCGGCGACTCCCGCCGCCAGTGGATCATCGACCCGATCGACGGCACAGCGAACTACCTCAAGGGCATCCCGATGTGGACGACCCTGATCGCCCTGGCGATCGACGGCGTTCCCCGTGTCGGCGTCGCCAGTCAGCCGGCGATCGGCCGTCGCTGGTGGGCCGCGACCGGTCTGGGCGCATGGACGGACACACCGTCGGGCTCACCGCGCCGTCTCGCCGTCTCGGCGATCGACAGGATCGAGGACTCGAGCGTGAGCTTCCAGAGCATCGGGCAATGGCGGGATGCCGGAAGACTCGACGCGCTCGAGCGACTCACCGCGGCGGTCTGGCGTGATCGCGGCTACGGCGACGCGTGGCCGTACATGCTTCTGGCCGAAGGGCGCCTCGAACTGGTGGCCGAATTCGACGTGAAGGAGTACGACATCGCCGCGCTCGTTCCGATCGTGACGGAGGCCGGCGGGCGCTTCACCTCGTTCGAGGGCCGCGACTCGCTGTCGGAGCGCTCCTCCCTGGCCACGAACAGGGTGCTGCATGACTCGTACCTTCGCCTGCTCCACTCCGCTTGACCTCCGTCTCCCTCCCCCGACCTTCCCGGAGTTCCCCGATGCCCGCTCTCCGCTTCCGCGCCGGCGCTGTCGCCTTCGTCATGCTGACGGCCGCGCTCCTGACCGCGTGCTCCGGGTCTCCGCAGGCCGAGCCGCAACAGACCCGGGCGGCGCCGGCTCCCACGGCTCCTGAATCAGAGCCGACGCCGACGCCGACCGCGGAACCGGCGTCGACCGGCGATCCGACGTGCGAGACGCTCATCGGTCCTTCCGTCGTCGCCGACTTCGAGAGCCTCGGCTGGACGTCGCAGGCGGAGCCCTTCTACATCGGCAGCCTCGAGGTCGTGGACGGGCTGCAGTGCGTGTGGGCGGACTTCGACGGACCCGCGGGCGACCACGGTCAGATGTTCGGATGGGCGCAGGTCTCGTCGGAGGAAGCCGAGCCGGCGCAGGCCGAGCTGATCAGCCAGGGCTGGATCCGCGAGCAGGCCCCCGAGGGCGTGTACGTCACCGAGAGCCCCGACACCCGCATCGCGACGGACGACGACGGCTATGGCATGACCTACCTCTTCGGGGACGGGTGGGTGAAGCTGGCCGACACCAAGCAGGGCCTCCTGCTCATCGAGTGGCCGAAGCCCTGACCGTGTAGGTGGCCCGCGCTACGGTTCCGACCATGGCGGAACCGATACTCGCGTGGTGGGCGCGCCGCCAGTTCTCCAAGGGCGCCGACGTGCCCTATCCCGTGGGCGCGTATCGGGAGGCGTGGGCGTCCTACCCGGTCCTCATTCGGCAGTATCACCCCGACCTCAACGCCGGGATCGTGCTGAGCCAGATCCCGCCCGCCGCCGACGTGCTGTTGCTGTGGCAGTGCGATGCCGGCCACACGTTCGTCGCGACGCCCGCCGAACAGCGCGCACGACCCGCGCGAGGACGACGACGCTCCGATTGGTGCCCCGACTGCTCGGCCCTGGCGAAGCCGGCGGCCGTGCGGAGCGGAGCGCTGCCACGCGCCGAACGCGTGACCTCGACTGTGGCGCTCTGCTCCCGGACGCCCGATCTCCCCGCCGGGGCATCCTTCGCGAGCGAGTGCGCGCCACGGCCGGCCTCGGCCGCCGAGGCCGCGCTGCGGGCGGCGCTGTTCGAGCGCCTCTCGCTCACCACCGGCTGCAACCCCGTGCGCATCGCCCGCCCATTCTTCGATCATCTGGAGGTCTGGCCCGACATCCTTCTGCCCGAGCTGCGCATCGCCGTGGAATACGACAGCACCGGAAGGCACGGTCTCGAACATGTCGGCAATCGGGAAGAAGCCGATCGCCGGAAGGACCGCGCCCTGCGCGCCGCACGGTGGGAAGTGGTGCGCGTGCGCACGGGCAGGCTCGAGAAGCTGGGTCCGTACGATGTGCAGGCATCCGGGGTGAGTCGGCGGACCGTGGATCGGCTGATCGACGCCTTCCGCGACGTCCGCGGGCCCTTGCTGCTGGATGCCTACCTGCGGGCGTGACCGCCCCGAAGCATGCAACACGACAGGTCGGTTGTCAACGGCGCCGTCCGGTGACGGGCCGCATGGTGGCATGGAGCAGAGCGAAAGGAACTCCATGTCGCACGAAGCATTCCCCAACACCGGACCCGACTCGACGCACGCGGACTCGGGAGACCCGAACCGCGACCGCGCGGACCTCGCAGAGCAGGCGCCGACTCAGGCCGACGCCGAGACGATCCGCGAGCACACCGAGCAGCAGATCGCCGGCGAGGACGAGGCCGGCACCGACGCCGACGCCGCGCGCACCTGACGGGACGGATCAGCCGCTTCGTCGGTCCCGGACGGCGCCGCGTAGGCTCGGATCCCGTGGCAGCCGGTGCAACGATCCTCACCTTCGCGCTCCAGTTGGCCGACGTCGACCGGGGCGTCTACGAAGACGTGTCGCTCCGCGTCGCCCGGCATCCGTCCGAGACCGATGCGTTCCTGATCACCCGGGTGCTCGCGTACGCCCTCGAGTTCGAAGAGGGCATCGCCTTCAGCGAGGGCATCTCGACGACCGACGAGCCGGCCGTCCTCGTGCGCGATCGCACAGGGCGGATCACCGCGTGGATCGAGGTGGGCGCTCCGGATGCGTCACGTCTGCACCATGGCAGCATGCAGTCCGAGCGCGTCGCGGTGTACACCCATCGCCACCCGGCCAAGGTGGCGGCGCTGTGGTCCGGCAAGCGGATCCATCGCTCCGACGAGATCACGCTGCACAGCTTCGATCCGGGGTTCGTGGATGCGGCGACGAGCGTGCTGGGGCGCCGCAACACCATGGTCCTGTCGATCACGGAGCGCCGGATCTACCTGGACCTGAACGGGCGCAGCCTGGAGTCGGCGATCGTCGACCATCCGGTTCCCTAGCTCACGACGCGACCGCGCCGTCATACCGCGCACGTGCCGCAGCGATGTCGGCCTGATGGGCTTCGGTCCACGACACCAGCGCGAGAACGGTCGTGTTGAGGCTGCGGCCGAGCTCGGTCAGCGAGTACTCCACGCGCGGCGGAACCACCGGATGCACCGTCCGTGACACCAGGCCGTCCCGCTCCAGCTGCCGGAGCGTCACTGTCAGCATGCGCTGGCTCACGCCGTCGACGAGTCGCAGCAGCTCGGTGAACCGCAGGGTGCCGTTCTCGAGCAGGGCCATCACCAGCAGCGACCACTTGTCGGCGATCCGGTCGAGGATCTGCCGCACTTCGCAGTCCTCGCGCGCGTCCCACTGGAAGGGATCGTTCAGCATGTCGGTGACCTGGCAGGAACCGAGGTACTCCGAAGTGCGTACTTCCGCCATGCCGCAATGATGACGCACGATGCTGTCACGCACAAGAAGTAACCGAGTTCCGGAGGAGCACCGTGCCCAGCACCGACACCGTCCCACTCGTCTCGCCCGGCGTATCGCTGCGTGGACGCGGCATCCTGCTGCTGATCACGCTCTGCGGCGCCGCTTTCCTCGAGGGCATCGACGTCGCGATGTTCAACGTCGCGCTCCCCGTCATCCGCGCTGATCTCGGATTGGGCACGACGCAGCTCCAGTGGATCCTGAGTGCGTACGTCATCGCGTACGGCGGGTTCATGATCCTCGGCGGCCGGCTCGGCGATCGGCTCGGCCGGCGGCGGGTCTTCCTCGTCGCTCTCGCGGTGTTCATCGCGTTCTCGCTGGCCGGCGGGGTCGCGGGAGAGGGCTGGATGCTGGTGCTCGCGCGCTTCGCCACGGGGGTCGCAGCGGCGTTCATGATGCCCGCCGGACTTGCCATCATCACGACGAGCTTCGCCGAGGGCGCCGCCCGCAATCGAGCCGTGCTCATCTATTCCGGAATCGGCGCCGCCGGCTTCTCGCTGGGCCTGGTGGCGGGTGGCCTGCTCACGGCGATCGGCTGGCGCTGGGTGTTCTTTGCGCCGGTGGTGCTCGGCGCCGTGATCCTCGTGGGCGCGCTCGCGCTTCTTCCCCGCGATCCCGGGGACAGGACCGACGTCCCGGTGGATGCCGCCGGCGCAGTGTCGCTGACGGCCGGGATCGTCCTGACGGTCCTGGCTGTCGAGCAGGCGTCGCATGGTGCCGCCGCCGCGGTATGGGCCGCGGCGGGAGCGGTCGCCGCCCTGCTGATGTTCGGCCTGCGTCAGCGCCGGAGCCGCGCACCGCTGATTCCGACGACGTTCCTCCGCTCACGCGCGCTCCTGCGCGCCTACGTCGGCGCGGGGTCCCTCGCCGCGGGGTTCATGGGCTTCCAGTTCATCGTGGTGCTGTACCTGCAGGAGCTGCGAGGGTGGACCGCCCTGCAGACGGCGCTCGCGATGGTGGTGCTCGCGATCGATGCCGTTCTCGCCCCGACGGTGACTCCCCGGCTCGTCGCCCGGTTCGGGACCTGGCCGGTGGCGGTGGGAGGGCTGGGGTTCGCCGCCCTCTCCTATCTGCTCTTCCTGCCTGTGGCGCCGGACTGGACGTATGCGCTCATGTTCCCGAGCTTCCTCGCGCTGGGTCTGGCGTTCACGCTCGCGTACGGGCCGCTGACGATTGCGGCGACGGACGGCGTGGCCGACGAGGATCAAGGGCTCACGAGCGGCATCCTCTACACGTTCTTCCAGTTCGGCGCGGCGCTGGGTCTGGCGGCGACGAGCGCGGCGCTGACGATCGCGGCCGCGCTCGAGCCGATCGATGCGTACCGCGCCGCGCTGCTCGTGCCGCTGGGGTTCGCCGTCCTGGGGATCATCGCGTCGCTCGTCGGCCGGCCGCGTCGGCGCGCGAAAGCAAGCGCCCACGTGCTCGACAGAGGGCGACTCAGTCCTTGAGCGTGCGCCGCCGACGGAGCCTTGCGATCGACCACAGCGCCGCCCCGGCGAGAAGCATGCCGACGGCGCTGACCAGTGCCCAGATCGGTGCTGCTGACCCGGTTGCCGGAAGTCCGCCCGCAGGGTCCGCCGCGCCGCCCGGGGCCGAGGGCTGCACTCCGGTCGGCGGGCTCGGTGCAGGCGACCGCGTGGGTGCTGGTTCGTCGAGCCGGTTCGTGATCACGACCTGCGTATCGCGGCCCAGTTCCGCAGTGAACGGATCGCCGAGCCGGTAGGGCTGCGGCGGACCGTCGTCGACGATCAGCTCCGCGTCGACGGCGACACGCACGCCCTCGGCTGCTCCGGTCTCCGGTTCGGTGACGGTGCACTCGATGTTCCGGTCGAACACCGCGACGCCGCTGTCATTGGCGCCCTGCCCGGACGCCACCGAGAAGGACCCGCCGATGCCATCGGTGCACGCGAGGTCGATGGTGGCATCGTCGGGTCGCAGCTGCTGGTCGGGTGTCGTCGTCTTCGTGACCGAGAGCGTGCCATACGGCTGGTACCGGTTCTGGAAGCGGCACGTGGCGTGCGGGTTGCTGGGAGTGAGTGCGATGAGGACCCCCGCCCGCCTGAGGTCCACTTGCAGAGCGTTCGGGCCGCAGTCCACTGAGTCGAGCACCCAGAATCCGCCCGTGTCAGGGGCGGGCATCGTCTCACGGATGAGGTACCGCGATCCCGGGGCGGCGGAGATGCCCGTGATCGACGGCGAGGCCGCCGTCGGCTCTCCTGGCGTCGACGTGACCGCTGCTGGAGAGGCCACGGTCGCCAGATTGTCGTCCGGGGAGAGGACCGTGTACTCGAAGCGGCCGGTGCCGCCGACGGACGTCTTGACGATGTCGATCGAGCCGGCGGGCGTGAACGTGTTGGTGAACAGGCACGCGACGTCGCTGCCGGGGTCGGCGATGTAATCCACGGTGGCTCGAGCGGGTGTGGTCGTCGGATCGTTGACGACGGGCACCGCGGCGCCGTTGCACACGGCGGATGTCATGCTCCATGTGCCCGGACCGGTGAGGGTCGAGTCCGTCGGCATCGTTTCGACAGCCGTGTATGTGCCGGACGGAGCGCCGGCGCGTGTGGCGAAGACCTCCGGCGTGCCGGGCGCCGTGGTGACGGCGGTGAAGGTCTCGGTGGCGTTCGGGCCTGTGATGCTGAAGGGGAAGCTGCCGACTCCGCCGATGGTCTGCTTGGCGAGCTGACCGGCTCCGAGCGGTGCCGGAGTGTTCGTGTAGGTGCATGTGACGTCATCACCGCCCGCGAGGTCCACCGTCGTCGTCGCACCGTTCGTCGCGATGACGCTCTCACCGGTGCGAGAGGTGCAGGCTGCCGTCGCAGGCGGGCTCCAGCCCGGTTCGGTGAGTTCCGTGAACGACCATGGCGGCTGGATCGTGCTTCCCAGGGTGGCGCCCCGGACGAACCGCTCGACCCCGGCGTCGGTCGGGGTGGCGGGGATGGAGAAGGCGCCGCCCGGGTTGTACGAGATGTTGCCTTCGAAGTCGAAGTCGCCGCCCTGTGCCGCGCCGGCCAGCTGCTTGACCACAGTGATCGTGCCTGGCGGAGGCGGCGGCGTGACTGCGTAGTAGTAGCAGAAGACATGCGTGCGCGACTGCGGGAACGTCACGGCATCCACGTTGTCGCCGTTGAGCGCGTCATGGGCGCAGCGGAGGGCACCGAACCCGATGTCGGAGCGTCCGTTGAGCGGCGCCTCGGGTGACCCGCCCTGGACCCACAGCGACCGACCGCCTCGCACCCACGAGGCCTCGGCGCCAGAGAGCTGGACGGTGACCGCGCCTTCGATGGTCTGCGGCTGTCCGTTCTCACCCGGGATGGGCTGACCCAGCGCGTCGCGCAACGTCGTTTCGGCTTGCGTGACGATGTCCGACCGGAAGAGTCCCCTCACGATCGAGAGGTTGTCGGTGGAGGGGGATTTCCCCGTGATCGCCGACCCGGTGGAGAACCGCCAGTCCGACATGGGGCGGCACTGCGGCGACCCGGCGGCCTCTGCCGCCGGCTCCACGATGTCGGAGGGGGCGTAGGACGAATCGGGTCCCAGGTTGAACAGTGATTCCTGGATGTTGTTCCTGGCCTTGTTCGCCATGATGTCGGAATACGAATCGCACACCCGCGCGACATACGTCACCGCCAGCGGAGCGGGAGGCTGGGCCGCCGCGGAATCGGCCGGCGTGATGATCACCATCGCGCTGAGAACCGCCGCGGTCAGCACGCCCACACCGACCGCAGCCACCGTACGAAGCAGACGACGTCCGGACCGCATGGCAGACAAGCTACGGCCGGCTGCGCCCGAAAACCAGACCCCGTTCGTCTTTCTGTAATGAGAAGGGCCCGAGATCCGCGTGGTTTCGCGGCTCTCGGGCCCTCCTCTGTGACAGCGGCTGGTGGAGATGGGGGGAATCGAACCCCCGTCCATCGCTGAGATACTGCGGCTTCTCCGGGCGCAGTCTGTGCAGACGTTCTGCTCGGCCCCGACTCTTGTCACAGACACCTGAGTCGACGGGCCCAGCCTGAAAGAGTCCCGCGCGGCGTTCAGGCACCGACGCGCAGCAAGATCCCTAGATGACGCCAGGAACCGTGTCGGGATCACCCACGGACTGACGGACTATCGGACTCGCTTAGGCAGCGAGGGCGAAGTCAGACTGCTGCTTATTGGCAGTTATTGGTTCGCAGGGAGCGTTCACGAGATAACCCTGCATCCTCGGCCCGCTTCACGCAGATTCGCAGGCGATGTCGAAACCGATCATCCCCGTGAGCCTTCGTGCGAAGGACCGCTGTCACACTGTGGAGTTGTCACAACTCGGCGCCGAAGCTTCCGAGCACATCAGGATACAACGGATGCCGTGGGGTCGCCATTCCCGTCCTCGGAGCGGAATCCTGGTGCAGGTGGCCGGGGTGCGTAGAGTCGGCGTCATGAACGATGTCGTCATCACCGTCCGAGGCGAGCACGAGGTGCGGATCCCGCCCGAGCGCGCGGTGGCGCACCTGACCATCCGGGCGGAGGGTCGCGAGCGTGGGGCCGTCGTCGAACGCATGGCGGCCCTCGCAGAGCCCGTCCGCGAAGATCTCGCGTCGCGGGCCGAGGCCGGCACGGTGATCGAGTGGACGAGCCAGCGGGTCACGGTGTGGTCGGAGCGTCCGTGGAGCCCCGAGGGCCGGCGGCTCGCGCCGGTGCATCATGCGAGCGTCGACGTCACGGCGACCTTCTCCGACTTCGCGGTGCTGTCGTGGTGGGCGGGCGACGTCGCCGAGCGAGACGGGGTGCAGCTGACGGGAATCGAATGGCGACTGACGCCCGAGACGCGCGCCGCGGTGGAGCGGGAGGTCGCGACGCACGCGGTCGGCGTCGCGGTCACCCGCGCGACGGCATACGCGGGAGCGCTGGGCTTCGCGGATGTGGCGCCCCTCGAGGTCGCCGATGTCGGACTTCTCCGTCATGACAGCGCCGACGCATCCCCCACCCCGCGCATGCTGATGGCGAGAGCGTCCTTCGCGAGCGAGAGCGCCGATGCGCCGGCGGTGCAGCTGCAGCCGGAGGACATCGTCGTCGCCGCCGCGGTGGAGGCGCGGTTCACCGCGCGCTGAGCGCTACTCCCCCAGACGGTTGCGGGTGCGCATGGCACGCTCGGCCTCGCGCTTGTCCTCGCGCTCGCGGATGGTCTGGCGCTTCTCGTACTCGCGCTTGCCCTTCGCCACCGCGATCTCGACCTTCGCGCGCCCGTCGGAGAAGTAGAGCTTCAGCGGCACGAGGGTGTACCCGCCCGCGGAGATCGCATGGGACAGCTTGACGATCTCCTCCTTGTGCAGCAGCAGCTTGCGGGTGCGCTTGGCGGAGTGGTTGGTCCAGTGGCCCTGCGCGTACTCGGGGATGTGCACGGCATCCAGGAACGCCTCGCCGCCGTCGATGTACGCATAGCCGTCGGTGAGATTCGCCCGACCCTCGCGCAGCGACTTCACCTCGGTGCCCGTGAGCACGAGACCTGCTTCGTAGGTCTTCTCGATGTTGTACTCGTGGCGCGCGCGACGATTGGTCGCGACGACCTTCTCACCGCGTTCCCTGGGCATGATCTCTCCTCGCTGGATGCCGCATCCGAGGCGGCAGCCTGTCAGTCTACCGCGGCGGGCGGACGGGGCGGGAACCGGGGGCGGATGCTACGCGCGCAGCCAGCGACGAATGGCGAATCCCGCCGACAGCGCGGCGAGGACGACGCCGACGAGGATCAGCACCGGCACGACGAGCCATGCCTCGCCCATGCCCACCCACGTCGTGACGAACTCGACGCGGGTCCGCAGGTATCCCGCTACGCCGAAGTGCACGCCGGCGAGCACGGCCCCGCTGGCCAGCAGCGATCCGATGAGCGCCGCGAACACGCCCTCGAGGATGAATGGCGTCTGGATGAACCGGTTGGACGCTCCGACGAGGCGCATGATGCCGAGCTCCCGCCGGCGCGCGTAGGCCGACAGGCGGATCGTGGTCGCGATCAGCAGCACGGCTGCGATCAGCATGAGCGCGGCGATGCCGACGGCGATGTAGGTCGCGATGGTGAGCGCGGAGAAGAGCGGCTCGAGGTACTGCAGCTGGTCCTGCACCTCCTCGACGCCGTCCGTTCCGGTGAACGCCTCGATGATCACGTCGGACTGGCGCTGATCGACGAGGTTGATCCAGTAGGTCTGGTTGAGCTGGTCGGGCGTGATGACGCTGGCGTAGTCCTCGCCGAGCAGCTCGATGACGTTCTGGTACGCCTCCTCGCTGTTCTCGAAGCGCACGTCGCGGATGAGCGGCGAGAGCGCGGGACCATCGAGCTTCTCCTGCACCGCGTCCAGCTGCTCCTGCGTCGCCACGCCGTTGGCGCACGTGGGCGACTGCGAGATGTCGGTGCACATGTAGATCGCCACCTGAGCGCGGTCGACCCAGAAGTCGCGCATGGTGCCGATCTGCATCTGCATGAGGATCGCGGCGCCGACGAACGTCAGCGAGACGAACGTGACGAGGACGACGGACACCACCATCGAGACGTTCCGGCGCAGTCCGGTGAACGCCTCCGACAGGATCAATCCCAGCCTCACGAGGTCGGCCCCACTTCGTCGTCCTGATCCGTCTTGCCCAGACCCAGCCGGTCGGCGAGGCCCAGTTCGGCGACATCCAGCTCGAGCGCCTCGACGACCGGGATGGGGTTCGTCTGAGACGTCGGCGGCTGCGGTGCAGGCTCCGGCGGTCGCCCGGCGGATGTGCGGGCGGCGTCCTGCGTCGGCTGAGCGGTCGGCGCCTGCTGCGGTGCGGAGACCGGGTCCGGAGACGACGGGCGGGAGCCCGTCGATGCGGCAGGTCGGGTGACGGGCTGAGCGGGAGCCGGCTGCGCGGACGCGGGGCGCGGGTCCTCTGTCTCGGTCTGCCGCGCGAGTGCCGCGGCGGACTCCGCGGCCGCCGCCTGCGTCGCCTCGGCCACCTGCTCCTGGATCTCGGACTCCGCGGCGATGCTCGCGGCCGAGACGGCGGCGTCGACCACGTCAGGCTCGACCGTCCCGGTCTCGACGATCTCGCGGTGCAGTTCGAGCACCGCGGTGAGGGCGGCGACGGCGGCGGCCCCGCGCTCGGGCTCGGGTGCGAGGCTCGGGATGCTGGAGGTGTCGCCGTAGCCGCCGTGACGCTCGTCGCGGATCATCTCGCCGTGCCGCAGCTCGATCACGCGGCGCTGCATCTGGTCGACGAAGCCGGCCTCGTGCGTGGCCATGACGACCGTGGTGCCGTTGGCGTTGATGCGCGAGAGCAGCTGCATGATGTCGACCGAGGTCGCCGGGTCGAGGTTTCCCGTGGGCTCGTCGGCGAGCAGCACCTGGGGCCGATTCGCGAGCGCCCGCGCGATCGCGACGCGCTGCTGCTCACCGCCGGACAGCTCGTGCGGGAAGCGCTTCTCCTTGCCGGCGAGGCCCACGAGCGCGAGCACCTCCGGCACCGCCTGCTGGATGAAGGCGCGCGATGATCCGATCACCTGCAGCGTGAAGGCGACGTTCTGGAAGACGGTCTTGGTCGGCAGCAGCCGGAAGTCCTGGAACACCGCGCCGACGTGGCGGCGGAAGTACGGCACCTTCCGGTTCGACAGCGAGCGGAGGTCGCGCCCGAGCACGACGACGCGGCCCTCGCTGGGGGTCTCCTCCCGCAGGATGAGCCTCAGACACGAGGACTTCCCGGAACCCGAGGCCCCGACGAGGAAGACGAACTCCCCCCGTTGGACTTCGAAGTCGACATTGCTGAGGGCGGGTCTCGAAGTGCCGCGGAAGCGCTTCGTGACGTTCTCGAACCGGATCATGGCCTATCGAGCCTAAGCGGATGCCTCGTGGCCGGGTTCAGCGACACCCCGGCAGTGGCATCCGGTCAGTCGTCGTCGTCCTTGCGCTTGCGCCACCGGATGCCGGCGGCGATGAAGCCGTCGAGATCGCCGTCGAACACCGTCGCCGGGTTGCCGACCTCGTGACCGGTGCGGAGGTCCTTGACGAGCTGCTGGCCGTAGAGGAAGTACGAGCGCATCTGGTCGCCCCAGCTGGCGGTGATGGTGCCGGCGAGCTCCTTCTTCTTCGCCGCCTCCTCCTCGCGCTTGAGCAGGAGCAGGCGCGTCTGCAGGACCCGCATCGCCGCGGCGCGGTTCTGGATCTGCGACTTCTCGTTCTGCATCGACACGACGATGCCGGTGGGGATGTGCGTGATGCGCACGGCGGAGTCGGTCGTGTTGACCGACTGCCCGCCGGGGCCCGACGAGCGGAAGACGTCGACGCGGATGTCGCCCTCGGGGATGTCCACTTCGACGGCCTCCTCCATGACGGGGATGACCTCGACGGCGGCGAAGCTCGTCTGCCGCTTGTCGGCGCCCCCGAAGGGGCTGATGCGCGCGAGACGGTGAGTGCCCGCCTCGACCGAGAGGGTGCCGTAGGCGTACGGCGCGTCGACCTCGAAGGTCGCGGACTTGATGCCCGCACCCTCGGCGTAGGAGGTGTCCATCACCTTGACGGGGTACTTGTGGCGCTCAGCCCAGCGCAGGTACATGCGCATGAGCATCTCTGCGAAGTCCGTGGCGTCGTCGCCGCCGGCGCCGGAGCGGATGGTCACGACCGCCGCGCGGTCGTCGTACTCGCCGTCGAGGAGGGTCTGCACCTCGAGCTGGCCGACGATGTCCTCGAGCTCTGCGAGCTCGCGGCGGGCCTCCTCGGCGGAGTCCTCGTCGTCCATCTCGTTGGCGAGCTCGACGAGGACGTCGAGGTCGTCGAGCCGCTGCTCGATGTCGGTGATGCGCTTGAGCTCGGCCTGCCGGTGGCTGAGGGCGCTGGTGACCTTCTGCGCCTTCTCGACGTCGTCCCACAGGTCGGGAGCGCCGGCCTCCTCGCTCAGCCGCGCGATCTCAGCGGTGAGCGCGTCGACATCGACGACGGCGCGGATGTCGTCGAAGGTGGAGCGAAGCGCCTGGATGTCGTCGGAGAGGTCGAGTTCGAGCATGACACTCCAGACTAACGTGGAAGCGATGTCCGATCGCTCCCCCACCGCCCGCGACGTGCTGTGGCGGTTCGGTCCGATGGTGTACGGCCCGACGGTGCTCTTCGCCCTCGGCGAGGGGGCGGTGATCCCCCTGATCCCCGTGATCGCCGCGCAGCTCGGGGCGGACGTCGCGACCGCGGCGCTCGTGGCCTCGGCGCTGGTCGTCGGGCAGCTGTGCGGCAACATCCCGGCCGGGTGGGCGGTCGCCCGCATCGGCGAGCGGCTGACGATGTCGATCGCCGGCACCGTGTCCCTCGCCGGGGTGGTGGTCCTCGCCGTCGCGCCGACGCTGCCGGTCTTCGCGATGGCGGTGTTCCTCATCGGGTTCTGCGCCGCCGCGTTCGGGCTCGCCCGGCACTCCTTCATGACCACGCGCGTGCCGCTGTCTTTCCGCGCACGTGCCCTGTCGCTGCTGGGCGGCACGTTCCGCCTCGGGATGTTCATCGGCCCGTTCGTCGCCGCGGGACTTCTCGTGCTGTTCCACGACGAGCACGCGACGATCTGGTTCTTCGCGGCATGCCTCGTCGCGACCGTGCTCCTCGTGCTCCTCGGCCCCGATCCAGAGAGGCGGTTCGCCCGGATCGATGGCCGCAACGCGACGGCGAGCATGGAGGACACCGGCGAGCCGGTCACCGGCTCCGTTCCCGCTGTCGACCGCCGGAGCGGGCCGGGCACCGGGGTGTTCCGCACGATGGTCCGGCACCGCGACGTGCTGTCCCGGCTGGGACTGGCCGCGGCATCCCTCTCCGCCGTCCGCTCGGCGCGGCAGGTCGTGCTGCCGCTGTGGGGTGTGTCGATCGGTCTGGACCCGCAGACGATCGCACTCGTCGTCGGCATCTCCGGCGCGATCGACTTCGCTCTCTTCTACGCCAGCGGCCAGGTCATGGACCGCTTCGGCCGGCTGTGGGCGGCGCTGCCGGCGATGCTGCTCATGGGAGCTGGGTTCCTGGCCCTCGCCTTCACCCACGATCTCGATCAGTCCGCGATGTGGTTCGCGATGTTCGCCGCGGTGCTGGGCGTCGGCAACGGGCTGTCGAGCGGCATCCTGCTGACCCTCGGCGCCGACGTCGCACCGAAGGCCGATCCGGCGCCGTTCCTCGGCTCGTGGCGCACGCTGACCGATGCCGGTGGCGCCGCCGCCCCGCTCTTGGTGTCGGGCATCGCGGCGGTGTCCTCGCTCGCCGTCGCGACCGGCGTCATGGGCGGGATCGGGCTGCTCGGCGCCCTGGCATTCGTCCGCTGGGTGCCGCGCTTCGTACCTCGGAGCAAATCGTGAGCGGCGAGGCGGTGATGCGCTTCTGCCGCAGCCGCAGCGCCGGCCGCCGCTGCACACGGCCGCTCGACCATCCGGGCCTGCACCGCCACCGCGCGATCATGTGGACGGATGCCTCGGCCGACGCGCCGCGCTGCGCCGGATCCGGCGAAAGCGGCGAACCGGCCGCGACGATGCCCGACGGCTACCCGGACGGCCGTGCGCTGTGCGCGGTGTGCCTGCGGTTCGTCGAGCTCGACGCCGCCGGACGACTGCGCGAGCACGACACGTCCGCCGAGGCGGAGCCGGAGGGCGAGGCCCGGCGCCGCCAGGAGTGGTTCAACGTGCACGGCTGGTGACGCGTCCCGCGGTCCTGGCGGCCGGGCCGGCTTCACCACATGATGGCGACGAGCTCGCCGAAGAGCGCCTCCGGATCGTTCTCCAGGCCACGGCGGGCGAACCACGTCGACACGTTGACGACGTCGCGGTGGAAGAAGTCGAAGCCCTGCGGGTTCGCCGCGACGTCGACGATCTGCGGCAGGTCGATCACGACGATCCGGCCGTGGTGGTCGAGCAGGTTGTACGGCGAGAGGTCGCCGTGGGCGAACCCGGCCGCCGCGAACGCGCGCAGGATGTCGATGACCTGCTCGTATGCGGGTCGCAGCTCGCCGCCGCGCAGCCGGCTCTGCGAGAGCCGGGGCGCCGCGACCCGCCCGTCGCCGATGAACTCCATCAGGACCTCGGTGTCGAGCACCTGCACCGGGTAGGGCACCGGCACGCCGGCCTCCCACGCGGTGCGCAGCGCGGCGAACTCGCTGGCCGCCCAATGCCCCGCGGCGACGGAGCGGCCGTACGACGACTTTCGCTGCAGCGCCCGGGTGTCGCGCGTGTTGCGCAGCGAACGGCCCTCTTCATAGCTGCCCGAGCGATGGAAGTCGCTGTGCCGCGAGTCACGGTAGCGCTTGGCCGCGAGCAGGCACCCGGTCGTGCCGGGCACGGCCCGCTCGATGAGATGGAGGTCGGCCTCCTTGCCGGTCTTGACGATGCCGAACTCGGTGTCGAACGCGCCGGCCGAGGTGACGAGCCAGGCCGGGTGCGGAAGCGGGCCCCGCTGCGTCGGAGGAGATGCCGGCCACGTGGACCAGCGTTGATCGGGCCCGGGTTCGAGCTCCCGCGCCGAGGGGTGGAACGATGCGTCGAAACGCAGTGATGACATGGGTGACACTCCGAGAACAGGAGGTCGCCGCGAGTCAGAAGGTGCGGGCGACCTCGCGGGAAGGGGAACTGACGCGAGGCACGACGAAGACGGTCATCGCTTCTCCTCCTTCCGCTCGGGGTGCAGCGCACCGTGCGCCCCTCACTGTAGTGGAGGCGCGGCGTCGCCGCACCTGTTCGCAGACAGGCGGCTAGCGCAGCGCCGTGCGACTGGTGGCGGTGGCTCGCAGAGCGATGCCGTCCGGCACGAACAGCGTGAGCACGGGCGGATGCCACTCGTCGGCCACCGTCACCCGAGCCGAGACGCCGTCCGGCGTGCTCGCGGAGACGAGCGATGCGTCCCCTCCGACCTCGGCGACCAGAAGCTGGGCCTGACGGTGCACGCCCTCGCTGGTCAGGCGAGCGACGGGCGCATCCTCGACGACCGTGAGCTCGAAGCCGTCGGCCGCCGCAAGCGCCGCGGCATCCGCCAGCGCATCCAAGCGCTTCTGGGAGAGATAGAGGCTGGTCGCCGCGACGCAGACCAGTATGGCAACGAGAGCCAGAACCCCGTACGCCAGGGTGAGGATCAGGACGCTGCCCTCGTCATCCGTCCGCGGACTCTCCTCGATTCCGGTCATCCGCTCCCCCAGAACCTCGACACCTTGTGGGCGGCCGTCGCCTCGACCGGGATCGACGCCGCCCGGTCCCATCCGAGCACCGGTGGGACGAGCGGCAGGGCGACGGTCGTGTGCACGGTGACGACGAGGGTGGCGCCCGCCGACGGGCACTCGACGCCCGCCGGGCGGCATCGGAGCGAGAGGTCCACATCGTCGATGCCGTACTGATCCGAGACAGAGGCGAGCACGCGCGCCGCGCGGTCCCGGGCGTCCGCTGCGTCGGTCGCTGTCGACACCGCTCGCGCGACGTGTCTCGCCCCCGCTTCCGCACCGAGCGACTGCTGCTGGATGAGTCCCAGCACGACGATGAGGTACACCAGGGGGACGAGCATGAGCAGTCCGACGAGGATGAACTCCAGCGCGGCCGAGCCCTCCTCGTCCTCCGACAGCGCCTCCGCCGCGGTCGTGTTGCGCGGCTCAGTCGAAGGATTCGACGGGCGCATGGGCCGCCACCTCCAGCGCTCGTGGCGCCCCGAGCAATCCGACGAGCGGCAGGGTCGTCGAGACGCGGACTTCGACGGCGGGGTGCCCGAGCGCGACGGTCTCGCGCACCGTCACGGCGGCGGCGTACTCGGCACCCACCGTGCGGGCGACGATGTCGCGCGTGCGCGCGGCGCCCTCCTGGAGCGACGTGTCGGCGAGCGCGGCGTGATACGCGCCCTCGACGGCGGCGTCGTGGACGACGTTGCGGACATAGACCGCCAGTCCCAGCTGCAGCACGGCAAGGGTCAGCACCGTGAGCAGCGAGCCGACGAGCACGAACTCGACAGGGCTCGATCCCTCCTCTCCGAGACCCGCGATGCGTCCGCGGATGCTGCGCGCCAGGAGGCGCACCCCGCCGGACGGAGCGCGACGCCGGTGCCGCGGACCGGTCACAGTCCCGAGACGCGCGCGATCGCCTGTTCGAACAGACTCGCCAGCGCCGGTCCGGCCAGCGCCCAGATGACCACGACGAGCCCGGCGGTCATCAACGTAATGAGCACCCAGCCGGGCACGTCGCCGCGCTCGTCGTCGACGATGTCGCGGCTCGCGGCGCTCAGTCGATCAACCGCGCGGCGCATCAGCGTTCCGTTCATCATTTCCCCTTCCGAAGCTGCCTAGCCGATTCCGAGACGAAGCATGAAGATCCCCGGGAACACCGCGAACAGCACGCTCAGCGGCAGGATCAGGAACACCAGCGGGACGAGCATGTAGATCTCCTTGCGCCCGGCCCGCTCGATGAGCCCGCGCTTGGCCTCCTCCCGCGCGTCGAGCGCCTGCGCATGGAGCACCTGCGCAAGCGGCGCACCGCGATCGATCGCCGCGACGAGCTGGTCGACGGCGCGCGACAGCGCCGGAATCTGCAGTCGTCTCGACAGGCGACCGAGAGCGTCCGACAGCGACGATCCGGTACCGACGGCCACCACGACCCCGCGCAGCTCCGCGCTCAGCTCGCCGGCGCCCACGTCACTGACGCGGCGCAGCGAATCGAGGATGCCTTCGCCGGCCGACAGGCACAGCGCGAGGAATTCCAGCACGGTGGGAAGCTCGTCCTCGATCCGGGCGACGCGCCCTCGCGCGGCGCGACTGAGTATCACGTCGCACGCGAGCGCCCCGGCGACGGCGGCGATCGGCGGGAGAAGGCCGAGTGCCGGTGACCCGCGACCGGTGAGGACGAGCGCCACCACGAGTGCGCCTCCCGCTCCGAGGCCGGCGACCGCCCAAGCGAGCTGCCGGCCGCGGAAGCGCGCGACGTCGATGCCCCATCCGGCTCGTTGCAGCCGCCGGACCACGCCCTCATCTCCGCCGATCGTGCTCGCGAAGCGGGTCTGGAGCACCGCCCACGTCGATGCCGCGTCGCGTGGCGCCCGGTAGGCGGGGTCCAACCCGCGCGGGGCGGTGACGTCGCGGATGTACGGGCCGATACGCCGAGCGAGCGACGGCGCGCCCCATCGCGGCGCCACGGACAGCAGCAGGCAGACGCCGATACCGAACGCCGTGCCGAGCACGACCGCGTACGCCGCGTCGCTCACCACGAGGCCCGACGACGGAACGCTCACCCGAACCACCGCCGCGGCTCGGGAAGCCGGCCGAGTCTGATCATCAGCCGGAACGCCAGGAACGACACCGCCGCGCCGACGAGGATGAGTGCAATCCCCTCGGCACTGCCATAAGCCCGCGCTCCCTCCGGCCGCATCGCCAGCAGGGTGAGGATCACCCAGGGCGCCGCCACGCCGAGGACCGCGGCGCCCCGGATCCACGACTGGCGCGACTCGACCTCGGCGCGCAGAGCCGCATCGGCGCGCACCGACGTCGCCAATGCACGGAGCACGGTGGTGAGCTCGGTGCCTCCCACCTGCCGCGCCATCCGCAACGTCTCGACGATCCGGTCCGCGACCGGATCGGCGAGGGTCGCCTTGAGGCGCAGCGCGCTGGAGTCGAAATGCCCGGTCGCGGCGATGTCGCGTGCGAAGGCCACGAACGCCGGCCGCAGTTCGACAGGAGCGGAGTCGGCGAGCCCGGCGACGGCATCCGGCAGGGACATCCCGGCCCGTACCGACGCGATGAGCAGGTCGCAGATGTCGGGCCACATCCCGCGGCGGCTCCGTGTCAGCCGTGTCCGTCGCGCGCGCAGCCACGCGAACGGCGCGATCACCCCTGCCACCGCGGTGACCAGGCAGAGCGCGGGAACCGGCGCGACGAGCCACGCCACGGCAGCCGCGACGACAGCGCAGCACACTGCGACGATCGACACCGAGCCCGCCGACACGCGTGACATGCCGGCGTCCTCGAGCAAGCGCGCGAGTCGACTCCCCCGCGGGCGGGCAGCGCTCCGGCTCCCGGCGGGCCACAGCCACGGCGACACCGTCAGCAGCACCCCGGCGGCCAGAACGGCGCCCCAGACGAACGTCATACGCCGGCCGCCCGGTAGAGCGTGCGGGCCTCCACCGCCCCGTCGGCCACGCCGGTCGGCTCGACGATCTCGACCACGCGACGCATCCCCGAGGCGTCGCGCTCGCAGTGCGCCACAAGATCGACGGATGCCGCGACGGCGGGCAGCACGAACGCCGCGTCGATGTTGCGACCCGCGAGCAGCGGGAGCGCGGCGAGCTTGCCCAGTGCCTCGCGCGCCGAGTTCGCGTGGATCGTCGCCGCACCGGGGACTCCCGTGTTGAGCGCGAGAAGAAGATCGAGCGCCTCCGCATCGCGAACCTCGCCCACGATCAGCCGATCGGGTCGCATGCGGAGGGCCTCTTTCACGAGTCGACGAAGCGTCACCTCTCCCGTGCCCTCGAGACTCGGCTGCCTGCCCTGCAATGCGACGATGTCCGGGGCCTGGACAGCCAGCTCGAAGGTCTCCTCGACCGTGACGACGCGGTGATGCGGCGGGCACGCCGCGATCAGGGCTCCCAGGAGCGTGGTCTTGCCGGCGTGCGTGGCTCCCGACACGAGCACCGACCGTCCTGCCGCCATCGCGTCGCGCAGCAGTCGCTCGGCGATCGGGTGCAGCGACCCTGCAGCGACAAGGCGGTCCAGGTCGCGGTACGCCGGCAGGAACTTGCGCACGTTGACGGCCCAATGACGCCGCGTGATGTCGGGTATGACGACGTGCAGACGGGAACCGTCCGGGAGCGACGCGTCGACGAACGGCTGGCTCAGATCCACGCGGCGGCCGCTGGACTGCAGCATCCGTTCCACGAGATCGCGCACGGCCGTGTCGGTGAGCACGAGCGGCGTCCGCTCCGGGATGCCGCCGCGCGCCACGAAGATGCGATCGGGGGCGTTGATCCACAGTTCTTCGACGGTGGGGTCGTCCAGGTAGGGCTGCAATGGGCCGTAGCCCGCGACGGCAGCGAGAACGTCCCGTACGCAGGCGGCTTCGTCATCGACCGGCGCAAGTCCCCGAGCCAGGGCGAAATCGTTGTGCCGCCGGACCTCGGCCCAGGCGACCTCGGCGGCCAGGTCTGGGTCGCGGCTCGGGTCCGCCCGCTCGGCCCGGAGCCTCTCGCGCACGCGGTCGGCGACGAGCGTCGCCACGGGTGCGGCGCCGGCCGAGACGGCGATCGAGGTCACCGAAGCATCCTCGCAAGATGCGTCGACGGTCGCCCGGAGTTATCCACAGGGCCGTCGTGGCGGCGCCGAGTCGGAGCAGGAGAACGCACCCGGAGACCTCAGGGACGGCGAATCCTCCCGCACCGGCCTCGCCCCGACGGCTAGCCTTGACGGCCATGAACGAACTCCGGTCCTGCGCGCTCAGGCACTTCCCGCAGCGGCTGTCGTGACGATCCCTGTCTCGTCCTCGCGCAACGGAAGAGGTCGGACGCTCGGCGCCGGCGCCGTGTGGACGGCGGGAGGGGCAGCCTGGGCTGCTCACGCCATGCTGCTCTTCTCTCGGCCCGCCGGCTGCGTCGCGGACCAGTGCGGTTCGAGCGGCCCGCACCGACCCACCGAGGACCTGCTGTGGCTGTTCGCCATCGCGGTGGCCTGCATCGCCGCCGGCATGTTCACCCTCGGCGACCGACCCGGTGCCAGGGGAGCCGCCTTACGGCGGGCAGCTCTCATCCTGACCTCCGCAGGTGTCGCCGCGGCCGTTCTGGGGCTCCTGATGAACGCCGTGACGACGGGCGGATCGCCGCTCTGGTGGCTGCACGACTCCGACTCGCTGGCCAGAGCGCTGCCCGTCTTCGGCAGTATCGCGGCGGGTCTCGCCGCGCTGCTCGGCCGGTGGCTGCGCCCCTGGCTGGGGATTCTGCTCACCCTGGCTTCCGTGACCTGCGTAGGGTTCAACGCGCAGACCGATCAGGTGCTCTCCGCGGTCCCGCTCGGTGTCGCGTGGGTCGTCGTCGGGATCGCCACGCTCTCGGCGCGGCCTGCGCCACGTCCGCCCTCGTCCGCTCGGCTCTCCGCACCGGCCTGAGGCCGCTCGCAGGACATCCCCGTCGTGCTCGATCCGGCGCGATGTCGTGTCGGGCCGCAGTCGTGTCACGCCTGGCGCATGCGTCGCCAACGGGAGAGCAGAAGCACGACGACCCCGGCGCCCAGCAGCGCGAGCGCCCACGGCAGCATCGAGATGACGCCACCGGTGATCGCCAGCAGCGACAGGTCGACGGTCACCGATGCGGCGGCGCTGACCGTGGCCCCGGCCGCGTCCGCGGTCACGGTCGCGGCGTTCGTCACCGACCCCGCGGCGGCCTCCGCCGCCGTGATGGCGTACGACACCGGTCCGCACTGGGCAGACTCACCGGGTGCGAGGTCGGGGATGTCGCAGGCGACCTCTCCCCCGAGCTTGGGGTCGTCGATGACGATGCCGGTGAGCGTGACGGCTCCGGTGTTGGCGACGACGAATCCGAAGCGCACGGTGTCGCCCGCGCTGATCGAGCCGTCGCCGTCGGCGTCGGCGTAGTCGCCCCCGGTCTTGTGCAGCGCGACGGCCGGCTGCGCCGTGATCGGCGTCGTGATCGAGTCGTCGGCTTCCACCGTGGTGCCGCCCGGTCCCGTCCCCGACGCGGTGGCGGTGTTCACGATCTCGCCCGCGTCGATCTCCGCCTGCGTGAGCGCAGTCGGGGCAGCCTCGCACACGGTCAGCTCGCCCGGTGCCAGCCTCGTCGCCCCGCACACGACCTCCCCGCTGAGCCGGGGATCCGAGACGGCGAGACCCGTCACCGTCGTGGTGCCGGTGTTCTCGACGGCGAACGTGTAGGCGATCGTGTCGCCCGCGTCGGTGCGTCCGCTGCCGTTCGTGTCGACGATCGCACCCGCCGATTTCCGCAGGGCCAGTCCGTCCGTGCCCAGCACCTCGACGTCCGCCGTCGCGGTGTCGACGACCTCCCCGTTGCGGGACTGCGCGGTCACGGTGGCCTCGTTGTGCACGAGCTGCGCGTCCACGTCCTCCTGCGTGAGGGCGTAGGTGACGGGCCCGCACGCGACCTCGTCGCCCGGCAGCAGCTCGCGCCCTTCGAGCACGGCGCACTCGACGGTGCCGCCGAGCAGAGGGTCGGCCAGTTCGAGGCCGCTGAGCACGGTCGTCCCGGTGTTGCGGATGGTGAAGCCGTACTCGACGGTGTCACCGGCGCCGATGCGTCCGTCGTCGGTGGCGTCGACGGGCGTGCCGGCCGTCTTCGTCAGCGCGACCTCCGCCGCGCCTTCGATGAGCAGCTCGGCGGATGCGTCGTCCGTCACCACGCCCGCGACGCCCGTCGCCGTCACCGCCGCCTCGTTGCGCACCGCGCCGGCCTCGATGTCGTCCTGCGTCAGCGTGTACGACAGCGGACCGCAGTCGACGGCATCCCCGGGCGCGAGCGTCGCGCCGGCGAGCGCGGGGCAGTCCAGCGCTCCGCCGAGAAGCGGGTCGGCGATGGCGGCGCCGGTGAGCGTCGTCGTGCCGATGTTGCGGACCGTGAACGTGTACGGGACTTGGTCACCGGCGCCGATGCGCCCGTCCGGGGCGGCGTCGATGATCGCGCCCGCCGTCTTGACCAGCTCGACCGCGTCGGCGCCTTCGACCGTCACGTCCGCGTCGGCGGTGTCGCTGACGCTGCCTTCGGGCGACGAGGCGGTGACAGAGGCGGAGTTCTCCACGAGGGCGGCGTCGATGTCCTGCTGCGTGAGCGCGTACCGCACCGGCCCGCAGACGAGACTGCCACCCGGCTCGAGCGATGCGGCGTCGAGCTCCGCGCAGGTCAGCGCGCCGCCGAGCAGCGGGTCGGTGATCGCGGCATCCGTCAGCGTGGTCGTGCCGGTGTTCTCCACGGTGAACGAGTAGTCGATGGCGTCGCCCGCCCCGATCTCGCCGTCGCCGTCGACATCGACCGGTGCAGTCGCCGCCTTGGCGAGGCTGATCCCGTTCACGCGCGGAACGGTCACGTTCGCGGCCGCGTCGTCCTCGGCCCCACCCCGCGGCGACTGTGCCGTGACGGACGCCTCGTTGCGCACGGATCCGGCGTCGACGTCGTCCTGCGTGAGCGTGTACGTCACCGGGGCGCATACGACCCGACCGCCGGGTGGCAGCGTGACACCCGCGAGCGCGGCGCACGGCACCGTCCCGCCGAGCAGCGGGTCGTCGAGAACGATCGAGGAGAGCACGGTCGGACCGGTGTTGCGCACGGTGAAGGTGTAGGCGACCGTGTCTCCGGCGCCGATCCGGCCATCCCCGTCCGCGTCCACCGGCGCCCCGCCCGACTTGACCAGTTCGATCTGCGGGGTGCCCGTCACGGGCGTCTCCACCGTCGAGGAGTTGTCTGCCGTGTCTGCATCCGGCGTCGCGCTCGTCACCTGGGCGACGTTCACGATCGTCGACGCCCCCGTCGCCGGGTCGACCGTCGCCGTGAAGCGGTGCTCCACCGTGGCGTCGACAGCAAGGGATGCCGTCGTGCAGGTGAGGACGCCGTCGGTGATGGTGCAGCCGGGACTGGTCGTGCTGGCGTCGATGAGCTCGGCCGGGATCGCATCCGTGACGACCACCTGAGCCGCGACGCTCGGGCCCTGGTTCCGGACCGCGAGGGTGTAGGTGATCGCGCCGTTGACCGCCACGGGACTCACCGACGCGGTCTTCACGATCGAGAGGTCGGCGACCGGGCTCACCGTCACTTCGGCGGTTCCCGTGAGGTCGCTCGAGTCCGGGTCGGGGGTGGCGGCGGAGCTCGCGGTCGCGGTGTTGGGGAGCGTCCCCTCGGCCTCGGCCACCGCGGTGACCTCGAGGGTTGCCTCGCCGCCGGGCATCAGCGTGCCGACATCCCATCGCGCGTCGCCGGCGGACCACGTGCCCACCGACGGCACGGCGCCGGTGAGGCGGATGCCGGTGCCCGGGCTCTCGTCCACGACGACCGCTGCGGCGGCCGAGGGGCCGTCGTTGCGGACCGTCACGACGTAGCGGACCGTCCCGCCGAGGGCGACCTGAGGCGTCGAGGTCGTCTTCGTCAGGGACACGTCGGCGCTCGGCGCGAGCGGCAGGTCGACCCCGGCGGTGTTGTCGGTCTCGTCCGGATCCGGGGTGACGGACGCCGCCGTCGCGGTGTTCCGGAGGACGCCGGTCAGTCCCGCGGCGAGCGTGCCGGTCACTGTGACCTGGGCGGTGGTGCCGGGTGCGACGTCGCCGACCTGGCACTCGAGGACACCCGAGAGGACCGCGCAGCGAGGATCGGTTCCGGTCACCGAGTACCCCGCCGGAAGCGGGTCGGTGATGCGCACGCCGCGGGCGAGCGACGGGCCGTCGTTGGTGACGGTCAGCACGAAGTCCTGCGCCTCCCCGGGAACGCCCGTCGCGGGGGACGCCGACTTGGCGATACGGATGTCGGCGCTCTGGGTGACCTCGACGTCGGCCGAGTCGGAGTTGTTCGAGGTGTCCGTGTCCTCGGCCGGTGCGGCCACCGACGCGGTGTTGGTGACCGTGCCGGCGGGCGCGTCGGCGGCGACGGTCGCGTGGACGGTGACGCTCTGGGTGGCCCCGGCGGCGAGCGCGTCCCAGACGCAGCGGATCGCCGGTCCGTCCGTGGCGCAGGCGACGCCGGAGGGCGCGTCCGTCCCGGTGTGCAGGAACCCGGCCGGAAGTGCGTCGGTGAGCACGACGTCGGTCGCGTTCGAGGGACCCACGTTCGACACGGTCAGAGTGAACGAGATCGGGTCACCTGCCTCGACCGCGGGCTGGGAGGCGGTCTTCACCACGGCGACGTCGGCTTCGACGACCGGCCGGAAGCCGATCGAGTCGGCGTTGTCGGACGGGTCGCGGTCGCTCGTCGTGGTGGTCACGACGGCGGTGTTCTGCACGACGGCGTTCGCGGCCGGAGCGAGCGTGACCGTGACGGTGGCGGTGGCGGTCGCACCGGGAGCCAGCGTGCCGACCGGACAGAGCACCGTCGTCCCGTCGAACGTGCAAGGTTCGCCATCCACCGTCGCCGAGACATAGGTCGTCTGCGGGTCCAGGGGGTCAGTCAGCACGACGTCGCGGGCGTCGGACGGACCGTCGTTGCGCGCCGTGAGCGTGTAGGTCACGTTCTCGCCTGCGACCGGCGCTCCCGGCGCGAACGACTTCGTGATCGACACGTCCGCAAGGGTGCTGATCGTCCCGGATGCCACGGCGGTGTTGTTGCGCGGGTCCGGGTCGGTGCGCGCGCCGGCGACCGCAGCGGAGTTGGTCAGCGCCGCCCCCGGGTCGAGGCTCGGGGAAGCGGTGCCCGTGACAGTGAGGATCGTCGACTCACCGACGGCGAGATCGGGCAGCGAGCAGGTGATCGCTGAGGCTTGGGTGACGCAGGACGCCCCCGACACGGTGACGTCGGTCAGCCCCTCCGGAAGCGTCTCGGTCACGGTGACACCGGCGCCCGTCTGCGGGCCGTTGTTGCGCGCCGTGATGGTGAAGGAGACCGGCTCGCCGGCGACCAAGGGGGCCGTGTCCAGCGTCTTGGTCACGGCGAGGTCGGCTGCAGGACCGACCGGGGTGGCCGTGGTCTGCGTCGTGGAGGTCCTGGTCTGGTTCGCGACGGCGTCGCGGAAGGTGACGCGCGCCTCGTTCTCGATGGTGGTGTCGGCAGCGGTCGTGACGACGCGCGCGTCGAAGGTGTAGCTGGTCGTGGTGCCGACCCCGATCGAGCCGCCGGCCGTCGTCGTGGCGGCGTCGCCGAGGCGGACCGTGACGGTGCGCGTGCCCGTGGCGTACTCGCCGCGGTCGTCACCGGACGCGTCGGTGAGGGTGCCGGCGCCGGGACCGCTTGCGATCCGCAGCGAACCGGGGACGAAGTCGAGCCCTGCCGGCAGGGCGTCGGTCGAGACCGACTGGAGCGCCGGATTGCCGCCGTCGTTGCGGGTCGTCACGGTGTAGCGCAGCACGTCGCCGACCTCGGCGGCGGCGCCCGTGCGCGTGAGGTTCGTGACGGTCTTGGTGCTGATCAGGCACGGGCCGGTGCCGAAGGTGATGTCGTCGAGGAAGTTGCCGACAGCCTGGCCGCCGACGGAGCTGACGGCCTCGAAGCCGAAGCGGGTGACGGTCTGCCCTGCGGGAACCGTGTACGTACCCGTGTGGGTGCCCCACGCCGTCGTGCCGTCGGACAGGTTCGGGCCGGACTGGGTGAGCGCGCCGCCAGGCGCGCCGATGACGACGCGCATCACATCGGTCCCGCTGCGCCCGCGGTGCTTCAACGACCAGGAGAGCGTCTGGCCGGGCGTCGTCGCGACGTCCTGGTACAGCCGGCTGGGGCTGTTGGCGTTGAGCTCGGCGAACTGCCGGCCCGCAGCGGCGGGGACGCCGTTGAAGCCGGTGCTCCACAGCTCGATCTGGCCACGGATATCGGTCGTGCTCCACCCCGGGACCTGTGCCTGATCGAAGAGGTCCCACGAGCCGGCGGGCGCGAGGGGTGTCTCGAATCCGCCGTTGATGAGAGCGACCCCGCCTGCGCAGGAGGTGGGGTTCTGCGCCGCGGCTGCAGGAGGGACGCTCGCACTGTTGGCTGCGACGGTCAGTCCCGCAGCCACCAGGAGGGCACTGACCCCCATCCCGACGCCGCGCACGGCACGACGAAACACCGCCTCACGCACAGATATCACCCGTCCCGGCGGTGCAGATCTCCCCCGCGCTGTGAACGCAGCCTCCCGCCACCCGTCAGGCTACCCGGTCGGCCGGCATCGGCCTGGCCGACGCGGGCGGCAGGTCCCCGCAGTCGGCAGGTGCGCGAACCGCACGGGGCGGGCAGGATGGGAGCACGAGCGAAAGGGACGGCCATGAGCACACGGGCAACGACGAACGACGTGCGGACCACCATGGGCGCGGAAGGAGCGACGGCGGCCATGACGAGGATGGCTCTGACGCCGCGGATGAAGGCGGGTCTGAGCCTCGCCGGCATCGTGCAGGTCGCGTTCGCCTTCCTGGCGTTCTGGGACCTGGCGCTGCGAGACCCCGCGCAGGTGCGAGGGCCGAAGCCCGTGTGGATTCCGGCGATCCTCGTCAACTGGATCGGCCCGGCCTCGTACTTCCTGTTCGGCATCCGTCATCAGGGCCGCTGACCTGGGACTTCCCGTCCGTCCCGGGGGCTGACCCTCCAGCGGCGGTGCAGGCTCGTCAGTAGACTGACACCACTCGCGGGAGTGGTGAAACTGGCAGACACGCAGGATTTAGGTTCCTGTGCCTTCGGGCGTGTGGGTTCAAGTCCCACCTTCCGCACGCGAGCACTACTTCGCGACCGACCGCCGACCGACATGACCGACGGGAACCTCCGTGCACCAGATCGCCCTCATCCCCTGGCTGGATCCCGCCGCCATCATCGCCGCCGCCGGCCCCTGGGCCCTCCTCGTGGTGTGCTTCATCGTCTTCGCCGAGACCGGCCTTCTCGTCGGCTTCCTGCTTCCCGGCGACACGCTGCTGATCATGGCGGGACTGCTGTCGCATTCGACCGAGGTGGCACCGAACGGCGTCTTCGGGGTGCCGGCATGGGTCGTCGCGCTGCTCATCGGCTTCTCAGCCTTCATCGGCGGTGAAGTCGGCTACCTCATCGGGCACAAGGGCGGCCCCGCAGTCTTCGAGCGCAAGGAATCCGGCGTGTTCAGCCGCCGCAATGTCGAACGCACCAACGCGTTCTTCCAGAAGTACGGCGGGCTCACCATCATCCTCGCCCGCTTCGTCCCCATCGTGCGCACCTTCGCGCCCGTCGCGGCCGGCGTCGGCCACATGCCGTGGCGTCGGTACAGCCTTTACAACTTCATCGGCGCGGTGATCTGGGGCTTCGGGCTCACCATGATCGGCTACGCCATCGGCTTCATCCCGCTCGTCGGCCAGTTCGTCACCGACTACATCGACGTGATCCTGCTCGCGGCGGTCGCCGGCACTCTCATCTTCGTCGTCTGGCACTATCTCGCCGAGCGCCGCAAGGCCCGGCTGGCGGCCGCCGCAGGTGAGGATGTGGTGGTCGATCCCGACGAGGCGCAAGCGCTCGTGCTGGATCCCGAGGTGTTCGACCGCGGCCCCGAGCACCGCGAAGGCGACGCCCCCAAGGCGTAAGCGGCGGTCACGACGCCGTCAGGAGGCCTTCTTCTTCGCGGCAGGCTTCTTCGCTGTCGTCTTCTTGGACGACGACGAGCCCGAGGACTTCTTGGCGGCCGGTTCGGCATCCTTCTTCTTCGCGGAGGCGCCGCCGGACGACGTCGAGCCGCCCTCGCGTGCTGCGCGCGACTTCTCGACGCTCGCCCGCAGCGCCGCCATGAGGTCGATGACCTCGCCGCCGGTCTCCTCCTCCTCGTGATCGCCGAACGTCTCGGCGGTGTCGACCGCGTCGCCCTGTTTCAGCTTCGCCTCGATGAGGGTGCGCAGCTCCTCCTGGTACTCGTCCTTGAACTCCTCGGGGTCGAAGTCGCTCGCGAAGCTCTCCACGAGGGATGCCGACAGCTCCAGCTCCTTCGCCGAGATGCGCACGCTCTCATCCAGCGACGGGAACGCCGCCTCCCTCACCTCGTCGGCCCACAGCAGCGTCTGAAGCACGAGGACGTCCCCGCGCACGCGCAGCGCGGCCAGCCGCGTCTTCTGGCGCAGCGAGAACCGCACGATCGCGGTGCGGTCGGTCTGCTCGAGCGTCTTGCGCAGCAGCACGTACGCCTTCGGCGACGCCGAGTCGGGCTCGAGGTAGTACGCGCGATCGAGCGTGAGCAGGTCGATCTGCTCGCTCGGGACGAACTCGACCACGTCGATCTCGCGGCTCTTCTCAGCCGGCAGGGAGGCCAGGTCCTCCTTGGTCAGCACGACGGTCTTATCGCCGTCGTCGTACGCCTTGTCGATATCCGAGTACGGCACGACCTCGCCATCGATCTCGCAGATCCGCTGGTAGCGGATGCGGCCGCCGTCCTTGTTGTGAACCTGGTGCAGCGGAACGTCGTGATCCTCGGTCGCCGAGTACACCTTGACGGGGACGTTCACGAGCCCGAACGTCAGCGCACCCTTCCAGATCGCCCTCATCGCACCAGTACACACCGGACGCACCGCCCAGGGCTAGCCCGCACGCCGGGGCTTGCGCGACACGGCAGGATGGGCCTATGGCCGATGCGCGCGTGCGGGGGTCCGGTGAGCAGCTGGTGCGCATCGGCGGCCGGCGGCTGCGCATCACCAACCTGGACAAGGTCCTCTACCCCGAGACCGGCACCACCAAGGGCGAGGTCATCGAGTACTACACGCGCGTGGCCGAGGTGATGATCCCCCACGTGATCGGGCGACCGGTCACCCGAAAGCGCTGGCCCGACGGCGTGGGCACCGAGGACGAGCCCGGCATGGTGTTCTTCGCCAAGGACCTCGAGCGCGGTGCGCCCTCGTGGGTGCGGCGGATGCCGATCCCTCACTCGTCGGGTCCGAAGGACTACCCGTTGGTCGGCGACGTACCGACCCTCGTGTACCTCGCGCAGGTGGCGAGCCTGGAACTGCACGTGCCGCAGTGGCGGTTCGCGCCCGACGGCAGCCGCGGATACGCCGACCGGCTCGTGCTCGACCTCGATCCGGGGCCGGGCGTCGGTCTCCCGGAGTGCGCGATCGTGGCGGGCTGGGCCCGCACCATCCTCGTCGGCATGGGTCTCGACCCCTATCCCGTCACCAGCGGCAGCAAGGGCATCCACCTGTACACGGCGCTGCCCCCGGGGCAGTCCACCGAGCAGGCATCCGCGCTCGCGAACGAGCTGGCCCGGGCCATCGAGGCCGACCATCCTGACCTCGTGGTCAGCAGCATGAAGAAGTCGCAACGGCACGGCAAGGTCCTCATCGACTGGAGCCAGAACAACGGGTCGAAGACGACGATCGCCCCGTACTCGCTGCGAGGGCGCTCGCACCCCACCGTCGCGGCACCGCGCACGTGGGATGAGATCGCGGAGCCCGACCTGCGTCACCTGCAGTTCACCGAGGTGCTCGAGCGCGTCCAGGCGATCGGCGACCCGATGGCGCCGCTGGGGTTCCACGCGGGCGGGCGGGAAGCCGAGAACGGACCGCTGTCGGCGTACATCGCCAAGCGCAGCGCCGACCGCACCCCCGAGCCGGTTCCGGCCAACCCGCTGGGCGCCACACCGCACGACGAGAAGCCGCGGTTCGTGATCCAGGAGCACCACGCCACCCGTCTGCACTGGGACTTCCGTCTCGAGCACGACGGCGTACTGGTCAGCTGGGCGGTCCCCCGCGGCGTGCCGCACTCGTACAAGCGGAACAACCTCGCCGTCCAGACCGAGGACCACCCGATGGAGTACGCCACGTTCGAGGGCACGATCCCCGCGGGCGAGTACGGCGGCGGCACGGTCACCATCTGGGACGACGGCCGCTACGAGCTGGAGAAGTGGCGGGACGACGAGATCATCGCGACGCTCGAAGGCCGCCCCGGCGGCCCGCTCGGCCGCGTCCGGCTGGCGCTGATCCGGACGGAGGGCGAGGGCGAGAAGTCCAGCTGGCTGCTGCACCGGATGAAGACCGACGCCGAGGGCCGCCTTCAGCCGGACGGCATCCCCGTCGAACCCAGCCCACAGGCCGACGAGCCGCGCCCCGCCGCGAAGGCGCGTCGCGCGCGCGCCGAGCCGGAGACGGCGAGCGCGGCGCCGCCGGCAGGATCGAACGGCCCCGCGAGCGAGCCGGGACGGCGCACGAGGGAACGGCGGGCCGCCGGGACGGATGCCTCGGGCGAGGCGACTGCCACGACGGCCCGAGCCGCACGCGAAGCGGACGCGGCGCCGGCCGCCGTCGCGGCGTCTCCGGCGATGGACGACCTGCGGCCCATGCTCGCGACGTCGTCGACGCCGCCGCTCGCGCGCCAGGCCGCACGCCGGTGGGGTGATCCGGCGTGGGTCGAGGCGAAGTGGGACGGCATCCGCGCGATCGGGGTGTGGAACGGCGAACGGCTGCGACTCTTCGCGCGCAGCGGCAACGACATCACCCACCGCTACCCCGAGCTGACCGCGGTGGACGCGGGCTTCGGCCACGAGCCGGCCGTCGTCGACGGCGAATTGGTCGCCCTCGAGCCGAGCGGCCGGCCGAGCTTCCCGCTGCTGCAGACCCGTATGAACCTCGAGCGCGCCGGCGACATCGCGCGTGAGGCCCGGCGGACGCCGGTGCACTACTACCTCTTCGACGTCCTCTCTCGCGGCGAGCGCGACCTGACGGGTGACAGCCTGCGCGAACGGCGACCGGAGCTCGAGGAGGTCGCCGCTTCGGCGGTGGACGCCATCACCGTGCCGCCGGTGTTCGACGACGTCGATGCCGCGCTCGAGGCCAGCACCCAGCTGCGCCTGGAGGGCATCGTCGTGAAGAACCCCGGTTCCCGCTACCGCCGGGGCCAGCGGTCGGACGACTGGCTCAAGGTCAAGATCACGAGCACGCAGGAAGTGGTGATCGCCGGCATCCGTCCGGGGAAGGGCGGCCGCAGCACGACCTTCGGCTCACTGCTGCTCGGCATCCCCGGCGAGGACGGTCTGCGCTACGCCGGCCGGGTGGGCACCGGCTTCAGCGACAGCGCGCTGGCTGCGCTGCTGAAGAAGCTCGACCCGCTGCGGACGGAGCAGAGCCCCCTCGTCGGGGTGCCACCGCTCGACGCCCGCGACGCGCTGTGGGTGAAGCCGGAGCTCGTCGGCGAGGTGGAGTACGGCGAATTCACGCCCGGCGGCATCCTGCGCCACCCGCGCTGGCGCGGCCTGCGACCCGACAAGCGGCCGGAGGAAGTGCGCCGCGAGGACTGAGGCGCGTTCCGTCCGGTCGTCGAGCGACCGCAGCGGAAGGAGACGCATCACGCGTGCGCGTCGTGCTCGACGTGGCCCGCCGGTTCGAGCTGGAAGGTCGAGTGCTCCACGTCGAAGTGCTTCGACAGGCACCCCTGCAGCTCGCTGAGGATCTCCGCGGCCTTGCCGTCGCGCAGTGCAGCGTCATCCACCACGACATGCGCCGTGAACACCGGCGCGCCCCGCGTCAGCTGCCACACGTGCACGTCGTGCGCTCCGACGACGCCGGGCGTGGCGAGGATGTGGTCGCGGATCTCGCGCACGTGCGTGCCTTGAGGCACCGATTCCGCCAGGACCGAGACCACTTCGCCGAGGAGCTTGACCGCCCTCGGGACGAGCAGAGCCGCGATGAACAGCGACGCGATCGCGTCGGCTCTGCCCCAGCCGGTCCCGATCACGACGATGGCCGCGACGATGACGGCGACCGAGCCGATCAGGTCGCCGAGCACTTCGAGGTACGCACCCCGCACGTTGATGCTGTGCTGTTGCGCGGCGCTCAGCAGCCACAGCGCGACGGCGTTGGCGACGAGTCCGACGATCGCCACGACGAGCATGAGACCGCCCGCGACCTCGACATCGTCCGGGCGGAGCAGCCGCGTGACGCCCTCGACCGCGACCCACACCGACAGCAGGATCAGGATGACGCCGTTGACGAGGGCGCCGAACACCTCGGCACGCTGATAGCCGAACGTGCGCCGCTCATTGGCCGGTCGGGCAGCCACGCCGCTCGCGATCAGCGCGATCACGAGAGCGGCGGCGTCGGTGAACATGTGGGCGGCGTCGGCGAGGAGCGCCAGCGAGCCCGACAGCGCCGCGCCGACGATCTGCACGATCATCGATCCCGCGGTGATGCCCAGCGAGATCGCGAGGAGCCGGCGATGGCCGGCGCCTCGGATTCCGGTCGGCGCGTGATCGTGCATGGGCCCAGGGTACGTCCGGGCACACGCGCCTCGAGGGACTTCCGCCATGTCGGGAATGAGTGTGATTCTCACTTCCGGACCGCCGCCGGTGGTAGCGTCGCGCCGTGATGGCTCGACCTCGCCGCTTCCCGAGCACCGACCGCCCGTGGCACCGCAGCGGCGCGCCACGATACGCCCTCGATCGCGTCCGCGGCATCCTGCGCCCTCCGGTGACCGTGACGCCGCTGGACGCCGACATCCGCAAGCTCGAGGACGTCGAGATCCCGATGCGCGACGGCGTCGTCCTGCGCGCCAACGTGTATCTTCCGAGCCGAGGCGGGAGCCACCCGGCGATCCTGTGCGCGCACCCGTACGGCAAGGACGCGCTCCCCCGGCGCACCAGAACCGGCTGGCGGATCAATCCGCAGTTCCGGATGCTGCGGCAGACCGCGCGCATCCGGATTTCCGACGAGACGAGCTGGGAGGCACCGGACCCCGCGTGGTGGGTGCCGCGAGGATTCGCCGTGGTGAACCTCGACCTCCGCGGCGCCGGCCGCTCCGACGGTGTCGGGTCGCTCTTGAGCGACGCGGAAGCGGACGACATCCACGAGGCGATCGAATGGATCGGTTCCCAGCCCTGGTGCGACGGTGGTGTGGCGATGCTGGGAGTGTCGTATCTCGCGATCTCCCAGTACAAGGCGGCAGCCACGCGGCCGCCGCATCTGCGCGCCATCGTGCCCTGGGAGGGCTTCACCGACCCGTACCGCGATCTGTTCTACCCCGGCGGCGTGCGCGAGATCGGGTTCTCGCGGCTGTGGACGACGCTCGTCCGACGCGCGACCCGCACGGTCCCGGACATCGCTGTGGAAACGGCATCCCGCCCCATGGAGGACGCGTGGTGGCAGTCGCTCGTTCCCCAGTTGGCACGCATCGAGGTCCCGATGCTCGTGTGCGGCAGCTTCTCGGACGCGAATCTGCATTCCCGTGGTTCATTCCGGGCGTTCACGGACGTGTCGTCGCCGGAGCGTCACCTTTACACCCATCGCGGAGGCAAGTGGGCGACCTTCTACGGTGATGAGGCGAAGGCATCCCAGCTGGCCTTCCTGGAGCGGCACCTCAAGGGCCTTCCCCGGGAGCTGCCCCGGGTGCGGCTCGAAGTGCGTGAGAGCCGGGATGCCGTCCACGAGGTGCGTGCGGCCGACCAGTGGCCGCCGGCCTCGGATCCCCTCACTCTTCACCTCCAGGCGGGCGGTGCGCTCGCCGGCGCGCCGGCCGGCGCCGGGTCGGCGGTGTCGTTCCCGACGAGACGGCGGGCGGCGACCTTCTCGTGGACCTTCGAGGACGATATCGAGATCACCGGCGACATACGGCTGCGGCTTCGCGTGACATCGTCCCGGAGAGTGCCGCTGTCGCTGTTCGCGGCGGTGTCGAAGTGGAGCGGCGGACGGTTCGTGCCGTTCGAGGGTTCGTACGGATTCGGCCGCGACTTCATCGCTACCGGCACGATGCGGGTCCCCGCGGCCGCCGAGCCGCGCGACGTCGAGATCGAACTCTCGCCGTCATCGACCTTCTTCCGCGCGGGCGACCAGTTGCGCCTGCACATCGGCGGCCGGCAGCTCTCGCCGCGCAATCCGCTGTGGGGCTCGTTCCCGGCGCTCTATCGGTCCGATCCCCGTGCGGTCTGCGAGATCCACCTCGGCGACGGGCAGGCGACCCTCGAGCTGCCGCTCGTCCACGCGGAGCGCGACGTCAGAGCCGTGTGAGCAGTGGTGCCAGCGCGGCGAAGGCCCGCGAGCGGTGAGAGGCCGCATTCTTCTCGTCTGCGCTCCACTCGCCCACCGTCCGCTCGGTGTCCGTCGGCTGCTCGTCGGGGATGAAGATCGGGTCGTACCCGAACCCACCGGATCCCGACGGCCGTGTCGCCAGGCGTCCGGGCCAGACGCCCTCGACGACGCTCTCTCGGCCGGCATCGCCGGGGACGACGAGCGCGATCGTCGAGACGAACCGGGCGGTGCGGTGGGGATCCCGGATGTCGGAGAGCTGGTCCAGGAGGAGGTTGAGGTTCGCGGAGGCATCCTTCGCGTGTCCTGCCCAGTACGCCGAGAAGACCCCCGGCGCGCCGCCGAGGACGTCCACGCAGATACCCGAGTCATCCGCCAGGGCAGGAAGCCCCGTGTGCGCGGCGGCGGCGCGGGCCTTGATGAGAGCGTTCTGGGCGAACGTGACGCCGTCCTCGACCGGCTCAGGACCGTCGTAACCGACGACCTCGAGGTCCGGCCGCGTGGCCGCCACGATGGCCTGGAACTCCTCGACCTTGTGCGGGTTGTGCGTGGCGAGAACGACGCGGCCCGGCATCGGTCACTCCCCCGCCAATGCGGCCGCCTGGAGGTCCCGCAGCGACCCGCAGCCGGCGAGCCCGAGCTCCAGCAGCGCGTCGAGCTCGCGCTTGTCGAAGGGCGCGCCCTCGGCGGTGCCCTGCACTTCGACGAACAGACCGCGGCCGGTCACGACGATGTTCATGTCGGTCTCGGCGCGCACGTCCTCGACGTACGCGAGGTCGAGCATCGGCTCCCCGTCGATGATGCCCACCGACACGGCGGAGACGGAGTCGATCAGCACCTGGGACTTCTGGGCGATGAACTTCTTGCCGCGGCCCCACTCGATGGCATCCGCCAGTGCCACGAACGCCCCCGTGATCGCCGCCGTGCGGGTTCCGCCGTCGGCCTGCAGCACGTCGCAGTCGATCACGACGGTGTTCTCACCCAGCGCCTTGGTGTCCACGACCGCGCGCAGGGCGCGGCCGATGAGCCGGGAGATCTCATGCGTGCGACCGCCGATGCGGCCCTTGACGCTCTCGCGGTCGTTGCGCTCGTTGGTGGCGCGCGGCAGCATCGCGTACTCCGCGGTGACCCAGCCTTTGCCCTTGCCGGTGAGCCACCGGGGTACGCCGTTGGTGAACGAGGCCGTGCACAGCACCTTGGTGCCACCGAAGGAGATCAGGGCCGATCCTTCGGCCTGGGCGCTCCACCCCCGTTCGATCGTGACGGGGCGGAGCTCGTCGACGGCACGACCATCGGCGCGGGTGATGTCAGGCATTTCTCTCCTCAGAGGCGGACCATGTCCCGAGAGAACGACAACGAAGGCGCTTCGAAGCGAGGAATCGGGACACGGGAGCGGGATTTCGGGACACGGATGCCTCACGCCGAGCGCGCGGGAAGGTCGATGGCGCCGGTCTGCACCAGGCGGACGGCGCTCACCTCCCGGCCCATGAGCCGGTGCGCCAGCTGCAGGAACTCGTCGGCGGACGCGCCGGTGGCCTCGTACACGTGGGTGGGCGCGGCATCCGGCCCCGCGAGCAGGTCGCGCGAGACCAGCTGACGGTAGACGTCCTTCGCGGTCTCGGTGTCGCTGGAGACGAGGCTGACGTCGGGGCCCATGACGTAGCTGATGGCGCCCTCGAGGAACGGATAGTGCGTGCAGCCGAGGACGAGGGTGTCCACACCGGCGTGGCGCAGCGGCGCGAGGTACTCCTCGGCCACCGCGAGCACCTCGGGCGAATCGGTGATGCCCGCTTCGACGAATTCGACGAAGCGCGGGCACGCCTGCGCGAAGACGGTCAGCCGCTCGTTCACCTCGAGCATGTCCTGGTACGCACCCGAGCTGATCGTGCCCGTCGTGCCGATCACGCCGATCCGCCCGTTGCGCGTGGTGGACATCGCGGTGCGGACGGCGGGGCCGATCACCTCGACGACCGGCACGCTGTAGCGCTCGCGGGCATCGCGCAGCATCGCCGCGGAGGCGGTGTTGCACGCGATCACGAGCATCTTCACGCCCTGATCGACCAGGGAGTCCAGGATCTCGAGCGAGTAGCGCCGCACGTCGGCGATCGGCTTCGGCCCGTACGGCGAGCGCGCGGTGTCGCCGATGTAGAGGATCGACTCGCGCGGCAGTTGCGCCGACACCGCGCGCGCCACCGTGAGTCCGCCGACCCCGGAGTCGAAGATCCCGATGGGCAGGTCAGCGCCGCCCAGAGCCTCTCGAAGGGTCACGATGATCCAGCCTACGCCAGACGCTCAGTAGGCTGACCCGCATGATCTTCGGGAAAGCTCACGACGGCGGCGCGTCGACCGCGCTGCTGACGGACCGCTATGAGCTCACCATGGTGGACGCGGCGCTGCGCGACGGCACCGCCGATCGGCGCTGCGTCTTCGAGCTGTTCGCACGCCGGCTCCCGGGCGCCCGCCGGTTCGGCGTGGTCGCCGGCACCGGCCGCCTGCTGCAGCTCATCCGCGATTTCCGCTTCGGCGAGGACGAGCTGCGGTTCCTGCGTGACGAGAACGTGGTGGATGCCGCCACGCTGGACTTCCTCGAGGGCTACCGCTTCACCGGCACGATCACCGGGTACCGCGAGGGCGAGCTGTACTTCCCCGGCTCGCCGATCCTCACGATCGAGGGCACGTTCGCCGAAGCGGTCGTGCTCGAGACCCTCGCGCTGAGCGTGCTGAATCACGACTCGGCCGTGGCCACCGCCGCCGCGCGCATGAGCATCGCCGCCGGCGACCGGCCGCTCGCCGAGATGGGCTCCCGCCGCGCGGCGGAGTCCTCTGCGGTCTCCGCCGCGCGGGCGGCGTACATCGCCGGGTTCAGCGCCACCTCCAACCTCGAGGCGGGCCGCCGATGGGGCATCCCGACGATGGGCACCGCCGCGCACTCATGGACGCTGCTGCACGACAGCGAAGAGGCGGCGTTCCGAGCGCAGGTCGACGCCCTCGGGCCCGGGACGGCGCTGCTCGTGGACACCTACGACATCCGCGAGGGGGTCGCCACCGCGGTGCGCGTGGCCGGCACGTCGCTCGGCGGCGTGCGCATCGACTCGGGAGATCTGCCCACCGTCGCGGCGGAGGTGCGCGCACAGCTGGACCGGCTCGGCGCGACCGGCACCCGCATCACGGTGACCAGCGACCTCGACGAGTACGCCATCGCGGCCCTCGCCGCCTCTCCCGTGGACGCCTACGGCGTCGGGACGTCCGTCGTGACCGGATCCGGTTCGCCCACCGCGGGCATGGTGTACAAGCTCGTGGCACGGCAGGATGCCGCGGGCGGTTGGGTCGCCGTCGCGAAGGCGTCGACCGACAAGGGGTCCAAGGGAGGCCGCAAAGCGGCATTCCGCACCCTCGACGACGGCACGGCCACCAGCGAGCTCATCGCGGTCTCCGACGGCTTCGAGGAGCTGCACACCGCCGCGTCGCACCCCGACGCGCGGGCACTGCAGGTTCCGCTCATCGTCGACGGTGAGACGGACGCCTCGTTCGAGGGCGTCGCAGGCGTCCAGGCCGCGCGCGCACATCACGCGCGCGTGCGTGAGGAGCTGCCGGTGCGCGGGCTCGCGCTCAGCCGCTCCGACCCCGCGATCCCGACGGTCTACGTCGACGCCGAGTGAGTCGGGACCGAGCCCCCGGCTCGGCGCGGCGGGTCAGCCGCCCAAGGACTCGTAGATCTCCTTGCACGTGGGGCAGATCGGGAACTTCTCGGGGTCGCGCCCCGGCGTCCACTTCTTGCCGCACAGCGCCCGCACCGGCTTGCCGGTGATCGCGGACTCCAGGATCTTGTCCTTCTTCACGTAGTGCGAGAAGCGCTCGTGGTCTCCGGGCTCGATGTTCTCCTCGCGGATGAGCTCTTCGAGCTCGCGGTCGAGGGTCGCCAGTCCGCCCTGATCCGGACCTTCGAGGGGAGTGCTCATGGTCTGCCAGTGTAGCCGGGCGGCATCGCCGGTGGGTCCGGAGGCGCCGTCACGTGGACTCGGCGAACTCCATGAGCCGACCCCCGCGCCGCTCGAAGACGAACGAGCCTATGGCGACCCCGACGATGAGGACGCCGGCGCCGATGCCGAGGCCGCCCCACAGTGCGGTCGTCGCGGCATCCGCATCGCCCTGGAGCGCGAGCCACGACCACCACAGCACCGGAGCCGTCGCCGCCAGCGCGCCGAGCATGACGACGGCCTGCGCGATCGCGCCGGTCGACGAGGTGCGCTGCGGCTGCTGGAACGGGCTCTCACCCGGCCGCGAGACCGCATAAGGTGCGACGACCGACGCCACACTGGACAGCCCGAGTCCCGCGAGGAACAGCGACGCGCACACCCCCACCATCGCCGGCAGCATCGCCCAGCGCCCGTGCATCGAGATGACGACGGGGATCGCCACCGCCAGCAGGGGGATGCCCACCAGCAGCACCGGCACGAGGCGCCCGACGCGGTCCGACACGCCGCGGACGCCGCTGGCGATGTGCATCCACACCGCCGTCGAGTCGTACGCGAGGTCGTTGTGCGGCAGCCATCCGAGGAAGAGTGCGGCGAAGGGGACGGGGACCAGCGCGACGATCTCGGCAGGCACCCCGGCGACCAGCAGCGGCACTGCGGTGACCGCGGCGGCGACCGGGATGATGAGCGCGTTGACGACGTAGCGCGGATCGCCGAACGCGTACACGAGGCTGCGAGCGGCGATCGCTCCGCCCGCCGTCCCGGGCGCGACGCCGAACCAGCCGATGCCGCCACGGTCGCGCCCCGCGCTGGGGCGTTCGGTCGTGGTCGTCAGACGTGTGACGGCCCATGCCCACGCGAGAGCGAGGACGACCACGGTTCCGACGGCGACGAGCGCGACGATCCACGCGTCATCGTTTCCCGCGGTCACGGCAGCGGGCAGGCCCCAGGCGGCGCCGAGCGGTGTGCGACCGAGCACCGACACCGCCTCGAGCAGCTGGATCGGCACGGCGCCGCGCCACTCCAGGGATGCCAGGAACACGCCGACCGGCACGACGACCACGAGCACGGCGATGACGAAGACACCGGTGAGCTCGCGTGACCGCCGCTCGCGGATGAACAGCGCGGCCAGAGCCATGCAGACGCGCGCCAAAAGCGTGCACGTGAGGATGCCGAGTGCGACCCCGGCGACGACGACCGCCGGGGCGGCGCCGTGCGCGGTCCACGCGACCCCGGCGCACACGGCGACCGCGAGGAGCGCGAGGATCGGAACGCTGAGCAGTCCCGCCACGACGAGCACGGCGGCGAGCAGGCCGCGATGTGCCGGCACGAGCGCCAGTCGGCGCGGGTCCAGAGGGTCCTCGGCGGCGGCGATGATGGGCGCCAGAGCGAAGCCGAGCGTCACGGCGGCTCCCCCGAGCACCGTGACGGCGAACAGCACGTCGTCTGAGGCATCCCTCAGCGTGAGGAGAGCCGCGCAGGCCGCGACCGTCGCGGCGGCCACCACGACGAGCGCGATCACGGTGCGCGTGACCTGGCGCGCGTCACCGCGCAGCGCGCCGACCAGCAGCGCCAGTCTCAGCCGGAGAATGTGTGCAGCCACTCCAGGCCCTCCACGTCGCTGAGTCCGCCGGCGAGCTCGACGAAGCGCTGCTCCAGCGTGAGCTCGCCGCGCACCTCGTCGACGGTGCCTTCGGCGAGGACCTGGCCGGCCACGATGACGGCCACGCGCGAGCACACGCGCTCGACCAGCTCCATGCCGTGGCTCGAGAGGATCACGGTGCCGCCGTGCGACACGTAGGCCGAGAGGATGTCGAGGATGACGGCGCTCGAGACGGGATCGACCGCTTCGAACGGCTCGTCCAGCACCAGCAGGCGCGGCGAGTGGATCATCGCACCGGCGAGCATGACCTTCTTCAGCATGCCTGCCGAGTAGTCCGACACCCGGCGACCCAGCGCGTCGCCGATGTCGAAGGCCCGCGCGAGGTCCGCCGTCCTGCTCTCGACCACCGCGGCGGACAGGCCGCGCAGCACGCCGTAGTAGTAGAGCAGCTGGCGCCCGGTGAGGCGATCGAACGTGCGGAGGCGATCGGGCAGCACGCCCATGAGCTTCTTCGCGGCGAGCGGCTTGGAGCGCGCGTCGACTCCCCCGACCCGGATCGTCCCCCGGTCCGGGACCAGAAGGCCCGCGATCATCGAGAGGGTCGTGGTCTTGCCGGCCCCGTTCGGGCCCACCAGGCCGTAGAACGTGCCGGCGGGCACCGTGAGGTCGATCGCGTCGACAGCGGGCGTGCCGCCGAAGCTCTTGCTGACGCCGCGCATCACCAGCACGTCGTCCGCCGTGGCGGCGGGACTGGCCGGAGCGACCTTCTCCATCACCTGGGTGCCGGCCTCGACGGCGGCCGCGGTTGCGACCTCGGTCTCGGTCAGGACGTCCGAGAGGGCGTCGGCCGGCTGGTCGAGCTCGAGCGCTGCGGCCGCGGCGGCCTCGGGGCGGACATCGGTCTCAGCCGACGTTCCGGGGTCGGCGGGCCGGTCGACGGCGGTCGAGGTCGGCTCCTCGACGGGCTCCTCGGGCTCGACGGGTCCCTCGACCTCCACGGGCTCCTCGACCGCGGCGGGCGCCGCCACCGCGACAGCCGCTTCCCCTGCGACCGGCTCCTCGACCTCGACGGGCTCTTCGGCCACGACCGGCTGGTCGATGGCGGTCGGTTGCGCGCCCTGGGCGGGCTCCTCGACGTCGACCGCTTCCGCGATCGCGGCGGGTGCCTCCGCCTCGACGGGCTCCTCGACGGGACGCAGGTCCACCGGAAGCGGGGGCTTGGGCGGAATGATGATGTCCGCCGCCGCGGAGGCCGTGATCTCGAGGTCGCCGGGCAACGGGGGCGGCGGGCCGGGGATGGCCGGCGGCGTCCGGGGCGCCTCGGGACCTGGCTTGACCTCGCCTTTCCCGCCGCCACGCGGGGCGCCCTTCTTCGCGGACTTCGAACCCCGCGGCCGGGGCTTGCGCGGCGCCGCAGACGGCGTCGCGCCTGCCGGAAGCGGAACGACCTCCGCGCTGGAGTGACGGTCCGGCTCTTCCGGATCGACGTCATTCGGCACCGGGAGGGAGGCTGTCACCGATCAAACGTATCAAGGGGCACTGATCGTGGGCAGTCGATTTCGCCGCGTGGCACTCCTACACCCAATGTCACGATCGCGCAACGGGCGGCGCAGATTCTGCACCCTCCCAGAAGCCATCGCTACCATCGGTAGGGCACGAAGGGGTGTCGTGTCGGTGAACCGACAGTGAACCACGCACTCAGGAGCAGACTTTGACCCTTCAGACCGTTATCCTCGCAGCCGGAATGGGCTCGCGCCTCGGACGCAGCCTTCCCAAGCCGCTCACGGAGCTGAGCGACGGCCGCAGCATCATGCAGCAGCAGCACGACAACATCCGTGCCGCGTTCGGCGACGACGCCAGGATCACGACGGTCGTGGGCTACCGCGCCGAGACGATCGTCGAGGCCTTCCCCGACGTCGACTACGTCTACAACGACCGCTACGACCAGACCAACACGTCCAAGAGCCTGCTTCGCGCTCTGTCCAAGACCGGCCGGGGCGGCGTGCTGTGGATGAACGGCGACGTGGTGTTCGACCCTCGCGTGCTCGGCCGCGCCATCGATCTGATCGATCGCGACCAGTCCTTCGTCACCGTCAACACCGCGAAGGTGAGCGACGAAGAGGTGAAGTACACCGTCACGCCCGAGGGATTCATCAAGGAGCTGTCCAAGACCGTCAAGGGCGGCATCGGCGAGGCCGTGGGCATCAACTACATCTCCAGTCGCGACAAGAAGGCGTTCATCCGCCAGCTCACCCGCGTCGACGACCAGGACTACTTCGAGCGCGGCCTGGAGCTCGCGATCGCTGAGGACGGCGTGCTGCTGGAGCCGCTGGACATCTCCGACCTGTATGCGGTCGAGGTCGACTTCGCCGAGGATCTGGAGCGGGCGAACCTCTTCGTCTGACAGCCGCGCCACGCCGGTCCGGCCGGATGTCAACCCCGGGCGGACGCTCAGGCGCATCCGCATAGGATCAGCCGATGACCGACGAGGTGCAACGCATCCACTCGCTGCCCGACGGCTCGCCGTGGCAGGGCGGCCTGCCCCCGGCCGGCTCCCCCGAGCATCCGCGCACGATCCGGGCGCTCGACCGGGTCCTCGCCATCCAGCGTCCGGTCGTCCTGGCCCACCTGCGCAGCATCCGTCTGCGGCATCCGGATGCCTCCACCGGCGATATCGTGCGCATCCTGGAGCGCCGCTACCTGACCGCGGTGACCACGGGCGGGGCGGCTGTGGGTGCGACCGCGGTGGTCCCCGGCATCGGCACGGGCGTCACCCTCGCCCTCAGCGGCGCCGAGACGGTCGGCTTCCTCGAGGCGACGGCGCTGTTCGCACAGTCCGTCGCCGAGGTTCACGGCATCCCGGTCGCCGATCCCGATCGCGCACGCGCGTTGGTGCTGGCGCTCATGCTGGGAAAGGAAGGCGTCGACCTCGTCGCGCAGCTGGCGAGACAGGTCGCCGGTCGAGGGCCGACCCGCGACAAGTACTGGGGCGAGCTCGTGACCAAGACGCTGCCGAGGGCAGCTGTCGGACCGCTCGTCGACCGCCTCAAGTCCGCCTTCATCCACCAGTTCGCCGCCCGCGGCGGCGCCTCCTGGATCGGCAAGGCGCTTCCTTTCGGAATCGGCGCCGCGATCGGCGGCGCAGGCAACAACATCCTCGGCCGGCGCGTCCTGGTGAACGCCCGTCGTGCGTTCGGGGTCCCGCCTGCCGCCCTTCCCGAGGAGCTCGAGCCGAAGCCCGGAACGCTCCGCCTCGAGCACGCGGCCGGGCGCGGCATCCGGCGGGCCGGTGAAGTCGTCGTCGGCGGTGTCGGACGCGGTGCCACGGCGATCGGTCGCGGGGCCGCGAGCGTCGGCCGCCTGGGCGGCAAGGTGGTGCGCCGTCGGGGGCGCGGGGAGCAGCCTGCGGATCCGGGCGGCGAGCCCGGCACGGGCGAACCCGCCGGTTGAGCCCGGCGCAGCCGCACTCGCGGGTGAGAATGGTTCCATGGGTCTGTTCGGTCAGCGTCAGAGCGATCCCGTCGAGTGGGCGGGACTGCCCTCCGAGCCGGCGGAGCCGGAATCCGCGGCGGAGCGACTCGCCGACGGGCCACCGGTGGACGCAGGCGGCATCGGCTTCGGCGCCGTCGGCCTCGGCGGCGGAACGGTGGAGTCGGTCGTCCTCGCCGTCCCTCCGGCGACGCCCGTCGCCGAGCCGCAGGAGCCCGGCGGCGAGGACTGAGTCCGCTCCGGCGCACATCGCCCGGCCGGAGGCGGGTGCGTGCAAGCGCTTCCATCGAGCTGTCGACAGCGGAACGCGTCGAGCCCTACTCTTCACCTATGGACAGCACCCTGGCGTGCCTGGCGGCGTGGATGCCGCGACAGCGGTGGTACGCCGCGAAGGGGCGTCCACCGAGCCTTCGGCTGGTGTCCTGGTGGGACCTCCCCTCGGACGTCGGCGACGTCCACGCGCGCACGTATCTCGTCGCGGATGAGGGCGCCCTTCCCTCCGTGCTGTACCAGATCCCTGTGGTGGCTCGGGCCACCGAGGCGGTCGAGGCCGATCCCGAGCGCATCATCGGCAGCCCGGCTCCCGGGACGACGCTCATCGACGGCCCCTTCGACCCGGCGTACGCGGACGCGCTGCTGCGCCTGGTCGCCGGCGGCGGCACCGCGACCGGGCCTCAGACCAGGGTCATCGGGCGTGCGGTCGCCGCGTCGAGCCCGCAGCAGAAGGTACCGGCACGCGTGCTCAGCGGCGAGCAGTCCAACACCTCGATCATCTACGAGGGCGACGGGACGCCGGTCATCTGCAAGGTGTACCGACAGCTGCATCCGGGTCTGAATCCCGACATCGAGCTGCAGACCGCCCTCGCCGGCGCCGGCTCGACGCGCGTGCCGCGCACCGTCGGCTGGGTGGACGGCTCCTGGCCGGACCTCGAGACGGCCCACGGCTCCGTCACCGGCTCCCTCGCGTTCGCGCAGGAGTTCCTGCCCGACGTCCAGGACGCCTGGCGGGTGGCACTGCAGGCAGCCGCCCGTGGCGAGGACTTCTCCGACCGCGCGCGCGAACTCGGCGCGGCGACCGCGGAAGTGCACGTGGCCCTCGCCGAGCGGTTCCCGACCCGACCGGCCGGCCCGGCGGATCGGGAGAACACCGCTCAGACGTGGCGACGTCGCCTCACCACCGCCATCGCCGAGGTCCCCGACGTCGCCGGCCGACGCGATGCCGCCGAAGCGGTGTTCCAGCGGGCCCTGGAGGTCGACTGGCCGCCTCTGCAGCGCATCCACGGTGACCTCCACCTCGGCCAGGTGATGCAGGTCCCCGTGCGCGGCTGGGTGCTGCTGGATTTCGAGGGCGAGCCGCTGCGGCCGATGGCCGAGCGACGCCGACCGGACCTGGCGCTGCGCGACGTCGCCGGGATGCTGAGGTCCTTCGACTACGTGGCCGGGTCCCTGCGGCGGGACGAACCCCAGCGCTCGCCCCAGCTCGTCAGCGGCTGGGCGGGCGGCGCCCGCCGGGCCTTCCTCGCCGGCTACGCCGAGCGGTCAGGCGTCGATCTGGATGCCGGGAACGCACTGCTGGAAGCTCTGGAGCTCGACAAGGCGGTGTACGAGGCGATCTACGAAGCCCGGAACCGCCCGACGTGGGTGGCGATCCCCCTGCGCGCGATCACGCGGCTGGTGGACCGCCCTGATGGTCACCCCTCGACGCCGTCGTCGAACTCGGCCTCGTCCGGGTCCGGCTCGTCCTCCGTGGACTCGTCGACGGAACGTGCGTACCACGCATCCCACTCGCCCATCAGCCGCTGAATCGCGTCGCGGAAGCGCGCGGAGGCCGCTCCGGGGGTCGTGTCGCCGAAGTAGTGGCGCACCCAGTGCTCCAGGCGCTGGACCGACTCGGGATCGCCGAGCACCCGTTCGGTCTCTTCCACGACCGATCCCGCGTCGGCCGCATCCAGCCACTCGCACGCAGACAGGTATCCGTGCGTGTCGATGGCGGCGGCGGGGTCGACCGGGCGCGTGATGAGCAGCGGCTTGTCGGCCGCGAGCCGGTCGTAGACCATCGCCGAGATGTCGACGATCGCGACGTCGGCCGCCGCGAGCTGCCAGCCGAGCTCGGGGCCGTCGTCGTAGACGTGCTGCGCCGAGGGATCGGCCGCATTGGCGGCGGACAGCGCGGCGATGATGCGGCGGTTGGCAGCACCGTACTCCGGGTCCACGACGCCAGAGCGCGGGTGGGGCCGATAGATCACGCGATGGCGGCCGCTGGCCAGCAGCGCGGCCACCAGCGCCTCCCCGTGCGACCGCACCGACCCGTAGTGCGCCGAGGGCCGGTCCCCCTCCCAGGTGGGCGCGTAGAGCACGACCGTCCGCTCATCCGGGCGGTACGGCAGCGTTCCGGAGTAGTGGTCGGCCTGCGGGCGCCCGATCTGGATGGCACGGCGGTCGACGTCGTAGTCCCACAGCACACGCGACAGCCGCTCACGCGCGGCGTCCCCGGCGATGAACGCGTAGTCGTACGCCTTGTACTGGTTGGTCGTCATGTACATCTTGTCGGACTCGCCGTGGTTGATGAAGACGTGCCAGCGCCGCCCGTACCGGAACATCTGGAAGTTCCGGGTGTTCTGGTTGACGTACAGGACGACGCGGATGTCCTGCTGGGCGATGAACCGCTCGAGGTCGCGGATCGTGGGGACGAACGCGACGGGAAGCGCACCGTCGGCGAGAAGCGCTTGCGCACCGGTCGCGGCGCGGCTGAGCACCACGACCGGCCAGGTCCGGGCGATGTCCGCGAGCGGCTTGTACCACTGCCTCATCTGGTACATGTTGACCACGCCGTCGGCGAAGTACACGGCGACCCGGTAGTGGAACGGCGGATGCTGCGGCGCCGAGGCGAGCGCCCGCCGCACATCCCGGACGGCCGAGCGGTGACGAACCGCCTTGCGCACGAGACCGACGGCCTTCTTCCCATCCGAGATCAGACCCACACCTCCACCCTAACCGGGTCGTCAGCGGGTTCTCGGGGACGCCCATGACATGATCGACGCGTGCATGTCGAGCAGCGCGGGCGCAGGGACGCTCCGGTCGTTCCTCCCGACGCGGGGGTCACGTTCGTCATGCCGGTGCTCAACGAGCGCGGCTATCTGCGCCGCGCGGTCGAGACCGTCCTCGCGCAGGACGTCGCCGGCCCGATGGAGCTCATCCTCGCCCTCGGACCCTCGACCGACGGCACCACGGAGCTCGCGCACCGGCTCGCCGCCGAGGAGCCGCGCATCGTGCTGGTCGACAACCCGGCGGCCGACATCCCGGTCGGACTGAATCTGGCCATCCGCGCCGGCCGGTTCCCGACGATCGTGCGGGTGGACGCGCACTCGGAGCTCGAGCCCGACTACGCCCGGCGGGCACTTGCCACGCTGGACCGCGTGCGTGCCGCCAACGTCGGTGGCGTCATGCGGGCCGACGGCCGGACGCCGTTCCAGCGGGCGGTCGCGAGGGCCTACAACTCCCCCATCGGGCTCGGCGGAGGCGCCTACCACGGCGGCACGCAGGAGGCCGAGGCGGAGTCGGCGTACCTCGGGGTCATGCGCCGCGCGGTCCTCGACGAGGTGGGCCTCTTCGACGAGACCATCCGACGCGGCGAGGACTGGGAGCTGAATCTGCGCATCCGCCGCGCGGGCTACCGCGTCTGGTTCGACCCGAGCCTCGCCGTGACGTACTGGCCGCGGGAGAGCTGGACGCGGCTCGTGCGTCAGTTCTCCGCGACAGGCCGCTGGCGCGGCGAGCTGGTGCGCCGCTACGGGCGGGGCAACTCGCTGCGGTTCTTCGCGCCGCCCGTGCTCGTGCTCACGATCCTGCTCGCCCTCGTGGTCGGCATCCTGCAGGCGACCCGCGTGCTCGATGGCTGGTGGTCGCTCGCCGCGTCGGTGGTCTACCTGCCGATCATCGCCTATGCCCTCCTCGTGATCGCCGTCGCCGCAGGCCCGGGGGGCGGGCACGGGTGGCGCGACAAGCTCTGGACCGCGGCCGTGCTCCCGACGATGCACCTGTCATGGGGGTGGGGGTTCCTCGTCGGAGCGGTCGTCGGCGCCCATGACACCGTGGACACCTCGCGACTGGGCAGCCGCAACACGCCGCTGCCCTGAGCCGGCCCTCGATCACGGCCGGCGGCCATCGATCAGATGTCGACGAACCCCTGATCGAGGATGCGGGTCACGACCCGCTCGGCGGCGCGGCCGTCGTCGCGCGCGTTGAACTTCGCGCGCCACGCGTCATAGCGCTCGGCGTGGGCGGACGGGTTCGGTGAGGCGAGCGCTGCGACGAGCTCCTCGTGCGTGCGCACCATCGGACCCGGCGCGTGCGCCGCGAGGTCGAAGTAGAACCCGCGCAGCTCGCCGCGGTAGTGCTCCATATCGGGCACCAGGAAGTACATCGGCTTGCCGGTGACCGAGAAGTCGAACATGACCGACGAGTAGTCGGTGATGAGCGCGTCTGCGGCCAGCAGCAGCAGCGAGGTGTCGGGGAAGCCCGTCACGTCGACCACCCGCGGGCCTTCCGCGTCCCGCCCCGGCAGCAGCGTGCGGGAATGGCCGCGCACCAGCACCACGGCGTCGGCCGCCTCGGCGAGCGCGGCGGGATCGACGAAGTCGACGATCTCGTCACGGTCGTCCCGCCACGTCGGCGCGTACAGCAGCACCCGCTCGTCGGGGCGGATGCCGAGCGCCTCGCGGGTCGCGGCCCCGTCGCCGGTGGTCAGCACATCGTTGCGGGGATACCCCTCGACCCAGACCGGTCGCGACAGGAATGCATAAGCCTTGCCGAGGATCCTCGCCGCGTACGGGTTCTGCGCCAGCAGCACGTCCCAGCGGCGCGACTCGCGGACGACGGCGGCCATGCGCCGCGGATCGAATCCCGGCCGGTGCAGCGCGAGGCGCTTGAGCGGCGTGCCGTGCCATGTCTGCAGCACCACCTGTCCCCTGCGGCGCGCGAATCGGCGTCGCAGCCAGTCGTTGACGACGAGCAGCCGCGCCGAGCCTCGGGCACGCCACCATTCCGGGCTGCCCTCGACCACCGGGACGGCCCCTTCTGGCACCGCGACGGACAGGTCGACGACGCTCCAGTACCGCGTCAGACCCGGCACGCGGCGAGCCAGCTCGCGATCGATCGCCAGCGGGTTGCAGCTGGCGTTGCGTCCGTAGAAGCTCTCGAAGAAGACCGCGTTCTCGAGGTCGCCCGACCGCGTCGCGTAGCGGCGTTCCAGCGCCGCCTGACCCTCGCCGGAATCGTACGCCGGATCGATCGGCGGACCGACTCGCAGTGTCCAGCCGTCCAGCTGAGCACGCAGCGTTCCGAGCTGCGTCAGGGGCAGCGCTGCCGGAGGGAGGGTCTCCCGGCTCTCGGCAGCCGTCACGCGGAGTTCATAGGTGCCGGCCGGCAGCGGCAGCTCCGGTCCGCCCCAGCGCGCCGCCCGCAGCGGCAGCACGGCGCGCCACGTCTTGCCCCGGCCCGTCAGCGCCGCCGCGACGCGCGCGCGGGGGCCGACGAGCTCGACCGCTGCGGGACGCTCGCCCTGGCCGGAGAGCACGAGGACCGCTCCCTGGTCGGTCGTGAAGCGCGCGTCGATCATCGATCTCCCTCCGCCGGGTTGGTCTCCCCGTCGATCCCATCGGCACCGGCCAGAATCGCACGGTACACCCTCTCGGCACTGCGACCGTCACGGAACGCATGCACGCGCGCGCTCAGCGCCGCGGCGCGGTCGACGCGGCGCTCGCGCTCCCCCTCGTCCCCGAGGACGGCATCCAGCTGGCCCGCCGCGTCGTCCCAGTCGCGGGCGCATCCGTCGCCCGCGATGTCGTCATAGGCGCCGTAGAACCCGCGGCGGCGGGCGTAGTCCTCGACATCGGGCGCGAGGAAGATCACCGGCAGAGGCACCAGCGCCGCGTCGAAGATCAGCGAGGAGTAGTCGGTGACCAGCGCATCGAGCGCGGGGAGCGCGGGGGTGACGTCGGCCACCAGATCACTGCCGAACGGTCGGACGCGGTCGGTCCGGAACGGCGGGGCGTAGTCGCCGGCCCCCAGCGGGTGCGAGCGCACGAGGAGCGTGGCGTCGTGCCGCGTGAGGACCTCGACGATGCGCGTCCACTCCGCGCGCGTGGGCACCGCGGGATCGGGGGCGCCGTCCCGCCACGTCGGCGCGTAGAGCACGAAGCGGCCCGTGGTGTCGATCCCCGGGCATGCCCCGGCGATCAGCGCGTGCGCCGCGGCTCGGCGCTCCGACCGCTCGCCGGCCAGAAGCACGTCGACCCTCGGCTCGCCGGTGACGGGCACCCGGCCGTCCGGCAGGGCGAACGCCGACTCCAGCCGGCCGCGCACGAGGTGCGACGCGGCCGGCAGCACACGGATGCGGCGGGCGGCGGACCGGAACATCGCACGCAGCAGCGCACGCAGCGGCGCGGCGAGCGGCGTGCCTTCGATGACCGCCGGCACGCGGAGCGTCTCGGGCGAATCCAGGCCGATCCTCTTGAGCGGGATGCCGTGCCAGAGCTGCACCACGAACGCGCCCGACACGACGTAGCGGTTCACGTCGCCGAACCCGTGCGTCACGACGACCACGCGAGCCCGCGCCGTCCGCCACAGTCCTCGCAGCGACGTCTTGCGGAGGGTCGGGATGCCCAGGGCTGCGGCATCCCGCGCCTCACGCTCGCTTCCCACGAGCCAGACCGCGCGCCGGCCGCGCGCCGCGGCGACTCGCCACAGCGCCAGCGCGCCGTCGCCGATGCCTGCGCCGCAGCCGAACACCCACTCGTCGCGGGATCGTGGGATCAGAAGTGTGAGGATGCGCCCGGCGGCATACAGCGGGATGCCCGCGAGCTTTCTCGCGTTCCCCGCGCCGAACGAGAAGGACGCCATCCCGCGAGCCTATCGCTCGCGGGATGGCGTCCCCTGTCGGTGCTACTGCTCGAGCGCGCCGAGCGTCACATCGACCGTGCGGGTCTCACCGTCGCGCACGTACGTGATGGTGGCCTCGCTGCCGGCGGCGGCCGCGCGCACCTGGGCGGTGAGGTCGGTCGCGTCGGTGATCGGCAGATCGTTGAAGCCGGTCACGATGTCCCCCTCACGCAGTCCCGCCCGGTCCGCCGCGCCGTCGGCGACCACCTCGGCGATGTAGGCGCCGGTGATGGTCGAGCCCTCCACGGACCCGGCGGGCTGGACGCTCGCCCCGAGCAGTCCGTGCGTCGCCTCGCCGTTGTCGATGATCTCGTCCGTGATGCGCTGAACGATGTCGGACGGGATGGAGAAGCCCACGCCGATGGAGCCGGAGCCTTCGGAGGTGGCGCCGCCCGCGGTGGCGATCGCCACATTGATGCCGATGAGCTTCCCCTCCGAGTCGACCAGCGCGCCCCCGGAGTTGCCAGGGTTGATGGCGGCATCGGTCTGGATGACCGCGATGGAGATCGTCTGCGTCGGCGTCTGCTGCTGATCGGGCTGACCGAAATCGAACCGGAACGGACCCTGCTCGCCCTGTCCGTCGTCTTCCTGGTTCTGCTCCCCGTCACCGGTGTCGGGGGCGGCGGCGGATGCGATCGAGATCGATCGGTTCAGCGCGCTGACGATACCGGTCGTGACGGTGTTCGCGAGCCCGAGCGGCGCCCCCACGGCGATCGCGCTGTCGCCGACATTGAGATCGCTGGAGTCGGCGAATTCGATCGGCGTGAGGCCTTCGGCATCCGTGAGCTTGATGACCGCGAGGTCGTACATCGGGTCGAGCCCCACGACCTCGGCGTCGTACACGCGGCCGTCGGAGGTGGTGACGCGGATCGCCGCGTCGCCTGTGGCCCCATCGAGCGTCACGACGTGGGTGTTGGTGACGACGTAGCCGTCCTCCGTGAGCACGACGCCCGAGCCGGTCCCAGCGCCGGCCGAGCTCGTCGCCTCGATCGTCACGACGCTCGGCACGACCTTCGCCGCGATGCCGGTGGTCTGGTTGACCGACTCGGTGTCGTTCACCGTGACGGTGCTGGGACCGGCTGCCGGAGCGGCGTTCTCGGGTGCGAACCAGTTGACGCCCGCGTACGCGCCTCCGAGCCCCGCGGTGCCTCCGACGATCGCCGCGGCGACCATGAGGCTCACGATCTTGCCCGCGCCGGAGGACTTGCGCGATCCGGCTGAGGACGAGGTGGCGGTCGGGTCGCCCTCCGCGCCGTCGCGACCGCCGCCGAGCGGAACGGTCGGCTGCGTGTCGCCGGCGCGGACGCCGAACGCGGCACCGTGCTGGCCGGCGAAGCCGCCGTGGTGGCCGGCGGGCTGTCCGGCGTATCCCTGGGGACGCGCGTAGGCATGGGGGCCGGCGGGGTAGCCCGCGGGGGGAACCGGCTGGGTCGCGCCGGCCGCGCCGGAGTGTCCCGCGTGCGGCGAGGGCGGCATCTGCTGAGCGGCCGCCGCTGCGGGCATGTTCGGCACCGGCGGCACGGGACCGGCGGCCCACGTCGGCGCCGGATCTCCGGCGGCCGCCGGAGTCGTGTCAGCGCCGGCGGTGGAAGGCTGCGATGCGGTCGAGGCCTCGGACCCGGTCGACGGGATCTGGTCCTCGGGGCGCTCCCCCTGGATCTCACTCATGATTGCTCCTTCTGCCAAGCACTCACCACTGTGCCCACCGATGCTGTGCGTTTCTTATGCCGGGAATGGGACCCGACTATGCGATCAGCCTGAGCGGACCCAGGACCGTGGCGCTGTACCGTGAAGCGATGCGACAGATCCCCGGAGCGTGGCACCGCACGGCCGCCGGTGCCGGACTCGTCGGTTCGGACGGGTCGATCCACCCCACCATCTTCGCCGAGATGTCGGCCCTCGCGGCGCGAACCGGGGCGATCAATCTCGGTCAGGGCTTCCCCGACGAGGACGGGCCCTCCGAGGTGCTCGAGGTCGCCCGGGCGGCCATCGCGAACGGGGTGAATCAGTACCCGCCGGGGCGCGGCATCCCGGATCTGCGTGCCTCGATCGCCGAGCATCAGCAGCGCTTCTACGGCCTTCGCCTCGACCCCGAGCGGGATGTCATCGTCACCGCCGGCGCCACGGAGGCGCTCGCGGCGGCGCTTCTGGCGCTGCTGGGCGAGCCGGACGACGAGATCGTCGTCCTCGAGCCCTTCTACGACTCCTACGCAGCCGTGGCCGCTCTTGCCGGAGCCCGTCTGGTGACGGTGCCGTTGCGGTGGCCGGATTTCCGGCCCGACCTCGACGACCTGCGCGCCGCCGTGACGGACCGCACCCGCGTGATCCTGGTCAACGACCCGCACAATCCCACCGGAGCGATGCTCGACGACGAGATCCGGGACGAGATCGTCCGGCTCGCCGACCGCCACGACGCCGTCATCGTCACCGATGAGGTCTACGAGCACCTCGTGTTCGATCGTCCGCACGTCCCGATCGCGACCCGTCCTGGTGCGTGGGAGCGGACGCTCACGATCTCCTCCGGCGGCAAGACCTTCTCCACGACGGGGTGGAAGATCGGCTGGATCAGCGGCCCGGCTCCGCTGGTGGATGCGGTGCTCGCCGTCAAGCAGTTCCTCACCTATGTCAACGGCAGCCCGTTCCAGCCCGCCATCGCGACCGGACTGCGGCTGGACGATGCCTTCTTCAGCGGCATCGCCGGCGCACTCCGGACGAAGCGGGACCTGTTGGGTGCAGGTCTGCGCACCGCGGGGTTCGAGGTCTCGACGCCGGCAGGCTCCTACTTCACGGTCGCCGACGCGCGCCCCCTGGGTGTCACGGATGCCGCGGCATTCTGCCGCGCCCTTCCGGAGCGCGCCGGAGTGGTGGCGATCCCGCTCACCGCGTTCGTCACGCCCGGCCGCCGGCCCGACTACGCGACGCTCGTGCGCTTCGCCGCGTGCAAGCGCGTGGACGTGCTGGAGGAGGCGGCATCCCGCCTCTCCGCTCTCGGCTGACGGTCAGGCCTCACGAGGCACGACGCCGAGTCGACGCAGGCGCAGCGAAGGGTTCACTCGGCGCACGCGCTCGACGGCCGTGACATCCAGATGAGCGACCGCGACGTCGGTCGCCGTGCCCACCGCGGCCAGTTCCACGCCCTGCGGGTCGACCACCGATGAATGTCCGACCCCGAGGGGCGGCGGGTGGTCGGCGGCGGCCACGAACACGGTGTTCTCGATCGCCCGCGCGTGCAGCAGCGTCCGCCAGTGGTGCTCCTTCAGCGGGCCTCGGACCCATTCGGCCGGCACGAGGAACACGTCGGCGCCCGCGTCGGCCAGGAGGCGCCCCACCTCGGGGAACCGCAGGTCGTAGCAGGTCATGAGTCCGAAACGCAGCCCGCCCGTCTCGAACGTCCGCGGCTCATCCAGGTCCCCCGCCTGCACCCAGTCCGACTCGCGCTGGCCGAACGCGTCGTACAGGTGCAGCTTGCGGTAGTGCGCGAGCAGGCCGTCACCGCCCACAGCGACCACGGTGTTGCGGACCCGGCGGTCGTCGGCGGCCCGCTCGAGCAGACCCGCCACCACGACCGCGTCGTGATCTCGGGCGATCGATCCCAGCTCCCGGACGAACGTCCCGTCGAGTTCCTGCGCGTGCTCGGCGAGGGAGGCGTCGAAGGGGTCGACGAAGTAGCTGGAGTACTCGGGGAAGACCACGACGCGAGCGCCGCGCGCGGCTGCGGTGGCCGTGAGCTGCCGGATCGTCGACAGGTTCGCCGCTGTGTCGGCGGTCGGCGCGAACTGGGCGACGCCGACGGCGATCGTCTCGGTCATCCGGGTCCCCTGTCCGTTCGCTTCTTCATCCGCACACTGACAGGCAGGACCACCCAGAGCGCGATGATCATCACCGCGAGCGCCGCCAGGACCCACCACACCGCCGCGCCCCCGAGCACGACGTCGAAGACGAAGCCCACGACGCCCACGACCAGCAGCGACACCGTCAGCAGCGCGGTGACCAGCGCGACATGACCGTACCGGACCACCTCCCGCTTCGCACGCTGCTGGAACAGCACGCGGTGCATGGCCACCGGCGTCAGCGCGACGATCGAGCTCACTGCCGAGAGGACGACGAGGCCGAGATAAGCGGCGCGCTGACCGTCGTTCAAGTCGTCGAAGGCCGGCTGGAAAGCCAGCGCGAGCAGGAAGCCGGTGAGGATCTGCGTGCCGGTCTGCAGCACTCGCAGCTCCTGCAGCACCTCGTTCCAGTTCCGATCGGCGCGTTCTGCGGGTGACTCGTTGCGTCCGTCGTCGTGGTCGTCGCGCACGTCGGGATCGCGCTCGGCAAGCATGCCGACCATCCTCGCGTGCGGTGCCTCCGCCAGCAAGCCGGCCCGGCTCGATTCGCGACCCGCGCCGGCCCGTGCTAAGCTCATTTCTTGTGCCGCGGGGTGGAGCAGCTCGGTAGCTCGCTGGGCTCATAACCCAGAGGTCGCAGGTTCAAATCCTGTCCCCGCAACAAGAAAAGAAGAGGGCGTCCCGCCAGGGACGCCCTCTTCTTGTTGCTGTTCCGGGACCGGCGCGGGACTGTGCCCCCAAGGATCCGGCCGCGTCAGCGTGTGGGGTCGAGGGCGTCGGTCACCTCGCCGAGGAACCGCGCGATCACGGCCAGCTCGGTCTCGCCGTACTCCCCCGCGACCGACCGCATGGCGCGGAGACGCTCGCCGTACAGGCGGAAGAAGTCGTTGCGCGACAGCTGCGTCAGCACCACGATCCGCGCCCGCCGGTCCGTGGGATGCGGCCGGCGCTCGATGTGCCCGGACGCGGTGAGACGGTCCAGGAGCTTCGTCGTGGAGGCGGTGGAGATCCGCAGGTGATCGGCGATGTCGCGGGGGCTGACGAGGCGCCCCTCCTGCTCGCGCATGACGAGCATGCGCAGAGCGGCCAGGTCGCTGCCGTTCATGTCCATGTCGTCCTTCATGCCGCTGTGCATGCGGTCCATCGCGTCGCTGAGCGCGCGGATGGACGTGAGCACGCGCATGATGGCGCGGTCGTGCGACGACTGCGGCACCCACCGCTGCGTCAAGCTCATGGACGTTCCTCCTCCCCCGTTGTAGCATCGCACAACACTTATCGCTAGCTAAGCTAGCGATCTTAGGAGGGGCGATGACCGACGACGACCAGGTGGTCCTGCTCGATGAGGACGGGAGAGCGATCGGCACCGCGCTCAAGAGCAGTGTGCACGGGACGGACACCGCGCTGCACCTGGCCTTCTCGTGCCATGTCGTCAACCGCCACGGCGAGGTGCTGGTCACTCGACGCGCGCTCGACAAGCGCACGTGGCCCGGGGTGTGGACCAACTCCTTCTGCGGACACCCTCGGCCTGCCGAGCCGCTGCTCGCGGCGGTCCGCCGTCGCGCGGACTACGAGCTCGGGCTGACACTGTCCGACATCGAGCTCGCGCTCCCGCTCTTCCGCTACCGCGCGACCGACGCCAACGGCATCGTCGAGCATGAGGTGTGCCCCGTGTACACCGCACGAGCCGACGAGGAGCCCGTTCTCAACCCCCTCGAGGTCGTCGACGCGCAATGGGTCGAGCCCGGCGCGCTCGCGGCGTCGATCATCGCCACCCCCTGGGCCTTCAGCCCGTGGCTCGTGCTCCAGGCGGAGCAGCTCCACCTCTTCGAGCAGGCGGCGCCCCAGCGCAGGGTGTCATGATCGCGCTCGCTCCGGAGCCGGCCATCGACGTCGCGATCGAAGGGGCTCTGACGCGCATCCGGGGCCGTGCGGCTGATCTGGGCGCCGACTTCGTCGCGCTGACACGCGACTGCGAGGCATGGCCGCACGTCGACCCCGCGCTGCCCGCACCGGCTGCGCGCCTGCTGCAGGACCTGGCCGACGGCATCCAGGGGCGGATCCCGTGACGCGCCTCCGCCACGAGCCCACCGGTCTCGCGCTGTACGACCGCACCGCGAGCGATGCCGCCGCCACGGTCATCGAGCGGTA
>JAPSKH010000025.1 GCA_031177765.1 Microbacterium sp. | reverse complement strand
GCCGAGCCCGCCGCCCCCGCCTTGTCGTCCCAGGCTCCGAACACCAGGCGGGACACACGTGACTGCAGCACCGCGCCCGCGCACATGACGCATGGCTCGAGGGTCACCACCAGTGAGCAGCCCTCGAGGTTCCAGGACTGCCGGGCGACAGCCGCTTCCCGCAGCGCGACGACCTCGGCGTGCGCGGTCGGATCATGCGTGAGCTCGCGAAGGTTGCGCCCCTCGCCGATCACCGTGCCGGCGGCATCCGTCACCACGGCCCCGACCGGGACGTCGCCCGCCCGTCCGGCGTCGGCCGCCAGGGCGAGGGCCCTTTCCATTGCGGCGGTGTCGGCGGGGAGGACGTGCACAGCACGAGCGTAGACCTCGACGGGCACCGGGCCCGCCGCCGCTCACGGACTACCCTGGGCATATGCGCCTGCACGTCGCCGACCACCCTCTCATCACCCACAAGCTCACGGTGCTGCGCGACGCGCGCACCTCGTCGCCGGTGTTCCGCCAGCTGACCGAGGAGCTCGTGACCCTGCTGGCGTACGAGGCGACGCGCAATGTGCGGGTGGCGCCGATCGAGATCCAGACGCCGGTGACCAAGACGATGGGCGTCAAGATCGGGGAGCCGCGGCCGATCGTCGTGCCGATCCTGCGCGCGGGCCTGGGCATGCTCGAAGGCATGGTCAAACTGATCCCGACCGCCGAGGTGGGGTTCCTCGGGATGGTCCGCAACGAGGAGACGCTCGAGCCGTCGACCTACGCGGAGCGTCTGCCGGAGGACCTCAGCGACCGCCAGTGCTTCGTGCTGGACCCGATGCTCGCCACCGGCGGGTCGCTCGGCGCGGCGATCGAGTTCCTCTTCCGCCGGGGTGCGCAGGACGTCACGGCCATCTGCCTGCTCGGCGCTCCCGAGGGGGTGGCCGCGATCGAGAAGCAGGTCGACGGCCGCGACGTCACTCTCGTCCTCGGCGCCCTCGACGAGCGCCTGAACGAGAAGGGCTACATCGTCCCGGGCCTCGGCGACGCCGGCGACCGGCTTTACGGCACCGTCTGAGCGAAGCTCAGCCAGACCCCGGGAAAGGGCGCGACACCCGCCCCTCGCCGAACGGATGCCGCGCCAGCGCCCCTCGGACGCCCTGTCAGGCTACGATCGCCGAATCCACCCCCCTACGGGGTTGACAGATGCGTGATGGATGCCTAGCTGCAACCGCGCGCCCGTCAGTCCCCGAGCGGCGGACCCTGGTCGCTGCGACGGCCGGTCTCCTGCTCCCAGAACTCCAGCTGCTGGGTCAGGGCCTTCGCGAGCTCGAACACCTGCTCGGGAGGGATGCGGATGCGGCTCACCACGCGAGCGGGGACGATGGTCTGCCGCTGCCCGGTGTCGACGTCGACGTGCTCGCGCGGCGGCTGGGCCAGGGTGAGGAAGTCCATCACGAACACCGTGGGCGTGTGCCACACGTTCGCGAAGTCGGCGTACGCGCCGCCGATGTGCTCGGGCGGAAGGTCGATCTCGAACTGCCGCGGTGCCTCGTCGGCCATAACTCCCCCTGTCGCCGGCTTGTCGCGAGTCTACGCGCCGGTCACCCGCGCCCCACAAGACGTGCGAAGCCGCTGAGCCGGGCGACACCTTCGGGGGTGTGCGGGAGGTCGTCGAGGAGGGCCGGCGCGTGCACGAGGTACGCGGTGTGCATGGCGCGGGAGATCGCGACGTTCAGACGGTTGCGCAGCAGCAGGAACTCCAGGCCGCGCGGCGCGTCGCGACCCGAGGACGCCGCAAGCGACACGATGGCGACGGCGGCCTCCTGGCCCTGGAAGCGGTCCACCGTGCCGACCGGCACCGTCGGATAGCCGGCCCGGGCGAGCGCCTGCTCGACCAGGAGCTGCTGGGCGTTGTACGGCGTGACGACGATGATGTCGCTCGGCTCCAGCGGGCGGGCAGGACACCGCTCCGCCTCGCCTCGTTCGCCGATGCGGATGTCGGTCCAGGCGCGGCCGATGAGGTCGCGCACGAGCTCGACGACGACCGCCGCCTCTTCCGGCGACTGCGTGGCGTTGCCATGGTGACGGACGGCGATCGGGCGCAGGCCCGGCTGGATGCCGTCGATGGACCGCAGCGCTGTCAGCGGCTGCGCCGCGAGTTCGCCCCGGTACGACAACGTCGAGACGGGGGCGGCGACGGCGGGATGCATGCGCCACGAGCGAGCCAGGAAATACCCGTACTCGGGCGGGATCACGTCGGAGCCGTCCATGACCCACCCGAGAGCCGATGTGTCCACCGGCTCGGGATGCGTGCCCTGACTGACCTGCGGCAGCTGCTGCGGGTCGCCGAGCAGCAGCAGGCGGGAGGCGGCGAGCGAGACGGCGATGGTGGAGGCGAGCGAGAACTGACCCGCCTCGTCGATCACGAGCAGATCGAGGCTTCCTCGTGGAATGCGTCCCTCGTGGCTGAAGTCCCACGCGGTGCCGCCGAGGACGAAGCCGGTGTCGGCGTGCGCGGCGGCGAACTCGGCGACGGCGTTCTTCCGCAGCGGTGTGAAGGCGACGGTGGCCGCCTCGTCCTTCGGCGCCTTGCCGACGAGCTCGGCGGGCACACCGGCTGCGACGACCCGGTCGAGCATGTTCTCGATGACCGCGTGCGACTGCGCCACCACACCGATCCGGTACCGCTTCTCCCGCACGAGCCGCGCGATGACGTGCGAACCCACGTACGTCTTGCCCGTGCCGGGCGGGCCCTGGACAGCGAGGTAGCTCCGGTCGAGATCGGCCACCGCCTGCACGATGGCGTCCACGTCATCGCCGGAGGACTCCGCGAGCGCTCCCGACACGGTGCGCGGAGGGCGACGGCACAGGATGTCGGTCGCCGGGTCGGCGGGGAGATCCGGAGCGGCGGTGATCACACTGTCGGCCCAGGCGTCGATCGCCACCTGCTGGTTGAGCGCGCGCGGCGGAGAGGCGGGTGTCAGGGCGATCGGGAGCTCGGACCAGGTGAACCCCTCGACGGCGTGCTCCTCCACGATCGCGCCATCCTCGAGGACCTCACGCACGGTGACGCGATGGTCGGCATGGATCCATCGCGGCGACGCCTCGAACGGGAACGGCGCCGGCAGCTCGTACAGCGCGAACGGGCTCGCACCCTCACTCAGGCGCGTTCCCGGCGCCGGCTCGCCGCGCAGTTCCAGCACACGGCTGTCGGTGCGGTGCCCCTCCTCGCGATGCCAATCCTCGAGCACGCGGCTGCGGGCCGCGTCGAGGACCACGACGTCGCGGGTCTCCTCCCACAGCGACACCGGCTCGCGCAGGCGCAGGAAGTGGGTCGCCCAGAACGACTTCGCCTCGCGCGGGTAATAGTCGATCGCTGCCGCACCGAGCCGGAGGGTCTGAGCGTGGACAGAGCTCTCGGGATGCTCAGCGGCGAGCCTCTCCAGCGCCTGCGCGCGCGAGGAGGGCTCGTAGACGGCTTCCCCGGGCTCCGGGTTCGGCGACGGGCGCAGACCCGCCTCGCGGGCGCGGTCCACCAGCCAGTCGCGCAGGCGAAGGGTCGACACGCAGTCGTAGCGGTTGTAGTCGGCGAGGTCGGCGAGGATCTCCTCGCCTCCGGCCCGGTCGCCGTCGGCCAGCAGCGCGCGCGCCTGGACGTACCGCACGATCGACTCGTCGCCCTTCTGGACGTCGCTGGTCCGCACCTCGGCGCCCATGTACAGCGGCTCCAGCTTCTTGATCGAGTACGACCGGGATCCCACCCGCAGCGCGCGTCGCACGACCGGGTACAGATCGACGAAGACGCCGTCGCGCAGCAGCCGGTCGACGTCCGCCTCCCGGACCCCGTGGCGCGCCGCCATCGCGAGCAGGTGCGTCGGCTCGTACGGCGCGTAGTGGTAGATGTGCATGCCGGGGTACTGCTGGCGCCGCAGGTGGACGATGTCGAGGAAGGTCTCGAGAGCACGCTTCTCGTCGTCGAAGGAGTGCGCCCACAGCGCCGTGTACTGCTCACGGGTGTCGACCCAGCCGAAGAGGTAGTCGATGCCCCACCGCGTCGGCTCGCCCTCGCGACCCGGCGGGTTCGCTTCGGTGTGCAGCGGGTCCCCTTCGAAGTCGAAGAAGAGGTCGCCGTGGTCGGGCCGCGGCAGGGCGGCGAGGGCGTGGGCGGCGACCACCTCGAAGATCGGGACCGCGGGAGCGGCCCCCGGCACCGTGCCGTCCTCGTCGGCGGCAGGGGCAGGCCGCACCACGAGCGGCGGCGTTCCCGCCGGGCTCGCCAGCTGCAGGCGCGCCTGGGTGGTGAGCATGCGGAAGGCATCGGGGTTCATGCCGGCCGGCGACGACGTCGCCTCCGCGAGCTCGTCGATCGTCGTGATCCCCGCGGCGCGGAGGCGCTCGCGCTGAACGGGCCGCATGCCGGCCACCAGGAGCAGGTCGCGCGATGCCACGACCTCGGCGTCGCACGTCGCGCACCGGCCGCACGCCACGACGCCCAGCTCGCCCCGCGGATCGCCCCATGCGATCGGCTCGCCGCCCACGCCGAGGTCGACCCGCCGATCGGCCATGAGCGCGGCCAGCCGCTCTCGCCGCAGACCGAACACCGGCATGAGGTCATCGACCTCATGCTCGCTCACGCTGCCGTCGCCCAGGAGCAGCTGCACGCGGCCGGACCGCGGGATGCCGAGCCTGTCGAGCTGGGCGACGTATGCCGCCAGCTGCATCAGCGCGGTGACGCGCGCGTGGCGGGCCAGCTTGGTGTCCTGCACGATCCACGGCGCGGATGCCTCGGTTCGGTCCCGCACGAGAAAGTCCGCGAAGCCGACGAAGTCGTCCGTCGAGAACGCCGCCTGGTAGATGACGTCCGCGTCGGACGCGAGGGCCGCATTGGTCCGGGCGACCGCGTCCGCGAGGCCGGCGGCATCCGAGGAGCGGGTCTCGGGGATCTCCACGACCCCGTCCCCGAAGCGCGTGACGTAGTCGGCGAGGACGCGCTGCTCGTGGACGGTGCCGAGGCGGCCGGCGCGCTCGAGCGTGAGGTCCTCGGGCTCCTCGACCGGCGCGATCCGGCCCAGCTTCGCGTCGATCGCACGGAGCCACGCGAACTCGCACTCCGCCGCCGCTTTGAGATCGCTGGCGCTCCAGACGATCCGGCCCTCGTCCTCGATGTATCGCATACCCGCCCTTCTCCTCATCGACCCTAATCGCGGCGTCCGACACCTCCGGGCGCCCGGTCCCGCGCCGGGGCTGCAGCGCCGAGCGCAACCCCTGCCCGGCGGCGACACGGGACTGACAGACTGGGCGCATGACCCTGCCGTTCGAGAACGTGTACCGTCACGGGTTCGCCCGCGTCGCCGCCTGCACCATCCCCGTCTCGATCGCCGACCCCGCCGCGAACGCCGACGCGGTGCTGGCGTCGGCGCGCGCGTGCGACGCGGAGTCGGTCGCCGTGGCGGTGTTCCCGGAGCTGTGCCTCACGGGTTATTCGCTGGAGGACCTCGTGATGCAGGACGCCGTCCTGGACGCGGTCGAGCAGGCGATCGAGCGGCTGGTCGAGGCATCCGTCGACCTGCTGCCGATGCTGGTGGTGGGCGCGCCGCTGCGCCACCGGAACCGCCTCTACAACTGCGCGGTCGTGATCCACCGCGGCGAGCTGCTCGGTGTGGCGCCGAAGTCGTACCTGCCGAACTACCGCGAGTTCTACGAGCGACGCTGGTACGCCCCGGGCGACGACCAGTGCGGCCAGGACATCCGGGTGGGAGAGCTCGAGGCGCCGTTCGGACCCGACCTGCTCTTCGAGGCACTGGACGTTCCCGGGCTCGTCGTGCACGCGGAGGTGTGCGAGGACTACTGGGTCCCGATCCCGCCGTCGTCGCGGGCGGCACTGGCAGGAGCGACGGTGCTGCTCAACCTCAGCGGCAGTCCCATCACGATCGCGCGCGCCGAGGACCGCAACACCCTGTGCCAATCGCAGTCGCTGCGCTGCCTCGCGGCATACGCGTATGCGGCAGCCGGCATGGGCGAGTCCACGAACGAGGTCTCGTGGGACGGGCAGACGATGATCTACGAGGGCGGCCTCCTGCTGGCCGACACCGAGCGCTTCCCCGACGGCCCCCGGGCGTCCATCGCCGACATCGACCTGGACCGTCTGCGCCAGGAGCGTCTGCGGCAGGGCACGTTCGACGACAACCGACGCACCCTGGGGACGGATGCCTCGCCCCTGGCCGCCACGAACGGGATCTTCCGGACGGTGCACTTCGAGCTGGACCCGCCGGCGGGCGAGATCGACCTGCGCCGGCCGCTGGACCGGTTCCCCTTCGTCCCCGACGACCCCGGCCGGCTCGCACAGGACTGCTACGAGGCGTTCAACATCCAGGTCTCCGGCCTGGTGCAGCGCATGCGCGCGATCGGCGACCCGAAGCCGGTCATCGGAGTCAGCGGCGGTCTGGACTCCACGCATGCGCTGCTGGTGGTCGCGCGGGCGATGGACCGCATGGGTCGACCGCGCAGCGACATCCTGGCGTACACGATGCCCGGCTTCGCCACGAGCGAGCACACGAAGTCCAACGCCATCGCCCTCGCCGAGGCCGTCGGAGCGACGATCGAGACCATCGACATCCGGCCGGCCGCCACGGAGATCCTGCAGGGCATCGGGCATCCGTTCGCCCAGGGGGAGCCGGTGCACGACGTGACCTTCGAGAACGTGCAGGCCGGCATCCGCACCGACTTCCTGTTCCGCCTGGCCAACCAGAACGGGGGCCTCGTCATCGGGACCTCCGACCTGTCGGAACTGGCACTCGGCTGGGCCACGTACGGCGTCGGCGACCAGATGAGCCACTACGCCGTCAACGCCGGCGTCCCCAAGACGCTGATCCAGCACGTCATCCGCTGGGTGATCGCCCATCGGGAGGGCGTCGACGACACCGAGGCGGCCGTGCTGCAGTCGGTGCTCGACACCGAGATCTCCCCCGAGCTGGTGCCGGCAGGCCAGGACGGGAAGATGCAGTCCACGCAGGAGCGCATCGGCCCCTACGCGCTGCACGACTTCGCGCTCTACAACATCCTCCGCTTCGGGTTCCGTCCGTCGAAGATCGCCTTCGTCGCGTGGCACGCGTGGCGGGATGCCGACGCCGGCGCATGGCCCCCGGGATTCCCCGACGAGGACCGGTACGCCTACGACCTGCCCACGATCGTGAAGTGGCTGCAGGTGTTCCTGAAGCGATACTTCGCCTTCGCGCAGTTCAAGCGCTCCGCGATCCCCAACGGACCGAAGGTCTCGCCCGCCGGATCGCTGTCGCCCCGCGGCGACTGGCGTGCGCCCTCCGACGGCAATGCGAACGCGTGGATCGCCGAGTTGAAGGCGGCGCTGCCCGAGCTCGTGGAGGAGTGACCGCTGCCACCGCGGTCGCGGTTAGCGCGCACCGCCGGAGCTGTCCACCCCTCCCCTGGCGCAGAAGCGGCGGTGGCAGGATTCCGCGTGAGGTGAGCCCATGGACGGTTTCGCGGCGGTCGACTTCGAGTTCGCACGCGAGGTGCTGCAGCGTGGCATCGCGGCGCTCTTCGTCGTCGCGTTCGTCTCGACACTGAACCAGTTCCGCCCGCTGCTGGGCGAGCACGGCCTCCTCCCGGCGCCCGAGCTGCTGGATTGGGCGCGCTCGTCGCCGAGAGCGCGCCGGATGCTGCGCCCCACGCTCTTCCTGTACGTGCGCTACACCGACCGGCGCCTGGTCGCCCTGTGCGTGGCCGGCATCGTCGTGGCCGGCGCGCTGGTCGCCGGCATCCCGCAGCTCGGTCCGCCGTGGGTGCCGATGCTGTGCTTCCTCGCGCTGTGGCTGGGCTACATGTCGATCACGAGCATCGGCCAGACCTTCTACGGTTTCGGGTGGGAGATGCTGCTGCTCGAGGCGGGATTCCTCGCGGCGTTCCTCGGCTCGAACGATCAGCCACCTCCGACCGTGGTGATCGTCCTGTTCTGGTGGCTGGTGTTCCGGCTGGAGTTCGGCGCCGGCATGATCAAGATCCGCGGCGGCAGCGAGTGGCGCGACCTCACCGCGCTGACGTACCACCACGAGACCCAGCCGATGCCCGGTCCCCTCAGCCGGCAGGCGCATCTGCTGCCGCGGTGGTTCCACAAAGGTGAAGTGCTCGGCAACCACTTCGCCCAGCTGGTGGCGCCCTGGTTCCTCTTCGCCCCCATCCTGGGCCTGTGGGTCCCCGGACCCGTGCCGGCTGTCGTCGGCGCGGTCGCCGCAGCCATCGTGATCGGCACGCAGCTGTGGCTCGTGGTGACCGGCAACTTCGCGTGGCTGAACTGGATCACCGTGGTCCTCGGCTTCTCGGCCGTCGGCATTCCCGGGATCGGCGCCGCGCCGCGAGCCGCGGAGACGAATGCGCCATGGGTCATCGACGGGATGCCGCTGCCCTGGGTGATCGTCACGTCGGCGGTCGGTCTGCTCTACGTCGTGGTCAGCTGGTGGCCGCTGCGGAACCTGTTCGCCCGGCGCCAGCTCATGAACGCCAGCTTCAATCGGTGGCAGCTGGCCAACGCCTACGGAGCCTTCGGCACCGTGACGAAGCAGCGCATCGAGATCGTCGTCGAGGGGACGCTCGACGAGGACCCGCTGACCGCCCACTGGCGGGAGTACGAGTTCAAGGGCAAGCCCGGCGACGTGCACCGCATCCCCGGACAGTTCGCCCCGTACCATCTGCGTCTGGACTGGCTCATGTGGTTCCTGCCGCTCGGCCGGTCGCTCGAGGACTGGTTCACCATGTTCCTGGTGCGGCTGCTCGAAGCCGACGCCCCGACGCTGCGCCTGCTCGCCCATGACCCGTTCGGCGGCGAGCGGCCTCGCTGGGTGCGGGCGGTGTCGTACCGCTACCGCTTCACCACGCGGGAGGAGTTCCGCGCGTCGCACGCGCGCTGGGTGCGCGACCGGCGCCGCTCGGTCATGGGACCGCTGTCTCTGCGTCGCTGACGTTCCGCTGCATCTTCTTGCGCCGTGCCGTCAGGTCGATCACCGCCACGATGAACGCGAGCGCCAGGAACACCGCGACCGACAGCATCCCGAACGCGTAGGCGTCGTGGTACACGACGTGGTCGTCGTGCTCGCCGGACTCGCGGTAGATCGTCGCGTAGAACAGCGACAGGGCGACCGCCGTGCCGATCGCGGTGCCGACGCGCTGTCCGAGCTGTCCGACGGAACCGGCGAGACCGCCCTGCTTGACGGGGACGTCCACGAGGGTCAGGGTCTGGTTCGGCGCGATGACCAGTCCGCCGCCGGCGCCGCCGACGGTCATGATCGCCGCCATCACATACGGGGTCCACACCGGGTCGACATAGATCGCCGCGAGCACCAGCCCGCCGATGGACACCAGGACGGCGAGCAGACCCCATACCACCACGACTCGGCCGTGGCTGGACACGACGTTCCCGCCGATCCACGAGGTGAGCGCGCTCGCCAGCGCGAAGCCGATGGACACCATGCCGGCATACACCGGCTCGAGGCCCAGACCGATCTGGAGGAAGAGGGTCGTCACCAGGAACATCGCCGGAGCGGCCGTGAAGTAGGCCGTCTGCAGCAGCGTGCCGTTGCGGAACGAATCGATGCCGAAGAGCTTGAGCGGGATCAGCGGGCTGCCGCCTCGCGCGGCGTATCGCCGCTCCCACGCGACGAACGCCGATGTGAACAGCACGAACGCCACCAGCAGCCACCACCGAGCGGGGTTGTCCGTGGGCGCTCCGGTGGTGAACAGGAACGGCCACATGAGGGCGACGACGCTCGCTCCGAACAGCAGCACGCCGACCGGGTCGAGCTGCACCCGTCGCCGCGACCGCGTGCGGGTGTCAGGCAGGAGCCACAGCGCGAAGACGATCGCGGCCAGGCACAGGGGGACGTTCATCCAGAAGATGAGCCGCCATCCCTCGTCCGGGCCGCCGAGCGCGATCAGCAGTCCGCCGAGTGTGGGACCGAACGCGGTGGCGAGGCCGATCGTGGCGCCGAAGAGCCCGAACGCCCGCCCGCGCTCTTTGCCCTGGAACAGCTCCTGCGCCATGCCGATCACCTGGGGCATCTGGATGCCCGCCGCCGCGCCCTGCAGCAGTCGTGCCGCGAGCAGCACCGTCGCGGTCGGCGCGAGGGCGCACAGGATGCTGGTGAGGGTGTACAGGGACAACCCGACGACGAAGAGCATGCGGCGCGACCGCTGGTCCCCGAGCCGGCCCATCGGCACCAGCACGAGTCCGAAGGTGAGCACGAACCCGGACACGATCAGTTGTAGCTCGGTGGAGCCGGCGTCGAGCACCTCGCCGATCGACGGCAGCGCCACATTCACCTTCGTCATGTCGAGGATCGTGATCGCCGCGACCGCGACACACACCCAGAACGCGCGCCAGCGTGCCCCCTGCGTGAGCGGGATCGCCGCGGTGTGATCCGGTACCGGGTTCGCAGCCGAAGTCTTCGCCATCGCGTTTCAGGCTATCGCCGCCGCAGACCCGCCAGGCGCGGCAGGACGACTGCGACAATGATCGGGTGAGACTTCTCGTCGCCGCCCTCGAGAGCGAACTGGTCGCGTTCCCGCCACAGCTGGAAGGATTCGACCGGCTGGTCACCGGACCGGGCAAGCTCCAGGCGACCTACGCGCTGACCCGCGCGCTCGACGCCCGCGAGTACGAGGAGGTCGTGGTCGTCGGCACCGCGGGCGCGATCGATCCGCTGCTGGACGTGGCGGTGTACGAGATCGATGCGGCGATCCAGCACGACGTCACCGACATCGACGGCATCGTCGGTCATCACGTGTCGCTGCCCCACCGCGTCGAGCTCGACAGCGACGGCGTGACCATCGCCACGGGGGATCACTTCGTCGACGACGCCGAGGCGGTCGCCGTGATCCGACCGCTCGGGGCCGGACTGGTCGACATGGAGACCTACGCGTACGCATGGGTGGCGCAGCAGTTCGGCGTGCCCATCCGGGTGCTCAAGGCGGTCTCCGACCGCGCCCAGGACGGCGCGATCACCGACTGGAACGCCACCGTCGCGGCATGCAGCGGGCTGCTCCGCGAACGCATCCGCGCCGACTACGGCGTCTGAGTCGCGCGCTCCTCAGCGATTCCGCGCGAAGACGCTGCGGAGCACGAGGAACACGATGAGCGCGACGACCGCCACGATCACCAGCTTGAAGATGAACCACAGCACCGAGAACAGCACGTTCACGAGCATCCAGGCGATGGCGATCGCCACGACGACGCCGACGACGGTCCATACGGTGCTTCTGTTCACGCCCCCAGCCTACGCACGCGGCCCGCTCGCGCCACGCTGGCGTCGACAGGTCGGTGACGCCAGCCCGTGATCAGACTCCGACGGATGCCGGCTGCACGATGACGCTCGGCCCGTGCGGGGTGGACTCGACCGTGAGCTGCGCCGGGAGCTGCTCCTTCATGGCCGCGACATGGCTGATGATGCCGACCGTGCGACCGCCCTGCCGCAGCTCATCGAGCGTCCGCATCGCGAGCTCGAGGGTCTCCTCGTCGAGCGAGCCGAATCCCTCGTCGATGAACAGGGTGTCGAGCCGCACGCCGCCCGCCCGCGCGGTGACGACCTCCGCGAGGCCGAGCGCCAGGGCCAGCGATGCGAGGAACGTCTCACCGCCCGAGAGGGACTGCGCCGGTCGCGCCTGCCCTGTGTAGCCGTCGACGACCTCCAGCCCGAGGCCGGAGGCCGCGCCGCGGGCGGCGCGGGCGTCGGTGTGCTGCAGCCGATAGCGTCCGGCCGACATGTCCCCCAGTCGCACGTTGGCCGCCTCGACGATCTCCTCGAGCTCGGCGGCCAGGACGAAGGTCTCCAGGTCCATCTTCATCGTGTTGGGTGCGCGCCCGGCGACCGTGTCGGCGAGGCGCGCGACGGCCGCCGCTTCGGCGGCGCGCTCGGCGACGCCCGTGCTCGCCTCGTCGATCTGCTGCACCAGGTCGCGCAGTCCGGCGGCGATCGCCTGCGCATCGCGCTCGGCGCCGATCGCCGCGGTGCGGGCGGCGTCGGCTGCGTCGAGGGCGGCGCGGGATGCCGCGACGTCGACGGGCTCGTCGCCCGTGCCGGCCAGCTCCAGTTCGAGCTCGAGCACACGACCGCGTGTGGCGGCGAGCTGCGCCTCGTGCGTCGCGATGCGGTCGGCGAGCGCCTCGAGGGCGGCGGGCCCCGCGAGCGCGGCCGAGACCGACGCGGCGTCGTCGAACACGGACGCCGCGATCGCCCGGTCGAGGTCCGCCCGCGCGGTGACGAGCGTCGCCTCCGCACGACCGACCTCGGAGCGGGCGGTCGCACAGGCGCGGGCGGCGTCGCGCAGCCGTGTCGTCGCGGCGACGCGGTCCGTCACGCTCGAGAACTCGCCGCGCGCCGCGGCGACCGTCTCGCGCAGCGTCTCGACGCCGGCGCGAAGTGCGGCGGTGCGTGCCCGATGCTCCGCCAGGGAGGCATCCAGCGCCGCGCGCGCGTTCGCGGCATCCGCATCGAGCGCGGCCAGCTCGGCGCGAGCGGCCACGTGCGCATCGCGCCGGTCCGCGGCCCCCTGCGCGGCCGCCAGATCGGCGGCGGCTTCGGCGACCCGCTGCCGGAGCGTCTCGACGTCGTCGCCGCCGGCACGGGCCACGGCATCCGCATGACGCTCCCGGAGCGTTCTGGCGGCGTCCGCGGCGGCGCGCTCGCGGGTGACCGCGGCATCGCGCTCGACCTCGGCGTCGGTGAGCATGTCGTCGGTCACCGGCTCGGTCGCCGCAGGTGCGGGGTGCGGGTGATCGTGCGAGCCGCACACAGCACACGGCTCTCCGTCGACGAGCGTCGTGGCGAGCTCCCCCGCGTACCCTTCCAGGCGGCGCTGCAGCAGCGCGGCGACGGCGGTTCCCGCAGCGGCGGCCGCCGCGGCGGCGTCGCGGTGCGCCGCTTCGGCCGCCTGCATCGTCGGCGCCAGCGACGCGGCTTCGCGAGCTGCCTCGAGGCGAGTCCGGCACTCGGCCAGGCGCGTGCGTGCCGGCTCGAGAAGTGCTGCCGCTTCACGGGCCTCGTCGATCGCGGCGTCGAGCCGAGCGAGCTCGCCGGGGACCGCGGCGCGCTGCGCGTCCAGCGTCGCCATGTCCGCCTCGAGCTCGGTGACCTGCTCGAGCGCCGCCTGGAGCTCGCGCTCGCGCCCGGGCAGCTGCGCCTCCGCCGCTGCGGCGTTCGTCCACACCGCGAGGTCGCCCGTGAGCCGCTCGACGATCGCTTCGAGGTCGGCCTCATCGGCGATGCCGGCGGCGTGAGCCTCCGCGTCCCACGCCGACTCCGCCTCCGCCGCGCTGCGCGCGGCCCCCTCGGCGAAGACCTCGGCCCGGCGGACGGCATCCAGCACCGGGCGCAGCGCTTCGGCCGCTCGGCCCTGCTCGAGTGCGGCCCGGTCGGCCGCCGCCCTCTCGGAGGCCTCTTCGAGCGCATCAAGGCGTCGCCGGGCGTCGGCGAGCTCGGACTGCGCCCTCGCGAGCGCGACCCGCTCCGCGTGCACCGTCTCGGCGTCGGCCCGTCCCGCCTCGGCGAGCGTGCGCTCGCGCTGCAGCGTCTCGAGGCGGTACGCCGCCCGCTGCTCGGCCAGCTCTACGCGCGCACGGCGCGACGCCAGATCCAGTGTCGCGTCCGCCCCCGGCCGCTCGAGCAGGGCGTTCGCGTCGACGATCCGCTCCGCCTGGTCCAGCAGCGTCCGCGCCCGCGCTTCGATCGCGTCGAGCTCGCGCTGCGCGGCCTTTCCCCGCTCGGCCAGTTCGCGGGCGTACTCCTCGTAGCGGCGGGTCCCGAACAGCGCCCGCAGCAGCGCCTGGCGCTCTGCGCCGGATGCCAGCAGGAAGCGGGAGAACTTGTTCTGTGCGAGCAGGATGACCTGCTGGAACTGCTGCGCGTTGAGCGCGAGCACTTCATCCAGCAGCAGGCCGACATCACGAGGCTTGGCGGCACGCCCGAGCCATGCGCCGTCCACGAGCTCCTCGAGCTCGGCACGCGTCGGCTCGCTCGTCAGGCCCCCTCCGCGGCGGGAGGGCCGCTGGTACTCCGGCGCACGCGTCACCCGCCAGCGTCGGTCTCCGACGGTGAACTCCAGGCGCACCTCGGTCGGCTCCTCCGGCTCGCAGTGGTCGCTGCGCAGCCGCTTGTCGCCGCTCTCGTAGCGCGGCACGGCGCCGTACAGCGCGAAGCTCACGCCGTCGAGGATGCTCGACTTGCCGGCGCCGGTGCGGCCGGAGATGAGGAAGATGCCGTCGCGCGCGAACGCGTCGAAGTCGACGACCTGCCGATCGCGGAACGGGCCGAAACCGGTCAGCTCCAGCCGGTGCAGCCTCACGCCGTGGCCTCTACGCGCACCCGCTGCTCGAGCAGGTCGGCGATGAGGGCCGCCTCCCGCTCGGTGGCGCCCTCGCCCTCGCGCACGTGCGAAAGGAAGGCGTCGAAGAGCTCGGCGTCCGTGCGCGCGGCGCGCACGCGCTGCGCGTAGGTGCGCGCCTCCGGGGCGCCCACGGCGGCGGGTGTGTGGGCCACCGCCGCACAGTAGGGGAAGCGCGCCAGCAGCCGGCGCATCGGGTCGCGCTGCGGGAGCGGGTCGGTGTACTCCACGTTGACCCAGTCGCCGACGTGGGCGGCGTACCGATCGTGGCCCAGCAGCTCCTCGAGCGGCCCCGACAGCGTCGTGAGAGGGCGGGGCACCGGGAGATCCAGCCACTCCACGTCACCGAGCCCGTCGGCGTGCAGGTCGATGAGCCACGAGCCGCGGGGCTTGGCCGCCTCGCCGAAGCTGTAGTGCAGCGGCGCCCCGGAATAGCGTGCATGCGGCGCGAGCTGCTGACGTCCGTGGATGTGGCCGAGTGCCATGTAGTCGACGCCCTCGAACGTCGACAGTGGCACGATGTCCAGACCGCCCTGCTGGATGTCGCGCTCGAGGTGCGGCGTCGGCTCGACGCCGGCGGCGAAGCAGTGCGCCACCGCGACCGAGCGCCCGCCGCGTGCGGCCAGGTCGGCTCGCACGAGCTCCATGGCCCGTGACAGCACGTCTGCCTGGGTGCGCACCCCGGGCCACGCGCTGCGCAGCAGCACCGGCTCGAGGAACGGGATGCCGTAGAAGTGCACCGGCCCGTGGTCGTCGACGACCGTGATCGGCGTCGCGAGCGCGGTGGGGTCGGTCAGCACGTGGACTCCGTGCCGAAGCAGTCCGGCCTGGAAACCCAGACGTGCGGCGGAGTCGTGGTTGCCGCTCGTGACGATCACCGTCGCTCCGGCGTCGGACAGGGCGCCCAGTACGTCGGAGAGCAGCGTGTAGGCCGCCGCCGCGGGGGTCGCCGAGTCGAAGACGTCGCCCGCGACGACCACGACGTCGACGCGGTTCTCGCGCACCTGCGCCACCAGCGCGTCCAGCACGCCGCGCAGCGCATCGAGCGTGGAATGGCCGTGGAACGACCGCCCGATATGCCAGTCGGAGGTGTGCAGGATGCGCATGCGAACACGGTACGTTCGCCCGCCGACATATCCGATGAGGCAGGCCGTGACCGGCGGGGAATGAAGCGCTGCATCCGCCGCGCGGCGGGGGCACGGCGCACCGTTCTCGAGCCCCGCGAGGCGGCGATCGCAGCGCGTAGTCTTCATGCCATGCCCCTGCCCGAGGTCTGCGTCGTCTACCTCCTGCGCCGCGGTCCGCATGGGCTCGAGGTGCTTCTGGGCGACAAGCGCACAGGTCTCGGGGCGGGGAAGGTCGTGGGCATCGGGGGCAAGCTCGATGCCGGCGAGTCCGCCCGCGACGCCGCCGTGCGAGAGGTCCGCGAAGAGGTGGGCCTGCGCGTAGAGGCATCCGATCTGCACCGGGCGGGCGCGATCGAGTATCACTTCCCCACGAAGCCGGAGTGGTCGCAGCACTCGACGGTCTTCGTCTGCCGGACCTGGCAGGGCGACCCGGTCGAGACCGAGGAGATCACCCCGCGCTGGTACACCCTCGAGTCCGTCCCGTACGCGCGGATGTGGGACGACGCCTCGCGGTGGCTGCCCGGGGTGCTGCGCGGCGGAACGGTCGACGCGCGCTACACGTTCGGCGCGGATCTGGCGACGGTGGTGCTGCGGGCGGAGTGAGAGGATGCCCCACGCGGCCGGTGTGTCGCCCCACAGCGGCGCCGTCAGGCATATCGTGGAATATGGCGCACAACGAAGATCCCGCTCTCAATGCTGATCCCGCCCCGAGATCGACCGTGGTGGCTCTGGTCGGCGCCGACAGCGACGACCTGCTGACGGAGCTCGCCGATGTGCCGGCGCTCGTGGCCCTGTCGCTGCGCGAGGCCGATCCGGCCGTCGCCGCCCACGTGGTGGCATCCGTGTCGATGCCGTACGTCGTCCACGACGCCGATCCGCTCACGCATGTGGCATCCGCCTGGGTCGAGCTGTACGAGGAGCGCGCGACGCTCGGCACGCTGGAACTGGAGGTCGAGACGCTGCTGGACCACTTCGCGCTCGGCGAGGCGGTCATGCCCGACTACTACGTCGTCGCGGGACCGGAGGCCATCGAGGGCACCTGGCGGCACTGGTGGCTGGGAGCGCTCGCGCATCGCGCCCCATCGCGCGTGCTGCCGGTCGAGGCATCCGGGGCCGCGCTGCGCGCTCGCCTCAGGAGGCTGCCCACCTCGAGGCCGTGGCCGGATCCGGCCACATGGCTCCCCCGCGTGCAGTTCGACATCCCCGACCGCGTGGGACTGCGCGACCAGCCCGGCGCCGCCTGAGGTGCCGACGGTCGAGCGCTTCACACGGGCCGGCGCGACCCTCGTCACCGAGCGTCAGGGCACCGGCGATCCGGTGTACGTGCTCGTGCACGGCATCGGCATGGGACGCACCGTCTTCGCGGAGCTCGCGGAGGAGCTCGCCGACGGCGAGGTGATCCTCCTCGATCTGCCCGGATACGGGGAGGCGCCCGAGCCGCCTCGCGTACCGACGGTCGAGCGCAACGCCGACCTCGTCGCGGCGTTCCTCCGATCGCGCGTGTCGCGGCCTGCGGTCCTCGTCGGGCATTCCATGGGCGCGCAGGTCGCGCTCGAGGTCGCGGTGCGGCATCCGGACACCGCCGACCGGCTGATCCTGATCGGGCCCACCGTCGACCCGACGGCGCGGTCGGCGCTCCGACAGCTCTGGCGCCTGCTCAGGGACATCGCGGTGGAGCATCCGCGTGTCATCGCGCTCGGTGCGCGCGAGTACCTGCGCGCCGGCCCGCGCCTGCGCGCGAAGCTCCGCGCGATGCTCGTTCATCGGCCGGAGGACGTCCTGCCCGACGTCTCCGCGCCGACGCTCGTACTGCGCGGCGAGAAGGACCTGGTCGCGCCACAGGACTGGTGCCGTGCGGTGGCCGATGCCGTACCGGACGGACGGCTCGAGGAGGTCCCCGGCCACGGACACGAGACCATGATCCGGGATGCCGCGGCCGCCGCCGCCCGGATCCGCGGGTTCGTCAGCGACTCCCGCGCGTCGGCGGGCGCGGGAGCGGCGCGGCCGACTACTGCGGCACCGTGAACGTCCCGCTCCTCCGTGCAGCGTGCACGCTGTAGCGCAACCGTGGCGGCAAGTCCACCCTTTGATTCCGACCTCGGGGCGCCGCCTGAATGGTGCGCAGAGGAGGAATCGTGACGAGAACACAGCAGCGCACAGGGGACGCTCCCGCTGACGTCCGCGCGCGCACCAACAGCGACTTCACCGACTTGGCGAAGATGATCCAGGCCAGCGGACTGATGCGCCGCCGCTACGGCTACTACTGGGCGAAGTTGATCGGGCTGCCATTGCTGGTACTCGGGGTGCTCGTCGCGTTCGTGCTGATCGGCGACACGTGGTGGCAACTCATCACCGCCGTCGTCCTCGGCGTGCTCTTCACCCAGGTCGCGTTCCTCGGCCACGACGCCGCCCACCGACAGATCTTCGCCTCCGGCAAGTGGAACGACTGGACGAGCCTCATCATCGGCGACCTCTTCATCGGCATGAGCTACGGATGGTGGCGACACAAGCACACCCGCCACCACGCGAACCCCAACAAGAAGGGCTCAGACCCCGACATCGAGCTCCCGGTCATCGCGATCACTCCTGAGCAGACCAAGTCGCGGGGCCCGCTCCTCCGCTGGCTCGCCGCGCATCAGGGCGCATTCTTCTTTCCGATCCTTCCCCTCGAAGGGATCTCGCTTCACGCCTCCAGCGTCCGGCGCGTCCTCGCCCGCGAGCACGTCGACCGACGTTGGGTCGAGATCATCCTGCTCAGCGTCCGGCTCATCGGCTTCGGCGTTCTCGTCTTCCTCGTCCTCTCCCCAGCGATCGCCATCGCGTTCCTCGCCGTGCAGCTGGGGGTCTTCGGCTTCTACATGGGCGCATCCTTCGCGCCGAACCACAAAGGCATGCCCCTCGTCCCGAAAGACGCCAAGCTCAGCTTCCTCCAACGGCAGGTGCTCACGAGCCGCAACATCCGGGGCGGTCGATTCATCGACACAGCGATGGGTGGACTCAATTACCAGATCGAGCACCACCTCTTTCCATCGATGCCTCGCCCTCACCTCCGCAAGGCCGCCCGCATCGTGAAGGCCTACTGTCAGGAGCGGAACATCCCTTACACCGAGACCGGCCTCTTCGAGTCCTATGCGATCGTGGTGCGGTACATCAATCGTGTCGGCCTCGGAGAAAGGGATCCGTTCGACTGCCCCCTCGTCGCTCAACGGCGCGCCTCATGAGCACCACGGCCGCCGTCGGGAACGCGGCCGCGACATCGACCTCCGATCCGGCGCAGGACTGCCGTCGGGCGGCGGATTCCTGCCATTGCTCCGAACCGCTGCAATGTCGGAACCCCCGCGTAGGTTCACACTGTCGGAACCACCGGAGGAATCATGCTCTCGCTCGTCACCGCCGCCGAACACCAGTACCGCCACGACGTCTGGTCGCGTGATCGCGACATGGCCGTCCTCGCCGCGATCCGCGACCGTCGCAACGACGCCCGCTCGGAAGCCGCCGCCCTCACCGCTGCGGAAGTCGCCGCGCGGATGATCCCCAGCGCTCCGCGGGAGTCGCCGCGCCGCGCCGCCTGGGCACGTCCGATCGGCGCTCGCGCTGCGGACTGCCCCCAGTCCGCGTGCGCCATCGCCTGAGGTCAGGTCGAACACGGAACAGTGCCCCGCCCATTCTCGGGCGGGGCACTGTCATCCGGTCCTTCAAGACTCGGTCGGGCTCTGCGCGTCTCCGGTCGAGACCTGCTGTGCGAGCTCGCGCACGTCATTCTCCGACAGCTCGATGCCGGACTGGTCGAAGCGCTGCTGCAGCACCTCCTGGATACGCTCGAGCGGCTCCGTGCCGATGTCCTGACGCGTCTGCGCCACGATGCCGGCCACCTTGTCGAGGTCGGACGCGTTGTTCTGATCCATCGCCGGCAGACGCTGCTCTTGCTCGGTGCCCAGGGCACCCGGCGTCTGCTGCGCCTCGCTCACGGTGAGCGTGTCGCGGGTGCCGTCCTGCCCTCGGTGGTCGCGGCCGTCGTCGACGACGCCGATGCCGATCGCGGTGTGGCTCGGCCCCTCGCTTGCGAACGCGGCGGGGGCGCCGCCGATGCCGGAGTCCTGCGCGCGCGCCTCCTTACCGCCGTCGGATGTGGCGTCGTTGACGACCTCCTCATCCCGGGTGGGGTTCTCACCGGGCGTATCGGCAGCGCCCTCGGCGTCCTTGCGGTCCGGGTAGTTGACGCCCGGTCGCTCGTTCTCATTACCGATCGCGCTCATCACGGCTCCTCTCCTCGGTCGGCGTCGGCGGCGAGATCCGGGTCGGCACCGCGGCGCGCCGCCTCTCCCTCATCGGGGTCGTCGGGCTGGAGCGCGGCGTCGGTCAGCAGCAGATCGGCGTCCGCCGCCTCGGCGTTGCGCTCGCGCGCCTCTCCGTCGCCGACTTCGTCCCACCCGCCGGGCGGGTCCGCGTCGATCATGTCATCAGGGCGATCACGATCCATGACGTGCTCCTCTCGTCACCGAAAGCCTCGCCGAGCCGGCCGGCCGATGTCATGGGCTTGACAACGACGACGGCCCCGTGTGATCGCCTGGCGTCGCTACGCGACCCGCGCGGCGTCGCTCAGGATGCCACGTCGCGCCGGGTTCGCCGCGAACCAGTCGGCGACGTACCAGCACACCGGAATCACTCGGCGGTCGCCGGCGGACTCCAGCGAAGCCACTGCGCGGTCCACCAACTCTCCGGCGTAGCCGTGCCCGCGGAACGTCGGGATCGTGTACGCGCGCGTCATGACCATGGTGCGACCGTCGTCGCGGTAGTCCAGGACGCTCACCAGATCGTCCCCGCGGCGGAGCGTGTAGCGCGAGGCATCCGGTTCATGGGCGAAACGAAGCTCATTCACGTCGTCAGGCTACGCCGCGTCGCCGACACCCCGCGGTCCTCGGCGGGATGTCGCGGCGTTCGCTCGGCGACGTCCAAGGCGTTGCTCAGGGTCAGGCGGGAAGGACGCCGGTCCGCGCGAGCCGCGCATACCATCGGCCGCTGTCCTTCACGGTCCGCTCGAGCGTGTCGAAGTCGACCCGGACGATGCCGAACCGCTTGGCGTAGCCGTATCCCCACTCGAAGTTGTCGAGCAGCGACCACACGAAGTAGCCGCGCAGGTCCACACCCTGCTGGATCGCCCGGTGCGCCGCCGTGAAGTGCCGCCGCAGGTAGTCCAGCCGCTCCGGGTCGGGCACCGACCCGTCGGCGGCCACGACATCGTCGAAAGCGGCACCGTTCTCGGTGACCATGAGCGGCTGAGCCGGGAACTGCTCGTGCAGCGACACCAGGAGCTCCTCGAGCCCCTCGGGCGCGATGTTCCATCCCATCGCGGTGTAGGGACCGGGCTGCTCGAGGAACTCGACGACATCGTGACTGCCCGGCCAGGCCGTACCTCCGCCGGCTGCCTTGTGGCCGTCGTTCTGCTGCTTCGGCGAGACGCCGTCCCACATCTGCACCGTGACCGTGGAGTAGTAGTTGACGCCCAGCACGTCCAGCGGCTGGTGGATGGCGGCCAGGTCGCCGTCCTTCACGAACGACCAGTCGGTGACGGGTGCGGTGTCCGCCAGCAGGTCCGCGGGGTACTCGCCGCGCAGCATCGGTCCCGTGAACGCGCGGTTCGCCAGCGCGTCGACGCGCCGCGCTGCTTCGGCTGCGCGATTGCCGCGGCCGCGGGCCACATGGAAATTGAGGGTCACGGAGTACTGAGGATCGCCGGCTGACGTCGACCGCAGCGCCTGCACCGCGCGCCCGTGTGCGAGGTTCAGGTGATGCACGGCGGCGAGCGCGGACACCGGCTCGTGGCGTCCCGGCGCGTGGCCGCCCTGACCGTACCCCAGATACGCCGAGCACCAGGGCTCGTTGAGCGTCGTCCAGGTGTGCACGCGGTCACCGAGGGCGGCACCCATCACCTCGGCGTACCGCTCGAAGGCGTCGGCCGTCGAGCGTACCGCCCAGCCGCCGGAATCCTCGAGCGTCTGCGGCAGATCCCAGTGGTAGAGCGTCGCGACGGGTCGGATGCCGCGCTCGAGCAGCCCGTCGACCAGGCGCGCGTAGAAGTCGATCCCCTTCTGATTCACCTGTCCGTTGCCCGTCGGCATGATCCGCGGCCACGCGATGGAGAAGCGATAGGCGCCCAACCCGAGCTCGCTCATGAGCTCGAGGTCGTTCTCCCAACGGTGGTAGTGGTCGCAGGCGATGTCTCCGGTGTCGCCGTTCCACACCTTGCCCGGTGTCCGACTGAAAGTGTCCCAGATCGACGGTCCACGGCCGTCCTCGTGCACGGCACCCTCCACCTGGTAGGCCGCGGTCGCGGAGCCGAACGTGAACCCCGGGGGGAACACCAGACCGGCATCGCGGTAGTCGGGGCTCCCCTGCGTCGCCGTCGTCGTCGTGATGCTCATTCGGTGATCTCCGTTCGATCGATCGCGAAGGTCTCCGCGCGGCCGTCCGGCGCGGTGACGGTGACCTCGGCGACACCTGCACCGCCGGGGAAGACCCGGAGGCGCAGCCCCTCGAGGTAGTCGTAATCCGGTCGGTCCTCACGCGCGCCCCACGGGATGACCGCGCCCGGCCGGACGTACAGGGGAAGGCTGTCGAACCCGTGCGTCTCACGACGCCACCGGCCGCCGGTGACCGTCTCGCCGGTGAGGAGGTGGGTCCACTGACCGTCCGGCAGGTACACCTCCACGTCGCCGTCCGGCGAGAAAACGGGGGCCACCAGGATGTCTGATCCGAGCATGTACTGGCGGTCGAGATAGGCGACGGCCGGGTCGCCCGGGAACTCCAGCTGCATCGGCCGCATGACCGGCGCGCCGGTGCGCGCCGCTTCGATCCCGGCCTGGAACAGGTAGGGCATGAGCCGCATCTTGAGCCGGGTGAAACGGCGCGTGACCTCGACCGCTTCCTCGTCGAACATCCACGGCACGCGATACGACTGCGATCCGTGGAACCGGCTGTGGCTCGAGAGCAGCCCGAACGCGGTCCATCGCTTGTACACGCCGGCGTCCGGCGTGCCCTCGAAGCCGCCGATGTCATGGCTCCAGTGGGCGAAGCCGCTGAAGGCGAGCGAGAGCCCGCCGCGCAGCGACTCCGCCATCGACGCATAGGTCGAAGTGGAGTCGCCGCCCCAGTGCACCGGGGTGCTCTGGCCACCGGCGGTCGCGGCACGGGCGAACAGCACGGCGTCGCCCTCGCCGCGCGCCTCCACGAGCACGTCGTGCACGGCTCGGTTGTACAGCTGCGCGTACAGGTTGTGCATGCGGTGCGGATCGGAACCGTCCGCCCACACCACGTCGACGGGCACACGCTCGCCGAAGTCGGTCTTGAAGCAGTCGACCCCCTGCTCGACCAGGCGGCGGAGATGCGACTGGTACCACGCGGTGGCATCCGGGTTGGTGAAATCCACGAGACCCATCCCGGCCTGCCACATGTCCCACTGCCACACCGACCCGTCGGGCCGTCGAAGGAGGTAGCCGCGCTCGGCCGCCTCGCGGAAGAGCGGAGACCGCTGCGCGATATAGGGGTTGACCCACACGCTGATCCGCAGATCCCTCTCGTGCAGCCGGGCCAGCATGCCGTCGGGGTCGGGGAACACGCGCGGGTCCCACTCGAAATCGCACCAGTTGAACTCGCGCATCCAGAAGCAGTCGAAGTGGAAGACCGAGATCGGCAGGTCTCGCCGTGCCATCTCGTCGACGAAGGACGTGACGGTCTTCTCGTCGTAGTCGGTGGTGAAGGATGTCGACAGCCACAGTCCGTACGACCATGCGGGCACGACCGGCGGCCGTCCCGTCAGAGCGGTGTACCGCGCCAGCACGTCCTTCGGTGTCGGCCCGTCGATCAGGAAGTACTCCAGGGCCTCGCCGTCGACGGAGAACTGGACGCGTTCGACAGCTTCCGTCCCCACCTCGAACGAGACCAGTCCCGGGTCGTTGACGAAGACGCCGTAGCCGCGGCTGGACAGATAGAACGGCACGTTCTTGTACGCCTGCTCGCTCGAGGTGCCGCCGTCGGCGTTCCAGACGTCGACGCTCTGGCCGTTCTTCACGAGCGGCCCGAAGCGCTCCCCCAGACCGTAGATGAGCTCGCCGACGGCCAGATCGAGCTGCTCGTGCATGACGGTGCGTTCCCGCGGCGCCGGTCTGGTGCCCGCCTGCTCAACCGGACCCGCACCCACCGTCGCGTCGGCGTCGATGCGGGCGTACCCCTGCGCCTTGGACCCGCTCGCGGTCAGCACGCGGCCCGCGCTGTGGAACGACAGCGACCACGGCGCACCCCGTCTTACGCGTGCGGTGAGGGCTCCGGTGGTGAGCTCGCCGCCGTCCTGGTCGGCGCGCGTCCTCCCGGCGCCGTCGGCCACCGCCCCGGGGAGAGCGAATCCCCCGTGCCACGGACCGCCCTCGTGGTGGGCGATCCGGACGCGCACGACCCCCTCGAGCGGCGACGACAGGGTCACCGTCAGAGTGGGCCGGTTCAGCGTGTCGCCGCGCCGGTCGATCCGCTTCGTGGGCGCGGTGACCACGAGACCGGGCCCGTCGACGGTGTCGCCGCACTCCCAGATGTCGTACGCCTCCTGGGCGTAGACCACATCTACGCCGGGGCGCAGCATCCAGAACCCGTCGGTGAGCTTCATCGGTTCTCCTCTCGGATGACGCGCACGCCGCCGGCGGGCACGGCCGTGGCGCCGGCGCAGCGTTCGCCGGTCAGCAGATCGACGCCGTCCACGACGACCTTCAGCGGGCGGTCGGTGTGATTGATGGCGAACAGGAAGCGGCCAGCCTCGCCCACTCGACGCGTCATCTCCAGCCCCGGGTCTCCCTGCGCGACCGGCTCCAGACCCGCGTGCGCGACGAACTCGGCGATGAGCGCCGTGAGGCCGGAGTCGTCCGGGCGCACGGCGAGGTAGGTCGCGCTCCCCCGGCCCGCCGTGCGCCTCGTGAGCGCCGGCGTGCCGGCGAGGTCGCCGGTCCGCAGCGAGGCCAGGACATCGGCTTCGTGCGCCTCGACCCGTTCAGTCCACAGCGACCCGGTCCATCCGTTGTCGAGCTCGACGCGTTCGTCCCGCAGGAGCGGGAAGAACTCGTCGACGCGCACACCGAGCAGCTCGCGGAACGCACCGGGATACCCGCCCAGATAGACGGTGTTGCGCTCGTCGACGATGCCGGAGAAGTAGGACACCAGAGCGTGGCCGCCGCGCTGGACCAGCTCGGCGACGGAAAGGCTCGCGGAGGCATCCGCCATGTACTGGGTCGGGACCACCACTGCCCGGTAAGGCGAGAGGTCGGCGGACCACGGCAGGACGTCGACGGCGATGCCGAGGCAGAGGAACTCCCGGTACAGCGCGAGCGGCAGGTCGAGGACGTGGAGAAGTTCGCTCGGGGTTCTGCCGCTGCGCCACGCCGCCGCCGACGCGTGGTCGAAGATCAGCGCGACACCGGCCGGTGCGACGCGCGAGCCGCGCACCGGCGCCAGCTTCTGGAGGTCGGCGCCCAGCTGCTCGACGTCGCGGAACACGCGCGAGTCCTCTCCGGCATGCGGCACCATCGCCGAGTGCAGCTGCTCGGAGCCAGCCGCGGACTGCCGCCACTGGAAGAACATGACGCCGTCCGCACCCCTGGCGATGTGCGCGAGCGAGTTCCGCCGCATCTCGCCAGGCGCCTTGGCTTTGTTCACGGGCTGCCAGTTCACCGCCGCAGCGGAGTGCTCCATGAGCAGCCACGGCTCGCCACCCGCGACGCCGCGGGTACGGTCGGCGCTGAACGACAGCTCGACGTGACGCTCCGGCGAGGCCGCGGTCGTGTAGTGGTCGTTCGCGACGAGGTCGACCTCGCGCGCCCAGGACCCGTAGTCCGCGGCGCCCGGCGCGCGCTGGATCATGAAGTTCGTCGTGATCGGCACGTCGGGCGTGATGGCGCGCAGCGTGTCGCGCTCGGCCCGGTAGTGCTCGAGCAGGGCGTCGGAGGTGAAGCGCTCGAAGTCCAGCAGCAGGCCGGGGTTATGGCCCGTCCGCGCCTCGCGCGGCGGGTGCACCTGCGCGAACGCGGTGTAGTGGTGGCCCCAGAACGCAGTGCCCCACGCGGCGTTCAGCGCGCTGACGTCCCCGTATCGCCGTTCGAGCCACCGCTGCCACGCGGCTGCCGCATCGTCGCTGAAGTCCCACGCGTTCTCGTTGCCGAACTCGTTGCCGACGTGCCACATCCGCAGAGCCGGATGGTTCCCATACCGGCGGGCGAGCTCACCGACGATGCGCAGCGCGAAGGAGCGGAACGTGGGCGAGCTGGGCGACCAGGCCAGGCGACCGCCGCGCGCGGTGCGGACGCCGCGCGCGTCGACGGTGGCGACCTCGGGGTGCTCGTCGAAGAGCCACATGGGCGGCGCCGCGGTCGGCGTGGCGAGGTTCACGCCGATCCCGTGCGCGGCGAGGAGGTCGAGGACGTCATCGAGCCATCCCCACTCGAACCGGCCGTTCTCGACCTCGAGCAGTCCCCACGAGAAGATCCCGAGACTCACAGTCGTCACGCCTGCGCGCTGCATGAGAGCCATGTCGTCGGCCCACAGCTC
>JAPSKH010000024.1 GCA_031177765.1 Microbacterium sp. | reverse complement strand
CGGGCCCTCGGCCGGTGGGTGCGCATACCGGTGGTCGTCTTCGAGCTCGCTCTCGGCATCCTCGTCGGGCCGGCGGTGCTCGGCTGGGCCGTGCCCAGCGCCTTCGCACAGACCCTGGCCGACTTCGGGCTGGCGATGCTCTTCTTCGTCGCCGGCACGGAGATCGAATTCGCCTCGTTCCGGGGTCGGCTGGGCCGCCGCGCGACGCTGGGGTGGGTCATCAGCCTCGCGGCGGGTGTCGCGGCGGGATTCCTGCTGGCGCCCACCGAGGCCGCGGTCGTCATCGGCGTCGCCCTGTGCTCCACGGCGCTCGGGGCGCTGCTGCCGATCCTGCGGGATGCCGGCGAGCTGCGCACGCCGTTCGGGCAGGCCGTCGCCGCCGTCGGCGCCGTCGGGGAGTTCGGCCCGCTGGTCGCCATCTCGATCTTCCTCGGCGGGCGCGAGCCCGGGATCTCGACCGTCGTGCTGGTCGTGTTCGCGCTCGTCGCGGCCCTGGCCATCTGGCTGGCGTTCCGGGTGCCGCGCGGGGCCATGCACACCGTCGTGAGCGCCACGCTCCACACCTCCGGCCAGTTCGCGATCCGGGTGGTCTTCCTCATCCTCGCCGCCCTCGTGTCGCTGAGCATCGTGCTCGACCTCGACATGCTGCTGGGAGCCTTCACCGCCGGGATCATCTGGCGCCTCCTGATGCGGGATGCCTCGCCGCACGACCGCCATGCCGTCGACAGCAAGATCGAGGGCGTGGCGTTCGGCTTCCTCGTGCCGGTGTTCTTCCTCTACACCGGTGTCACGTTCGACCTGCAGGCGCTGCTGGACCAGCCGATCCTCTTCGCGCTCGTGCCGCTCGGGGCGGTCGCGCTCCTGATCATCCGGGGTCTGCCGTCGGTGCTCGCCGCGCCCGCAGGGGCGACGATGCGCGACCGGCTGGGCATCGCGCTCCTCGGCGCGACCGGGCTGCCCATCATCGTCGCCGTCACTGCGATCGGGGTCGACGAGGGCATCCTGACGAGCGGACAGCAGTCGGTGCTCGTCGCGGCCGGCATGCTGTCGGTGCTGCTGTTCCCCTTCCTCGGCATGGCGCTGCGGGGCGAACGCGTCCCGGCGGCTCGCGACGGGACGGGCGACGGATGAGCACGACCGCCGAGATCCTCGAGGCCGCGCGCACCCGGCTGCATCCGGCTCCCCGTGAGGCGCTCGGGGTGTACCGGGAACCGCGCCGGCTGCTCGGCATCGCGCGCGCCCCGCGGATCGAGCGCTCCGGCGCGGCCTGGCATCTGGGCGTCCTGCTTCTCGGCGACAGCGAGGTCTTCGCCACCGGTGACATCATCCGGGCACGCCTGGAGGCGCGACGCGGGTTCACCGCCGAGTCGCAGCGGCGGCGGGCCGAGCTCGCCGCGGCGGCCCGACGCGGCGGGTTCGATGAAGGCGAGATCGTCCACATCGGCTGGAGCGCGCTCGATGTGCGAGCGGTCGACGGGGGCGAGGCATCCGGTCCGCTCGCCGTCGTCGAAGGAGTGCCCAGCGTGCGCTGGAGCGCGATGGGCGGGTTCGTCCCCCTGGCGGGCTACCTCGACGAGCGGATCGCGCTGCTGCTGGACCCTCCCGCCGGCGCCTGATCGTCGCGGCCGGAACGGTTGCGCGTGCGGTGTCAAGGCGCTGGCTCGACCGGCCCCCGCGCCTAGCGTGGGGTGATGACATCGAGAGACCTCGTCCGTCAGATCGCGGTGATCAGCGCCTTCTGCTTCATGATCATCGCCGCGATGGTCGGCACGGGACTCGGGGGCGGCACGCCCGTGCAGGACCTCCAGGAGGGCGCCCTCGATGCGGACGCGTCGTACCTCGCGCCCGCACGCCCGGCATTCTCGATCTGGACCGTCATCTACGTCGGCCTCTTCGCCTACACCGTGTGGCAGGCGCTGCCAGCCCAGCGCGGATCGGACCGCCAGCGGGCGCTGGGATGGCTCATCGCGGCGACGATGGTGCTCAACGGGCTCTGGCTCGTCACGGCGCAGTTCCTGACCCTCGGCCTCACCGTCGTCGCGATCGTGCTGCTCCTCGCGGCGCTCGCCGTGACCTTCCGTCAGGCGGTCGTCCTGCCGGGCCGCGGCATCGTCAGCGCGCTCCTGATCGACGGTGTGACCGGTCTGCACCTGGGATGGGTGACGCTCGCGACCGTCGCCGACACGGCGGCCTGGCTGACGCGCACGGCGCCGGCGTCGTGGGCGGATGCGGCCACGACGTGGGGGATCGCGGTCCTCGTCCTCGTCGGACTCCTCGGCCTGGGCATCGCCCTCGCGAGCGGCTGGCGCCTCGCCCCCGTCCTCGCGATGGCGTGGGGAGCGACGTGGATCGCGGTCGGCCGTCTTTCCGGCGATCCCGCGAGCGCCGGCATCGGCGTCACCGCGATCGTGGTCGCGGCGATCCTGGTCCTCGTCCCGGTCGTCGGGCGGGCGTTCCGCCAGCTCGAGGAGTTCCGGAACGCGGATTGATCACGCCGTCCCGGCGAACCGCTGCGCGAAGGCCCGGAGCAGGCGCACAGGCTCGGTGACCGATGCGGCGAGCACCCGGGCGGCGATCTCGTCGTAGGCGGCCGCCTCGAAGTACCCGTCGTCGCGGTACACGGCCATCCGCTCGGTGAAAGCGCGCGTGGTCGGCTCGGGGTGGAACTGCGTCGTGTAGAGCCGGTCCCCGACGCGGTACGCCTGCACGGGGCAGGCGTCGTTGACGGCGAGGAGGACCGCGCCGGGTGGCGCGGCCTCGGTCCCCTCCTTGTGGGCGGTGAGCGCCGTGAACCGGTTCGCGAGGCCGCCGAAGAGCGGATCGGATGCCGCGGCCTCGGTCAGCTGGATCGTCACCGGTCCGGTGTCCTCCGGGAACGCCCGGCTCACGGTGCCGCCGAGCATCCGGGTCACGACGCCGATGCCGAAGCAGGTGAACAGCGCCGCGGGACCGTCCCCGCCCGCCGTGCGCTCGGCGATCCGTCCCAGCTCGGCCTCGACGCGGCGCTGCGCGTCGGTCTTGGTGGACTCGGGGTCGGCGACGTTGAAGGGACTGCCGCCGACGACGAAGCCGCGGAAGCGGTCGAACACATCGTCGGGCAGCGGCTGCCGCACGAGGTCGTGCTGCGCGAGCTGCCCGGGATCGACACGCATCGCCGAGCGGAACGACTCGTACTCGGCCGCCGCGGCGCCCTGCTGCGGGCGCACGCACACGTAGAGCAGCGGACCGGTCGTCATGCCGGAATTCTAAGTCGGGCACCTCCCGCGCACCTTCGCGCGGGATGTGTGCGGGGCATGTATCACACGCGCACTATCGGACTCTGTAGCGGTGTGGACACAATAAGCGTCATGACGCATGCCGACGCCGAGCCGTCCGTCGACTCCGTGGAGCCGGCGCGATGGGAGCGCGCCGCGTCGCTGTTCGTGCGCTGGCGGGAGGGAGACAGGCGCGCGATGGACGATCTGGTGCGGCTGATGACGCCGCCGCTGTGGCAGATCGCCCGTGCCTACGGTCTCGACCACGCGCTCGCACAGGACGTTGTGCAGACCACCTGGCTGACGCTGGTGCGCCGCCACGACACGATCGAGGACCCTCGTGCGGTGTCGGGCTGGCTCACGATCTGCGCGCGCCGGGAAGCGTGGCGCGTCGGACGCCAGCAGCGCCGCACCGCCGCCACCGAGGCGGAGACGCTCGAGCCGCACCTGCCGGTCGTGGAGTCGGCCGAGCAGAGGGCGGCCGACGATGACGAGACGATGCGCCTGTGGCGCGCCGTGGCGACGCTCGACGAGCGCTGTCAGCGGCTGCTGCGCGTCGTCGCCTTCGACGACCGTCCCGATTACGCCCGCATCGCGAAGGATCTTTCGATGCCGGTGGGATCGATCGGGCCGACACGCCAGCGGTGTCTCGGGAAGCTCCGCGGAGCGCTCGAGCGTGAGGGGGGACGATGACCGACGTGGGAGGCGAGGACTTCGCCGCGGATGCCGCGCTGTTCGCACGCATGCGCAGCATGTGGGAGCGGGTGGATCCCATGCCGGCCGAGCTGGTCGACCGCATGGTCGCCGCCGTCGCCGTCGAGGACCTGTCTCGCGAGTACGCGCTGCTGACTCTCGTCGAAGGGTCGCTCGCCGCGGTGCGAGGGGAGTCCGACACCGCGACGCTGCAGTTCAGCGACGGCACCACGAGCGTCCTGCTGCACGTGACGGCCACCGAGGGCGGCCGGCGCAGGGTCGACGGCTGGGTGGATGCCTCGGCCCTGGCGATCCGCCTGGTGGAGGGGGAGCGTGAGCGGCAGACGGAGGTCGGCGAGCACGGCCGCTTCGCTTTCGAGGACGTGCCGCCAGGGGTCGTGCGGATCCGGATGGTCGTGCGCGACGCCGCCGGCGAGCTGCGCGACTTCCAGACGCCCCAGTTCGAAGTGTGATCCCACGGACGCCACGGGCGCCACGGCCGCGAGGCCGCGATGTCCGCCGTGCGACCACTCGTTGACCCGTCGTGTGACAAGGAGAAGGAATGGCCGACGTGCCTGAGGACAACGACGCGCCGGAAGGCGAAGCTCGGCCGCTCGACTGGCGTGCGCGCTATGACGCCGCGCGTGCACGCGGCGTGCCCCTGGATCCGCGCAGCGAGCCGGTCACCGGGGTCAACGCGTATCCGACGGCGTACGACCCGGAGCATCTCATCGTCACCGCGACCGACCGGCTGGAGGACGTGCTCCAGCAGCTCCGGGTGGCCGCGGGCGACTTCGGATGGGACATCGACCTGGAGCGCGTCAGCGGCGAGAGCGAGACGATCGAGGCGGCGGTGAACCGCGCCCGCGCCGGTCGCGAGCGGTTCGATCTGCCCACGCTCTACCGGGTGCGGATCTTCCGGCAGCCCCGCCCGAATCGCGACGATGAGCCGGTGCCCCCGATCGATGCCTGGCGGCTGCTGCAGCGCGCGCGAGCCCGCTTCGGGCGGGACTTCCCGGGGGCGGCGCTCGACCACGTGCTGACGGTCGACCCCCTCCAGGTGAACCCGTTCGGCAAGACCAATCCGTTCGGGAAGACCAACCCGTTCGGCAAGACCAACCCGTTCGGCAAGACGAACGCGCCGGGCGTCGAGAGCTACGCCGATCCCGGCAGCGGGGGCCGCCAGGTCGTCGGGTATGTCGGTCCGGCGCCGTTGCGGACGGATCTTCCCCCCGGTGGCCGGCGTCCTGTCGTCGCCGTCCTCGACACCGGATGCGGCGCGCACCCGTGGCTGCCCGACGACATCGTCGACCGGCATCCCGTCGTGGAGGGCACACCGATCGGAGTGACCGATGCGGCGACGGACCCCGAGATCCACGGCGACGTCAGCGGTCCCTTCGACGGCGGCATCGACGAGGCCGCCGGTCACGGCACGTTCATCGCGGGCATCGTGCGTCAGGTGTGTCCCGACGCCGACATCATCTCGGTGCGCGTGGCCGACAGTCAGGGGACGGTCCTCGAGAGCGCCTTCATGGTGGCGGTGCGCAGCCTGGTGAAGTGGATGTCGCTGAGTCCGGACGAAGGTGGCCGGGCGATCGATGTGATCAACCTCTCGCTGAGCTACTACCACGAGACTCCCGAGGACGAGCTGTTCGACCGCACGCTCAGCGAGCTGCTCGTCGCGGCGCGACGCCTCGGCTGCGTCGTCGTCTGCTCGGCCGGCAACGAGGCGACCGACCGGCCGACCTTCCCGGCGTCGCTGTGGGCATGGCCGCACGCGGACTTCGTCGTCGAGGATCCCGACGACGCCGCACCGCACGTCTCCGTCGGTGCGCTCAACCCCAACGGCACCATGGCGCTCTTCAGCAACCTCGGGCCCTGGGTGCGCACGTGCGCCCCCGGGGTCGCCGTGCTGAGCACGTCGCCGCCGTTCGAGGGCGGCGTCGAGCCCGGCGCGCGCGACGATCGCTGGGGAATCCGCCGCGAGACGATCGACCCCGACGACTTCAGCGGCGGCTTCGCCCTGTGGAGCGGCACCTCCTTCGCCGCCCCGTACGTCGCGGCGCTGTTCGCCCGCGCCCTCGCCGGGCCGCTGGCGCAGTCGGCGCTGCCCGACGCCGGGGCCCGGGTCGCGGCGGCCAAGGACGCCGAGGGAGCGATCCTCGCCGAGCTCGCCCGGCGCGGTCCCCGCCGGATATCCGCTTCGCGCTGACGCACCCTCGCGCGCGGCGACCTGTGCCGCCAGGATGGGACCGTGCCGCCGTCCGCCGAGAGCCTCCACCGCCGCGCGGTGGAGCTGTCCAATCGCGGGCGCTTCGCCGAAGCCCGACGCCTCCTCGCCCAGGCATCCGAGCTGACCGACGACCCGGATCTGCGCGCACGCATCACGGGGACGCTCGCGTATGCGCTCGCACGCGCCGGCGAGCATGCCGAGGCCACCCGTCTGTGTCGCCAAGCGCTGGAGGACCCGCGCCTGGCGGCGCACACCGTCGCGATCCTCGCCGGCCAGTTGGGAGCCCTCGCCGAGATGGCCGGAGAGCTCGACGAAGCCGAGCGCTGGCTCACGCGCGGAATCGACGGCCTCTCCGACGATCCGCAGGCACGCGCGAATCTTCTGATGAACCGCAGCCTCATCAACATGCGACGGCGGGACCTCGCCGCCGCCGGACGGGACGCCTCCGCAGCGACCCGCACGTTCGCCGCGCTCGGCATGGACGTCGACGAGGCGCAGGCCCGCCACAACGAGGGCTACATCGCGCTGCTGGAGGGCGACCTCGTACGCGCGCATCAGTCGATGCTCGCGGCACGCAGGACGCTGGCGCCGCTGTCGCCGGTCACCGCGGCGATCTCGGATCTCGACCGGGCGGAAGTGCTGCGGGATGCCGGCCTCACGTCCGAGGCCGAGGAGATCCTCCGCCGCATCGCACGGGTCTTCGGCGCCCATCGCATGCCCCAGGCGCGTGCGGAGGCCGAGTTCCAGCTCGCCGCCTCTCTGCTCACGCACGATCCCGCGCAGGCACGCGCGGTCGCCGCGTCGTCGGCCAAGCGCTTCCGCGCCCTCGGGAACGAGACGTGGGCCAGCCGGGCCGACGGTGTGCGGCTGCGCGCCCAGCTCGCCGGAGGACGCGTCACGCGCCGTGGGGACCGCCAGCGGGCGCGCTGGCGTCCGCCCGCGCCCGGAGAGGTCACCGCGACGGCATCCGCGCTGCACGCCCGCGGATTCCGCAGTGAGGCGGCGGCCCTGCGCATGTCGGATGTCCTGGCTCGGGCGCGGCACGCCGGCGCCGGTGACGGCGCCGCCATCCGCGTCCCGCCTCGGGCATCGATGGAGGTGCGCCTGCTCGCCCACGAGGCCCGGGCCGCGCGCGCCGCCGGCGCCGGACGGCACGCCGAGGCGCGCGCCCACGCAGCGGCGGGCCTGGACCTGCTCGCCCGATGGCAGGAGTCGTTCGGCAGCCTGGACCTGCAGACCGCGGTCGCGATGCACGGCAGCGGGCTGATCTTCGCGGGACTCGATTCCGCCGTGCGATCACAGCGGCCCGAGCACGTCTTCGAGTGGTCGGAGCGGGCGCGTCACCTGAGTCAGCAGGTGGTGCCGCTGCGGCCCCCGCCTGATGCGCGCCTGGCCGCCGAGCTCGCGGAGATCCGGATGCTGCGCGCCGACGACCCCGCGTGGACATCCAATGACCGCGTCGCCGAACTGCGCGACCGTGCGCGCGAACGGCAGTGGTCGGCCACGGGTGCCGCCGCGATCGAGCGACGGGCGACGCTCGGTCAGGTGCAGGAGGCGCTGGACGACGAGACCGCCCTCCTGTCCTATGTCTTCTCCGGCGACGCCCTCCACGCGCTGGTGGTCACGCGCGAAGCGACGCACCTGCGGAACCTCGAGCAGTGGCCGCTGGTCCGCCGGTCCTTCGCGGGACTTCGTGCGGACCTCGACATGGCGGCCACCGTGCGCGACCGCATGGGCGACATCGTCCGACGCTCCCTCGGCGAGAGACTCCGCGTGCTCTCCGACGCGCTCCTGGAGGAGCCGCTGGCGCCGGTCGGCGCGCGACGGCTGGTGATCACCGTGCCGGGTGTGCTCAGCGGGATGCCGTGGGCGATGCTTCCCGCCATGACCGGTCGGGTCTTCACGCTGGCGCCATCGGCGACGCGATGGCTGCGGCACCGGGATGAGCCTGCCGCCGGCGGAGCAGCCACCGCGGCCTTCGCGGCCGGCCCGCGGGTCGCGCGCGCGGACGAGGAGATCGACGCCGCCGCGGCGGCGTGGTCGGACGCACACACGCTGCGCGGCACGGAGGCGACGGTGGCGGCGGTGACGGCGCTGGCGGGGCGGGCGGACGTGCTGCATGTCGCCGCTCACGGCCGCCACGCGGCCGACAACCCGCTGTTCTCAGGGCTCGAGCTCGCCGACGGCACGCTCTTCGGCTACGACGTGGACCTCATCCCGGATGTCCCCCGCACCGTGGTCCTCTCGGCCTGCGAGGTCGGTCGCTCGTCCGTCCGGTGGGGCGAAGAGGCGATCGGCATGGCCCGCGTGTGGCTGCACGCGGGAGCGCGCTCGGTCATCGCCGCGCCGGTGGTGGTCGCCGACGACGACGCCTGCGAGCTGCTCAGCGCCATGCACGAGAGTCTGGCCGCCGGCGCGGGTCCGTCCGAGGCGCTGACGGCTGCAGGCGAGCGCACCGGGATCGTCGCACCCTTCCAGGTGCACGGGGCGGGTTTCTGACGGATCGGGCGGATCCGATGTATCACCGGGCGGGGCGGGCGCTCATCACTTCGAACGGCCCATCGCCGTCCGACGTGGGGGCGTCGGACGCGGAGGGGGGCAAAGACCGACTGGGGCGCGTGCGGGGGACGCGGCGGTCATCCGGGGCCGCTTCCCGGGGGATGTCGTGGAGAGCTCATCTCCATGACATCCCCCTCCTTCTGCCTGCTGGCGGATGCGACCGCGAGGGTCAGCCGCGGGACGAGTTGGCGGTGCGTCCCCGGACGATGCCGACGAACACCTCCACGGCGGGCGTCGTCCGCTCGGCCACCCACGCGAGAGCGACGCTCGAGGACGGCCCGTCCCGCAGGGGACGGTGGTCGACGTCCCGTCGGTGGTGCGCGCGCGCGAGCGACATGGGCACGATGACGACGCCCACGCCGGCGGCGACCGTCGCGATCGCGTCGGCGGTGTCGGCGGGTGCCGGGAACACCGGCGCGACGGCACCCGGCACGTCGACGTCGAGCACGGCGTCTGCGGGAACGATCAGCACTTCACCCGCCAGATCGCCGAGCTCGAGCTCGTCGGCCGCGGTCAGGTGGGACTCTCGACTGCAGACGACCACCGGCACCTCGTCGTACAGCGGTACGACGTGCAGACCGTCCCTGTCGATCGGAAGACGCACGATCGCGGCGTCGGCCTCCCCGTCGAGCAGGGCGCGGCGCTGGTCGGCGACGGCCACCGGCACGAGGTCCAGCCGCGTGTGCGGCATCCGCTCGTTCCAGATGTCGATCCACTTGCCCGGGGTCGCTCCCGGGATCGCGCCGAGCCGGAACACGCTCGGCGGAGCCGGCACGGGGGACGGCCCGGGCGATGGCTGAGGACGCCGTGGTCGCGGCTTCGGCGTGGAACGGGACGGACGCCGAGCGGAGGCATCCCGCCCGGAACCGCCTTTGCGCGCTCTGCCGCCGGCCATACGGATCAGCGTATCGGCAGCGCTCCGTGCCGCCCGGGCAGCGTCACGCCGCGAGCCGGAGGCCTCGGCGGTCGGTGGCCACCTTCTCGCCGTCGGCGATGGTCTCGTCGTCACCGATGAGCGAGCCGCCGGCGACACGGGCATCCGTGCCGACCTGCGTGCGGACGCCGATCTTGGCGCGTGCGCCGATCGCTGCCCGCGGTCCGATGTGAGCGTGCGGCGCGATCTCGGCATCCGCACCGATCACGGCGTCGCTCTCCACCCACACGCCACGGCCGACGTGTGCGCCCGCGGCGATCTGCACGCCCGGTTCGACGTACGCACCGGCTTCCACGATGGCGCTCGGGTGCACCTTGGCGCCGTGCGCGATCAATCCCCGACCGTTCGCGTGCTTGCGGTAGCGCAGCGTCTCGCCGTGGTCGTTCTCGATGTCGACGTAGTTCTTACCCACTGTCCCCTCCTGCAGCACCGTTCGGTGCCGAGTACAGGAATAACCTCGAATTGCAGGGTTTCATTCCCTCGCATCGGTCCGGATTCACGAAGCGGGTTGCTTCTGGAACGCGGCTGGAGTATGGGATGTTCCGCGAGGGATGCCCCGAGCGCCCGGACGCCGTGCGCGCGACGGGCAGTCGTCGAACGCGTCAGCCTGCCGGACAGAACGACCGGGGTTGTCCTAGGCTGAGGGAGACCTCTCCCGACTCAGCAGAAGGGGCGGCCCCGTTGCCCGACCGCCGCGCGGGTCGCACGATCCAGACGGATCGTCCGACCGACCGATCCGCTTACGAGACGCTTCCCACCGTCCGCGAGGTGATCGCCCTCGACGCCGTCGCCAACGGCGTGCCGGAGGTGCTCGTCGGCGACGAGGCGCTCGACGCCCGCGTGCGGTGGCTGCACGTCTCGGACAGCGCCGGCGTCGCACGCCTCCTCGACGGCGGCGAGCTGCTCCTGTCGACCGGCTCGTCGTGGCCGTCCGACCCTTCCGACCTGCGTCGCTTCGTCGATGAGCTGGCCGACGCGGGGCTTGCCGGTCTCGTCCTCGAACTCGGCACCCAGTATCGCCAGGCGCCCGCCGCCGTGGTCTCGGCCGCCGCCGCACGCGGGCTGGCGGTGGTGGTCCTTCACCGTGAAGTGAAGTTCGTCACGCTCACCGAAGCGGTGCACAGCCGGATCATCGCGGGGCAGACCGACGCCCTGCGTGCGCGGGACGAGGTGCGCGAGCGCTTCACAGCGCTGGTGCTGCGCGGGTCTCCGGCGGACTTCATCGTGCAGCAGGTGGCCCAGACCCTGGGCGCACCCGTGGTGCTGGAGAATCTCGCGCACGAGGTCGTCGCCACCGAGGTGCCGCTGGCGATGGAAGAGGAGCTCTTCACCGATTGGGAGCTGCGCTCGCGGTCGGCGCACCGCCGGGCGGAGCAGCGGCGCGAACGCGACGCCGCAGCGAGCGCAGACGACTGGCTCATCGTGCCCGTGGAGGCGCGAGGCATCCGCTGGGGGAATCTGCTGGCGCTCCCGGGACCCGAGCACCCCGCGGGGCGCACCGCGGTGCTCGAGCAGGGCGCCATCGCGCTCGCGGTGGGACGGCTGGCAGACGGGGACAGCGACGAGTGGGCGCGGGTCGCGCGCCGCCGGCTCGTCGACGGGCTGCTCGCCGGACGCTTCGCCGGTGCCGGCGGCGCCGCCGCCCGGCTCGAGGCCGCCGGCCTTCCGGTGCGAGGCGCCAAGCTGTACGGGATGGTGCTCTCCGGCGCGGCCGTGGCGTCGGAGCGGGCGGACGCGGCGGTCCGCGGCATCCGCGGGCGGGCGCTGGCCGGATCGGCGCCCGACGGCGTCGCGGCACCGGCGGCCGCCCTGCTGGTCTCGCTGCCCGCGGACGCGCGCTTCGACGACGATGCGGTGCTGTCGTTCGCGCGGGCGGTCGTCGACCCGGGGGACGTCGATCGCATCACGGTGTCGGTGGGCCGTGTCGCCGGCGACATCGAGACGGCCCTCGCCTCACTGCACGAGGCGGTCGATCTCGCGCGCAGTCGTCGTCGGCGCAACGACCGGGGACCGCAGCTGCGGCGCGCCGAGAACCGGCCCCTCGTTCAGCTGGTCACCGCGCTGCGGGACGACCACCGCGTGCTCGAGCACGGTGAGCGGATGCTCGCCCCGCTGATCGCCTACGACCTGAACCGCTCGGGCGACCTGCTGGACGTGCTGGAGGCGATGCTCGCGCATCCGGGCAACCGCACGGCGGCGGCATCCGCGTCGCACCTGTCGCGCTCGGTGTTCTACCAGCGGATCGCCCTCATCGAGGAGCTGCTGGGCGTGGACCTCGACGACGGCGAGACCCAGACGGCGCTGCACCTGGCGCTGCTGGTGCGGCGCAGCGCCGGCCGCTGAGACGTCTCGCCCCGCGCGGCTCGCTCGACGATCACCGAGCGAGGAGTCCGGCGGCGAGACGAAGCGTCAAGGCGCGAGATAGACCTTCCGCAGCGTCTCGTGCACGGTCCACACCGTCCGCATCCCGGCGGTGAGGCGCACGATCGAGCCGGGACGCAGTTCGATCCCCGGCAGCGGCGGCTCCTCGAACGCCACGGTCGCCCGGCCGGCGATCACGACGAAGACCTCGTCCGCTTCGACGTCGCGCATCGCGCCCGGCGTCATCTCCCACACGCCGACCTGCACCGCGGTCTCGGGGGTCACCGCGCCGAGCTCGACGACGCCGGTCGCCGGGGTTCCTGCGACGATCTGATCCGGCGGCACCGGCGTCGGCGGAAGGGCGAGGGCGGCGGCATCCGTCACGGTGCCCGCAGGCAGGTCGGAAGGGCGCCCGGTCACGAGTCGAACCCCAAGCCCAGGGCGTCGAGCGTCTTCAGCAGCAGGTTGCGCCGGCCGCGATTGTGGTCGGCGCGGTCGAGCGACCAGCGCGTGGCGTTGATGCCGATCGCGGCGGCCGGCTCGGGCGGGAACGGCAGCGGGCGCCGCCGCACCATCTCCAGCTGCGTGCGTTCGGTGTCGGCGCCATCGAGCAGGTCCAGCATGACCTCGCCGGCGAAGCGGGTCGACCCGACGCCCAGTCCGGTGAAGCCCGCTGCGTAGGCGACACGGCGGTCCCGTGCGGTGCCGAAGAACGCGGTGAACTGCGTGGAGGTGTCGATCGCGCCCGCCCACTGATGACTGAAGCGCAATCCCTCCAGCTGTGGGAATGTCGTGAAGAAGTGACTCGCGAGCCTCTCCCACGTGGCGGGGCGATGCTCGTACTCGGGGCGCACCTTGCGGCCATAGTGGTAGATCGCGTCGTAACCGCCGAAGAGGATGCGGTCGTCGCGGGTGAGCCGGTAGTAGTGGAACTGGTTCGCCAGATCGCCGATCCCCTGCCGGTCGTGCCATCCGATCGACGCGCGCTGCTCGGGCGACAGCGGCTCGGTCATGAGGACGTAGTCGTACACCGGCACCGTCATGAGCCGGTTGCGTGCCAGCAGCGACGGGAACACGTTCGTCGCGAGAACGGCGCGCGATGCCTGCACGCGTCCCTGATCGGTGACGACCACGACGCCCGCCCCCGCGGTATCCAGCCCGGTCGCCCGTGACCGCTCGTAGATGCGCACGCCGCGCTCCTCGCACACGCGTGCGAGCTCCGCTGCCATGCGGGCGGGGTGCACCAGCGCGCACGTGCGCTGCTCCCACACCGCGGCGAGGTAAGTGGGGGAGGCGACGGCCGCCTGCACCTGATCCTGATCGAGGAAGACGACCCCCTCCTCGCCTTCGGCCGCCCACTCCCTGAGCCACTCGACCTGGTGCGGCTCGACCGCGGGGGCGAGCTGTCCGGTGCGCTCGAACTGGAAGTCGACGCCATAGCGGGCCTCGGCCCGTTCGATGGCGTCGAGGTTCGCCATGCCGAGCCGCTCGAGAGTGGGCATCTCGTCGGGCCAGCGCGCCATCCCGTTGTCGGTGCCGTGCGTGAGGCTCGCCTCGCAGAAACCGCCGTTGCGGCTCGAGGCCGCCCAGCCCACCCGCTGTGCATCCAACACGACGATGCTCGCGCCGGGGTGGCGCTCGGTCGCGAGCAGCGCCGTCCACAGCCCGGTGTAGCCCGCCCCGACGATCACGAGGTCGGCGCGGTGCGTGCCGACGAGCGGTGGCCGGTCGGGCAGCAGGTGATCGGGGAGGTCCTCACGCCAGAACACCGCGTGCCGGGTGCCCTCGAGGGCGTGCCGGACGACGGATGCTGCCGGCCGCTGCCGTTCGAAGACGGTCGTGCCCACGGATATCAGCCCTTTCGGATGGTGCGTTCGCGCTCAGGCGTCGCCGGCGGCATAGACCCGCTCGCCCTCGACGAACGTCTGCAGCACGCGCGTGGCGCCGATCTCGTCGGTCGGACCGGCGAACGGGTCGCGGTCGAGCACGACCAGGTCGGCGAGCTTGCCGACCTCGATGGTGCCGGTGCTCTCATCGAGGTGGTTCACCCACGCCGAGCCGGCGGTGTAGGCGGTGAGCGAGGTCGCGAGGTCGATCGCCTGTTCGGGCAGGAAGGCGTCGTACTCGCCCTCTTCGTGACCGGGCGCCGCCGTGCGGTTCACCGCGACATGGATCGCGGCCATGGGGTCGGGGGTCGACACACTCCAGTCGCTGCCCGCGGCCAGCACCGCGCCGGCGCGCAACAGGTCGCCGAACGGGTACTGCCAGGCGCTGCGGGGTTCGCCGAGGAAGGGCAGCGTCAGCTCGACCATCTGCGGCTCGAACGTCGCCCACAGCGACTGCATGTTGGCCGCGACGCCGAGCTCGCGGAAGCGCGGGATGTCCTCGGGATGCACGACCTGGATGTGCGCGATGTGGTGCCGGTTGTCGCCGCGCCCGTTGCGGGCGACGGCCCGCGCCACGGCATCCAGGCACTCGCGCACCGCGCGGTCGCCGATCGCGTGGAAATGCACCTGGAAGCCCTCGGCATCCAGGAGCGGCACCGCCTCGTTGAGGATCTCGGGCGGGACGAACGAGATGCCGGAGTTGTCGGTGAAGTGGCCGTGTCCGTCGCAGTACGGCTCGAGCATCGACGCGGTGAAGTTCTCGGCGACGCCGTCCTGCATGACCTTGACCGATGTCGCCGCGAAGCGCCCGCCGCGGTAGCGCCGGCGTCGCTCCAGGATCGACGGGATCTGTTCGAGGCCGGCCGTGCGGTCCCACCAGATCGCCCCGACCACGCGCGCGGTGAGGGTGCCCTCGGCCGCCGCGCGGAGGTAGGCGGGCCCGGGGTCGCCCGCGTCGCCGTAGGACCCGACGATCGCGTCCTGCCACGCGGTGACGCCGAACGAGTGGAGGTAGCGCTGGCCCACGAGCAGCGCCTCGGTCAGCCGCTCGAGCGGCTCCTCGGGGAGGAGCCGGTTGACCAGTGACATCGCGCCCTCGTGCAGCGTGCCCGACGGCTCACCGGCGCCGTCGCGTTCGATGCGGCCGTCCGCAGGATCGGCGGTCCCGCGGTCGATGCCGGCGCGCCGCAGCGCCGCCGAGTTCACCCAGGCGCCGTGCCCGTCCCGGTTGGGGAAGAACGCCGGCCGGTCGCCCGTCACGGCATCGAGCGCCTCCGCGGTCGGGGTGCCGCCGGGGAAGGCGGACATCTGCCAGCCGCCGCCGAGGATCCACTCGTCGTCCGGGTGGGCGGCGACGTAGCGGGAGATCGCGTCGAGGTACTCCTCGGCGGTGTCGTACTCCGAGAGGTCGCAGCGCAGCATGTCGAGCCCGCCCCACACGGGGTGCACGTGGGCGTCCTGGAAGCCGGGCAGCAGCATCCGGCCCCTCAGGTCCACGATCTCGGTCGAGGGCCCGACGAGCTCGCGCAGGTCGCCGGGCGAGACGGCGATGATGCGCCCATCCCGGACGGCGACCGACCCGGCGCGTGAGCGCACCGTGTTCGCCGTGAAGACCGGTCCTCCGGTGAACACGAGGTCGGCGTAGGTCATGCGCTCCTGCTCCTTTCGCGAGACAGCATCGGGGCGCCGAGACAGCGGTCGCGCGACTGCCGTCTCGGCGCTCGGTTGCAGTCTCGCGGGAAGGGGGGTGGGAAGGGGACGGGGTCAGCCGCCGGTCATCGTGCGGGCGATCTGCGTCGCCGAGTCGCCCGCGCGCTTGAGGACGAGGGCGACCAGAGCGAGAGCGACGAGCGTGAGCAGCAGCATGACCGTCGACACCGCGGCGACCTCGGGGCGCAGGCCCGAGCGCACGGCGCTCAGGACGTACACGGGCCACGGTGTCGTGCCCGACACCTGCACGAACGCCGCGACGATCGTGTTGTCGAGGCTCAGTGTGAACGCCAGCAGGAACCCGGCGAGCACCGCCGGCATCGCCAGGGCGAGGGTCACGCGGCGGAACGTCGTGAACGGGGTGGCGTAGAGATCGCTGGATGCCTCCTCGAGGTTGGCGTCCTGGCCGACGAGGCGTGCGCGCACGATGTACGACACCACGGCGGTGGCGAACAGGGACGAGCCGACCGACAGGCGCACGATGCCGTCGTTGAACATGCCGATGCCGAGGTCCTGACCAAGCACGACCATCCACGGCAGCAGCGCGATCGCGTCGACGATCTCGGGCGTCACCGAGACCAGCAGCAGAAGACTCAGGAACCACCACACCCACTTGCCCGGGTAGCGGGCCATCGCGATGCCGGCGAGCGTTCCGAGCACGGTGGAGATCGCCGCCGAGATCAGCGCGGTGATGAGCGACACGCGGACCGCGTTCTGGATGGCGGGCTTGTCGAGGATCGTGCGGAAGGCGTCCAGTCCGAAGCCCTCCCACGACACCAGCAGCCGGCCGGTGTTGAACGAGTAGATGACGATCACGATGATCGGCAGGAACAGGAACAGCAGCACCAGCGCGCCCCAGACGCCGAACGCGACGTCCGACCAGGAGCGCCGTGCACGGCGCACGGGCCGTCGGGCGGCGCCGGAGGGGGAGCCGTCTGCCTCCCGAGCGCGCAGGATGGTCTCGGTCTGGGTCTGCGTCATGTCGTCACCTCCACGCGGGCCGGCGCGACGGCATCCGTGTGCCTGTCGTCACCGTCGCCTCCGAGCACGAGTCGATTGCGCATCCGGAACGGCAGCGAGACGAGCCAGATGCCCACGGCCGCGACGCCGATGGTCAGCATGATGACGAGCATCAGGAGCACCGCCATCGCCGATCCGAGCGCCCAGTTCTGCGCGGTCTGGAACTGGCTGGCCACCAGCTGGCCCACCATGTTGCCGCGCGCCCCGCCGAGAACGGTGGCGGTGATGTAGTCGCCCATCAGGGGGATGAACACCAGCAGGACGCCCGCGACGATGCCGGGGCGCGACAGCGGCAGCGTGACGCGGAAGAACGTCGCGAGCTTGCCGGCGCCGAGATCCTTCGACGCTTCCCGCAGCGCCGGGCCGACGCGATCGAAGGCGACGAACAGCGGCAGGATCATCAGCGGCAGGTAGTTGTACACGACGCCGAGGACCACCGCCGCGCGCGTGTACAGCAGGGAGAGGGGGCCGTCGAGCACGCCGATCGCCTGCAGCAGCGTGGACAGCCACCCTTCCGGCGCAATGATGACCTGCCAGCCGATGGTCCGCACGAGGAAGTTCGTCCAGAACGGCACGAGCACGAGAGCCAGCAGCAGGCCTCGCCGCTGCGGCTTGACTTTGAACGCCATCCAGTACGCCACCGGAGCACCGATCAGGAAGCACAGGACGGTACCGACGACGCCGACCCCGAGGGTGTTCTGGAACGTCGAGAAGAACGTCGGCGACATCGCCTCGACGTAGCGGTCGAACGACAGGATGTCGTTGGCGTGGGTGCCGAAGATGCCGGGTTTGTACCCGAAGCTGAACCACACCACCATCGCGACCGGTGCGACGAAGAACAGGAGAAGCCACGCCCAGGCGGGGACCGCCAGCGCGGCTCCGGCCGAGCGACTACGCACCAGCGGCGGCCTTCATCTCGTTCCAGATCTCCACACGCACGGTCTGGGAGTCGTTCAGCGTCTGCTCGTGCATCGTCTCGAGCTGCTCGGGGGTGAAGAAGATGAGCTCGGTCAGCTCCAGGCCCGCGTCGACGGCCTCCTGCTCCATGTCCTTGCCGCCGACGTGGTAGCCGATGTAGTCGAGGTTGAGGAAGAGGTTCTCCGGAGTCATGGAGAAGTCGATGAACGCATGGGCCGCCTCGGGATGCGGCGCCCCCTCGGCGATCGCCCAGTTGTCCATCCACAGCTCGGTCTGCGGCCCGGGCAGCACCCACTGCCAGCGGTCGGGATCCCCGGACTCCATGATCCCCAGTCGCGCGTCGCCGTTCCACGCCTGCATGAGCACCTGCGTGCCCTGCGGGATGGCGTTGGTCCCCGGGTAGGAGTCGAAGGCGGAGATGTGCGGCGCGATCGTCTCGACGAGGAACTGACGGCACGCCTCGAGCTCGGCCTCGTCCTCGGTGTTCCAGTCCATGTCGTTGGCCCAGAAGTACGCGCCGATGATCCCGGCCGGGTCGTCGGACATGGAGGTCCGCCCGCTCGCCTCGTTCTGCGCGGCGTCGAAGAAGTCGCCCCAGGTCGTCAGCTCCCGGGTGATGGCGGTCTTGTCGTACACGAAGCCGGTGGTGCCCCAGGCCTTGCACACGGAGTAGTCGTTGTTCGGGTCCCACGCGCGACCGAGGTAGGCCGGGTCCATGTTGGACAGGTTCGGCAGCAGGTCCTTGTTGAGCTTGGTCAGCAGGCCGTTCTCGATCATCTGCGGGATGAACACGCCGGTGGGGACGACGATGTCGTAGCCGGAGGTGCCCTTGGCTGCGATCAGCTTGGCGATGAGCTCCTCGTTCGACGAGTACGAATCCAGGGTGACCTTGGGTCCGAGGTCCGCGGTGAAGCCCGACACCACGTCCGGGGAGTCGTAGTCGCCCCACGTGTACACCGACAGGCTGCCCTCGAGGTCGCCGCCGGTCGCCTGCGGGGCGGGTGCCCCGCCTCCGCCGGGCGAGCACGCGGCGAGCATCGTCGCTCCGCCGGCCAGGGCCGCCAGGCTCAGGAAGCGGCGACGCGAGATCTCGCGGGCGATGACCGCCGTCGAGGCGGTCGGGGCGAGGATGCGGAGGGGGGTGCGGGACTCGGTCATCGGTGTCTCCTGGTTCGGGTCGGGGAGCCGGTGAGGCGGATGCTGTGCGTGCGGCCTCGGCTGCAAGGGGTCGGGGCTGTCACTCGGTGGGCGGTGCGATGTAGCCGCCCTCCTGCGCGGCGTCGTCGGCGGGGAAGAGCAGGACGTGACGCGCCGCCCACGAGCACACGACGGCGTCGCCGACGGCGAGCGCCGGCGCGTCGGGCGTCGGGCGGCGGACGATGAGGCTCTGGTCGTCGCCGAGGCGCACCAGGTACTGCATCGTGTCGCCGAGGTGGGAGATGCCGATCAGCTCTCCTCGCGCGACGTTGGCGTCCGCGACCGGCTCCGACGGCCTGTCCTGCTCGATGCGGATGTGCTCGGGCCGCACGGCCGCCTCGCCCTGGTGGGTGGAGCCGAGCACCGCGGTCTCGGCGCGCACGAGCGCGTGGGGCGACGTGACGGCGGTGCCTGCCTCGCCGACGGGGCCGCGGAAGAAGTTCTGCTGCCCCACGAACGCGGCGACGTAGGCCGACGCCGGCCGCGCGTAGACGGTGTCGGCGTCTGCGAGCTGCTCGATGCGTCCGGCCCGCATGATCGCGATGCGGTCGCTCATCGACAGCGCCTCTCCCTGGTCGTGCGTGACGAAGACGAACGTGATGCCCAGGCGCGACTGCAGCAGCTTCAGCTCGAGCTGCATCTCCTCGCGCAGCTGCCGGTCCAGCGCCCCCAGCGGCTCGTCGAGCAGCAGCACGGCAGGGCGGTTGACGAGCGCGCGTGCCAGGGCGACGCGCTGCTGCTGACCGCCGGACAGCTGCGTGGGCCTGCGGTCCCCGAACCGGCGCATCTGCACCATGTCGAGGGCCTGCGTGACGCGCTCCCGCACTTCGGCCTTCGGCGTGCGCCGCTGCTGCAGCCCGTATGCGACGTTCTCGGCGACCGAGAGGTGCGGGAACAGGGCATACGCCTGGAAGACGGTGTTGACGTCGCGCCGGTAGGGCGGCACACCCCGGACGGACCTGCCCGAGATGAGGATGTCGCCGGCATCCGGGCTCTCGAATCCGGCGATCATGCGCAGCGTCGTGGTCTTGCCGCAGCCGGACGGGCCGAGCAGCGACAGGAACTCGCCGGGCTGGATGGTCAGTGACAGGTCGTCGACCGCGACCTGCTCTCCGTAGAGCTTGCTCACGCCGGAGAGCACCACGGCTCCGCGACGATCGTCTGCCTCGCTCGCGGGGCGCGGTGTCGCCGAAGTCGTGTCCGCGTCGGTTGCTGTGGTCACCTCGTGGGGTCCTCCTGATCGCGGGCCGCGCGGCGGTGCGCGGTCGGGTCGAATTGTGTCAGGTATTCAATAGCGCCGCGTGCCCGCCCGCAATGCGCGGGGATTCGAACCGGACGATCCGCGGTGTCGGTCCGTCCGCCCCGACAGATCGTCCGGCGCTGTGTAACGGTCAGGAAACCGCGCGGTTTCGGTTGCGGCACGCGGCAGAGGCAACGGATGCCTGCTCCGAAGCGACAGATCGTCCGTCGGGGTGTCGTCAGGTCTGACAGACGGGGCACCAGAAGACGATGCGCTCCCGAGTGGGATCGGCGCCCAGCGATCCGCCCCGGATGACGGCGCCGCAGCGGCGGCACTCGCGGCCCTCCCGGCGGTACACCCACGTGCTGCGCCCGGGACGACTGTCGCCGGTGAAGGTCCGTCCGCTGCGGTCGCGGTTCGCCCGGATCATGCGGGCTCCCACGTCGATGACCGCGGCGGCATCCGTCTCGGTCGCCGGGCGCGTGGGGAGGATGCCGCGCACGAAGAGGATCTCGTTCGCGTACTCGTTGCCGAAGCCGGCGACGTTGCGCTGGTCCTGGATCGCGACGTGGGCGGCGCGCGGGTCGGAGCCGAACCGCCGCGCCGCCTCCTCCGGGTCCCAGTCCTCAGACAGCGGGTCGGGTCCCAGGTAGCCGACGAGTCGGTCCTCGTCGGCGGTGGGCACCACGGTGATGTCGGCGAGGTCGAAGCCGACGGTCTCCCACTCCGTGCCGTCGGGCGCCGTCGCGCCGATGACCGCTCGCGCCCGGAAACCGGCGGCGCGCCACCGGTCACCGCGCCGGTAGACGTGCCATTCGCCCTCCATCTTCAGGTGGGTGTGCACGGTCCACTCCCCGATGCGGTGCAGCAGGTGCTTGCCGCGGGCGACGACATCGTGCACGACGAGGCCGCGGAGGTCGACGGTGGCCGCCTGCGGTACTCGCAGCTCGAACCGTGTGACCGTGGCGCCCGCGAGGACGGCGTTCAGCTTCCGGGCGGCGCGGAAGACGGTGTCGCCCTCAGGCACGCCCGCTCCCCGGGCCCGCCGCCGGTCGTGCGTGGCGGTCGGGCGCCTCCCGGAGCGTGTCCCCCGCGGTGAGCCGTCGGAGCGTCAGTCCGCGCGGCGACTCGACGAAGCCCGCATCGCGCAGCGCCTGCCCCACGGCGGTCCCGTACACGAACACGCCGTTGACCTGTTCGATGGTGAGGGTGTCCAGACGCCGCGAGCGGGCGGTCGTGACGAGGTCGGCCGAAGCTGCAGCGAGCGTCGCGGCGTCCTCGGTGAACGCGAGAGCCGATTTGCCACCCCGCTCGAGGTAGAGCGCGAGCGCTCCGTCGACGAGCACGACCAGTGCGCCGGCTTTGCGCCCGGGCCGGTGCCCGACCCCTTCCAGCGCCGGCCACGCCAGTGCGGCGCCGTAGGGGTTCGCCGGATCGGTCGCCGCGAGGGTGACCGCCCGCCGCGGTGGCGGATCGGGCAGGGCCGCGAACTCGCGGAGACGGTCGACCGTCGTCGAGGCTGCGAATTGGGCGGCGCCGAGCTTCTCGATGACATAGCCGCGGCGGCAGTGCCCTGCTTCTTCGAAGCCGGCCAGCACCCGGTAGGCCTGCGCGAAACCTCCGGGCACCCCCTCGGACTGCACTGCGCCGCGCGTGACCACCCCGTACCGGTCCAGCAGCAGGCTCGCCGTCGCCGTCGCGCGCAGCGTCGGGTCGGGCTCGGGCGCCGGCAGAAGGGACCAGCGACCGCCGACGGCTGCCGGCCGCGGCGGAACCGAGGAGGCGACCGCGCGCACCGCGGCGCCGCGGTACATCCGCGCTCGCGGTGCCCGGCGCGCGACGCGGTGGGTCTGCGAGCCGCCCGCCACGAGGGCGCGCACGGGAGCGAAGGTGTCGTTCGTGACCCGGCCCGCCCAGGTGAGCCGCCACAGCGCCTCCACGACGGACTGCTCGTTCTCGGCCTCCGTCGCCTGGCGCAGCTGCGCGGCGAAGTACGCACCGCCGGACTCCAGCGCCGCCAGGAGCCGCGCGTCCAGCGAGTCGGCCGGCGGATCCTCAGCCTCGTCCGGCGGCGCGAGCGTCAGCGGCACGGCATCCGAGGGATGCAGCGCGATCCAGCCGTCCCGTCCGGGGAGGCTGCCGTGCCCGGACCACACGACCTCGCCGGTCGCCGTCAGCTCGTCGAGCATCGCCGGGGTGTAGTCGCGGACGCGAGCGGGCAGGATCAGCGATTCCCACGCGCTGGCCGGGATGGGCACGCCGGCGAGCTGCTCGACGACCGCGGCCACACCGTCGATGCCCTCGAGCGGGCGGGTGACGTGCTGCCACACCGGCAGGAACCTGGCGTAGGCGTCCTGCGGAACCGGCTCGACGCTTCCCCGGATCGCCGCGAGCGAGCGCATCCGCAGACGCCGGAGCACCTCGGCGTCGCACCACTCGGTATCGTCCGACGCGGTGGCCTGACCGGCGGCGCCGGGGTCGGGGAGGAAGAAGCCGCTCGCGATCCGGCCTTGGGATTCCAGGCGCTGGAGGGTGTGGCGGGCCACGGCGACACCGACGCCGAGGCGCTCGGCGAGGGCATCCGCGGTGAACGGCGCGTGCGTGCGGGCGTATCGCGCCACCAGATCGCCGAGCGGGTCGGCGACCGGTTCGAGGAAGGCGTTCGGGATGCCGACCGGCAGCGCGACCCCGAGCGCGTCCCGCAGGCGTCCGGCGTCCTCGATCGCCGCGACGCGCGGTGTGCCGGCGATGGTGACGGGGATCGCGCGACGCGCGGCGATCAGCTCGTCGAGTAACCGCGAGGCCTCCGCCTCGGTCGCGTGGTCGGTGCCGTTGCGACTCGGATCGGGCGCTGCCGGGGCGGGCGGCTCGAGTCGCACCGCGACCTCGCCGGCGTCGAGGGGTCCGAGCAGTCGCAGCAGGTCGGCGACCCCCTCGAGACCGCGGGCGCGGCGCTCGGGATCGAGCCGCTGCGCCTCCCGCTCGAACTGCGCGATGATCTCGGGGTCGAGCAGCTCCCGCATCTCGACCTTGCCCAGAAGCTCCGACAGCAGCGCCGGATCCACCGACAGCGCCGCGGCGCGGCGCTCGGCGAGGGGCGAGTCGCCCTCGTACATGAAGGCGCCGACGTAGCCGAAGAGCAGGTCGCGCGCGAAGGGCGACGGCTGAGCGGGCTCGGTCTCGATGAGGCGGATGCGGCGCTCGCCGATGCCGCGCATGATGCGCAGGAGCGAGGGCACGTCGTAGACGTCCTGCAGCACCTCGCGCAGCGTCTCGAGGATGATCGGGAAGGTGGGGTAGCGCCGCGCGACCTCGAGCAGCTGCGCCGATCGCTGCCGCTGCTGCCACAGCGGCGTGCGTCGTCCGGGGTTGCGGCGCGGCATGAGCAGGGCGCGGGCGGCGCACTCGCGGAACCGCGAGGCGAACAGCGCCGACCCGCCGACCTCCTCCGTCACCATCTGCTCGAGCTCGTCGGGATCGAACACGAACAGCTCGGCCCCCGGGGGCTCGGCCGTGGCATCCGGGATCCGGGCGATGATGCCGTCGTCGCTCGCCACGGCCGATCCCTCGACGCCCAGACGCTCCCGGATGCGCGCGTTGACCGCGAGCGCCCACGGTGCATGCACCTGCATGCCGTACGGGGAATGAAGGATGACCCGCCAGTCGCCGACCTCGTCGCGTCCGCGCTCCACGGTCAGCTGACGGTCGGTGGGAAGCGTGCCGGTCGCCTCGCGCTGCTCGGCGAGGTAGGCGAGGAGGTTGTCGCGTGCGAACTCGTCGAGCCCCGCCTCGCGCAGCCGCTCCTCGGTCTTCTCCGGCGAGCCCGCCGACACCTCGCGCGAGAATCGACCGAGCGCCTCGCCGAGCTCGGCGGGCCTGCCGATGCCGTCGCCATGCCAGAACGGGACCTTGCCCGGCTGACCGAACGCGGGGACGACGTTCACCCGGTCGTGCGTGATCTCGACGATGCGCCAGCTCGTCGTGCCGAGGGTGAACACGTCGTTGACGCGGGACTCGTAGACCATCTCCTCGTCGAGCTCGCCGACGCGCGCGTTCTGGGACTCACCGGCGATGAAGACGCCGAAGAGCCCCCGGTCGGGGATCGTTCCGCCGCTCGTGACGGCGATGCGCTGGGCGCCGGGACGACCGGTGAGCACACCGAGGTCGCGGTCCCACACGACCCGCGGCCGCAGCTCGGCGAACTCGTCGGACGGGAAGCGCCCGGCGATGAGGTCGAGCGTCGCCTCGTACGCCGAGCGCGGCAGCGATCGGAACGGCGCGCTGCGCTTGAGGGTCTCGTACCAGCCCTCGACGTCGAGCGGTCCGGTGGCCGCGGCCGCGACGGTCTGCTGCGCAAGGATGTCGAGCGGGTTCTGGGGGATCGCGATCGCTTCGATCTGACCGGCGAGCATCCGCTCGGTCACGATCGCGGTGTGGAGCACGTCGCCGCGGTGCTTCGGGAACAGCGCCGCCCGGCTCACCTCGCCGACCTGGTGGCCGGCGCGGCCGATGCGCTGCAGACCGGATGCCGCGCTCGGCGGCGCCTCGACCTGGATGACGAGGTCGACGGCGCCCATGTCGATGCCCAGCTCGAGACTGCTCGTGGCCACGACGCACCGCAGCGCGCCGGATTTCAGCTCGTCCTCGACCTGCGCCCGCTGCTCCTTGGACACCGACCCGTGATGCGCCTTGGCGAGCACCGGGTCCGCGCCCGTCGTGGCTCCGGGCTGTGCCGCCCCGATCGCCTCTCCACGCGTCGCATTCGCGCCGCGCGGAGCCTCTGATCCGTGGGCACTCAGCGCGGCGGGCACGGTCGGATCCGGAAGATCCCGTCCCAGCCGCTCGGAGTAGATCTCGTTGAGGCGTGCGGTGAGCCGCTCGGCGAGGCGCCGGGAGTTGCAGAACACGATCGTCGAGCGGTGCTGCAGGATGCGGTCGACGATCGCCTCTTCGACGTGCGGCCAGACCGAGCCGGTGATCTCGGTCTCGCCTGCGCCGGAGGCGCGCGGGCGGGACGACCCGTCGAGGAACCAGTCCTCATCGATCGACTCGTCCGCGGCATCCGTCGGCTCCGAAGCCCCGGAGGGCGGAGAGGCGCCGGCCGCGGGCGGCGGGTTGAGCATGTCGCCGATCGGAACGACGACCTGCATGTCGAACGCCTTCGTCGCCTTCGGGGCGACGATCTCGACCGGCGCCGCGCCGCCGAGGAAGCGGGCGACCTCGTCGATCGGCCGCACCGTCGCCGACAGGCCGATGCGCTGCGCCGGCGGGACCTCGGGCCGGAACGACTGGCGCAGCATGTCGAGGCGCTCCAGGCTCACGGCCAGATGCGCGCCGCGCTTGGTGGCGGCGACCGCGTGGACCTCGTCGACGATCACCGTGTCGACATCCTTCAGCGTCTGTCCCGCCTGGCTCGTCAGCATCAGGTAGAGCGACTCCGGCGTCGTGATGAGGATGTCGGGCGGGTCGGCCACGAGCTTGCGTCGATCGCTCGAGGTGGTGTCACCGGAGCGGACGCCGACCGTGACGTCGGGGACCGACAGGCCCAGGCGCCGCGCCGACTGGCCGATGCCCACGAGCGGCGAGCGCAGGTTGCGCTCCACGTCGACGCCGAGCGCCTTGAGCGGCGAGATGTACAGCACGCGCGTCGCCGTCGCCGAGGCATCCCGCCCCCTGCGCCCGCGTGCGGGAGCATGCTCCGGTTCGGCGGCCTTCTCGTGGAAGACCCGGTCGATCGCCCACAGGAACGCCGACAGCGTCTTGCCCGATCCTGTCGGCGCGACCACGAGGGCGTGCTTGCCGGCGGAGATCGCCGCCCACGCGCCCACCTGCGCGTTCGTCGGCTTCGCGAACGCGCCACGGAACCAGTCCCGCGTGGCGGGACCGAACCGTTCGAGCACGTCGCGCGCGGAGCCGGCCGAGGTGTCGCCCATCCCTCCATCTTCGTGCGTGTCACCGACATGAGGGCGGGCTTGCGATTCACCGCTCGGTCGGAATCACGATCCACAGCAGGATGTACGCCCACAGCGACAGGCCGAAGAAGACGACCGCGACGATCGCCAGAATGCGCACCGCCGCGACGCTCCAGCCGAACCGG
>JAPSKH010000023.1 GCA_031177765.1 Microbacterium sp. | reverse complement strand
GGCGGCATGGGACGCCGGGCTCGGCACGTGCGGGCTGGCACCCTCACCCATCGCCGGGACGCACGGCAACCGAGAGTTCATCGCCCACCTCGCGCCGGGACGCGGGACCAATCCGACAGAATGGTTGGGCACCGTGGACCGACTGGCGGGGAGCCGATGACGAACACCGACGCACGCGCCGAGCGCAGCATCCTGGTCGTGGCGCACGCCCGCCGCGATGACACGGTGCTCGCCGCTGAACGGGTGGTCGCCGCCTTGCGTGCGGCGGGCGCGCGGCCGGTGCTGGCGCCCGACGACCGTGACGACCTCCTCGGCGTGAGCCCGCACCTCGCCGACGTCGCGGTGCTGGGGCGCGACGTTCCCGTGGCCGAGATCGAGCTGGCCATCGTGCTGGGCGGCGACGGGACCATCCTGCGCGCCGCGGAGCTCGTCCGCGACGGCACGGCCCCGGTCCTCGGCATCAACATGGGCCACGTCGGGTTCCTGGCCGAGATCGAGCGCGACGACATGGACGACGCCGTCCACCGGGTGATCGCGCGCGACTACGCCGTCGAAGAGCGGATGGCCCTGCAGGTGCGGGTCAAGGACACCGTCGATGCCGTGGTCTACGAGACGTGGGCGCTGAATGAGGCGACCGTCGAGAAGGCCAGCCGAGAGCGGCTGCTGGAGGTCGTCATCGAGATCGATGGTCGCCCGCTGTCCTCTTTCGGCTGCGACGGCATGGTCGTCTCCACACCGACCGGCTCGACCGCCTACAACTTCTCCGCCGGCGGACCGATCATCTGGCCCACCGTGGAGGCGATCGCGGTGGTGCCGCTGTCGGCGCATGCCCTGTTCGCCAAGCCGCTGGTGGTCGGCCCCGAGCACGCGGTCGCGATCGAGCTCCTCGAGCGCACCAACGGGACCGGCATCCTGTGGTGCGACGGCCGTCGATCCCACGACCTCCCGCCGGGCGCGCGCGTCGTGGTGCGCCGCTCCAACCGCCCGGTGCGACTGGCGCGCCTGCACCCCGCCCAGTTCACCGACCGCCTGGTGCGCAAGTTCCGCCTGCCCGTCGAGGGCTGGCGCGGACCGGCGGTGATGACCGGGACGCTGCAGACCGTGTCGCCGAACGGGACGGATGCCGACGCCGCGGCCACGCACGACGGCGCAGGTGCCGTTCTCGCGCAGGATGGCGGCGAGCTGCCCCGCGATCCGGAGACCGCCCGATGATCGAAGAGATGCGCCTGCGGGATCTCGGCGTCATCGCGGAGGCGACCCTGCCCATCGGTCCCGGGTTCACGGCGATCACCGGTGAGACCGGCGCCGGGAAGACCATGGTCGTGACCGGCCTGGGCCTGCTGCTCGGCCAGCGCGCCGATTCCGGTGCCGTCCGCGCCGGTGCGCCGCAGGCGACGGTCGACGGCGTCTGGATCGTCCCCGAGGAGGGCCCCGTCGCCGATCGTGTCCGCGAAGCCGGCGGCGACGTCGAGCCGCTCGGCGACGGCCGCGCCGAGCTGTTCGTCGGACGGTCCATCTCGAGCGAAGGTCGCGGACGTGCCTCCGTGGGCGGGCGCGCCGCCCCCGCCGGCGTCCTCGCCGATCTCGCCGATCACCTGGTCGTCGTTCACGGGCAGTCCGATCAGTTGCGCCTGCGCTCCGCCGCGGCGCAGCGCGACGCGCTCGACCGGTTCGGCGGCGGGCCGGTCCAGGAAGCACGGGACGCCTACCGGCTGGCGTACGAGCAGTGGCGAGCGATCGACCGGGAACTCGCCGAGCTGACGGGCGACCGCGATGCGCGCGCCCGCGAGGCCGAGGAGCTGCGAGCCCAGCTCGACGAGATTGAGCAGGCGGCGCCGCAGCCGGGGGAGGACGCCGAGCTGGCCGCCCGCGCCGAGAGGCTGGCGAACGCGGAGGAGCTGCGCCTGGCGGCGGCATCCGCCCACGACGCCCTGTCGGGCGACGGGGAGGCACCCGACGCCGGCTCGCTCCTGGCCGACGCGCGGCGCGCCCTCGAGCGGGTCCACGACCCGCTGCTGCAGGAGCTGGCGGAGCAGGTTGCGGACCTCGGCTACCGCGCCGCCGACATCGCCGCCGCGCTCGCCGGCTACCTCGCCGACCTGGACGAGACCGGACCGCACGAGCTCGCCGCGGTCGAGGAGCGACGGGCCGTGCTGGCGTCGCTCGTGCGCGCGCACGGCACGCTGGACGCCGCCCTCGTGCTGCTGGACTCCGGGTCGGCGCGGCTGGCCGAACTGGACGACGACGGCGATCGCATCGAACGGCTCAGCCAGGAGAGGGATGCCGCGGCGGTGCGCCTGGATGAGGCCGCCGCGGTCCTCACCGCGGCGCGCACCGAGGCCGCCGGGCGACTCGGGGACGCCGTGACCGCGGAGCTGCGCGCCCTCGCCATGCCCGACGCGCGTCTGCAGGTCGCCGTCACGCCCGGTGCCGAGTCGGCGTGGGGTCGTGACGACGTGGCGATCCTGCTGGCACCGCACCCCGGTGCCGAGCCGCGTCCGGTCTCACGAGGCGCCAGCGGCGGCGAGCTCAGTCGCGTGATGCTCGCGATCGAGGTGGTCATCGCCGCGGTCGACCCGGTGCCGACGTTCGTGTTCGACGAAGTGGACGCCGGCATCGGCGGCGCCGCGGCGATCGAGGTCGGCAGGCGTCTGGCGCGGCTCGCCGAGAGCTCCCAGGTGATCGCCGTCACCCACCTGGCGCAGGTCGCGGCGTTCGCCACGAACCACCTCACCGTCGTGAAGGCCAACGACGGCTCGGTCACGGCCTCGGACGTGCGGCGCCTGGACGGCGCCGAGCGGGAGGCGGAGATGGCGCGTCTGCTCTCGGGCATGCCCGATTCCGACGCGGCGCTCAGCCATGCCCGTGAGTTGCTCAGCCTCCGCTCGGACACCGGACTGATAGGATAAAAGCCCGTGACGCAGACTTCTGGTTCTTCCCGCGGCGACTCTTCCGACGACACCACCAAACACATCTTCGTGACCGGCGGTGTCGTCTCTTCTTTGGGCAAGGGCCTCACCGCCGCGAGCCTGGGGAACCTTCTCACGGCACGCGGTCTGCGCGTGGTGATGCAGAAGCTCGACCCGTATCTGAACGTGGACCCGGGCACCATGAACCCGTTCCAGCACGGTGAGGTCTTCGTCACCGACGACGGCGCCGAGACCGACCTCGACATCGGGCACTACGAGCGCTTCCTCGACATCGAGCTGAGCCAGGCGGCGAACGTCACGACCGGCCAGATCTACTCGCAGGTCATCGCCAAGGAGCGCCGCGGCGAGTACCTGGGCGACACCGTGCAGGTCATCCCGCACATCACCGACGAGATCAAGCGGCGCATGCGACTGCAGGCGACCGAGGAGCCGCGGCCCGACGTCATCATCACCGAGATCGGCGGCACCGTCGGCGACATCGAGTCGCAGCCGTTCATCGAGTCGGCGCGTCAGATCCGCCACGAGCTCGGCCGCCAGAACGTGTTCTTCGTGCACGTCTCGCTCGTGCCGTTCATGGGCGCGTCGGGGGAGCAGAAGACCAAGCCGACCCAGCACTCGGTCGCGACCCTCCGCTCCATCGGCATCCAGCCCGACGCCCTCGTGCTGCGCAGCGACCGTCCCGTCACCGAGGCGAACAAGCGCAAGATCGCGCTGATGTGCGACGTCGACGAGGACGCGGTCGTCAACGCGGTCGACGTGCCGAGCATCTACGACATCCCGTCGATGCTCAACGAGCAGGGACTCGACGACTACATCGTGCGCGCACTCGGCCTCTCGCAGGCGACCGACGTCGACTGGTCGCGCTGGGAGCGCGTGCTGCAGGCCGTGCACAACCCCAAGCACGAGGTCACCATCGGGCTCGTCGGCAAGTACATCGACCTTCCGGATGCCTACCTGTCGGTCACCGAAGCGCTCAAGGCCGGCGGCTTCGCGCACGAGACGCACGTGAAGATCCGCTGGATCCCGTCCGACGAGTGCCGGACGCCGGAAGGCGCCGAGAAGGCGCTCGGCGACCTCGACGGCATCGTCATCCCCGGCGGCTTCGGCATCCGCGGCATCGAGGGCAAGATCGGCGCGCTGAAGTTCGCCCGCGAGCAGGGCATCCCCACGCTCGGCATCTGCCTCGGTCTGCAGTGCATCGTCATCGAGTACGCGCGCCACGTCGCCGGCATCGAGGACGCCTCGTCCAGCGAGTTCGACCCGGATACCACGCACCCGGTCATCGCCACGATGGAGGAGCAGGTCGACATCCTCGACCGCGGCGACATGGGCGGCACGATGCGGCTCGGGCTGTATCCGGCGGATCTGCTCGAGGGTTCGATCGCCGCCGAGGTCTACGGCTCGACGTCGGCGACCGAGCGTCACCGTCATCGCTACGAGGTGAACAACCGCTACCGCGACCAGATCGCGGCGGCCGGCCTGGTGTTCTCGGGGGTGAACCCCGACCTCGACCTCGTCGAGTACGTGGAGCTGCCGCGCGACGTTCACCCGTACTACATCGCCACGCAGGCGCACCCCGAGCTGCGCTCACGTCCGACGAACGCGAACCCGCTCTTCCGCGGCCTGGTCGGCGCCGCCCTCGAGCGTCACCGGTCCAGCGAGCTGTTCGACGTCGAGAATGCCTGACGCGGCGGCAAGCGGAGCGAACCGGCCCGAGCCGCCGCGCGAGCTCGCCGACGAACCGGTCGAGCTCCCGGTCGTCTCGAGCGACCTGGTGTACCAGGGCCGGGTGTGGGACGTCCGCAGCGACGTGGTCGCGTACGGCGGCGGAACCATCACGCGGCAGTACGTAGACCATCCCGGTGCGGCCGCCGTCGTGGCCTTGGACGACGACGACCGGATGCTGCTGATCCAGCAGTACCGGCATCCCATCCGTCACCGCGACTGGGAGGTGCCCGCGGGGCTCCTCGACGTCGAGGGAGAGGCGCCGCTCGAGAGCGCACAGCGCGAACTGGCTGAAGAGGTCGACCTCGCCGCGGCGTCGTGGGAGCCGCTCGTGAGCATCTTCACCACTCCCGGCGGCAACGACGAGATCGTGCACCTCTTCCTCGCCCGCGATCTGTCGCCCGCGCACCGGACGCATGAGCGCGAGGAGGAGGAGGCGGACATCCGCATCGAGTGGGTGCCGCTGGCCGACGTCGTGTCGGGGATCCTCGCCGGCCGGTTGCGCAACGGCATCCTCACCGCCGGGGCCTTCGCCGCCGCTGAGCGCCTGCGTCGCGCGCGGTCGGAGTCCGCGGGGAGCTGACATGCGCCTGGTCCGCGCGGTGGACTCCTACCTCCGGCACATCTCGATCGAACGGGGTCTGTCGGACAACACCGTCGCGGCGTACCGGCGCGACCTCGCCGCGTACCTGGAATGGCTGCAGCAGCGCGGCGTCGAGGAGTCGTCCGAGGTGACGCCCGCCCTCGTCGCCGACTTCGTCGCCGACCGGGCCTCCGCCCAGCCGCCGATCGCCGCGTCCTCGCTCGCGCGTCTGCAGTCCTCCGTCCGCGGACTGCACCGCTTCCTCGCCCGTGAAGGCGTCGAGGACGCCGATCCATCCGCGCGCCTGCGACCGCCGAAGCAGCCCCGACGGCTGCCGAAGGCGCTGACGATCGATCAGGTCGAGCGGCTGCTGGATGCCTCCGGCCCGGCGCCGGCCGTCGGTGCCGAGCCCGGCGCGGCGCCGGGCGACCTGCTCGGCATCCGCGATCGCGCCCTGCTCGAGCTGCTCTACGCCACCGGGGCGCGGGTCTCCGAGATCGTGCAGCTGGACGTGGATGACATGGCCCACGGCGACGTGCTGCGGGTGCGCGGCAAGGGGTCCAAGGAGCGGATCGTCCCGGTGGGCTCGTACGCGCGGGCGGCGGTCGAGGCGTACCTGACGCGATCCCGGCCGGAGCTCTCGCGCCGCGGGCGCGCGACGCCGAAGCTGTTCCTGGGGGCTCGCGGGGCACCGCTGTCGCGCCAGAGCGCGTGGCTGGTCATCCGGGATGCCGCGGAGCGGGCGCAGCTGACCGCGCACGTGTCGCCACACACGCTGCGGCACTCCTTCGCGACGCACCTGCTGCAGGGCGGCGCCGATGTGCGCGTCGTGCAGGAGCTGCTCGGCCACGCGTCGGTCGCCACGACCCAGATCTACACCTACGTGTCGGTGGACGCGCTGCGGGACGTGTACGCGACGTCCCACCCCCGCGCTCGCTAGCGTGCCGGCGCCCGGACACGCCCGGGCGGGAGGGGTCCGAGCGTCATCAGACCCAGTCCGGTCGGCGCCGCGACGCCGTTTCTCCCGGTCGCAGGCGGCCGGGCCGACTAATATCGAGCGAGCACGAGGAAGCAGGAGCGCGGTGGCAGAGAGCAGGGCGAGAACCAGGACGGTGAAGGCCTCGGAGTCCGAGGTGCCCATCGGCCCGACCGGTCGTCCGTACCGCGGCTTCCCCACGCCGCCGAAACTGGACGGACACGGGCCGGCGCGCATCATCGCGCTGTGCAACCAGAAGGGCGGGGTCGGCAAGACGACGACCACCATCAACCTCGCCGCGGCGCTCGCGGGCTACGGCCGCCGCGTGCTCGCCGTCGACTTCGATCCGCAGGGGGCGCTGTCGGCGGGGCTCGGCATCCAGACCCACGACATCCCGACCATCTACGACCTGCTGCTGGACAGCAAGCGCGACCCGCACGAGGTCATCGTCCACTCGCGTGTCGAGAACCTCGACGTCCTTCCGGCGAACATCGACCTGTCCGCCGCCGAGGTGCACCTGGTCAACGAGGTCGCGCGCGAGCAGATCCTGGCGCGCGTGCTGCGCAAGGTCTCGAACGAATATGACGTCATCCTCGTCGACTGTCAGCCGTCGCTCGGCCTGCTCACCGTGAACGCGCTGACCGCGAGCCACGGGGTCATCATCCCGCTCGAGTGCGAGTTCTTCGCCCTGCGCGGCGTGGCGCTCCTCATCGAGACGATCGACAAGGTCCGCGACCGGCTGAACCCCACCATCACGCTCGACGGCGTGCTGGCGACGATGTACGACCCGCGCACACTGCACTCGCGCGAGGTGCTGGAGCGCGTCGTTGACGCCTTCGGCGAGGACGTCCTCGAGACCGTCATCGGACGCACCGTGAAGTTCCCCGACGCGTCGGTCTCGGGCATGCCGATCACCGAGTTCGCGCCCGAGCACGCGGCCGCGCAGGCGTACCTGCGGCTGGCGCGGGAGCTGGTCGCCCGTGGCGCCGTCGCCTGAGGCGCCGCCCGAGGGCACGGCGTCGACGCCGGCACACGAACAGACGCCCGGAGCGGGCGCTGACGGCACCGTCGCAGACCCCGGTGACGGCTTCCGGGTATCGCTGGGCAACTTCGACGGCCCGTTCGATCTGCTGCTGACGCTGATCTCCAAGCACGAGCTCGACATCACCGAGGTGTCGCTGTCGAAGGTGACCGACGAGTTCATCGCGTACCTGCGCGACCTCGGACCCGACGAGGACCTCGACGAGGCATCCGAGTTCCTCGTCGTCGCCGCGACGCTGCTGGACATGAAGGTGGCAGGGCTCCTGCCGCAGGGCGAGCTCGTCGACGCGGAGTCGGTCGCGCTGCTGGAGGCGCGCGACCTCCTGTTCGCGCGCCTGCTGCAGTACCGCGCGTTCAAGGAGGTCTCGGCGTGGTTCGAGCGCTGCCTCCGCCGCGAGGAGCGCCGCCACACCCGCTCGGTGCGTCTGGACGAGAAGTACCGCAACGCCGTGCCGGAGCTGGTGTGGACGCTCAGCCCCGACGACTTCGCCGCGCTGGCGCTTCTGGCGATGACGCCGAAGGAGATCCCGCGCGTGGGTCTGGATCACCTCCACGCGCCGCTCGTGAGCATCCGGGAGCAGGCGGCGATCGTGGTGACGCTGCTGCGGGATGCCGGGACCCTGACCTTTCGCGAGCTCATCGCGGGCGTCGATCAGTCAGGCGTCGTCGTCGCGCGGTTCCTCTCGGTGCTCGAACTGTACCGCCACGCCGCCCTGTCGTTCGAGCAGCTGGAGCCGCTCGGGGAGCTGACCCTGCGCTGGAGCGCCCAGCGCTGGTCGGACGAGAACCTCGCCACCTTGGGAGCCGACTATGACCGATGACCGAGCGACCGACGCGGCCGCTGTCCCTCCGGCGCCCGCCGCGGGTTCCGCCACCGACGTCGCCCGCCGCCTGGAGGCGATCCTGCTGGTCGTCGACGAGCCGCAGAGCCTCGTGAGCCTCGCCGCCGCGGTCGGCGCGCCGGTGCCGGCGGTCCGCCAGGCGATCGAGGCGCTCGTCGACGACTACGACGGCAGGACCGGGGGACCGGTGCGCGGGTTCGAGCTGCGGGAGGTCGGCGGCGGCTGGCGCCTGTACGTGCGCGAAGAGCACGACGACCTCGTCAGCGAGTTCGTCGGCGGTCAGGCGCCTGCCCGCCTCTCCCAGGCCGCGCTGGAGACCCTTGCCGTCATCGCCTACAAGCAGCCGGTCACGCGTTCCCAGGTGGCCTCCATCCGCGCCGTGAACGTCGACTCGGTCGTGCGGACGCTGCTCTCGCGCGGGCTCATCACCGAGCTGTTCGCCGATGCCGAGACCGGCGCCATCAACTACGGGACGACGGACGCCCTGCTGGTGCACCTCGGCATCAACTCACTGGACGAGCTGCCGCCCATCTCGCCGCTGCTGGACGGCGCCGACGAGGTGGCCGCCCTCGACGGACTGGACGAAGGGGTGCGCCGATGACCGCGAGGGACGACCGGGATGCCGTGCAGGAGCCGGGTGGCTCCCTGCAGCGCCTGCAGAAGGCCCTGGCGAACGCCGGCGTCGCATCGCGCCGCGTGTCGGAGCAGCTCATCGTCGAAGGGCGCGTGCGGGTCAACGGCGAGGTCGTGACCGAGCTCGGCTCGCGCATCGATCCCGACAAGGATCTCGTCGACGTCGACGGGACCGCGGTGCAGCTGGACCAGTCGAAGCGGTACGTGATGCTCAACAAGCCCACGGGCGTCGTGAGCTCGATGAAGGACGACCGCGGCCGCCCGGACCTGCGCCGGTTCACCAAGGAGTGGCCGGAGCGGCTCTACAACGTCGGCCGCCTGGATGCTGAGACGAGTGGCCTGCTGGTGCTGACCAACGACGGCGAGCTGGCGCACGTGCTCGCCCACCCCTCGTTCGGCGTCACCAAGGTGTACATCGCCAAGGTCGAAGGCCGTGTGACGCCGCAGACGATCCAGAAGCTGCTGCGCGGCGTCGACCTCGAAGACGGCCCCATCGCCGCCGACAAGGCGCGACTGCTGTCGACGTCCGCGGAGGGCGGCGGCTCGCTGGTGGAGCTGACGCTCCACTCCGGCCGCAACCGCATCGTGCGGCGCATGATGGCCGCCGTGGGGCATCCGGTCGTCGAGCTCGTCCGCCGTCAGTTCGGACCCCTGCACCTGGGAACCCTGCCAGCCGGGCAGGCACGCGAGTTGACTAAAGTGGAGCGCGGCGCTCTGCTGACACTCGCGCGCCGTGCGTCCGCCTCCTCCGACCAGCCGGACGCGCCCGACACCCGAGGCGACGATCCCGCGCCGCGGAGCCATCAGGAGACCTAAGTGACCGATTCGACGCAGGCGGCCGCGCGCGTGCCCGCGAGCGAGCGTCCCGCCGATGGGCCGCTCGCGCCGCGCGTGCAGGGCACGGTCCGCATCGTCGGGGCGGGGCTGCTCGGAGCGAGCATCGGTCACGCCCTGCGCGCGCGCGGCGTCGACGTCGCCCTCGACGACACGTCGCCCTCGCAGCTCCGCCTCGCCGTGGACTACGGCGCGGGCCGGCGCGCCGAAGCGGGAGACGATCCCGCCCTCGTCGTCGTCGCCGTTCCGCCGGACGTCACGGCCGACGTGATCGAGCGCGAGCTGGCGCGCCATCCGCGCGCCGTCGTCACGGACGTCGCGAGCGTGAAGCTCGAGCCGCTGCGTGCGCTGCAGGCGCGCGGTGTCGATCTGACGCATTACATCGGCTCGCACCCGCTCGCCGGACGCGAGCGCGGAGGCGCGATCTCGGCCCGCGCCGACATCTTCGTCGGGCGTCCCTGGGTGGTGTGCCGCGACGGCGAGACGTCTTCCGCGGATCTCGCCCTCGTGGAGGCCCTCGCCCTCGACCTCGGCGCCACGCCGATCGAGATGACGCCCGAAGACCACGACCGCGCCGTCGCGCTGATCTCGCACGTGCCCCAGCTTGTCGCGAGCCTGCTCGCCGGCCGCTTCGTCGACGCCCCCGAAGGGTCCCTCCGGCTCGCCGGCCAGGGGGTGCGCGACACCACCCGCATCGCGGCTTCCGCTCCGGAGCTGTGGGTGCAGATCCTCGGCGCCAATGCCGAGCCGGTCGTCGACGTGCTCGACCGGCTCGCGGCCGACCTCGCCGCGGTCGCCGACGCGCTGCGCGCGCCGGATGCGCCGGGGGCGCGACGGGCGGTGGCCGATACGATCCGCCGCGGCAACGACGGCGTCGAGCGCCTGCCGGGCAAGCACGGCCAGAACCGGCGCTTCGAGCAGGTCGTCGTCATGGTCGACGACACCCCCGGTCAGCTCGGCCGGCTCTTCGGTGAACTCGGGGAGCTCGACGTCAACGTCGAGGATCTCCGCCTCGAGCACTCGCCCGGCGCGCAGTTCGGCCTCGCCGAGATCAGCGTCGTGCCCAGCGCCGTCCGGCGCGCGATCGACGGTCTCGAGGCACGCGGCTGGAAGATTGCGAGCACCACCAATGACTGACCAGACTCCGCCGGCCGATGCCCTTCCGAGTCCGGCGATCGTCGCGATCGACGGCCCCGCCGGCAGCGGCAAGTCCAGCGTGTCGAAGCAGGTCGCACGCCGCCTGGGCTTCGGCTACCTCGACACCGGCGCCGCCTACCGCGCATTGGCGTGGCACGCGCTCGAGCACGGCGTCGACACCGCCGACGAGGCATCCGTTCTGCGCGTCGCGGACGACTTCGACTACGCCATCTCGCTGGATCCGGATGCGTACTGGGTGCGCGTGGGCCGGCATGACGTGACGGCGGCGATCCGCGAGCCGCGGGTCACCGACGCGGTCAGCGGCGTCGCGCGGGTGCCGGCGGTGCGCGAGGCGGTCAACGCCCTCTTCCGCGCGCTCGTCGCTGCATCCGGCCGGCCCGGCGTGGTGGTCGAGGGACGGGACATCACCACCGTCGTCGCGCCCGACGCGCCCGTGCGGATCCTGCTGACGGCCGCGCCCGAGGTCCGCGCGGCCCGGCGCAGCGCCGAGGTCACTACGCAGGATGCCGCGACCGTGGCCGCCGCCCTGCACCGTCGCGACGCCTCCGACTCCGCCGTCGTGGACTTCCTCACCGCCGCACCGGGTGTCGATGTCGTCGACTCCACCCACCTCGATTTCGAACAGACCGTAGACGCCGTGCTCGACGTGATCCGCCGAGCACGCCCCGCGAACGCGGACGACCCAGCACCGACGGGAGCCCGAAATGGCCGCTGACGACCGCACCTCCGACGACTTCGACGCCGACGACTACGGCAGCGACGACCGCCTGGCTGAGAACCTCGCCGACCTCGACGAGGACATCGCCGAGCAGCGCGCCGCCGCCCTTCGCGCGGGACTCGAGGACTACGACCTCGACGAAGAGGATGCCGCGCTCCTCGAGGGGCTCGCCGGCGGCGCGGAGGGCATCGAGTTCCTCCCCGCGCTGCCGGTCGTGGCGATCGTCGGACGGCCGAACGTCGGCAAGTCCGCGCTGGTGAACCGGATCCTCGGCCGCCGCGAGGCCGTGGTCGAGGACACCCCGGGCGTCACCCGCGACCGGGTGACGTACAAGGCCGAGTGGATGGATCGTCGCTTCACCCTCGTCGACACCGGCGGATGGGAGCCCGACGCCAAGGGCATCGACCGCTCGGTCGCCGCGCAGGCCGAGGTCGCGATCGACCTCTCGGACGTGGTGCTCTTCGTCGTGGATGCGATGGTCGGCGCCACGTCCACCGATGAGCACGTCGTGCGGCTGCTGCGCCGCAGCGGCAAGCCGGTCTTCCTCGTCGCCAACAAGGTCGACGACGCGCGGCAGGAGCCCGAGGCCGCGGCGCTGTGGAACCTCGGCCTCGGAGAGCCTCACCCGGTGTCGGCGATCCACGGTCGGGGCGTCGCCGACCTGCTCGACGAGGTCGTCAAGGTGCTGCCCGACGTCTCCGCCGTCGCCAAGCGCGAGATCGGCGGACCGCGCCGCGTCGCGATCCTCGGACGCCCGAACGTCGGCAAGTCGTCGCTGCTGAACAAGGCCGCGGGCGAGGAGCGCGTCGTGGTCAACGAGCTCGCCGGCACGACCCGCGACCCCGTCGACGAGGTCGTCGAGCTCGGCGGGAAGATGTGGCGCTTCGTCGACACCGCCGGCATCCGCCGCCGCGTGCACCTGCAGCAGGGCGCGGACTTCTACGCGTCGCTGCGGACCTCGGCGGCGCTCGAGAAGGCGGAGGTCGCCGTCGTCGTGCTCGACGTCACCCAGCCGCTCAGCGAGCAGGACGTGCGGATCATCGACCTGGTGCTCGAGTCGGGGCGCGCGCTCGTGCTGGCCTTCAACAAGTGGGACCGGCTCAACGACGACGACATGGACGGCCAGGACCGCCGCCGTTACCTCGAGCGCGAGATCGAGCAGGATCTGGCGCACGTGTCGTGGGCGCCGCGCGTGAACATCTCCGCCCGCACCGGGCGCCACCTCGACAAGCTCGTGCCGGCGCTCGAGACGGCCCTGACGTCGTGGGATCAGCGCATCCCCACGGGCAAGTTCAACGCCTTCCTGTCGGAGCTCGTGGCGGAGCATCCGCACCCGCTGCGCGGCGGCAAGCAGCCCCGCATCCTGTTCGGCACGCAGGCCTCGACCCGTCCGCCGACCTTCGTGCTGTTCACGACCGGTTTCCTCGACCCGGGCTATCGCCGCTTCATCCAGCGGCGCCTGCGCGAGCTGTACGGCTTCGAGGGTTCGCCGATCGTCATCAACATGCGCGTCCGCGAGCGTCGCCAGCGCTGAGCCCCCTCCTGCATCGCGCGCGATCGGGCGTGTCCCGGTTCCTCGGCTGCATGTCCCGAATCCTCGGTCTGGAGGCGCCCTCGAGGCGTGATTTCGGGACATGCAAGGGGGACGGATGCCGCGGGCGGTGTGACAGGCTGGCAGCGTGACCATCGAGCCTCCCGCACCCGGCGAGCCGCGACGTCCGCACGGCCCCCGCGACCCAGGTGACGCGTGGGTCGTCGCGCCGACGGGGGAGCGGTACTGGGGTCGCTTCGGCGCCGCCGGACTGCTGGCGCTCGACTCCGAGCGCGGCGTGCTGCTGCAGCACCGGGTCTCGTGGAGCCACTTCGGCAACACGTGGGCCCTGCCCGGCGGGGCGCGCCATGAAGGGGAGTCGGCGTGCGACGCCGCGCTGCGCGAAGCGGCCGAGGAGGCAGGGGTTCCGGATGCCTCCACGCGGCCGCGCCTGCTGAGCACGCTGGATCTCGGCTACTGGAGCTACACCACGGTCGTCGGCGACGTGGCGCAGCCGTTCGAGCCGATCATCAGCGACCCCGAGAGCCGCGAGCTGGCCTGGGTGCCGGTGGACGAGGTCGCCGGCTACCCGCTGCATCCCGGATTCGCCGCGTCGTGGGAGCGGCTCCGCCCGCTCCTGGACGTGCGACCGGTGGTCGTCGTCGACGTCGCCAACGTCGTGGGTGCCGTCCCGGACGGGTGGTGGCGCGACCGATCCGGCGCGGCCGAGCGGCTCCTGCAGCGCATCGGCGACCTCGCCGCCCGCGGCGTGCCGGCCGGCGCCCTCGAGCTGCCCGAGCACATCTGGTATCCGCAGTGGACCGCCGTCGTCGAGGGCGCGGCCCGGGCGGCCGCGGAGACCGCGGGTGTCGAGGTGCGGCGGGCCGAGGCATCCGGCGACGACGCGATCGCCGAGACGGTCGAGAACCTGGTGGCGGCCGGCCGCTCCGTGACGGTGGTCACGAGCGACCGGGGCCTCGCCGAACGCGTCGCGGATGCGGCGACGCAGGTCCGCGGCGCGCGCTGGCTGCTCGACCTGCTGGGCTGAGGCGGGGTCGGCCGGTCCGGCGCCGCGGCCGCACTGCTCGCAACGGGTGAGAGCCCGGACGCCGAGGCGTCCGGGCTCCCGGGTGTGAGCGTCTGCGTTCGGTGACCGCGAGGCGATCAGTGCAGGGGCATCGCCTCGGTGTCGTGCGGCGCCTCGACCGGCTTGCGCACGAAGGCGGCCAGCACGACGGCGGCGGACGCGACGATCGCGCCGATGAGGAAAGCGGAATGGACGCCGGCGGCCGTCGCGGCGACCGGCTCCGCTCCGCCGGCGAGCTCGGCGGCGCTCTGCACGGACATCAGCGTCACGAAGACCGCGGTGCCGGCGGCGCCCGCGACCTGCTGGACCGTACCGACGATCGCGCTGCCGTGCGGGTAGAGCGGCTTGGGGAGCGAGCCGAGCGCCGAGGTCAGCAACGGGGTGAAGACGAATCCCAGTCCGAGGTTCAGTGCCATGTGAACGGCGATGATCCATGCGACCGCCGTGTCCGTCCCGAACGTCGCCATGCCCCACAGCGCGGCGGCGGCCACGACCATGCCCGGGATGACCAGCGGAGTCGGACCGTAGCGGTCGAAGAGCGAGCCGACGATCGGGGCGATCACGCCCATGAGGATGCCGCCGGGAAGCAGCATGAGCCCGACCGAGAGGGTGTCGAGGTCCAGAACCTGCTGCAGGTAGATGGGCAGCAGCACCAGCGAGCCGAAGAGCGCGGCCATCACCACGACGACCAGCACGATCGCGAGACTGAACGAGCGCGATCGGAAGGTGCGGAGGTCGAGCAGTGCGGCATCCGAGCGCTGCAGGCGAAGCTGGCGCGCGACGAAGGCCGCGAGCGAGAGCGCGCCGATCACGAGGGGGATCCACACCGGGACGGGCGCGTGACCGGAGGCTGCCTCGCCGATGGAGCTCAGACCGAAGATCAGCCCGCCGAAGGCGAGCGCCGAGAGGACGACCGAGAAGGGATCGAAGCGGACGTCCTGCGTCTCGGTCACGTTGCGGACCCAGATCGCGCCGAGGATGAGCGCGACGACGGCGATCGGAAGAACGAGCCAGAACATCCACCGCCAGTCGAGCGCGGCGAGGATGATGCCCGAGACAGTCGGGCCGACAGCAGGAGCCACGGCGATCACGATCGAGATCACGCCCATCATGCGGCCGCGATGCGTCGGCGGCACGATGTTCAGCACCGTGGTGAACAGCAGCGGCATCATGATCGCCGTGCCCGAGGCCTGCACGATGCGGCCGGTCAGCAGCATGCCGAAGCCGGGGGCCAGAGCGGCCACGAGCGTGCCGATGGTGAAGAGCGTCATCGCCGCCAGATAGACACGGCGCAGCGGGAACCGCTCGAGCAGATACCCGGTGAGCGGGATGACCACGGCCATGGTGAGCAGGAAGCCGGTGGTCAGCCACTGGGCGGTGGCAGCGGTGATGGAGAGGTCGTTCATCAGACGCGGCAGGGCGACGCTCATGATCGTCTCGTTGAGGATCACGACGAACGCCGAGGCGACGAGGAGGGCGATCACCGGCCCCGAGCCGGGGGACCGTTCGGCGGGTACGGCGGGTTGCGAGGTGAGGGTGGGCGGCTGCTTCTCGAGGGTCACGCGAGGGGTTCCTTCGTTCACGGCGGCGCGGAGGCCGGCCGAGGGCACGGGCGCATCGTCGGGCCGTGAGGGCGAAGATCGATTATATGACAGTCTCTGCCACGTTGGCAGCAACTGTAGGATGACGATGTGACGACCGAACCCGACGCCGACGCCCCGCTGGGGCTTCGAGAGCGGCGACGCCGCGAGACGGCGCGCGAGGTGTCGGATGCCGCGATCGAGCTCTTCGAGCGCAAGGGCGTCCACGGCACGACGGTGGACGACATCGCGCAGGCGGCCGGGATCTCGCAGCGGACCTTCTTCCGGTATTACGCGACCAAGGAGCACGCGCTCTTCGTCGAGGACGAGGGCTTCGACACGGTCATGCGGGAATCGCTCCAGGCGATCCGCGGGGGTGCGCCGATCGTCGCGGCGCTGGAATCGGGGTGGATGCGCCTGTTCGACGAGTTCGATCGTCGTCCCGCGGACCGCGCGCGGGCGCTGCGCGTGCGGCGACTGATCCACGCCGAGCCGAGCCTGCTCGCTCTCGCCCTCGCGAAGGATGCCGAGCACGAGGACCGGCTGACCGACGCGGCCGTGGACGCGGCCGGCGCCGACGCCGACGTGCTGATGGCCCGTGCGCTCATCGCGGCGGTCGGCACCGCGACCAGGCTCGCCTTCGACGAGTGGGCGCGCCGCGCCGAGATGGGCACGCCGGCGCGGGTGCGCGAAATCTACGCCGAGGTGCGGCGCGGCCTCGCCTCCTACGCGACCCAGCTGGGCGAACTCCCGGCCTGACTCAGGCCGTCGCGTGCGTGGGCCGGTAGCGCACGGCGACCGCCCCCGACCGGAACTCGCGGCGCTCCACCAGCTCGAGCCGGACGCGCTCGTGCAGGCCGGCGAGCAGCGTCGGGCCGTGTCCGGCGAGGACCGGATGCACGACGAACGTGTACTCGTCGATCAGCCCGGCGTCCGCCAACGCCGAAGGGAGCGTCACGCCGCCCACCAACAGGCCTTCCCCAGGCTCCTGCTTGAGCCGCTGCACCGCTTGTCCGAGGTCGCCTCGCACCAGCTCGGCATTCCAGTCGACCCCGCTCAGCGTGCTCGACACGACGTACTTCTTGGCCCGGTCGATGGTCTCGGCGAACGGGACCTCCCACTCCCGCATCCATTCGGGCCACGTGCCCGTGCCCGGCCGCCGCCACGCCGACTCCATCATCTCGTAGGTCGTCCGACCGAACAGCAGGGCATCGGCTCGTTCCATCTCGGCGGTCCAGTAGCGCATCGACTCCTCATCGGGCGGGAGCCCCGCCTCGTGATGGCAGCAGCCGTCGAGGGTCACGTTGATCGCGTACCGAAGTGGTCTCATCTGATCGCTCTCCTTTGCTGCGGGCAGGGTCTGATCGACGCGGGTCCTCAGCGGTGAAGATCTTCGTCGCGGCCACGGAGCCGGTCGATCTCGCGCCGTTCCCGCTTGGTCGGACGGCCGGCGCCCCGGTCCCGGATCGCGATGACGCCGGCGAACTCGCGCGGCGGGGGCGGGGGCGTGCGGTCCTCGACCGCTTCCACGGCCACGGCCGCCCCCACGCGCTTGGAGATCGGCTGCTTCACGACGAGGACCCGGTCGAACCCGTGGATGCGCACCCGCAGCTCGTCGCCGACCCGGACCTGCTGGGCGGCCTTCGCGCGCTCGCCGTTGACCCGGACGTGTCCGGCGCGGCACGCGGTCGTCGCGGCGGAGCGGGTCTTGTACACCCGGACAGCCCACAGCCACGCGTCGACCCTGACCGCGGCATCCGTCATGATGCTGTCCTTCCGGCTGAGGCGTGGTCCGAGCAGGGCCGGGCGCGTGCTTCCCCTCGTGCGCCTGCCCCCATCATCGTCGCATGACGGATGCCTCGCGCCGCCTGGGCGCTGCGTCGTGCACCGGTGGTGGAGGCGGGCCGCGCGCGTCAGCCGCTCAGCTCGAGCGAGACGATGGCGAGGTCCGGCCGCGGCCGCGCCACCTCGCGGAAGCCGGCGTCGCGGAAGGTCGACAGGATGCCGTGGTAGAGCTCGTTCGAGGATTTCCGGCGCCCGCTCGCGGGGTCGAGGGGGTACGCCTCGAGCACGCGCGCGCCGCTCGTGCGCGCATAGTCGATGGCCGCCTCGAGCAGCCGGGCGTTCACGCCGATGCGCCGGTGCTCCTTCCGCACGACGAAGCAGCTCACGGCCCACACGGAGGCGTCGTCCCACGGCTCCTGGGAGTGCGCGGCGTAGTTGCGCGTGCGCGCCAAGCGCACCTGTCTCGTACGGGGGCCGACGCGCACCCAGCCGGCAGGCTCGTCGTCGACGTAGGCGATGAGCGCCGGCGGCGGCCCCTCGTCGAGCTCGCGCCGCAGCATCGCGGTGCGTTGGTCGCGCGTGGTCTTGTCCCACTCGGTGCCGGGCATCATCCACCATTGGCACTGGCAGGACGCTCCGTCACCGCCGCCGGTCAGCGTGTGCTCCGCGTCGTCGAACCGGTCCGGCGTGGCGGGCTTGATGGTGATTCGCGCCATGTCGCGACGGTAGCCGGGGGTGACGACACCGACAAGACTCGTCCGACGCGCCGGGCCCGCGGCCGGTTCGCGGCGGATCCTCCGAGCGGGTAGGATGGGGGAGTTGTCCGCGCGCGAGCGCGGGCTTCGGGATGTGGCGCAGCTTGGTAGCGCACTTGACTGGGGGTCAAGGGGTCGCAGGTTCAAATCCTGTCATCCCGACAGAAACGTCAGAGGGTCGGCCGAAGGCCGGCCCTCTGACGTTTTCTCGTGATGATGTGTGAATGAGCACGCTTCAGGGGGCCCCGCGCCGCGGAGGCTCCGCGCGACGCGTCAGCGGCGTGTGGAGTGCGGCGTGGCCAAATCCTGTCATCCCGACAGAAACGTCAGAGGGTCGGCCGAAGGCCGGCCCTCTTTCGTGCTCGCGGGAGGTGACGTTCCGCACGACGCGCCGCGCCTGCTCTGGGGAGCGGGGGCCGACCGAGTCTGCGGCACAATCGCACCATGACCCGCGTGCTCGCCGGCATCCTGGCGACGATCTGGGCGCTGCTGGCGCTTCCGCCTCAGGCCGTCGAATGGCAGCGCTGGTGGGCCTCGGATTCGCCGCACACGTGGGTGCGCTGGCTCTACGACTCCCTGCCCTACCGTGCTCTCGAGCGGGCGCTCGCAGCGCAGGGCCTCGATGACCGCTATCTCGTGTTCGGGGTCGCCATCGTCCCTTCGATGCTCCTGGCGTGGTGGGCCATGAACCCAGCATTGTGTCGCTTCGGCCCCCTCGGGCGCGCGCTCAGCGGCGGCTGGCTGGTCCTCGCTCCGGTGACACTGCTCAGCTACCTTAACCACCCCTCCGACGCGCCTCTTCACGCGCTGTGGGGCGCCGAGGCCTTCGTGCTGGCGGCGATCTTCCTCTTCTCGATCGTCGTCGCCGTCGCGGCTGCTCGGCGGCGCGGCGTTGCGCTCCGGGTCCGGCTCCTGCTCGCCGCAACCCCGCTGATCGGCATCGCGGCGACGCTGGCGGGAGGATACTGGCCGCACGCGACCATGATCGGGATCGGCGTGCAGAGCATCGTGCTGGCACGTTGGTCGCTCGCGGATCGACGGGGCGAACGCATCCGTCCATGATCCCTGCGTCCCGTTCAGACGAACGCGCGTGACACGTCGATGATCCGCCGGAGGCACAGCTCGATGGCGGCGCCGGTCGCCACGTCGGAACGCCCGCCGGGACGCGGCGTCCCGAGCGCCCGCTCGTACGCCTCGAATGCGCGGGATGCCTCCTCCAGGCGCGCCGGCCCCTCGGGGTGACCGAGCGGCGTGGCCACGAGGGTCGCCACGCGGCGGATGGCCTCGGTCAGTTCGTCCCGGACCGCGGAGACCACGCCGCCGTCGTCGGAGGACTGCAGCTCCTCGAGCAGGTCCACCAGATCGCGTGTGAGGAACGCCGTCCGCTCGAGCGCGGAGAGGCGGTGGGCGTTCTCCTCCTGGACGTGCGCCTGGCGGCGCCGGCGGGGGTTCGCGCGGCTGCTCTCATCGGCCTCGCTCACGTCCGCGCTGACCGCCGAGATCCGGTCCGACAGCTCGGTGAGCGCGGCGCTGAAACTGTCGCGGTCGATCTCGCCGCTCGCGACAGCATCCGCCGCATCCTCGAGCACGCGGGTGACCGCCTCGCGCAGTGTCGAGAGCCGTTCGCTCGCCCGGCGGAGGTACAGCGGCGGCAGGAGCAGGAAGTTCACCGCCACGCCGACCAGCACGCCGAAGGCCATCGTCACGAGGTACGACACCGAGAACTCCTGCGGCCGCGCTCCGGCTGTGAGCAGCACGAAGAGCCCCGCCAGCGGCACCCAGTCCCGGCCTGCGCCGAAGACACGGAGCCCGCCGGTGAGCACGGCCACGCCCAGCACCACCGCCAGCACGATGCCTCCGGGCACACCGACGCGCGCGGCCAGGATCCCCGCGAGGCCCAGCGCGATTCCCGCCGCGAGCCCCAGCAGCACCTGCCACCCCACGCGCAGCGACCGGGCGATCGTCGGATGCATCGTGACGAGAGCGCCCAACGGCGCGTAGTACGAGTACTCGGCCTGGGCGAAGGGGATGAGCGGGGCGAGGTACCACGCCAGCACCGCCGCGAGGGCCGTCTTGGCGGCCAGCAGCACGCGCGGCTGCTCCGCGAGCCGCGCCGTGAAGGATGCCGCGCGCCGCAGCGGCCTGCGACGAAGGCTGTCGTCGGTCATGCCGCCTCCTTTCGACGCACGCAACGGTAGGCCGTCGACCTGGGCGATGCACACAGCCGTGAAGTGGCATCCGACCGCCGACACGTCGTAGCGTGAGGCGCGACATGAGGAACCAGAGCGCTGTGTCGGAGGGATCGGCGGCTGTCCGCACCATCGCGTTCTGGGCGGCGATCCTCGCGACGCTGCCGTATCTCGCGCTCAAGGTCGCCTGGATGGCAGGCCTCACTATCGGGCTCGAGGACGAGGCGGCGATCGAGGCGATGCGGACCCCGCGGTTCGTCGTCGGCAACGCCGTGACCGCCGCGATGGAGCTGGCCGCGATCGCGTCCGCTTTCGCACTCACTCGTCCGTGGGGCCGGCGCGTTCCGGGGTGGCTCGTGACCGTGACCGCAGGCGCCGCGACGGGGCTGCTCGTCCCGATCCTGTTCGGGCTGCCGCTGGGGATGGTGCTGCAGGCGGCATCCGGTCGACCATTCACCGCGGCGGAGGACGGAGGCGTCGCCGGGTGGGCTTTCGTTCTGGTCTACAGCGGCTTCGGTCTCCTCGCCGCCGCGCTCGCGGTGCTCTTCGGCCTCTACGCCGTCACCCGGTGGGGCGCGCTGCTCTCGGGTGCGCCGCGCCCTCCGAAGCGGTGGGTGAGCCTGGTCGGCGCGGTCGGTCTGCTGCCGATCGGGGTCGCCATGACCGTGTGGGGCGTCCTCGGCCCCGGCGCCCTCGGACCGTCCGGCATGACGGCGCTCGACCAGCGGATGAGCCTTGTGGTGACCGGCGTCCTCGCGATCGCCGCTTTCCTGGCGCCGCAGCGGCGCACGTCGTCGCTGCGGGCGGCGCGAGCGCGGTGGGCGGTGCTCTGGACCGGCTGCGCGTGTGCGGCGCTGCAGGGTGTCGCGCACCTCCTGCTCGCAGAGGGCGGGCGTCTCCAGCCCGTCGTCGCGATCCTCGCCGCTCTCGCCACACCCGGTGCGGCGGTCTTCTACCTCGGGGTCCTACGCGCCTCGCAGCGCGGCGCGGGATCCGGCGGCCGGGGCGAATAGGAGCGCAGTGTCGACGGGCTGTTCGTCAGTCCGTCGGCCGCGTCTCGTCGTCGGCGATCTCGGGACCGTCCCGGCGGAATGCGCGCTGCGTCTCGATGTCGTCGGTGTCGTCCGGCAGAGGCTCGGTCTCGCGGAACGGCTCGGCGTGTGCAGCTCCGGGGTGGCCCTGCACCATGCCGCGCGTCTCCTGCTCGAGCTGGTCGTCGAGCTCCTGCGCGTGCTTGGTGTTGCCGCGTTGTGCGTCGCTCATCGTGCTTGTTCCTTCCTTTCCCCGAACGTAGATCGACGCCCACAGCATCCGTACCCGGTTGACGGCGGCGCCCGACGCAGCTAGCGGCGCGAACGCACCGCTGAGGCTGCCCGGGCTAGCGACTGCGCCCTTGCGCGGCAAGCCCCTGGGCTCTCCGCGCGTCGCGACGCACAGTGGTGCCAACCACCGAGGAGGTACACATGGCTGACGACAAGGATGAAGAAGTGCAGGTCGAAGGTGCCGGCCCCGACGGCGGGCACATCCGGCAGGGGCCGGAGGCATCGTCCTCGCTGAAGTACTCGCAGGAGGTGACCTCACCCGACGAGGAGCCGGAGCGAGAAGGGCGAAGCCTTGCGACCACCAGCCACGACGTCATCCGCCAGTGGGCCGAGGACCGGAACGCGACGCCGGCCACCGTGGCAGGCACCGAGCACGAGGGACACCTCGGCGTGCTGCGCCTCGACTTCGGCGACGACTCGCAGTCGCTGGAGCACGTGAGCTGGGAGGAGTGGTTCCGCACGTTCGACGAGCGCGGCCTGAACTTCATCTACCAGGAGACCCGCTCGGACGGTTCGCCGTCGAACTTCTTCCGCCTCGACAACCCCAACCGCGAGGACGGCTGAATCGCCCGGTGAGCGGCGCTCCGCCAGACTGGGCGCATGGGGTTCACGCGCGCCGAGCTGGAGAGCTTCCGGGGGCGCAGCGTCTCCGATCTCATGCCGGAGCAGCCGCGCCTGGTGTTCGTCGGCATCAACCCGGGGCTGTGGACGGCCGCGACCGGCGCGCACTTCGGTCACCCGGGCAACCGGTTCTACCCGGCGCTGGTCGCGGCCGGCATCCTCCCGCGCCTTCCCAGGATCGACGACGACGGGATGCCTCCGGCCGACCGCGGCATGCTGCTGGACGCGGGCATCGGCATCTCGAACATCGTGCACCGCGCGACGGCGCGCGCCGACGAACTGACCCGCGCCGAGCTCCGCGACGGCGCCGCCCGGCTGGCGGTCGACGTCACGCGATGGCGCCCGCGGGTCGTGGCGATCGTCGGCGTGACGGCATATCGCACCGGGTTCGCCCGGCCCCGCGCGCAGGCCGGGCGCCAATCGGACTCCCTCGGCGACGCCGAGCTGTGGGTGGTGCCGAATCCGAGCGGACTGAACGCGCACGACACGGTCGCCTCGCTCGCCGACGCGTACGCCGAACCCGCCCGCGCGGCGGGGGTCATCCCGTGACGCTCCCGCCTTCGCGCGGCCGACATCGGGCGGCGGCTCCTCCTGCTCCGGGTCGCCCGCAGACGGTGCGCAGACTTGTCGCGGCGGGGTGTCTCTGCGCTGTCGTGCTGGCCGGTCTCCTCGTGCACGGGTTCCTTCCCGACACCGCGGCCACGGACATCGCCGGCGACGCGCTGTACGCGTCGGCCGTCTTCCTGGGGCTCGTGCTGGTGGCGCCGCGGTCGCACCCGCTTCTGGTCGCGGGGATCGCTGCGGCGTGGTGCCTGGCGGTCGAGCTGTTCCAGCTCACCGGCATCCCGCTCGCCCTCGGCGCGGTCTTCCCGCCGGCGATGCTGGTCCTCGGGACGGTGTTCGACGCTCGCGATCTCGTGGTGTACCTCATCAGCGTCGCGGTGATCGCGATCGGAGACCTCACCCTGAGGCGGATCGGACGCTAGGCCGCCGCGTCGGGCGTCGACGACCGGGCGCGCGCGAGCATCCGGCCGCGCTGCGAGTCGGCGAACCGGGCGAGCATGTGCCGCAGCTCGTCGGCGTCGACGTCCGCGCCGAACGGCTCGGTGCCCGGTTCGAGCCGCACCCCCTCGGCGAGCGGTCCGAGCACGACGGCGTCGAATCCGAGCGCGTCGACGATGCCCGCCGCGGCCGCCACGTCGTCGGGGTCGTCGCCGGCGATCCCGATCGCCTTCCGGCCGGCCGTCCCGCGGGGACGCGCTTCGTCCTCGAGGTCGCGGTACCCCATGTGGTTGAGCGCCTTCACCACGCGCGACTCGGCGAGGAACGCCTGCACGATCTCACTGGTCGACGTGCGCGGATCGCTCAGCTCATTGCGCAGCCCGTCGACCTCCCACCAGTAGTTCATGGCGTCGAGCACGAGCTTCCCCCGGAGCGCGTCGACCGGGAGGGTGCGGTGCTTTCCCAGCGGCAGGGCGAGGATCACCGCGTCGGAGTTCCGTGCGACGACGGATGCCTCGGCGGCCACCGCGCCCGGCGCCACGGTCTGGATCGTGGATGCGATGCGCTCCGGAGCGCCCGATCCCGCGATGACCACCCGGAAGCCGGCCGCCAGGGCCAGGCGGGCGAGGACCGTGCCCACCCTGCCGGCACCGATGATCCCGATCGTGCGGATCGGGTGCGCCGTGCTGCCGTCCACCGCTTCATGCTATCGCCGCTGCCGCGGGGGCCGGCGGCTCGGCCGCCGGCCCCACGAGCGTGACATGCTGGACGCGTCACCCGGCCCGCGTCATCCAGAAGGAGCCACCATGCAGCAACGACCACTCGGCCGCACCGGACGCGAGGTGTCGGCGATCGGCCTGGGAACGTGGCAGCTGGGTGCCGACTGGGGGGCGGTCACCGAGGAGGACGCGAACGCGGTGCTGGCGACATCCGTCGATCGCGGCGTCACGCTGTTCGACACCGCCGACGTCTACGGCGATGGCCGCAGCGAGTCGATCATCGGCGCCTTCCTGGCCGAGCGCCCCGGCGCCGGCGTGACCGTCGCCACGAAGATGGGGCGGCGCCTGGCGCAGGAACCCGAGAACTACACGCCCGAGAACTTCCGCGCCTGGACGGAGCGGTCGCGCCTCAACCTCGGCGTGGACACGCTCGACCTGGTGCAGCTGCACTGCCCGCCCTCGGCCGTCATCGACGACGACGCGACGTACGACGCGCTCGACGAGCTCGTCGCCGATGGTGCGATCGCCGCGTACGGTGTCTCGGTCGAGACCAGTGCGCAGGCGCTCGCCGCCATCGCGCGCCCGAACGTCACGAACGTGCAGATCATCGTGAACCCGTTCCGGCTCAAGCCGCTCGACCAGGTGCTGCCGGCCGCCGCCGAAGCGGGAGTGGCGATCTTCGCGCGCGTGCCCCTGGCCTCGGGCCTGCTGTCGGGCAGGTACACGGCGCAGACGACGTTCGCCGCCGACGACCACCGCACCTACAACCGGCACGGCGAGGCGTTCGACCGCGGCGAGACGTTCTCGGGCGTCGACTTCGAGGTGGGCGTCGAGGCAGCCCGCGAGCTGGCGGCGGCCCTTCCCGAGGGCGTGTCGCTGCCGGCCGCGACGCTCGCGTGGATCGCGGCGCAGCCCGGTGTGACCAGCGTCATCCCGGGCGCACGGAACGTGCAGCAGGCGCAGGCGAACGCCGACGCCGCGGCGCTCCTCGAGGGAAGCTTCGACCTGGCCCCGTTCGACCGCGCCGTGCACGAGGTGTACGACCGGCGGCTGCGCGAGGCGATCCACCCGCTCTGGTGACGTAACGGGCGCGGCATCTGTTCCGCGCGCGGTCAGCGCTGCCGCCCGATTCCCGGAGGCCGGGCGTCGCCGCGGGTGGGGCGCTAGCGTGTCAGCCATGCATGAGCTGACAGAGCGCGCGCTGGTGGCGGCATCCGTCGACGCGGTATGGGCGGACCTCACCGCGGCCGACCGCCTCGCGCAGTGGATCTGGCCGGAGCGCTTCGAGACGACCGCGACCGTGGAGCTGTTCGAGCTGGGCCGGTGGGAGGTGCGGTCCGAGGTGGCCGACCTCGCCGTCGAGGCGAAGATCCTGACGTTCGAGGCACCCGTCAGCCTGCGGCTCGCATGGCGCTGGGCCGGCGAGGAGGGGTCCACCGACGTCGAGATCACGCTCGCGCGCACAGCGGATGCCGCCACCCGCGTCACCGTCCGACATGCGGGCTTCGCATCCGAGGAGGAGCGATCCAGCCACGTCGAGGGATGGTCGAACTGTCTGCAGCGCCTCGTCGACCGCTACGGCGGCCCGCCGGGGGAGCACCTGTGAGCGCCTTCTCTCGGAGCGATGTCGCGGCGCGCGGGTAGCCTGACGCCGTGATCATCGAGTTCGAGGGCGCTGTCTTCCGCTGGGACGGCCGCGACGACACGTCCTGGTACTTCACCACCGTGCCGCCGGAGCTCAGCGACGACATTCGCGAGATCCCGCGGCCGCCTCGGGGCTTCGGCTCCGTGCGGGTGCGGGCCCGCGTCGGCGGCTCGGAGTGGCAGACCTCGATCTTCCCCGACTCGCAGCGAGGGGCGTATCTGCTGCCCCTGAAGAAGGCGGTGCGGGATGCCGAGTCACTCGTCGACGGTGGACCGGTCACCGTGAGACTCGATGTACTGGACGGGTGACCCGTCGTCACGCAGGCGCGCGCGACGTTGAGGATTCGCTGATCTGCTCTTGAGGATCTCAGGTTGACAGATCATGAGAAGTCTTTAATGATTGACCGCGAGGTAAGGATCATGCGAAGGCATGAAATCGGATCTCAGCCTGACGAGACTGGGCGACTGGGCGAAAACGCGGTCTATCAGGGATGTTTCTTCATCCTTCAGAAAGCGAGCCGCCAATGCGTTCCTTCATCCGCAACTACATCGAGGCCGAGAAGGCCCGCCGTGAGGAGTCCGGTGAGGCCGGCTTCTCGCTCATCGAGCTCATCGTCGTCGTCGTGATCCTCGGCATCCTCGCCGCTGTGGCCATCCCGATCTTCCTGAACCTGCAGGCGGACGCTTCGCGCAACGCGCTGGAGGCTGCGGCCGCAAATGCCGCGACCCAGGCCTCGTCCTCGATCGCCCAGGAAGCAGCGGACACAGAGGACTTCGACAACCTGACGGAGGGTGACATCACCGTGGCGTGGGTTGGCACCAGCCGAACGCTCGACGGCTTCTGCGTTTCCGCGTCCCGTGGTGGCGCGACGAGTGGTGTCGACTACGCGACGGCCGGTCCTGGCTGCCCGTAACACTTCTGACCGGCCTGGTCCGGCGCTAGGGAGGGAGCGCCGGGCCTGGTCCGCCCGACCGATCGCCGGCGTGACACCCGAACCGCGCCGCATCAGACCGGCCAGGGTCGCCCCAAGCCTGGGGGGCGGCCC
>JAPSKH010000062.1 GCA_031177765.1 Microbacterium sp. | reverse complement strand
TGCGCACCCGCGCGTAGGTCACGGTGCCGAGCTCGCCGCCGTCGATGAGGGCGGATGCCGCGAGCACGGGCTCCTCCGACAGCCGGGGCAGCGACACCACCAGCGCGACGCCGGCGTCCCGCGCCTCGCGGGCCAGGGCTTCCGACTCGGCGACCGTGGGAGCGAGCAGCTTCTCGGTGAAGACGTGCTTGCCGGCTCGGATCGCGCGGGTGATCACGTCGGTGTGGTCCGACGTCGCCGTGGTGACCGTGATGCCCTCGACGTCGGGCCGGGCGAGCAGGGCGTCCAGCGAATCGACCTGGTCGACGCCCAGGCGCCGCGCCCCCTCCTGCCCGAGCCCGCGGTCGGCGTCCCATCCGGCGACGACCCTGGTCGCTCCGTGCTCGGTCGCCTGCCGCGCGTAGTCGTCGGCATGCACATGCCAGAAACCGGCGATTCCCACGCCGATGACGTCGTCCGTCACGCTTCGCACTCCTTCGTGTTCGCACTGCTGCGGCGGGGCCGCGTGAGAACGGCGGGCGGCTGCGCCCGAGCCGCCGCCGTCGACGTGTGGCAACGTTACCACACGGCCTCGGGGCATCCCAGTGAGCAGTTCGAGAGGCGGCGGGAATCCGACCGGCACGAAGCGGCGCCATCGGCCTTAGTGTGTTCGCCATGGACTCCCGTGGCCTCGGCACGATCATGGCTCCAGTGCTCTCCGACGCCCAATGGGCGCGACTGAGCTCCGCGGCCCAGCCGCAGGACGTCGCGCCCGGCGATTACGTGTTCCGCTCCGGCGAGCGCGACTACCCGATGATCCTCGTCGAATCCGGTGAGGTCGAGGTCGTGCGCGACGCCTTGAGCTGGACGGACGAGGCGGTGCTCGCGGTGTCGGGCGCCGGCTCCTTCATCGGTGAGCTCGGGCTGCTCAACGGTCAGGCCGCGTTCCTGTCCGCGCGCGTGACGCGACCGGGTCGCGTGCTGCGGCTTCCTCGTGAAGAGCTCCGGCGGATCATGAACGAGGACGACCAGCTGTGCGATCTCATCCTGCACGCGCTGTGGGCGCGGCGGGAGTCGCTGCGCCGCGGGCCCGCCGCCTTCACGCTGAAGTTCGCCGGCACCGAATCGTCGCAGGAGTACCTCGCGCTGCGCCGCTTCGCCGAGCGGCTGGACCTGGTCCATGCGGCGCACACGGTCGAGCCCGACGATCTCGGCGCGCTCGTCGAGCATGGCATCGGAGCCGACGATCTCCCGGTCGCCTTCATCCAGGGAGAGCCGATCCGTCACGCCACTCCGGGCGTCGTCGCCGAACGGCTCGGGCTCAGCTACCAGGGGCAGGCCGAGGACACCGTCGACCTCGTCGTCATCGGCGGCGGTCCTGCCGGCCTCGCCGCGGCGATCTACGGCTCGTCGGAAGGCCTGAGCACCGTGCTGCTGGATGCCGTCGCCCCGGGCGGGCAGGCGGCCGCGACGTCGCGCATCGAGAACTTCCTCGGCTTCCCGTTCGGTGTCAGCGGCGGCGAGCTCATCGGGCAAGCCTCGCTCCAGGCCCTCAAGTTCGGCGTGCGGCTCTACGCGCCGTGCGAAGCGGTCGCGCTGGAACCGGCCGGTGACGCCATCGACGTCACGCTGGCCGACGGGCGCACCGTCCGCGGTCGCAGCGCCATCGTGACCTCCGGCGCGGCGTACCGCCGACTGGCGCTGGACCGCTGGGAGGACTTCGAGCGCGCCGGAATCTACTATGCGGCCACGCCCCTCGAGATGCGGTCGGTCGCCGAGTCACCGGTCGTCGTGGTGGGCGGCGCCAACTCGGCAGGGCAGGCATCGCTGTTCCTCGCCGCCAGCGGCTGCCCGGTCCACCTCGTCGTGCGCGGCCGGGACCTCGGCAGCCGGATGTCGTCGTACCTCGTCGACCGGCTGATGGAGGATCCGCGGGTGCAGATCCACACCGAGTCGCACGTGGTGGGGCTCGACGGCGGGCACTCGCTCGAGTCCGTGCGCATCGACACGGTGGGAGAGGTCGACGCGCGAGGGCTCTTCTGCTTCATCGGCGCGGAGCCGGCGACCTCCTGGCTGCCTGCACTGGACCGGGATGCCGACGGCTTCATCCGGACCGGCACCGATCTGACCGCCCCGTCGCTCGCGCAATGGCAAGCTGTCGGCCGCGAGCCGCTGCCCTTCGAGACGTCCACTCCCCGCGTCTTCGCGGCCGGCGACGTGCGACGGGGCTCGATGAAGCGCGTCGCCGCCGCTGTGGGCGAGGGATCCAGCGCCGTCGCGTCCGTCCACCAGGCGCTCACGAGCCTGATCGAGTCGCGGAGCATTCGCGTATGACGGCCGGCATGGACCCGACGGCACCGCCCTCGGGCACCGGCTGCGTCGAGTGCGAGGCGGAAGGCGGATGGTGGTTCCACCTCCGTCGGTGCGCCGCATGCGGCCACGTCGGATGCTGCGACTCGTCCCTCGGCAAGCACGCCTCGGCGCATTTCACGGCCACCGGTCACCGCTATGTGCAGAGCTTCGAACCGGGCGAGGACTGGTACTGGGACTTCGTCGCCCGCGAGCTCCTCGACGGCCCCTCGCTCGCCCCGCCCGCCAGTCGCCCGGAGTCCCAGCCGTCTCCTGGTCCGCGGGGCCGGGTCCCCGGCAACTGGCGTGCACTTCTCGCACTTCCGTGACGACTGCGCGGCGATCAGCGCTCCGGCAGCCACCAGTCGATGTCGAGATCGCTCACCGGGTCGCCCGCCTCTTCCGGCTCGTCCGGCACGTCCATCGTCTCGATGACGACGGTGGTCGCGGCGGTGACCAGGACCTCGATCTGGCGCCGGTCGTTCACGCGCAGCGGCACGAGGGCTCCTCCCGCGCGGACCGCTTCCACCAGTGCACCGCGGAATCCGTCGATCTCCCCCTGGACTGCAATCTCCTCGCCGTTCACGACCACGCGATGCATCACCGGCACCATCGACTCCCTCCCGCGACTTCTCCTCACCACTCAACGCCGCGCGGAACAGCCCGTGTACCCCGTTGCGACGAGCAGGGACCAGTGGTAACCCCGCCCACCGCGTGAAGCGTCCGAGCCTCGCGCGTATGCTCGGATCCGCGAGAAACGTGATTCCGAAGGAACACCTGTGGGAACGATCTACTACGGCGACGCGGCGACGCCGATCCACATCGAGGACCGCGCGCTGGCGCATGTCAAGGTCGTCATCGCCACCAAGCTGCGGCGCAACGAGAGCTTCACGCTTTCGTGGCGGCATCCGGAGGGCGAGCCGACCGGTCGCTCCACGATCTGGCTCCACCCGTCGATCCCGCTGCGCTTCGTCTTCGACGATCCGGAGCCGGCGGAACTGAACCGCGCGTGGATCGAGCAGCTGGCCCAGTCGGCCACCACGTCGGGCGGCATCGCGCTCGTTCCCGAGCACCTCGGTGGCCCGGCTGCCGTCGATGCGGCCGGTCACGCGGCGCGTGAGGGCGCCGCGCAGCCGACCGCCTGACCGCGTCCGCAGGACTGAGCGCGCAGGCGCTCAGGCCTGCTCGTCTTCCTCCGGCTCGAAGGTCGACGGCTCTCCGGTGAAGCCGGCCGCCACGCCGTTCGGGTCGTCGGGGATCGTGCCGTCCTGGCCGAGTCCCCCTTGCTTCTCATCGCCGTCGAGGTCGTTCTCGCGCGACGGATCGGCGTCGGATCGTTCCACGGTCGTCTCCTCTCGTCGGATGTGTCGTGCGTCCCCGGATCCGGTCACGCGTCCCGGCCGGGCAGGTTGAGCTCGCCCGGATCCACGTCGACATCGCCGGTGTCGTCGGGGCCTCCCGTGCCGGGCACGGCACGGATCGCGTCGGCGTCGATGTCGTCGTCGACGCCGTCAGGCAGCGGGTCGCGCTGCTTCTGCGCCGTCTCGGTCTCGCTGGCCGGGCTGTAGCTCATGTCCTTGCGGAGCTGCTCCTGCTCCGACAAGCCGGTGCGAGTAGGCGGCTTCGGCAGCTCGTCCATCTCGCCGGCGGCGAAGCGCGTCTTGTCATCGGGGTTCATGCTCCGACGCTAGAAGCCGGTCTCGGCGGCTTTCACCCCCTTGACATGCGGCATGACGACGACTCGCCTACCCGCGCGGCGACAGGTCGGGAAGGGCGCCGGTGCCGAACTCGTGGCGCAGCGCGCTCAGTGCGGCGAACCAGCCCACGAGGCCATGCACCCCGGGACCGGGCGACGCCGATGCCGACGCGAGGTAGATCCCCGGGATGGGCGTCCGCCACGGGTCCGGGCTCAGCACGGGGCGGCGCACCAGCTGAACCAGATCCGGGGCCCCGGCGCCGATGTCGCCGCCGGGGTAGTTGGGATTGTGCTGCTCGACCTCGACGGCGCTGCGGGAGCTGGTCGCGACGATCGTGTCCCGGAAACCCGGCGCGAAGCGCTCGATCTGCGCGATGACCGCCTCCGCCCGGTCGGCGTCGCTTCCGGCCGGCACATGGGTGTAGGTCCAGAGCGTGTGCATGCCCGCCGGTGCCCGCTGGGGATCGAAGAGCGAGGGCTGGGCCACCAGCACGTACGGCCGCTCCGGGAGTCGCCCGCGGTTCACATCGTTCTCGGCCGCGGCCATCTCGGCCCTGGTTCCGCCGACGTGCACGGTGCCGGCTCGACGCACCTCGGCGTTCGTCCATGGCACCGGCTCGCTGAGCGCGAAGTCGACCTTCGCGACTCCTCCGCCGTAGCGGAAGCGCTCGAGCGCCCTCCGGTAGCGCGCCGGCATCCGATCACCCGCGAGTCGCAGCAGCGCACGCGGAGTGACGTCCAGCAGCGTCGCCCGCGCCGGCGGCAGGTCGCGCAGCGACGTCACCTCGTGCTCGAGCACCACCTCGCCCCCGTGCGCGCGGAGGTCGTCCACCATCGCGTCGACGATGGCCTGACTGCCCCCGATCGGGATCGGCCAGCCCTCCGCGTGCGCGTATGTCGCCAGAGCCAGGCCGGCTCCGGATGCCGCGAGACTCGGCTGCCGCAGGATGGTGTGCGCGGCGACCCCGGTGAGCATCGCGGGGGCGGCGTCTTCTCGGAATCGTGCGTTCCACAGGGGCCCGCCCTGCTCGAGCGCTCGCAGGCCGAACCGGATCACCGTGAGGGGATCCGGCGGCACGCGCACGAGAGACGACCCCGTGAACTCGGCGACCTCGGTCGCATGGTCGGCGAGCGGCCGCATCAGTCGTTCGTACGCGCGGCCGTCCACGCCCAGCTCGTCGCGGGTGCGCTCGAGATCCCGGTACGCGATGCCCGCGCGGCCGCCGTCGAGCGGCTGCGCGAACGACACCTCGGGAACCGCGAACGACACCCGCCGTCGCAGCCCGAACTCGCGGAAGAAGCGGGATTCGAAGGCCAGGGGATGCACGGCCGAGCAGACGTCGTGGAGGAAGCCCGGGATCGTCAGCTCGCGTGACGCGGCGCCGCCGCCCGGCTGGTCGGCGCGTTCGTACACCCGCACGCGCAGCCCCGCCCGGGCCAGGGTCACCGCGGCCGCGAGGCCGTTGGGGCCGGCGCCGACGATGACGGCGTCGAGTTCGCCGGCGCGCGAGGGATCGGTCATCGCGCCGACGCTTCTCTGCGCCCGGACAGCTCCTGCTCCGCGGTCGTCGGCTCCGTCCCGGGGGTGCCCGTTCCCTCGGCGAGGTAGGCCAGGCGGTGCAGCGTCTCGGCGTTGCGCCAGTGCAGCAGGAGGTCCAGGAGCGGAGCCGGAACGAGTCGACCCGGTCCGGCGACCGCCTCCTCCTGCAGGCGCACCACGCTGCCGTCGCCGCGCGGCTTGACGTCGATGGTCACGCGGGCTTCACCGATCGGCCAGCCCCGCGCGCGCATGACGAGGCGCCTCGGCGGGTCG
>JAPSKH010000061.1 GCA_031177765.1 Microbacterium sp. | reverse complement strand
GGTCAGGCGTCGAGGCGCAGCAGCCAGTTGTGCTTGTCGTCGCGCCGGCCGTACTGGATGTCGGTCAGCTCCTCCCGCAGCGACAGCGCCAGCTCGCCCGTGGGCTGCTCGTCCAGGAAGTCGCGGCCCTTCAGCACGCCGATGGGCGTGACCACGGCAGCCGTGCCGCATGCGAAGACCTCGACGATGTCGCCGGATGCCACACCCTCGCGCCACTCCGTCAGCGACACCGCCCGGCCCTCGACCTTGTGACCGCGGTCGATCGCCAGCTGCAGGATCGAGTCCCGCGTGATGCCCTCGAGGATCGAGTCGGACTGCGGGGTGACGAGGGTCCCGTCCTTGTAGACGAACACGACGTTCATGCCGCCGAGCTCCTCGACGTTGCGGTCCTGGTCGAGGAACACGACCTGGTCGCACTCGTTCTCGTACGCCTCGGACTGCGGCAGGAGGCTCGCGGCGTAGTTGCCGCCGGTCTTGGCCGCGCCCGTGCCGCCCTTGCCGGCGCGGGCGTAGTCCTCGCTCAGCCAGATCGACACCGGCTGGACGCCGCCCTTGAAGTAGGCGCCGGCGGGCGAGGCGATGACGTAGTACCCCACCTTGTGCGCGGGACGCACACCCAGGAACGCCTCCTTGGCGAACATGAAAGGCCGCAGGTACAGGCTCTGGTCCTCGCCCGAAGGCACCCAGTCGCCGTCCACCGCGATGAGCTCCCGCAGCGACTGGATGAAGTACGGCACCGGCAGCTCGGGCAGGGCCAGGCGACGCGCGGAGCGCTGCAGGCGACGGCCGTTCTGGTCGGGACGGAACGTGTGGATCGAGCCGTCCGCATGGCGGTACGCCTTGATGCCCTCGAAGATCTCCTGGCCGTAGTGCAGCACCGCCGCGGCGGGGTCGAGCGAGAGCGGTCCGTACGGCTGCACGCGTGGGCGGTGCCAGCCGCCCCCGACGGACCAGCAGATGTCGACCATGTGGTCGGTGAAGTTCGTGCCGAACCCGGGGTTGGCGAGGATCTCCTCGCGCTGGGCGGCGGAGCGCGCCTGGAGGTTGCGGTGGACGGTGAACTGGAGCGGGGCCAGTCCGGTGTCGGGGTCGGAGTCGATGAGGGTCATGACGGGAACCGTGCTTTCGTGCCGTGGGAGGCGTTCGTGCCGTGGAGGCGGTCGCGCCGTGCGAGTTCGGTGCGAGCGTCGTGCTCGCGCACGACGGCGCCTGCGGACTCCAGGTTACGCCTGGAGGCGGGCGACGATGGCGTCGCCGATCTGGGCCGTGGTGCGGGCGTCGGCCGGGCGGGCGGCGAGGTCCTCCTCGACAGCCGTGGTGAGGCGCTGTGCTTCATCGCGCAGCCCGAGGTGATCGAGCAGCAGCGCGACGGAGAGGATCGCAGCCGTGGGGTCGGCCTTCTGCCGGCCTGCGATGTCGGGCGCCGATCCGTGCACGGGCTCGAACATCGAGGGGAACGCGCCGTCCGGGTTGATGTTGCCGGAAGCGGCGAGGCCGATGCCACCGGTGACGGCGCCGGCCAGGTCGGTCAGGATGTCTCCGAAGAGGTTGTCGGTGACGATCACGTCGAAGCGGCCCGGGTTCGTGACCAGGTAGATGGTGGCCGCGTCGACGTGCACATAGTCTACGGCCACGTTCGGATGCTCCGACGCGACCTGATCGACGATCCGCTTGTAGATGCCGCCGGCGTGGACGAGGACGTTGGTCTTGTGCACGAGCGTGAGCGTGCGGCGGCGCCGTTCGGCGAGGTCGAAGGCGTAGCGGACGACGCGCTCCACCCCGAACGCGGTGTTCACCGACGTCTCGTTCGCGACCTCGTGCGGCGTCCCGGCGCGGATGGAGCCGCCGTTGCCGACATAGGGGCCTTCCGTGCCCTCGCGCACCACCACGAAGTCGATGTCGCCGGGGTCGGCGAGCGGGCTCGCGACGCCCGGGTAGAGCTTCGACGGGCGCAGGTTCACATAGTGGTCCAGCTCGAACCGCAGGCGGAGCAGCAGTCCCCGCTCGATGTTGGCGTCCTTCAGCCGCGGGTCGCCGGGCACCCCGCCGACAGCGCCGAGCAGGATCGCGTCGTGGCTCTTGATCGACGCGAGGTCCGCGTCGGTCAGGGTCTCGCCGGTCTCGAGGAACCGCGTCGCCCCGAGCGCGAACCGGGTCTTGTCGAACCGGATGCCGCTGCCGGCGGTCGCGGCATCCAGCGCCTTCTCCGCCTCGGCGATGACCTCGGGACCGATGCCGTCACCGGGGATGACGGCGAGCTTGACGACGCGCGACATCGCTCTCCTCCGTGCTCAGTGGGGGCGCGACCGCGTCAGTGCTCCCGCGCGGCCGCGCTGCGGGACCCTCCCAGGCTAGTGGCCGCCACCACCCCGGCGAGCACCACGAGCCCCGCCCCGAGAAGCGCCGTCACCGTCACGCCGGCGTCGAACGCATGGGCGGCGGCGAGGCGCAGCGCCTCGCCGGCCGTCCCTCCGACGGCGTCCGCAGCGTGCGCGGCGCCGGCGAGCGTCTCGCGTGCTGCGTCGGCCGCGGCATCCGGGATCTCCGCCGGCATGGCGAGATTCGCCCGGTACAGCGCGGTCAGGATGCCGCCGAGGACGGTCGTGCCCAGGACCGCGCCGAGCTCGTACGCGGTCTCGGACACCGCGCTGGCCGCGCCGGCCTTGGCCGGTGGAGCGCTCGCGAGCACGAGCTCGTTCGACACGGTCTCGGCCGCGCCGATGCCGAGCCCGAGGGCGACGAAGGCTCCGATCAGCGCGCCGATGCTCCCGGAATCGGTCGACAGGGCCACGACGACATAGCCGCCGAGCGAGAACACCAGCGACGCGGGAACCACGACGCGCGGGGGCCACCGCTTGGCGATCGGCACGACCGCGAGCCCCGCGGCGATCATCATCGCCAGGCCCGGCACGAGTGCGAGGCCCGCCTGCATCGGCGAGAGACCGGCGATCAGCTGCAGGTGCTGGGCGACGAAGAAGAGGAAGCCCACGAGCGCGATGACGCTCAGCAGGTTGACCAGCAGCGCTCCGCTGAAGCTCCCGCGCCGGAAGAGCCGCATGTCGAGCATCGGATCCGCGACGCGCAGCTGGCGCCGCACGAACAGGATGCCGAAGCCGACGCCCGCGAGGGCGGGGAGCCACGCCGAGAGCCCCAGGCCGTGGACCGCGAGCTCCTTGATCCCGAAGACGATGGGGATCATCGTCGCCATCGAGAGCACGATGCTCGGCGGGTCGATGCGTCCGGGGCGGGGGTCGCGGCTCTCGGGTACCAGCAGGGGCGCGAGCACGAGCAGTGGGACGAGCACGGGGACGGCCATGAGGAACACCGATCCCCACGCGAAGTGCTCCAGCAGCGCTCCCCCGACGATCGGCCCGAGCGCCGCGCCGGCGGAGAACATCGATGCCCACACGGCGATGGCGAGGCGCCGCTGATCGCGGTCGGTGAAGATGCTGCGCAGCAGCGACAGCGTCGAGGGCATCAGCATCGCGCCGAACACCCCCATGCCGGCCCGGGCGGCGACGAGCCAGGCTGCGGTGGGCGCGAACGCCGCGAGGGCGGAGACCGCGGCGAACCCGGTGGCGCCGATGAGCAGCATCCGTCGGCGTCCGTACCGGTCCCCCAGCGTGCCCATCGTCACGAGCAGTCCTGCGAGCACGAGCGGGTACGCGTCGATGATCCACAGCTGTTGCGCGCTGGTGGGTGCGAGCTCGAGCGCGATGGCCGGAAGGGCGAAGCTCAGCACCGTGTTGTCGACCGAGACGAGCAGCACCGGCAGCATGAGCACGACCAGCGCCGCCCAGCCCCGCCAGCCGACGCGGCGTCCCTGCGCATCGGCCAATGCGAGTTCCTGTGTGAGAGTCATGTTTCTATACCGTCCAGCCGGTATAGTATCAGGATGCCTTCCACCCTGTCGATACGATCGAGGCCATGAGCCGCCCTCCCCTCGCTCGCGAGAAGGTGCTCGACGCCTTCGCGGCGATCCTCATCGACGAGGGTGAGCGCGCCGCGACGATGGATGCCACCGCGCGTGCGGCCGGCGTCTCGAAAGGCGGACTGCTGTACCACTTCGGCACCAAGGAGGCGCTCGAGGCGGCGCTGATCGAGCGACTCGAGACGCTCGCCCAGGAGGACGTGGAGCAGATCAAGGGGGCCCCCGACGGCGCCGTCGCCGGCTTCCTGCGCAGCTCCATCAACACGGGGTCGGTGCTCGACAGAGCGATCGTGGCCGTGTCGCGGCTCGCACAGGGCGGGCATCCCGCCGCCGTCGCGGCCCTTCGCCGCGTGCGGGACCTCTGGGAGGACGCGGTGCGCCCCTTCGCCGCGGACGAGACGGCCCTTCAGCTCATCATGCTCGTCAGCGACGGCCTGTACTTCAACAACGCCCTGGCCGTCGGCGCGTCCGTCCCCGGGCCCACGCCGGACGGCGCCGAGCTGGAGGCGCTCATCGCGCTGGTCCAGCGGGCCACGCGCGCCTGAGCCCGACCGCATCGGCCTGACCGCTGCACTTTCCTGCGACCGCGCCACGCCCAACTGCCGCGCTCGCAGGTTTCAGCAGCGCGCACACGCGGGATGCCTACCGCGGTGTCGCGAGCGCGCGACGCGCGCGCTGCAGCATCGCCCGCACGACGAGCGGATGCAGCAGCGACACCGGGGTGAAGTAGAAGCGTCCGCGCCAGTCGTTGAAGGTCACCACGGTCGTGACGCGGATCACGGAGGCGGCGGCATCCACTCCCACCCCGCACCGGAAGGTCAGGTGCGCGTCGGCGAACTCGATCAGCGCCTCCTCCCCGACGACCCGTCTCACATCGAAGACACCGCGCGGCGCCGCAGCCAGTCCCAGCAGCGGCGCCACCGCGATGCGCACGCCCATGGCCGCCTTCACCCAGGCGGGCGCCGATGACGGCGCGAACAGCTGCTCCGCCCACGCGCGGGGATCGTCGGTGGTGCGCGGCGGCTTGGCCGCGAGGATGACGTCGCCGAAATCGAACCGGCGCACTCCGTCGAACGCGAGACTGCGGAAGACCGGCTCGTCGGCGTGCGAGGAGGCGACGGTCACGCGCTCACGACTCGGTGATCTCGATCTGGCGGAACAGGTCGGCCTGGATCGCCGACCGGACCTCCTCGAGGAGGTCATCGGCCACCGGGGAGTCGACCGTCAGCACGGACAGCGCCTGCCCGCCGGCCTCCCGGCGCGCGATCTGCATGCCGGCGATGTTGATGCCCGCTTCGCCGAACTTCTGCCCGTAGACCGCGACGATGCCGGGGCGGTCGGTGTAGAGCATGACGACGTGGTGCTTCTCGATGGGGAGCTCGATGGCGTAGTCGTTGATGCCCACGAGCTTCTCGACCTGCTTCGTGCCGGTGAGCGTCCCCGAGACGGCCAGCTGCGAACCGTCCGACAGCGCGCCGCGGAGCGTGATGACGTTGCGGTACTCGTCCGACACGTCGTCGACGATCAGGCGCACCTCGACGCCGCGCTGCTCGGCCAGCAGCGGCGCGTTGACGTACGACACCGTCTCGCTGACGATGTTCGTGAAGACGCCCTTGAGCGCGGCGAGCTTGAGCACGCTGACGTCATAGGCATTGAGCTCGCCGTGCACCTCGACATCGAGGCTCGTCAGGGGCGAGTGCGCGAGGGCGGCGAAGATCTGACCGAGCTTCTCCACCAGCGGGATGCCAGGACGCACGTACGGGTCGATGACGCCGCCGGCGACGTTCACGGCGTCGGGCACGAGCTCGCCTCCCAAGGCGAGCCGGACCGAACGGGCCACCGACACGCCCGCCTTCTCCTGCGCCTCGTCGGTGGAGGCACCGAGGTGGGGGGTGACGACGACGTTCGGGAGGTCGAGGAGCGCGGCCGCCGTGCCGCCC
>JAPSKH010000060.1 GCA_031177765.1 Microbacterium sp. | reverse complement strand
CGACGGATGCCGAGCACGGACTCCTCGATCGCGCGCCGACGGTCGATCCACCCGTGGGCGGCGGCCGCCTCGATCATCGCGTACTCGCCCGACACCTGGTACGCCCACACCGGCACGGGGCTGGATGCCGCGGCATCGGCCAGGACGTCGAGGTAGCTCATCGCGGGCTTCACCATGACGACATCCGCACCCTCGACGACGTCCAGGTCGATCTCACGGAGGCCTTCGCGACGGTTGGCGGGGTCGAGCTGGTACGTGCGGCGGTCGCCCTGCAGCGACGACTGCACGGCTTCCCGGAACGGTCCGTAGAACGCCGAGGAGTACTTGGCCGCGTAGCCCAGGATCGGGATCTCGCCGTGGCCTGCGCCGTCGAGCGCCTCGCGCACCGCCGCGACCTGGCCGTCCATCATGCCGGACAGGCCGAGCAGCTGCGACCCCGCCTCTGCCTGCGCGATCGCCATGTCGCGATAGCGCTCGAGCGTCGCGTCGTTGTCGACGTAGCCGTTGCCGTCGAGCACGCCGCAGTGGCCGTGGTCGGTGAACTCGTCGAGGCACAGGTCCGTCTGGACCACGAGCGCATCGCCCGCCTCGGCCGCCGCGATGCGGGTCGCGACGTTCAGGATGCCGTCGGGGTCGGTGGCCCCCGAGCCGGAGGCATCCTTGTGCTCGGGCACGCCGAACAGCATGATTCCGCCGATCCCGGCCGCCGCGGCATCCGCGATCGCGCCCTTGAGGGACTCGGTGGAGTGCTGCACCACGCCGGGCATCGACGAGATGGGCAACGGCTCGGTCGCGCCCTCGCGCACGAACATCGGCAGCACGAGGTCGGCGGGGTGCAGTCGCGTCTCGGCGACGAGGCGGCGCATCGCGGGCGTGGCGCGCAGGCGACGCGGGCGGATGGTCGGGTGCAGCAGGTGGTCGGGGGAACGGGTCACGGGCGGGCTTCCGTCAGGCCGGCGGCGCCGGCGTCGAGCAGTTCACGGGCGACGGATGCCGCGACATCGCGGGAGGCGTCGTCCTCGGGCCACGTCGTGGCGTGGGACGAGGTGAGGGCGGTCGCGCCGTCGAGGCTGTAGACGCTGGCCGACAGCAGCAGCAGTCCCGCGTCGACGACGGCGCGCGCGCCGACCGGCGCGGAGCAGCCGGCCTCGAGGAGCGCGAGGACGTGGCGCTCGGCGTCGACGGCGGCGCGGGTCTCGGCGTGGTCGAGCGCGGCGACGAGGTCCTCTTCGCCGCGACGCACCTCGATGCCGAGCGCCCCCTGGCCCGGAGCCGTCGGCCACGCGTCGGCGTCGAGGAACTCGGTCACCACATCGGTGCGGCCGATGCGGTTCAGACCGGCGGCGGCGAGGATCACGGCGTCCAGCTCGCCGTCGGCGACGCGCCCCAGCCGGGTGTCGACGTTGCCGCGGATGTCGACCACCTCGAGGTCGGGGCGGCGCGCCCGCAGCTGCGCCATACGCCGCGGCGAGCCGGTGCCCACCCGCGACCCGGCGGGCAGCTCGGCGAGCGTCAGGCCGTCCCGCGCGCACAGCGCGTCGCGCGGATCCTCGCGGGCGGGGATCGCCGCGATCGTGATCCGATCGTGCGGGGCGGTGGGAAGGTCCTTGAGCGAGTGCACGATGACGTCGCAGCGGCCCTCGAGGAGCGCGTCGCGCAGGGCGCCGGTGAACAAACCGGTGCCGCCGACCCGCGACAGCGGCTCGTTCGACCGGTCGCCGTGGGTGGTGATGGTGACCAGCTCGGTGCTGACGCCGGTGGCGTCGGCCAGGTCGTCGGCGACCATGCCGGTCTGCGCGAGGGCGAGCTTGCTCCCGCGCGTGCCGATGCGCAGCGTCGTCACGCCAGCACCTCGGCGATCTCGTCGATGCCGATGCGGCGCCCGGTGTAGAAGGGGATCTCTTCGCGGACGTGCCGACGGGCCTCGGTCTGCCGGAGGTCCCGCATGAGGTCGACGAGCTCGACGAGCTCGGGCGCCTCCAGGGCGAGGAGCCACTCGTAGTCGCCGAGCGCGAACGAGGCGACCGTGTTGCTCAGCACGGTGCGGTGCTGCGCTCCCTTCCGGCCGTGGTCGGCGAGCATCTGGCGGCGCTCGTCGTCGGGAAGCAGGTACCAGTCGTACGACCGCACGAACGGGTAGACGGTGAGCCATGCCTCGGGCTCCTTGCCGCGCATGAACGCCGGCAGGTGGTTGGCCGTGAACTCGGCATCCCGGTGAACGCCCATCGCGTTCCACACCGGCACGAGCGACGACAGCGGCTGGGACCGGCGCAGCATCCGCAGCGCGGCCTGCAGCGCCTCGGGCGGAGTGCTCGCGCCCGGGGCGCCATGCAGCCAGACCATCAGGTCGGCATCGGCGCGCAGGCCCGACACGTCGTAGAACCCGCGGACCGTGACGCCGGATGCCTCGATGCCGGCCACCGTCGACGCCAGGTCGCCGGCGGGCGCAGGGGCTGGACCGGTCGCGGTCAGCGTGTAGTCGCGGCGGAACACGGCCCACAGGGTGTAGCCGAGCGCGTCGCTCTCGGGTGTCGGGTCAGCCGAGGAATCGCTCATACTCCTATCCTTCCACTCCTGCCTGGACGGTCAGCGAGCGAGCAGAGCAGCCGCCGTGCGCTCGGCATGGGCGACGATGCCGGCAAGGCCCGACCCGGCGACGGCCTCGCCGACGACGGTCGCGCCGTCGGGCGCCGCCGCGGGGGCGGGACGGGTCCACGACACGTGAGCGACGTCGACCACCACGGGGAGCGCGACGCCGAGCAGCGCCTGTGCATCAGCGCGCGCGGCGGCTGCGGGCTCGGACGGCGTGCTGTCGTACGACAGCCGCAGCACGTGACGACCCGCCGCGGCATCGCGCAGCCAGGTCCATTTCGCCGTCGCGTGCGTGAGCGCCCGTGCTCGCACCGGTGCGCCCTGCGCGACCAGCAGCCCGGTGCCCCGTGGCGCGGCATCCAGTTCGTCCTGCTCGACGACGAGCGTGACCAGGTCGATGCGGCGGCCGGCGGCGGCAGGCCCGGTCACACCCGGGGCGGCGACCACGACCGTGCCGTCGAGCGCGGCCGGGTCGTCGACGCGCGCGTGCAGGCGGATGTCTCCGCCGTGGCGCTGCAGGTCCTCGGCGAGCGCCGGCACGACCCGGTGGATGCCACCGCGGATGCCCGCGACGGCCGCGCCCGGGGGAGCGGCGGCGCGCAGACGGGCGACGGCGCTGCCGAGCGCTCCGGTCTCGATGATCGCGTCGCGCAGACGCGGGTGCGCTCGCTCGATCGGAAGATCGTCGGGATGGTGCGAGTGCACGCCGTGCACGACGGGGGCGACGAGGCGGTCCAGGACCTCGTCGCCGAAGCGCCGACGGACGAGTGGACCGAGCGTCGCGGGGATGTCGCCGACCGGTGCGCTGTCGAGCGCGGCCGCGCGGTCCGCCGCGGCGGGTCCGATCACACGGACGACATCGTCGGCGAGCGGGTCGGCCGGGATGCCGAGGAGCGCCGTGGCCGGAAGCGGCACCGGGAGCCCGCTCACCGGCTGCAGCCACGCGGGCCCGGGTGCGGGCTGCACGATGTCGCCGGCCAGCCCGAGCTCGTCGAGGAGGGCCGCGACGGCACCCCCGCGCACGGCGAAGCTCTCGGCGCCGGCATCCATCGCGATGCCCGCCACCTCGTGACGTGCGACCGTCCCGCCCAGGCGGCCGGATGCCTCGAAGACCGTCACGCGGGCACCGGAGGCGGCGAGCCGCCGGGCCACGACGAGGCCCGCGACGCCGCCGCCGATGACGGAGAAGTCAGCCATGGGCGTGGACGAACTCCACGAGGCGCGTGAGCACGGTGGGGTCGGTCTCGGGCGGCACGCCGTGCCCGAGGTTCAGGACGTGAGCGCGCGCCGCACGGCCTCGCTCGAGCACATCGCGCACGTGGGCCTCGAGCACCGGCCACGGCGCCTGCAGCAGCGCCGGATCGACGTTGCCCTGCAGCGTCACGCCGGGACCCACCCGCCGCGCCGCCTCGTCCAGCGGCAGCCGCCAATCGACGCCGACCGCGTCCACGCCGACATCGCGCATCGCGGCGAGCAGCTCGCCCGTGCCGACGCCGAAGTGCACCAGCGGCACGCCGAGATCGCGCACGGGTTCGAGCGCGCGACCTGAGAACGGTGCGACATGGTCGGTGTAGTCGGCGAGGCTGAGCGAGCCGGCCCAGGAATCGAAGAGCTGTGCCGCCGACGCGCCGGATTCGACCTGCGCGGCGAGGAAGGCTCCCGTGATGTCGGCGCACCAGGTCAGCAGCGCGGCCCACGTGTCGGGGTCGGCGTGCATGAGAGCGCGTGTGCGCAGCTGCTCCTTCGACGGGCCGCCCTCGACGAGGTAGGACGCCAGGGTGTAGGGCGCGCCGGCGAAGCCGATCAGGGGCGTGGTGCCGAGCTGGTCGACGGTGAGACGGACGGCCTCGCGGATCGGCGTGAGCGCGTCGGGATCGAGCGGCGGGAGGGCTGCGACATCCTGTGCCGTCCGCACCGGAGTCTCGAGGACCGGGCCCCGGCCCGGGACGATGCGGACGTCGACGCCGGCCAGCCGGACGGGGATGACGATGTCGCTGAAGAAGATGCCGGCGTCGACACCGTGTCGGCGCACGGGCTGCAGCGTGATCTCGCTGGCCAGCTCCGGGTTCAGGCATGCGTCGAGCATGTCGGTGCCGACGCGCAGTTCGCGGTACTCCGGCAGCGACCGCCCGGCCTGCCTCATGAACCACACCGGGGTGGTGTCGGGGCGCTCGCCGCGGTAAGCGCGGATCAGCGGAGCGGCGACGTCGCGTGCGAGCAGGGGGTGAGACGGGTCGAGCGGCACGGGTCAACCTTAGGCGCCGGGCCTGAGCGTCCTCCGTGCCTGCACACAGGAGGCGTGCCTTAAGATTGGGGGGTGCTCCTTTGTCTGACCGCGAACCACCGGAACGCGAGCCTCGACACCCTGGAGCGACTCTCCGTCGGTGCGCCCTCCGCGACACGGGCCCTCGTGCAGGACGAGATCTTCGTCTCCGGGGCCGTCGTGCTCGCGACGTGCAACCGCTTCGAGGCCTACCTCGACATCGATGAGCCGCTGACCGGGGGCGAGGCGGTCGCCGTCGAATCCGTCGTCGAGGCGATGGCCGAGGCATCCGGGATCTCCGCCGACCACCTCCGTTCGTCCGTCGCCGTCCACCAGGGGGCGGATGCCGCCGCCCACCTGTTCGCGGTGACCAGCGGGCTGGAGTCGATGGTCGTCGGCGAGGACGAGATCTCGGGCCAGGTGCGCCGGGCGCTCGACGCTGCCCGCGCCGACGGGCTGACCAGCGGCGAGCTGGAGCGGCTGTTCCAGCGGGCGACGCACACCAGCCGCGGCGTGCGCAACCGCACGCGCCTGCGGGGCGCGCACCGGTCGCTCGTGCGCTTCGCGCTGGAGCTGGCCTCCAGCCGCGTCGCCGACTGGGCCGACGCCCGCGTCGTCCTCGTCGGCACGGGCCGGTACGCGGCGCGGACGGTCGAGGCGCTGCGCGCCCGTGGCGCCCGCGACATCCACGTCTTCTCGCCGTCGGGCCGTGCCGCCGCGTTCGCGGTGAAGCACGCGCTCACCCCTGTGGCCGACTTCCGGGCGGCGGCTGCCGAGGCCGACGTGGTGATCACGTGCACCGCCGACGCCGTCGTCCACGCGGAGGCCTTCGCGCCGGGACACCGCGTGCTGGTGATCGACCTGGGACTGCCCCGCAACGTCGACCCCGAGGTGGGCCTCGTCGAGGGGGTCGAGCTGCTCGATCTCGAGACGATCCGCCTGCACGCGCCGCTGGAGGAGTTCAACGCCCACGCCGACGCGCGCCTCATCGTCGGCGACGCCGCGGTGGAGTTCGCCGCCGACCGCGAGGCGGGTCCTGCGATCACGGCCCTGCGCCGAGACGTGCTCAAGGTCGTCGACGACGAGATCGCCCGCGC
>JAPSKH010000059.1 GCA_031177765.1 Microbacterium sp. | reverse complement strand
ACCTACCGCCTTCAGATTCGCTCCTCATTCACGCTGGACGACGCCGCCGGCCTCGCCGACTACCTCGCGGCGCTCGGCGTGGACTGGGCGTACCTGTCGCCGCTGCTGACCGCTGCGTCGGGCTCGGATCACGGCTACGACGTGACCGACCCCACGACGGTCGACCCCGCGCGTGGTGGCGAGGAGGGCCTGCGCCGGGCGGCGCGCGCCTTCCACCAGGCGGGGCTCGGCGTGCTCGTGGACATCGTCCCCAACCACGTCGGCGTCGCCCGGCCCGAGGAGAACGCCTGGTGGTGGGACGTGCTGCGAAACGGCCGCGCCTCCGCGTTCGCAGACTACTTCGACATCGACTGGTCGGCGGCCGGCGGTCGGCTGCGCATCCCCGTGCTCGGCGAGACGCTGGAGGATGCCGCCGCGTCGGGGGTGCTGCGCATCGAGGGCGACGAACTGCGCTATCACGACCATCGCTACCCGCTGGCCCCCGGCACCGCCGACGGCGCCGACGTCCTCGCGGTGCACGACCGGCAGCACTACGAGCTGATGGACTGGCGTCGCGAATCGTGGGACTTGAACTATCGGAGGTTCTTCGGCGTCTCGTCCCTCGCCGCCGTCCGCGTCGAGGATCCGGACGTCTTCGACGCCACCCACGCGGAGATCCTCCGCTGGGTGGGCGAGGGGCTGGTCGACGGCCTGCGCGTGGACCATCCCGACGGCCTGCGGCTGCCCGGCGAGTACCTCGCGCGTCTGGCGGAGCGGACCGGGCGCGCGTACGTGCTCGTCGAGAAGATCCTCGAGCGCGGCGAGGCGCTGCCGCCGTTCTTCGCCACCGCCGGCACCACCGGGTACGACGCGCTGGCCGAGATCGATCGCGCCTTCGTCGATCCGGCCGGAGAGGAGCCGCTCGACGCCCTGGACGACCGGCTGCGATCGGCGACCGGGCTGCCGCCGCGACAGGGGTGGCACGAGCTCACCGTCGCGACGAAGCGGGGCATCGCGGAGGGCATCCTGCAGTCCGAGGTCCGGCGCCTCGAGCGAGAGCTCGGGCTCGAGCGCACCGACGTGCGCGACGCCCTCGCCGAGCTGCTGGCGGAGTTCCCGGTGTACCGGTCGTACCTGCCGGCAGGCGCCGAGCACCTCCAGGCGGCGGCGCAGCGGGTCCGCGCGCGCCGCGACGACCTGGCCGGCGCGCTCGACGAGATCGTCCCGGTCCTGGCCGACCCCCGCAATCCCGCCGCCCTGCGGTTCCAGCAGACCAGCGGCATGGTGATGGCCAAGGGCGTGGAGGACACCGCGTTCTACCGCCACACCCGCCTGGGCACCCTCACCGAGGTCGGCGCGGACCCGTCGCAGTTCGCGCTCGAGCCGACGCAGTTCCACCAGGCCCAGGCGCGCCGGCAGGCGGAATGGCCCTACAGCATGACGACGCTCTCCACGCACGACACCAAGCGCGGCGAAGACGTCCGCGCCCGTCTTTCGGTGCTGTCGGAGATCCCGCAGCGGTGGGCCGACGTGCTCGAGGAGCTCACGGCGACCGCCTCCACCGGGCACGGTCCGTTCGACGCGCTGCTGTGGCAGGCGATCATCGGGGCATGGCCGGCGTCCCGGGAACGCCTGCACGCGTATGCCGAGAAGGCGGCGCGCGAGGCGGGCGACGCCACATCGTGGCTGGACCCGGACGACGCGTTCGAGGCGCGCATGCACGCGCTGGTCGACGCGGTCTTCGATGATCCCGACCTGGCTGCGCGCGTGGAGTCCTTCGTCGCGGAGATCGAAGCCGCGGGGTGGTCGAACAGCTTGGGCGCCAAAGCGCTGCAGCTGACCGGGCCCGGTGTGCCCGACGTGTACCAGGGAAGCGAGCTGTGGGAGCAGAGCCTCGTCGACCCCGACAACCGGCGGGAGGTCGACTTCACGCTCCGACGGCGGCTCCTCGAGCGGATCGACGAGGGCGAGCAGCCGCTGGTCGACCGCACGGGAGCTGCCAAGCTGCTCGTCACCGCGCGCACGCTCCGGCTGCGCCGTGACCGGCCCGAGTTGTTCCACCGCTACGCGCCCGCCGTCGTGGTGGGGCCCGCCGCCGACCACGCGATCGCGATCGACCGCGGCGGCGCGCTGGTGATCGCAACACGCCTGCCCGTCGCGCTCGCGCGTCGGGGATCGACGTCGGGAAACCCATGGGAGGACACGATGCTGCTGCGAGATGGCGGGGTGGTGACCGACGTGTACACGGGCCGCTCCTTCAAGGGCTCCGTGCGCCTGGCCGAGCTGCTGGACGTGTACCCGGTGGCGCTGCTCGTGGAGGGTGCGTCGTGATCCCGGCGGTGTGGGCTCCGCGCGCGGAACGGGTGCACCTGCGCGTCCCCGACCGGGGGGCGGACATCCCCATGTCGCCTCTCGACCGCGGCCACTGGCAGGCGGACGTCGAGCTGGCCGAGGGGGAGCGGTACGGCTTCGTCCTGGGCGACGCCTCGGACGCGCGCCCCGACCCCCGCTCGCTCCGGCAGCCCGACGGCGTCCACGGCCTCAGCGCCGTGTTCGACCTCCACGCCCACGGCTGGCAGGACCACGACTGGACGGGCCGGCAGCTGGCGGGCGGCGTGGTGTACGAGCTGCACGTGGGGACCTTCACGCCGGAAGGCACCCTGGATGCCGCCGTCGAGCGCCTCGACCACCTGGTCGAGCTCGGGGTGGACTTCGTCGAGCTCCTGCCCGTCAACGGCTTCAACGGCGTGCACAACTGGGGCTACGACGGCGTGCTGTGGTACGCCGTCCACGAGGCGTACGGGGGGCCCGCCGCGTACCAGCGCTTCGTCGACGCGTGTCATCGCCGGGGCCTGGCCGTCATCCAGGACGTCGTCTACAACCACCTCGGACCCAGCGGCAACTACCTGCCGGAGTTCGGGCCGTATCTGCGCGATGCGGAGCGGAACACGTGGGGCTCGTCGGTCGATCTCGACCAGCCCGAGGTGAGGCAGTACATCGTCGACAACGCGCTGATGTGGCTGCGCGACTTCCACGTGGACGGGCTGCGGCTGGACGCCGTCCACGCGCTGAAGGACGACTCCGACACCCACATCCTGCAGGAGCTGGCCGAGCGGGTGGACGCGCTGAGCGCGCACGTCCGGCGGCCGCTCACGCTCATCGCCGAGTCCGACATGAACGACGCGCGCCTCATCACCGCCCGCGAGGCATCCGGCTACGGGCTCACCGCGCAGTGGAGCGACGACTACCACCACGCGCTCCACGTCGCCATCACCGGAGAGACGGAGGGGTACTACGCCGACTTCGAGCCGCTGGCGGCGCTGGTGAAGGCCTCCACCAAGGGGTTCTTCCACGACGGCACCTGGTCGAGCTTCCGGGAGCGTCACCATGGTCACCCCATCGATCCGCGCATTCCGATGTGGCGCCTGGTCGTGTTCGCGCAGGACCACGATCAGATCGGCAATCGCGCCGCCGGGGAGCGGCTGTCGCACCTCGTGGACGAGCGGGGGCTGGCCCTCGCCGCGGTGCTGACCGTGCTGGCGCCCTTCACCCCGATGCTGTTCATGGGGGAGGAGTGGGGCGCGTCCACACCCTGGCAGTTCTTCACCTCGCATCCCGAGCCCGAGCTCGGTGAGGCCACCGCTCGCGGGCGCGTGGAGGAGTTCGCCCGCATGGGGTGGGACGAGTCGACGGTGCCCGATCCTCAGGATCCGGAGACCTTCTCGCGATCGAAGCTGCGGTGGGACGAGGTCGCCGCGGAACCCCACGCCCGGCTGCTCGCGCTGTACCGGCGGCTCATCGGCCTGCGACGCGAGCTCGAGGTCCTCACCGATCCGGACTTCCGCACCGTCTCGGCGTCGGCGGACGAGGCCGCGCGCTGGTTCCGGATGCGGCGAGGCGAGGTCGAGGTGCTCGCCAACTTCGGCGACCGGGACGTCGAGCTCGAGGTCGGCGTCGTCCCCGAGGTTCTCGTGACCACCGATCCCGCGCTCGCGCTCACCGGCGAGCGGCTCGTCCTGCCGGCCCGGAGCGCCGCGGTGGTGCGGACCGCGGGGCGCTGATCAGTCGACGCCGAGCCAGGAGCGGTCGGTCAGGACGATCGGGCCGTCCTCGGTGATCGCGACCGTGTGCTCGGAGTGCGCGCCGCGGGAGCCGTCCACGGAGCGCAGGGTCCACCCGTCCGGGTCGGTGATCAGTTCATCGGTGCCCTGCAGGAACCACGGCTCGAGCGCCACCACGAGGCCCGGACGCAGCGGATAGCCCCGCCCGGCCTTGCCGTCGTTGGGCACGTGCGGGTCGCCGTGCATGATGCGACCGACCCCGTGGCCGCCGAAGTCGGTGTTGATCGAATACCCGTCGGCGCGGGCGACCTGCGCGATCGCGGCCGAGATGTCGCCGATGCGGTTGCCCACCGTCGCCGTCCCGATGGCGGCATCCAGCGCGCGCTGGGTCGTGTCGATGAGCGCCAGGTCCTCGTCGCGCGGGGTGCCCACGACGAACGAGATGGCGGAATCGGCGACCCAGCCGTCGATCGAGACGGCGAAGTCCAGCGACACCAGATCGCCGTCGCGCAGCGTGTAGTCGTGGGGGAGACCGTGCAGCACGGCGTCATTGACCGACGTGCAGATGACCTTGCCGAACGGGCGGGCCCCGAAGGACGGGTGGTAGTCGATGTAGCACGACTCGGCGCCGGCGCGGCGGATGAGCTCGTGCGCGCGGCGATCGATCGCGAGCAGGTTGGTGCCGACCTTCGTCTCCTCGCGCAGCGTCGCCAGGGTCTCGGCGACGAAGCGACCGGCCGGTTTCATCGCCTCGATCTCGGCGGGCGTGCGCAGCTCGATCATCGGTGTGTGTCCTTCCGCTGTCTCCGTCCATTCTGTCGGACCCGGTGCGGCGGTCCTGTGAGGATGCTCCGCACCGCTCGCGGGCGAGGGCCATCCGAAGGCCCGCGGCGTACCATCGAGGCATGTGGCTGCGTCGCGGATTCTTCGGCTGGCTCATCCCGGCCGCGTTCGTGCTGCCGCTGTGGCTGCTGATCGGCTGGGCCGTCACGGGCGCCGGCGGGTGGGCCTTCCTGTGGGTCCTCTTCATGGCGATCCCCGGCGTGCTCGTATGGCAGCTGCTGCTCACGCTGCTCAACCGCGCCCGTGCCACGGTGCGCGCGCACCGCGCAGTGTCGTGGTGGGACGTGGCGGGCTTCGCGACGTGGCACGCCCTGGTCGCGTCCCTCGGCTTCTTCGGAACGGCCTGGTGGGCGCCGGTCCTCGTGCTCGCGCTGATCGTCGGCGTCGCGCTGTTCTGGCTGCAGCTGTGGCAGCTGTGGCGTGAGGCCCGCCCCTCGCTGTCGCTGCGCCGCTTCCGGGCGGACGTGGGATCGATTCCCGCGCCGGGTGAGCCGAGCGCTTCCGCGCCGTCCGAGGTGTTCGTCGTCACCGAGGCGACGCGCCGCCGGCCCTGAGCCGTTTTGGCCGCCCGGGGCATCCATGGCAGAATGGGCGTTTGTGCCCTGACAGGTTCTGCCTCAGGGGAACCGGCCGATCGATCCCGATCCGGCGCTCTCGGGCACACCGTCCTTACCATCCTTCCCGCGGTCGACCTGTGGCGGCCGCAGAGAGAGACGATCATGCAGATCCTCGACGCCGTCGACGCGGCTTCGCTCCGCTCCGACATCCCCGACTTCGGCCCCGGCGACACCGTCAAGGTGCACGTGAACATCACCGAGGGCAACCGCTCCCGCATCCAGGTCTTCCAGGGCGTCGTGCTCGGTCGCTCCGGCGACGGCGTGCGCGAGACCTTCACCGTCCGCAAGATCAGCTTCCAGGTCGGCGTCGAGCGCACCTTCCCGGTGCACTCCCCGGTCATCGACCACATCGAGGTCGTGACCCGCGGTGACGTGCGTCGCGCGAAGCTGTACTACCTGCGCAACCTCCGCGGCAAGAAGGCCAAGATCAAGGAGAAGCGCGACAACTGACGCTTCCGTCGCGAGAGCCCCGAGCCGATCGGCCCGGGGC
>JAPSKH010000005.1 GCA_031177765.1 Microbacterium sp. | reverse complement strand
AAGCTCGCACCCAGCAGCCACAGCGGCACCTGCGCGAGGAACGCCACGCGGAAGGCATCCAGCGAATACGTCTCCGGCGTTCCCGCGCCCTGCAGGTCCAACGCGAGGCCGATGAGGAAGATCGCAAGGAGCGCGGCGAGAAAGCCGCCCGCGTTCGTCACGCCGGTCGCGGTGCTCAGGCGATGCGTCGGGTTGTGGGTCCGGGCGTGGTCGAACGCGATCATCGATGCCGGCCCGCCCGTTCCGAGGGCGAACGCGAGGATGAGCAGCAGCCACAGCGGAGCTGGACCGGGGTAGAGGATCACCGCGAGCCACGCGATCAGCTGAACCGCGACCGTCGGCAGCACGAGAGCGCGCGATCGCATCGTGGGGACGCGTCGCGAGAGCTCGCCCATCACCGGTCCCAGCGCCATGCCGACCACGACGTACGCCGACATGACGCTTGCGGCCTCGGCCGTGGAGAGCCCTTCGCCGGCGGTGAGGAACGGCATGCCCCACAGCAGCACGAAGGCGGTCCCGGCGAAAGGCGTCGTGAAGTGCGACCAGAAGGCCAGCCGCGTTCCCGGATGCGCCCAGGCTGCGCGGATGCCCGCACCCGTGTCGACCGTCGATGTGACGACGCGGATCGCGCCGGTGTCGGTGTCGACCGACACGTCGTCGTCGCGGTCGGGTGGATGGTTGCGGATGATGAGGAAGACGAGCACTGCGAACAGCACACCGAGGCCGGCGACGCTGCCGAAGGTGATCGTCCAGGTCGTCGCATGCAGCAGCGCCGCCAGCGGCACGAGCGCGACGAGCTGTCCGGACTGCCCGATGATGCCGGTCAGCTGAACCATGAGCGGTCCGCGCTGGGCCGGGAACCACGTCGCGACCAGGCGAAGGACCCCGGGGAACACGGCGGCGTCGCCGGCGCCCAGCAGCATGCGCGCGACGATCGCCACGCCGACACTGGGGGAGAGCGCCATGACGAGCTGCCCGACCGCCATGAGCACCATGCCGACCGTCATGATCGGGCGTGCGCCGTAACGATCCAGGAGCACGCCGATCGGAATCTGCATGCCGCCGTACACGGCGAGCTGCACCACCGCGAAGAGCGACAGGGTGGAGGCGTCCGCATCGAAGCGGGCCGCGGCGTCCACACCGACGGCGCTCAGGGACGAGCGGTTGACGACCGCGAGCACATACGCGGCGACGCCGACCGACCACACGAGCCAGGCCCGGAATCCCGGCCCTGCGAGGAGGGTCCGGGTCAGGCGCGCCACCCTTCCACCGTAGTTCCTGTCCCCGCCGAGCCCGTCACAGCGGCATGCCGAGGACCCTGCGCAGCGGTCCGTCACCCCGGCGGTCGCCGTCGTGGAGGCGCCGCATGCCGAGCTTCTCCGCCACTCGCTCCGACGCGCGGTTGTCGGGATGGACGATCGCGACGAGCTCGTCGGCGAGGCGGCGCTCGCGGGCGAGGTCACGGCATGCGGCGGCCGCTTCGGTGGCGAAGCCGCGTCCCTGCCGCGCGGGGGAGACGTGATAGCCCACTTCCAGCATGCTGACGCCGTCGACGTCCTGCCACGTCAACCCGCAGTCGCCGACGAAGTCGCCCTCGAGCGTCTCGACGATCCACAGACCGTGACCGTGGTCGGCGTAGTTCCTCTGATTCCACGCGATCCAGGCGGCCGCCTGGTTCCGCGTCTTCGGCGCGGGATAGAAGCGCATCACGTCCGGGTCGCCTAGCAGCCGGGCCATGTCGTCCAGGTCCGCCGTCGTCATCTCGCGGAAGCGGAGGCGAGGGGTGCGACGGGGGATCACGCGCCAAACGATACCGACCAAGGGGGGAGCGGTTCCGCCTTACCGCGCCCAGGGGACATCGCTACCGTGGCGTCATGGCGACGTTCACGGTGGACTTCTTCAGCAGTCTCGACGGCAACGGCTCGGCGCGAGGGTGGCCCGGCTACTGGGGCAAGGAGGGGCCGGAGCTCCGCCGGGATCGCGTGGAAACGTTCGCCCAGCCGCAGGCGCTGGTCTTCGGCGCGACCACCTTCCGGGAGTTCCGCCGGTTCGTGCGCGAGTACGACGAGCCGTACTACGAGAGCCTGAACGCCCTGCCGAAGATCATCTTCTCGAGCACGCTGGAGGAGCCGCTGGGCTGGCAGAACTCGACACTCGTCCGGGAGGACGCCGTCACAGCGGTGGAGCGGCTCAAGCGCGAGAGCGACGTGCCGCTGCGCTCGCACGGCAGCATCTCGCTGAATCGGGCGCTGCTGGCGGCGGGCCTGGTGGACCGACTCGAGGTGATGCTGTTTCCGGCGATCACCGGACGCGCCGGCTACGCGTCGCTGTTCCACGACGGGCCCGAGTTCGACCTGGAACTCGTCGACTCGAAGGTCCTCGACGGCCGCACGCTCAAGCTCGTGTACGTGCCGCACGTCCACACCGGCATCCCGGACGGCGTGGGACCGCACCGCCGCGGGTGAGGCGCTGCGGCCTCAGGGCGGGGAGCGGAAAAAGCAGCGCTTCCGCATGCGAGTTGACATAATGTGGATTATCGGATGCGGGATCGTTCAGGCGAGCCAGCGCCCGTCCCGCATGAGCAGCCGCCCGCCGAGCTCGTTCGACTCGCGCCACGCCTGGATGCGGTCCGGTCGCAGGACGACGAACTGGTAGCCGGCGAGGCCTCGCGGGTCCCAGTCGGCCTGGCCGGCATACGCTCGGCCGAGCGTCTCATCCTCGTCGACCCCGACGGTGCGCTCGACGACGGCGTCGATGACGACGACGTCTCTGGTCGGACCCACCCCGAGCCGCGCCCTGCCCGTCGACGCCAGGTTCGTCGCCGTCGGCGACGATTCATCGACGGCGATGACGGCGCGCTCGGTCACCCACGCCAGCGACAGCGGGACCAGATACGGCGTCCCGGCGGGCGACGCCGTCGACACCCAGACGTCGACCGCCGGCTCGCTCAGTCTCGTCAGCGCGTCGGCCCTCCTCGTCGCGCGGTCCCGGGGCTGCGGCATGTTCACACTCATGCCGCCACGCTAGCCAAGCCCCCATCGTCCCGCTTCTCGATTCCTGCGGAATGCGTGCCCGGTCGCTGAGAAGAGCCGGCCCGGCGCCGCTCTAGGCTCGAAGAATGCTGGAATCGCTCACCGGGTTCGTCGTGGTGGGCGTCGCCATCATCGTGGGGTGGATCCTCGGACGCATCGACCTGCTCGGCGCGCATGCCCGGCCGGTGCTCGCTCGGCTCACGTTCTTCGTCCTGTCGCCGTTCCTGCTGTTCGTCGTGCTCGCGCAGGCCGACGTCCGGACGCTCTTCTCGGCACTGCTCCCCGTCTCGGCGATCGCCGCGGTGGCGGTCATCGCCGTGTACGCGTTCATCGCCCGTCTGGTGTGGAGACGCCCCCTCGGCGAGATCGTCATCGGAGCGCTGAGCGCGGGTCAGGTCAACTCCAACAACATCGGGATCCCCCTGTCGCTGTACCTTCTGGGCAGTGCCGCCTATCCCGCGCCCGTCATCCTGATGCAGCTGCTGCTGTTCACCCCGATCACGATGGCGATCCTGGATGCCGTCACCGCGGGCCGGTCGTCGTTGTGGCAGTCGGTCGGACGCGTGGTCGGCAACCCGATCGTGCTCGGCTCCGTGCTGGGCACCCTCGTGTCGGTGCTCGGCGTCGACCTGCCCCCCATCGTCATGGAACCGGCGCAGCTCATCGCGAACGCGTGCGTGCCGATCCTCCTCATCGCCTACGGGATCTCGCTGCACGGCCAGCGGGTGCTCGGCTCCTCCGGGCGCCGGCGTGACATCGTGCTGGCGACGGTGCTGAAGCTCGTGGCGATGCCGGTCGTGGCGTGGGCGGTCGCGGAGTTCGTGTTCGGCTTGCACCCGCACGACGTTCTCATCGTGACGGTGCTCGCCGCGCTGCCGACGGCGCAGAACGTCTTCAACTACTCCCAGCGCTACGACGTCGGCGAGACGATCTCGCGTGACACCGTCTTCCTCACCACCGTCGGCTGCATCCCGGTGCTCTTCGCCGTCACGCTGCTGCTGGGCTGACCGCTCAGCGGAGCGGCGCAGGCGAGCGCCACTCCCCCGTTGGCGGCGCCTCCGTCAGCGGAGTCACGATATATCGTGTCTTGCGTACGGCAACAGCATCCCGCCGACGACGCCGGCATACTGGGCCGCCCCAGCGGCGGCCCGCAGCGGCTCGGCGCGCGTGACGCGAGGGGCGCCGCGACGGGCGAGGCATCACATGACGGGATCCGACGCGGTCTAAGCTTTAGCCGCGTCTTCTCAGGGAACATGCAGAAGGGACCGTGATGTCCACCGAACCCGTCATCGGGAGGCCCGCCGTCAACGCGCTCCGTACCGCCCTCGGCATCGGCGGCGTCCTCGCCGCCGTCGTGGGCGTCCTCATCCTGCTGTGGCCGGGCAAGACGCTGTCCTTCGTGACCGTCATCATCGCGATCTACGCGATCGCCGCGGGCCTTGTCTACGCCGGTCTCGGCATCTTCTCGACGGTGCGCGGCGGGTGGTCCCGCGTCGGCCACATCGTGCTCGGCGTCCTCTTCGTCATCGCCGGTGTGGTGGCGCTGTTCAACATCACCCTGACCCGCGACTGGCTGCTGCTCTTCGTCGGCGTCCTCGTGGGCATCATGTGGATCATCGAAGGCGTGGTCTCGCTGTCCACGCTCGAGACGGGACGGTCCAGACCCTGGACCGTCGTCTTCGCGGTGCTCAGCATCGTCGCCGGCATCGTGATCCTCTTCGCTCCGGTGTGGGGCACGCTGGTGCTGTGGTGGCTGCTGGGCATCTCGCTGCTCGTGCTCGGCGTCATGAACATCGTGCGGGCCTTCACCTTCGGCTCGCGGACGATCTGAACGCAGGCCACGTGAAGGGGGCACCGGATCCGTCCGGTGCCCCCTCTCACATGCGTCAGTCGACCCTCGCGCGTCAGTCGACCGGCAGCGTGCGACTCCACCAGTCCAGCACGGCGGCGAAGCGCTCCACGCGGTGACGCGGCTGGCCCGATCGGGTGAGCTCGTGGTTCTCACCGGGGAAGATGAGCATCTCCGCCTCGACCCCGTTGCGCTTCAGGGCTGAGAAGTACCGGGTGGCCTGTTCGAGCGGGCAGCGGAAGTCCAGCTCGGAGTGCAGGACCAGAGTCGGCGTCTTCACCTGGTCGGCGACCGCCATGGGGCTCTGCCGGGCGATGTCCTCCGCCGAGACGCCGACGTACTCGTCGCCGAAGAACGTCCCGATGTCGCTCGTTCCCTGGAACGTCGCCGGGTCGAGGAAGCCACGCTCGACGATGGCGCCGGCGAAGCGGTGATCGTGCGCGATCACCCATGCGGTGAGGTATCCGCCGTACGAGCCGCCCATGACGCCGACGCGTGCGCCGTCGAGCCGGGCATCGTCGGCGACGGCCCCCTCGAGGAAGTCGATCACGTCGGCGAAGTCCACCGTCCCCATCGCCTGCCGGATGCTGCGACCGTGGGCTCGGCCGTAGCCGGCGGAGCCGCGAGGGTTGCAGTACACCACGGCGTACCCGGCATCGACGAGGACCTGGGTCTCGTCGAAGAGGTGCACGCCGTACGCCGCATACGGTCCGCCGTGGATCTGCAGGATGACGGGGAAGGGCCCCTCCCCGTCCGGCGCGGCGACCCAGCCGTGCACGGGGTAGCCGTCACGGCCGGTGACGGTCAGCTCGCGCGGCAGCGCGATGCCCGACGCGGCGGCAGCCGCCCCGAAGGCCGTCAGCGTCTTCTGGTCCGGGCCCTCGAGGAGCACGAGCTCCCCGTACGAGTCCGGTCGCGCGACCGAAGCGACCACCCGCTCCCCCGCGGCGGCGTGGCCGGCCACCTCGAGATCGCCGCCGAGCACCTCCGTCAGCGCTCCGTCGCGTGCGACCCGCACGAGCCGGACCCGTCCGCGAGTGCGATCCTGCACCAGGAAGTCGTCGCCGACGGCCGTGATGTGGCTGCCCACCTCGCCCAGGTCGATCGACTCGGCGTCCGTCAGCCGGCGCGGCCCGTCCGCCTCGAGCAGCCAGAGGCCGACGCCCGGTGCGATGAAGTCGACCCCGTCGTCCCCCACCTCGTGTGCGAGCAGCGCGATGGCGCCGTCGCCGGCGACCTCGGCGCCGAAGACGGTCAGCCCGGCCTCGCGAGCGAGGACCTCGCGCTGGCCGGAGCCGTCGACCGACACGGCGATCAGGCGCGAGCGCAGGTCCCGGCGATCCGGCTCGATCTCGTCGGGCACGGTGAGGACCTCGGCGCCGTCGGCGGTGAAGACGACGCCGCCGTGCGACGCGGTGCCGTCCGTCAGCTGCTCAGCGGCGGCGTGGACGAGCTTCTTCTTGGGCGCGTCCTCCCCTTCGGCGCGCACGGCCGGCGCCGGCTCGTAGAACGGCTCCGACTCGGGTGACGGCGCGTCGACGATGAACACGTGAGCCGGGCGATCGGAGACGTACCCCAGCCCGTTGGCGTGCCACCGGATGCCGGTGATGTGTCGCGGCGCCTCCGCGGAGGCATCCAGGCCCTCGACGCTGCCGTATCGCCCCTTCTCCGGGACGCGGGCGAGATATGCCAGGCGGCCACCCTCGGGCGACCATGCGAAGTCCTCGACACCCAGCGGCGCGTCGGTCGCCTGCACCGGCTCGCCTCCGGCGGCGGCGACGACGTGCACCTGCGGCTTGCCCTTCGCATCCCCGCGGAGGAAAGCGATGCGTGTGCCGTCCGGCGACAGGCGCGGCGCGGCATCGGCCGTGCCGCGGGTGAGCCGGCGTGGCGATCCGTCAGGAAGCTCGACGCGCCAGAGCTGCCCGACCGCGCGGTTGGCCTCGATATCGGGGCGCGAGGTGGCGAAGACCGCGAACGACGCGTCCGGCGCGATCGTCGGACGGCTGACGGCGATGAGGGTGGTGATGTCTTCCGCGCGCATCGGTCACTCCGCCGCGAACGACGAGACGTCGCCCACGAGTCGTGTGTGATCGGCCGGCACAGGCTCCACGGCTGCGGCGGCGACCTCGGCGGCGAACTCCGACACGTTGTAGAGCTTGCCGGCCGACTCCCGCCGGGTTGCGATCGCGCCCGGGTTGGCGCGCTCGAGCAGCGTCGCGGTGATCGTCCCCTCGATCATGTCGCCGGAGACGACCACGAACTCGATCCCCCGCTCGGTGAGCGCGGGGATGCGCTCGCGCAGGGCGTCCTCGCCGGCTCGCTTGGACAGGGCCACCGGCTCGTACTCGGGCATGGTCGGCGTCGTGCGGATGAAGTGGGCCTGGTGGCTGGTGACGAACACCACGCGCGAGCCCTCGCGCAGCAGCGGCAGCGCCGTCTCGAGGACGCGCACCTGCGCATCGCGGTTCAGCTGCAGCGCGTAGTCCTCGGCCACGCCGGACTCCATGCCGCCGGAGGCGTTGAGCACCAGGATGTCGAGGCCGCCGAAGGTCCGCTCCACCTCGTCGAACATCGCCTGCACGGATGCGGCGTCGGTGAGGTCGGCGCCGACGACGAGCACCTCGACGCCGAGCTCCCGCAGGCCTGCCGCGAGCTTCTCCGCCCGCGGAGCCTTGTTGCGATAGTTCACGACGACATCGGCTCCCGCTTCGGCGAGATAGCGGACGGTGTCGGCGCCGATGCCGCGGGACGAACCCGTGACGAGCGCGGTCTTGCCGCGCAGAGAGCCGGCCTCGAGGGTCTGAGTCATGGATGACGCTCCTGTGGATGTGGGCCCGGATCGCGGGTGGGCGGGCCGTGTCGACCCTATCAACGCGCCGCGCGCAGGCGCGTGTAGGGTTCCATCAAGGGACTCGGGAAGGGAAGGCGATGCTGCCAGATCTCACGCAGTACATGTGGATCCTCTGGCTGGTGCTCGCACTCCTGTTCGTCATCGTCGAGCTGCTCACGCTGGAGTTCACGTTCCTGATGCTGGCCGCGGGGTCGCTGATCGGCGGCCTGGGCGTGAATCTCCTGGGCGGCCCGTGGTGGCTGCAGATCGGCGCCGCCGCCGCGCTGTCGGCCATCCTGCTCTTCACGATCAGGCCGCTGCTGCTTCGCACGCTGCACCGCGGCGCAGAGCCGGCTCGCACGAACGTCGATGCGCTCTACGGCATGGGTGCGCGTGTGCTCGCGCCGTTCGTCGACGGCTACGGCTCCGTCAAGCTCGACAACGGCGAGACCTGGACCGCCAAGCTCGCTCCCACCGCTCCCCCGACACTCGAGGTCGGCGCCCGGGTCAACGTGGTCGCCGTCCTCGGAGCGACCGTCGAGGTCGCCACCGACCCCCCTGAAAGGAACCCCCACGATGGTTGACGTCGGCGCCTTCATCGGCCAGATCTTCGTGATCGTCCTGCTGGTCGTCCTGGCGATCTTCGTGATCGTCGTGATCTTCCGTTCGATCCGCATCATCCCCCAGGCGTACGCCGGCGTCGTGGAGCGCCTGGGCCGCTATCAGCGCACCCTGCAGCCGGGCCTGAACCTGCTCGTGCCGTTCATCGACCGCCTGCGTCCCCTCGTCGACATGCGGGAACAGGTGGTGTCGTTCCCCCCGCAGCCGGTGATCACCGAGGACAACCTCGTGGTCTCGATCGACACGGTGGTCTACTTCCAGGTCACCGACGCCCGGGCTGCGACCTATGAGATCGCGAACTACCTGAGCGCGGTCGAGCAGCTCACCACCACGACGCTGCGCAACGTGGTGGGCGGGCTGAACCTGGAGGAGGCGCTCACCAGTCGCGACAACATCAACGGGCAGCTGCGCGTCGTGCTCGACGAGGCGACGGGCAAGTGGGGCCTGCGGGTGTCGCGTGTGGAGCTCAAGGCCATCGATCCGCCGCTGTCGATCCAGGACTCGATGGAGAAGCAGATGCGCGCCGAGCGCGATCGGCGCGCGGCGATCCTCACCGCCGAGGGGTCGAAGCAGTCGCAGATCCTCGAGGCCGAGGGGCGCCGGCAGGCCGAGATCCTTCGCGCCGAAGGAGACAAGCAGGCCGCGGTCCTGCGCGCGCAGGGCGAGGCGGAGGCCATCGAGATGGTGTTCAACGCCATCCACGCCGGCGGACCGGACGACAAGCTTCTGGCGTACCAGTACCTGCAGACACTGCCCAAGATCTCCGAAAGCCCGTCCAGCAAGCTGTGGATCATCCCAAGCGAGCTCACCGAGGCGCTCAAGGGCATCGGCGACGCCTTCGGTGGCCGCGCGGCGCCCACGTCCGCAGGTCCCGCGTCGACGCCCGGCCGTGCGCGTCCGCGGTCCAGCTCGGCGGCGGACGAGGCGGTGGCCGCCGCGCACGAGGCCGCCTCGGCAGCCGACGAGATCGCGACGCAGGCGATGGACGCGACACCGGGTGGTGTCGGCGCGGCACCGGGAGAGTCGTCGGGCGATATCGTCCGCTGAGCCTGAGCAGAGGTATGAGCCACCCGTGGTTCCGGGGCGTCGCGACGCCTCGCGTCCTGGCCCATCGAGGACTCGTCACGGCGGATGCCGCCAGAGACGGTGTCGTCGAGAACTCCTTCGCGGCGGTCGCGGCAGCCCACGCGGCCGGGGTCGCGTACGTCGAAACCGACTGTCATGTGACCGCGGACGGCGTGGTCGTGCTGTTCCACGACGAGGATCTGTCACGCGTCACGGGAGACCCCCGGAAAGTCGCCCGCGTCGCGGCCGCAGAGCTCGAACAGCTGATGGCGGAACGGGGCGGCCTCATCGCGCTGGCCCAGGCGCTGGAGGCCTTCCCGACGCTCCGGTTCAACCTCGACGTCAAGGTCGACGCCGCCGCCGAGGCCGTGGGCCGCTTGGTCGCTCCCCATGCCGACCGGGTGCTCGTGACGAGCTTCTCGGATGCGCGTCGTCGCACCGCGCTGGCCGCCGCCCGCGAGGTCCTGCACGCGCCCGCCGGCGATGCTCCGGCGTCGCTGCCGGCCACCTCGGCCGGTCGGGGCGCGGTCGCGCGCGTGCTCGCCGCCGTCGCGTCGCGCTCGCGCCGCGCGATCGGCCGCTCGCTGGCGGGTCTGGATGCGCTGCAGGTGCCTGAGCGTCGCGGCCGGCTGCGCATCGTCACGCCGCGTCTCATCGAAGCGGCGCACCGGCACGACGTCGAGGTGCATGTGTGGACTGTGAACGACGTGGATGACATGCGCCGCCTCGTCGGGATGGGCGTCGACGGCATCGTCACCGACCGCGCCGACGTAGCCCTCGAGGCGCTCGGCTGACAGGTCCGCGCCGCCGTATCGCCGCCGCCCTCGCCGGGGCTGAGCATCCACTGTGAATGCGGGTCCAGCGGGGGCCGCTCGGATGATCCGCACAGGTCGCTTGGTTATACCTGTACAGCGACGAGAGGACCACACAATGGCAGACCGGAGTCTCCGCGGCATCCGACTCGGCGCCCAGAGCCTACAGAGCGAAGAGGGCGTCGTGTTCCATGAGCGCGCACAGCACACCTATACGTGTACGGCATGCGGCCGTGACACGACCTTGACCTTCGCGGCCGACGCCGAGGTGCCCCCGTCGTGGGAGTGCCGCACGTGCGGCGGCGAGGCGCTGCGGCGCGTCGGCGAGGGCACCGAGACGGTCGACCACTCTGGCGACAAGACGCCTCGCAGCCACTGGGACATGCTGCTGGAGCGGCGGACCATCCCCGAGCTCGAGGAGCTCCTCGAGGAGCGGCTCGCCTACGTCCGCGCCCGCCGCGGCGCCGGCGAGGACATGTCCGTCGACAAGATGAGCGCCTGACCGAACCCCGACGATGCGACGCCGGCCCTACGGGGCCGGCGTTTCCGCGTTCCCGGCGCGGGAAGCCCTCATGCGCACGACAACGCCCGCCGCGGCGAGCGCGGCCACACTCCCCCACGACAGGACGGCGCCGATGCCGGCGCCGAGCACCACGGCGGGGGTGAGTCCTGCCCGGAGCGGCACATCCGTCAGCAGGTGACCCGGCTCGTCGGCCGGGAGCCCCTGGATGGTGGCCCCGTTCGGGCCGATCACCTGGCTCGTCCCCACCGTCGACAGGTTGACCACGGCCCGGCCCGTCTCGATCGCGCGCAGTCGTGCGACGGCCAGCTGCTGGAGGTTCTCGTCGGTGCCGCGGAAGTCGGCGTTGTTGGTCTGGAAGAGGTACACCTCCGCGCCCGCGTGTGCGCCTTCCCAGACCAGAGCGTCGTAGATGACATCGAAGCAGATGGCCAGGCCGGCTCGCACGCCGTTCACGTCGAACACCGGCGAGTTGCTCCCCGGCGTGTAGTCCCGCCCGATCATCCCGATGAGGTCGGGCGCCAGTGCGGCGTAGAACGCGCGGTCGGGCACGTACTCGCCGAACGGCACGGGGTTGCGCTTGTCATACGTCTGCTCGATGCCGTCGTTCCAGAGGAACGAGGTGTTGAAGTACGCCTCCCCGCGCTGCTCGATGCGGTTGGCGAGCAGCGGCGCATCCAGCTCGCGGGTGATCAGGTCCAGCGCGGCGGCCGCGGTGGGCGACGTGCGGGGGTCGAGGTCGACGCTCCCTTCCGGCCAGAGCACCACATCGATATCCGAGGCGTCGAAGACGGGACGGGTCGCATCCAGCTGGGACTTCAGGATGTCGCCGGCCTGTCGCGTGTCGAAGTACCCCGCGGGCCCGTTCCCCTGGATGCCGGCGACCCGGATGCTGCCGGTCGGCGTGGTGCCCCACGCGGGAAGGACCGCCAGGGCGGCCGCCGCCGCAAGCAGCGCCGCGGCGGGCGCCCATCTCATCCGGCGCCGCGATCGGCCGGCCCCGCGCACCAGCTCGATCCCGGCGGCGGCGATGCCGACGACGAGGAACGTCAGACCCGAGGTCCCGGTCCACGACACGACTTCCGCGAACGGCCCGCTCACCTGGCTGGTGCCCACGCGACCCCATGGGAAGCCCCCGTAGGGGAAGCCGCCGGTCACCGCCTCACGGGCCGTCCACAGTCCGGCGACGAGGAGGGCCGTCGCGATGATCCGCCCACCCGGGCGGCGGACGATGAGGGGCGCCCAGCGGTACGCCAGAGCGATGAGCGCGGCGCCACCAGCGACGAACAGGGACTCGAAACCGGCCAGTGCCAGCCAGGGCACCGGTCCGACCCAGGCGGCCGTGAAGTCGACGTTCATGAGGTAGAACGCCAGACCGTACGCCAGGCCCGCGAGGAAGGCGCCGCCGAAGCGCCGGCCGATCAGGCAGACCAGTGCCACCGCGACCGAGACGAATGCCATCGGCCACCAGCCCACGGCCGGGAACGCGACGTCGAGCAGGACGCCCGCGATCGCCGATGCCGGCACCGCTGCCCACAGCGGGAGGAGCGGACGCGCGCGGGCGGCGGAGGACACGAGCACCACCCTAGATGGCGGTGTCTGAACGACGGCTTGAGACGTTCTCACACGCCCGAGTATGCGACGATCCCGCGGCGCACGGCTTCCAGCGCCCTGCGCGCTGTCGAGGCCACCGACGCATCCGCGACCAGCGACAGCTGGTCGAGCAGGTCGATGGTCTGCTTCGCCCACCGCACGAAGTCGCCGGCGGCCATGTCCGCTTCCAGCAGCACCCGGTCGAGCATCCCGCCGCGCGCCCACGTGTGCATCGCCGTGGCCAGTCCCAGAGCGATCGGCTCCGACCCGGGCAGGTGATGTTCGCGTTCGCGGTCATCCAGAGCCTGCCAGAGATCCGACGTGGCCTCGAAGGCCGGACGGAAGGGTCCACGCGGCAGGCCGCGCTCCCCGACGCCGGCTTCATCGCGGCGCGGTTCGTAGACCAGACAGCACGCCAGCGCGGCCAGCGAGGGCGCATCGAGCTTCTCCCACAGACCACGACGGAGCGATTCGGCGACGAGCAGGTCGCGCTCACCGTAGATGCGCTTCATCGTGCGCCCAGCGGGCGTGAGCGCGGTGACCCCGTCGTCGTCGATCCGGACGTAGTCGAGTTCGGAGAGGACGTCGACGACGCGGTCGAACACACGGGCCACCGTGCCGGTGCGCGCCTGGATCTGACCGCGCACCTTGTCGATGCTCCGCCTCAGCTTCCAGTACCGCTCCGCCCAGCGTGCATGGTTCTCACGGTCGGGGCAGCGATGGCACGCGTGACGCTGCATGCGCGTGCGCAGGTCGGCGATCCGATCGAGCCGCTCGTCGCGTGTGCGGCGGGACGCTCCGGCGTCCTTGCGGTTGAGCTTCTCGAGGTCGCTGAGCTCGCGCCGGATGGCCGAGTACTCCGTGAAGTCGCCGCGGTCGCAGGTCATCGCCTTCTCGTAGCCGGCGAGCGAGTCCTCCTTCTCGCGCACCTCGCGGGCGAGGCCGACGACCGACCGGTCCGCCTGGAACTGCGCGAACGAGGACTCCAGGATCTCGCGGGCCCGCGACCGGCCGAACTGGTCGATGAGGTTGACGGCCATGTTGTAGGTGGGACGGAAGCTCGAGTTCAGCGGGTAGGTGCGCCGTGACGCCAGCGCCGCCACCGCCTGAGGGTCCAGGCCCTCGGTCCACTGGATGACGGCGTGGCCCTCCACGTCGATGCCGCGGCGACCGGCGCGCCCGGTGAGCTGCGTGTACTCCCCCGAGGTGATGGCCACGCGCGCCTCGCCGTTGAACTTCTCGAGCTTCTCCAGCACGACCGTGCGCGCGGGCATGTTGATGCCGAGCGCGAGTGTCTCGGTCGCGAAGACGACCTTGACCAGCTTGCGCTGGAACAGCTCCTCGACGACCTCCTTGAACGCCGGGAGGAGGCCGGCGTGGTGAGAGGCGATGCCTCGCTCGAGGTTGTCCCGCCACTCCCAGTACCCCAGCACCGCGAGGTCCTCCTCGAGCAGCGTGCGGGTGCGCTCCTCGACGATCTCGCGGATCTCACGACGCTCGTCCTGATCGGTCAGGCGCACGCCCGAGCGCCGCACCTGCTTGACGGCGGCGTCGCAGCCGGCGCGGCTGAAGATGAAGAAGATCGCCGGGAGGAGGTTGGATCGGCCGAGGAGCTCCACCACGTCCGGACGGTCCAGGCGCTCGATGCGCTGGACGTTCGCGGCGCGGACCGGACGCCTCTCGCCCCTCTTGGGGCGTCGCCGGGATGCCTCGTACCCCGCGTGACGGGCGCTGTTCAGGCTCTGCGCGCGGCGGTTGTTCTCGTAGGTCGGTCCTCGGAGCGACCGGATACGCAGGAGCTCCTGGTTCACCTTCGCCGTGGCCACGCCGGCGCGGTCGTCGAAGAGCGGCAGCAGGTCGCCGCGCACGAGGACATGCTGCTCGAGCGGGACGGGCCGGGTCTCGGACACGATGACCTCGGTGTCGCCGCGGACGGTGTCGAGCCAGTCGCCGAACTCCTCGGCGTTGGAGACGGTCGCAGACAGCGACACCAGTCGCACGCTCGGAGGGAGGTGGATGATGACCTCCTCCCACACCGCACCGCGGAAGCGATCGGCGAGGTAGTGGACCTCGTCCATCACGACGTACCGGAGGCCTCGCAGCGCCGGCGAGTCGGCGTAGAGCATGTTGCGGAGCACCTCGGTGGTCATCACCACGACACGGGCGCCGCCGTTGATGTTGGTGTCGCCGGTCAGCAGGCCCACGTCGTCGGGACCGTAGACGTCCTGCAGCTCACGGAACTTCTGGTTCGACAGCGCCTTCATCGGCGTGGTGTAGAACGCCTTGTCGCCCGGTTCCCGCATCGCCAGGTGCACCGCGAACTCGCCGACGATGGTCTTGCCTGCGCCCGTGGGCGCTGCGACCAGCACGCTCCTACCCTCCTCGAGGGCGCGACAGCCCTCCAGCTGGAACGGGTCGAGCGAGAACCGCTGGGACTCGGCGAATTCCGCCGTGATCGGGTGGCTCCGGTCCAGCTGCGCGGCCGCGCGCGCACGCGCATAGCGCTCCGCTGGCCCGGGCTCGCTCATGAGCCGGCCCCGGGAGGCAGCAGCGTGGCGTCGCGCTTGGCTCTGCGGCGGTCGAACAGGAGCGACAGGCCCGCGGCGGCGAAGAACAGCACGACGAGCATGCCGGCCAGCATGAGCATGCTCACGACGTCGGCGGCCGGGGTGGCGAGGGCGGCGAAGGCCGTCGCGACCAGGACGGCGACCCGCCAGCCCCGGAGGATCGCTCTCCCCGAGACGACGCCCGCCAGGTTCAGCGCCACGAGGAACACCGGCAGCACGAACGCGACGCCGATCACGATCATGAGCTTGAACACGAAGTCGTAGTACTCGGCGGCGTTGTAGAAGTTGACACCGCCTTCCGGCGTGAACCCCCACATCAGCTCGATCACGTGCGGAACGATCAGGACGCCCACGTAGCATCCGGCGAAGAACAGCGGCACGGCCGCCGCGACGAATCCGACGGTGTACCGGACCTCCTTGCGCGTCAGTCCGGGCATGATGAACGCCCAGATCTGCCACAGCCATGCGGGAGCCGACAGGAAGATGCCGATGGAGAAGGCGATCCTCATCCGCAGGTCGAAGGCGGAGGTGACGGTGCCGAAGTTGAGCTTGGCGAAGTCGTCGCCTCGACGTTCGGCGATCTCGCGGATCGGACCGGTGATCCAGTGGATGATCGGGTCGGTGATGAGGAAGGCCACCACCATGCCGAGAATCAGCGCGATCGCGGCGATGATCAGCCGCTTGCGCAGCTCCAGAAGATGCTGCCCCAGCGACATGCGCTTGTCGCGCTTCGGCGCCTCCGGCCCGTTCACGGGCGCGGAACCGGCTGTCGCGACCATGCGCTAGGGCTTGCGGTCGGGAGTGCCGTCGCTGGTGTTCGGCGTCGTGGATGCCGTGCTCGAGGTGGTGTCGGGCGCGGTGGTGCTCGCTGCGTCCTCCTCCTTCATGGCCTTCATCTCGCCCTTGAACACACGGGCGGACTGGCCCATGCTCTTGGCCAGTGCGGGGAGCTTGGCCGCCCCGAACAGCAGAAGGATCACCACGAGCACGATCAGCAGGTGCCAGCCAGTCAGATTGCCGAACATGAGATGCTCCGTCGTGTCGCGTCAGCGGAAAGTCACTCCAGTCTAACCACGGCGTCGGACCCGCCGCGCCGGTGTCAGCGGTATTGCGCCAGACCGGCTTCCGCCCATTCGAACGCCGCACGGCGGGCGCCCGCGGGTTCGAGCACCTCGACGGTGCCGCCGCGCCGGGCGGCCAGTCGGCGCAGGCTCAGCTCGTCGGCGACGCGCATCGTCGCGATCGTCATCCCGTCGTGCGTCTCGAGCTCGGCGCGGTCGAGGTAGTCGCCCAACAGCGGGGCGACCGCCTCGGGGAAGCGGACGCGGGCCACCACATCGGCGTCGGACGGCTCGAACCAGCCGGGCTCCGGCTCGCCGGCGTGGGTGATGGGGATGTCGGTGAGCTCGAGCTCGCTCACCCGGTCCAGGTGGAACGTCCGCATCGCCTCGCGCAGGTGGCACCAGCCTTGCAGGTACCACTGGCCGCTGGCGATGTGGACCTTCACCGGGTCGACCGTGCGGGTCGTGGGTGCGGCATCCGGCGCCTTGTAGGTGAACGAGACGGCGACGCCGCGGCGCACCGCCGCTGCCACGCGGTCGCGGACGGCGTCGACCGGCTCGGGCGCGAGGATCACCTCGGCGGGCGTGCTCGACGCGCCCCGCGCGAGCTTGGCGAGCAGTCCGGCATACAGCTCGGTGTCGCCGACGCCGGGGATCGAGCGCGCCATCTGGAGGCCCGCCAGCAGGGCGGCGGCTTCGCGCGCGGTGAGCTTGGGCGCCCGCTCCAGGCCGACGGCATTGGTGATGACGATGAGGTCCTGCTCGTCCAGGAGGTCCCAGTCGATGTCGAACAGGTCGTTCGCCATCTGCCAGTAGCCGCGGTCCCCCGGGAGCCCGATCACGGTGAGCTTCTCGACCATGGCCCGCATCTGCTCGGGTGTGACGTCGAACTCGTCGGCCGCCTCCGCAATCGACACCTCGCCCTTGCCGATGAGGTACGGCACGAGCTGGAGCATGAGGGCGGCGCGGTCGGTCGCGACGAGGGGGCGGCGGGCGGTCATGGTTCGCTCCGGTGCAGGTCGCGGGTGGCCGCGAGGCGCTCGATGACGCGGTCGCGCAGGTCCGCCGGGGAGACGACCCGGACCTCCGGGCCGTACGAGGCCAGTTCGTCGGCGAAGATGTGCGCGTCCACGTACGACACGTGTATCCCCTGCTCGGCCGGACGGGCACGTCGCGCGAGGCGGAGCGCGGCCTCCGTCCCGGGGTTGACCTCGAGCAGCGCGGTGTTGCGCGCGGCCACCGCTTCCAGTCCTGACAGTGCCCGCTCCCCCGCCCCGTCGCGCAGCGCCGGGTCGAAGGTGTGGCGGGTGACGGTCACGGGCCCGACGATGCGGGCGAGAAGGAAGGTGCGGTCGGCGCCGATGTCGAGGTCGATCCCGAAGACGTGCCAGCGACCTTCGTACTCCACGAGCGCCAGCGGCTGCAGCCGCCGGGTGCGCGGCCGGTCCTCACCCGGCTTCAGGTACGGGAACGTGACGACGCGGCTCTGCTCGATCGCCTGCTGCAGCGGCGAGAAGGCGGGGTCGTGCAGGCTGAGCCGGGGCGAGAACCCGATGATCGGCTCGTCGACGAGGTCGCCGAGGGCGCGGATCTTGCGCAGGCCGCTGCGTGCGTCGTCCGACATGGAGCTCTCGCTCCACACGCCTCCTGCGAGGTTCAGCAGCGCCAGCTCGGCGGGCGTGAACTCGATGTCGTCGGGGAGCTCGTACTCCGCGCTCGGCACCCGGTATCGCGCCTCGCGCAGATCGTCGGGATCGGCGAAGTCGCCGATCGTCTCGATCGGCACACCGAGCCCGCGCAGACTCTCCTTGTCGCGCTCGAACATCTTCTCGAGGGCGTCCTTCGACGCGCCCGACGCGCTCTGCTCCCGGTACCCGGCGACCGAGGTCAGGATGGTGTCCTTCGTCAGCCCCTGATCGGTCGCGATCAGCGCGACGACGAGATTGACGAGCCGCTCCTCGGGCGGAATCTTCGCGGACGGGTTGGCAGGCACCCGCCTATCCTAGAGCGCCGTCTGCACGCCGCCGCGGATCCCCGCCTACTGCTGCGGTTCGGCGTCCAGACCCAGGATGTCGATGACGAAGACGAGCGTCGAATCGGCCGGGATGGAACCCTGCTCCTCATCGCCGTACCCGAGATCGGGCGGGATCACGACCAGCACCTGAGAGCCCACCGTCTGGCCTTCGAGCGCCTGCGCGAAGCCCGGAACGACGCCGTCGAGCGTCAACGACGCCGGCTCTGCGCCCCAGGTGGAGTCGAACGGGTCGTCCTCGCCCCAGACGACGCCGGTGTAGTGCACGCGCACCGGCTCGTCGCCGGTGACCGCGGGGCCAGACCCCTTCTTCAGCGTCTGGACGGCGATGTCCTGCGGCGGCGCGCCGTCCGGAACGATGAGGCCGGGACGGCCGTCGGGGGCGCGGACCACCGCGGGCAGCCCGTGACCGGCGGTGAACTGGTCCTGCCCGTCCGCCGCGGCGAGGTACACCTTGCGGACGTCGATCACCGCGACGGCGGAGTCGTTCTGCTCGAGCCCCAGGCTCGCCGCCGACTCCGGCGTCAGGTCCTCGGGCGCGAGCGCGACCGCGACGCGGGATCCCTCGGCGGCGCAGGTCAGCGCCTCCTCGAACCCGGGGAAGCCCTGGGTCCACTGCGAGAGCGGGAACACTCGCGACAGGTCGCCGTCGTAGGGCGTGGACACGAGCGGCTCTCCCGTGGTGCCGCTGAACAGCGCGACGTCGATCACCACGAGCTGGTCGGCCGTCGTGATGACGGTGCCGTTCCCCTGCTCGACGTCCTCGAAGGCGAGCGTGGAGGCGTGCAGCGGGGTGAAGACGTCGACCTCGGGCTCGGCGTCCGTGCTGCCCGTCACGTCGATGAGGTCCATCACCTCGCGATCGGACACGGCGGGGCGCGAGCAGTCGTTGGAGCCGGGCAGCGAGCAGCCGGCCAGGCCGACGGTCGTCAGGCCCAGGACGGCGAGGGCAGCGGGGATCTTGCGCACCGGATCAGTTTAGGCGTTCGGCGCGTCGTCGCTGGTGCGCCCGGCCGCCAGCCGCGCGCCCTCGGCTGCGCGCTCGGCCTCCCGCACGCGCTTGCGCAGGTTCTTGTCGGTGATCTCGCGGTCGCCGACGGCACCGGGCGTCCACAGTTCGACGTCCTCGTCGGAGTAGCTGGACTTCGACGCGCGGCGCTTGACCTCGGGCGGGATCGCGCCGGGCGCCAACCGCCTCGCCCACACCAGGAAGCCGGTGTGCGCCACCATGCGGTGATCCGGACGCACCGCGAGCCCCTCGACGTGCCAGCCCCGCACCATCGTCTCGTTGGCGTCGGGCTCGGTGAACAGTCCCGTGCCGCGGATGTACTCGGCGACACGGCTGAGCTGCGTCGCGGTCGCGACGTAGCACACCACCACGCCGCCCGGGGTCAGCGCGTCCGCCACGACGTCGATGCACTCCCACGGCGCCAGCATGTCCAGCACCACCCGATCCACGGTTCCCGGCGCCACCGCCGACGGCAGCGCCTCGACCAGGTCCTCGACCACGACGTCCCAGTTCGCCGGCACCTCCCCCACGAACGTCTCGACGTTCGCGCGCGCCACCGCGGCGAAGTCCTCGCGCCGCTCGAACGAGATGAGGCGCCCCTCGGCGCCGATCGCCCGCAGCAGCCACAGCGACAGCGCCCCGGAGCCGACGCCCGCCTCGACGACCGTTGCGCCCGGGAACACGTCCGCCTCCGCGAGGATCTGCGCGGCATCCTTCGGATAGACGATCGCCGCGCCACGCGGCATCGACATCACGAAGTCCCGCAGCAGCGGACGCAGCGCGAGGTATTCGTGGCCGCCGCTGTTGGCGACGACCGATCCGTCGGGCTGGCCTACGAGGTCGGCGTGTCGCAGGACGCCGTGGTGCGTGTGGAGCTCGCCGCCTTCGCGCAGGGTGATCGTGTGCAGGCGACCTTTCGGTCCGGTCAGCTGCACGCGGTCTCCGAGGCGGAAGGGACCGCTGGGCCGCCCGCTCATCGCACGACCTCACGGTGGAGGCCGGCGCGATGCGCGGCGTGGAAGGCGATGACATCCTCCACGGTGCGACCCTCGAGCGTCGGCCATACGGCGTGCGCACCGGCGCCGGCCAGCGACACCATCAGCGGGACCCCGATCGACGATGCGCCCGAGGCGACAGCGGAGCGCAGCCCGTTCGGCGAGTCCTCGATCGCCACCGTCTCCTCCGGCGTGACCCCCAGCGCCTCACAGGCCTGCAGGTACGGGTCGGGGAAGGGCTTCGGACGCGTGGCGTCGTCGCCGGCGACGATGACGTCGAAGGCGTCGAAGTCGATCAGATCGACCACTGACTGGGCCATCCGACGCATGGACATCGTGACGAGGCCGGTCTTGATGCCCGCGGCGCGCAGGCCCGCGAGCAGCTCGCGTGCTCCGGGGCGGAACGGCACACCCGTCGTCGACAGCCGGTGCATGACCTCGTCGGTCAGATGATCGATGATGTCGTCGACGCTCATGCGCACCCCGGCGGCCTGGAAGATCCGCGCCGAGTCCTCCAGCGCCAGTCCCACCAGGCTCAGCGCCTGCTCGTGCGACCACGTGCCGCCGAACCTCTCGACCAGCGGTGTCTCCGCAGCCATCCAGTACGGTTCGGTGTCGACGAGGGTGCCGTCCATATCCCACAGGACGGCGGCAAGGCGTGGTGCGTTCACCGTGCAATCCTACCGAGCGGACTTCCGGCTCTCGGGGCGAGCGGTCACACGTGCCCGACGGTCGCGGATGGGCCCGGTGCGATGGCGCGGGCCTATCCTGGAACAAGCCGGCAGGCGCGGAGGAGGTCTCGTGGACGGACTGGGTCGTCGTGTGCTCGTCGCCGCTTTCGACGGCTGGAACGACGCGGGCGAGGCCGCCTCGTCGGCGATCGCCCACCTGCGCGACGCCGGCTCCTACGAGCCGGTGTTCTCGGTCGACCCCGAGCTGTACTTCGACTACCAGTACACCCGCCCGCACGTCGCCGTGGACGCCGACGGCCGACGCGTGCTGCGGTGGCCCGAGGCGACGCTCCTGCGACCCTCGCGTGCCACGCGCGGCACCCAGCTGTGGCTGCTGACCGGCGTCGAGCCGGCCCGCGCCTGGCAGGCGTTCGCGTCCGAGTTCATCGACGTGGCGCTGAGGGAGGACATCACCGGCTTCGTCGCGATCGGCTCGATGATGTCCGACGTCCCCCACACCCGTCCGATCTCCGTCTTCGCCGGCAGCGAGAACGAAGCCCTTCGCGGCTCGCTGGGCCTCGAGCGGAGCACCTACGAGGGGCCGGTGGGCATCCTCAGCGTGCTGAGCAGCGCCGCGGATGCCGCGGGCATCCCTGCGGCGAGCCTCTGGGCGAGCGTGCCCCACTACGTCGCGGGGCACACCCCCTCGCCCAAGGCGACGCTCGCGCTGCTCGACCGGCTCGAGGACCTCACGAGCGCGCCCGTGCCCCGCGGCGATCTCGCCACCGAGGCGGCCGCCTGGGAGGCATCCATCGACGCCGCCGCGGCGGACGACGAGGAGATGACAGAGTACATCCGCCAGCTGGAGCGCACCCGCGACACCTGGGATTCCCCGGAGGCGTCCGGCGACGCCATCGCGCAGGAGTTCGAGCGGTACCTGCGGCGCGGCGGAGAGGGACCGAACAAGCCCGGACGCGACGACCCCCGCCGGTGACTCCGGCCGCGTCGCGGCCCCGACGTCAGTACGGCTGCAGCACGCCGACCGCCAGCAGCACCATGAGCACCGCTCCCAGCAGCACGCGATAGATGACGAACGGCAGGAAGCTGCCGCGCTTGAGGTAGCGCATCAGGAACGCGATCACCGCGAGGCCGACGCCGAAGGCGACGATCGTCGCGACGGCCGTCTCGGCGAGCCCGTACGGGCCGCCGGGCTCTTCGAAGCTCTGCAGCAGCTCGTAGAAGCCGCTGCCGAACACCGCCGGCACGGCCAGCAGGAAGGCGTACTCGGCTGCCGCGGGGCGGGTGTAGCCCAGCGCGAGTCCGAGAGTGGTCGTCGCGCCCGAGCGGGACACGCCCGGAATGAGCGCGAGGGCCTGGGCGAATCCCAGTGCGAGTCCATGCGGGTATGTCAGGTCGGGCAGCTCGCGGGTACGCCGACCCCATCGGTCGGCGGCGCCCAGCAGCAGCCCGAACACGATGAGCACGACGGCCACCAGCCAGAGGTTGCGGAACGTGTTGCGGATCACGTCCTGGAAGAGGAACCCGAGCACCCCGATCGGGATGGTCCCGAGGATGATGAGCCATCCCATGCGCGCGTCGGGGTCGTTGCGCGGCACGCGGCCCGCGAGCGACTGCGCCCACCGGGCGATGATCCGCACGATCGTCCCCCAGAAGTACAGCAGCACCGCCGCCTCGGTGCCGATCTGGGTGATCGCGGTGAAGGTGGCGCCCGGGTCCTGCGCCGAGGGGAGGAACTCGCCGACGATGCGCAGGTGCGCGCTCGACGAGATCGGGAGGAACTCGGTGAGACCCTGGACGAGCCCGAGGATGATCGCCTCGATGAACTGCATGGGCGCCTTTCATTCCGGCGCGCCGGAGGGCGCGCTTCGGTTCGGACCTGTCAGTAGGTGCGGAGCAGGTCTGTGAGGACCGTCTGCCCGAACACCAGGGCGTCGATGGGGACCCGCTCGTCGACGCCGTGGAACATTCCGGTGAAGTCGAGATCGGCGGGAAGCCGCAGCGGCGCGAAGCCGTAGCCGGCGATGCCCAGGGTCGCGAGCGCCTTGTTGTCGGTCCCGCCGCCCATGAGGTACGGGATGACCGGCGCACCCGGGTCATGCCGGCCCAGAGCGCTCACCATCGCGTCGACGAGGTCACCTGAGAACGGCACCTCCAACCCGATGTCCTGGTGCACGACCTCGACATCTACGCCCGGACCGACGATCCGCCGGATGTCGGCCAGCGCCTCGTCCTCGGTGCCAGGAAGGACGCGCACGTCCACGAGCGCTTCGGCGCGGTCGGGGATGACGTTGTGCTTGTATCCGGCGACGAGCCCGGTGGGGTTGGTCGTGGTCCGCAGCGTCGACCGGAGGAACCCGGATGCGGCGCCGGCGGCCGCAGCGACGGCATCCGGGTCGTCGGTGGTGGCTCCCGTGAGCTCGGCGAGGCGCTCGGCCATCTGACGGGTGGTCTCGGTCAGGGTGACCGGCCATGCGGTGCGGCCCAGCGCCGCCACCGCGGCGGCGAGGTTCGTCACGGCGTTGTCGGCGTGCAGGCTCGACCCGTGCGCGGCGCGACCGCGCGCGACGAGCTTGATCCAGACGAGCGCCTTCTCCCCCACCTGCAGCAGATACGCGCGTCGATCAGCGAGCGTGATCGAGTAGCCGCCGACCTCGCTGATCGCCTCGGCCGCTCCCTCGAACCACTCGGGATGGTCCCTCACGACCAGCGCCGAGCCTTCGACCCCGCCGTTCTCCTCGTCGGCGAAGAACGTCAGCACCAGATCGCGCTCGGGCTGGCCGCCCGAACGGAGGATGTCGGCGACAGAGGTCAGGATCATGGCGTCCATGTCCTTCATGTCCACCGCCCCCCGGCCCCACAGCATCCCGTCGCGCACGACGCCGCCGAACGGGTCGACGCTCCAGTCCTCCGCGATCGCGGGCACGACGTCGAGATGCCCGTGCAGGACCAGCGCCGGCTTGTCGGGGTTGCGGCCCGGCACGCGCGCCGAGACGTTGGTGCGCCGCGCGATCGGCTCGTAGTAGGCCGGGGTCAGCCCGAGACCCTCCAGGTAGGCGCCGACGTACTCGGCGGCCTCCCGCTCGCCGACGGCGCGTCCGCCGCCGTGGTTCGTGGTGTCGAACCGGATGAGATCTCGTGCGATCCGGGCGACCTCGGGGAGGTCGGCGTCGGGGACAGACATGCCGACTAACCTACCGTGGCCGCATCGGATGGCTGGCGCCGGGCGTGGCGCTCACCGCACTGCGAACACGACGCCGCTCACCAGCACCGCCACGACACAGGTCCAGCCGACGATGGCGATCGCCTGCCACACGAGGATGCGTACGCGTCCGACTCCGGCGGCGGCGAGCATCGTCGCCGTGAACTGCGTCGGCAGGAGCAGTGGCCCCAGCAGGCTCACACCCGGGACGCCATAGCGCTCGAACGCACGCTGGAACTTCGCACGACGCGCCGACGCGCCGTTGCGCGGCTCGGGCGCAGAGAGGATACCGGACTGCGCGTCGTCGCCCTGCTGGTCCTCCGCGGCCGCGCGCACCCGTACACGCTCGCGATGCCGCGTGACCACGGCGGTGCGGGCGCCAGAGCTCAGGAGCACGAGGACGGCGACGCACACGAAGTTCCCCAGGGCACCGGCTGCGACGGCGAGGACGGGGTGGATGCCCCCGACGATGCCGATGGTCGCCGCGCCCTCCCCCTCGATGAAGGGCACCGCCCCTGCCGCGGCGACGATCAGCGGCTGCACGAAGTCGGGGACCTGGGCGACCAGATCCTGGAAGGTGTCGATGAGGCTCACGGTGCTCCTGTCGTTCGGTTCAGCCAGTCCAGCGGTCCAGATCGTCGTCGGGAAGTGTCGGGGTGTCAGCGCTGGGACGACGATGCGCACGTCGGACGGGTGACATCTGTCACGCCCGTAGGGTGGACGGATGACTCATCGGCCCCGTGCGCAGCAAGGGGGCGGTGCGGACCTCGGGGCGCGTCGTCTGACGCGCAGCATCACGGCCACGTGGTGGTACACCGCAACCGGCGTGCTCTTCCTCGAGGGCATGCTGGTGCTCCTGTGGACCGGAAGCAGCATCTCGATCGCGGAGAGCGCGGCACCTCCCATCGGCATCGGCGGAGCCCTCTGGTGGGCATCGACGCTGCCGCTTCTCCTCGAGTACCGGAACCGCCCGGTCGACGGACCCGTGGCGGCGTGGCGCACGATCGCGCCCCTGCTGATCGCCGTCGCGTACGGGTGCGTCGCGGGCCCGCTGTTGGGCATGTGGATCCTCGGAGTGCTGCCGCTCGTGCAGTCGCTCGCGCTGCTGAACTGGCCGAGCGGCATCCGCATCCGCGTCGTCCTGGCCGCCACGACCGTCCTGGCCGCCTTGTGGACCGTCGACACCGGCACCGGACTGTCCGAGGGGCCGAACCTCAGCTGGTGGATGACGGGGTTCTACTCCATCGGTCTACCCGCGATGAGCGTGCTGTCGCTGTGGTGGTGGGATGTGCTCATCGCCCTGAACCGGGCGCGCGTCTCGGAGGCGCGCCTGGCCGCCACGCAGGAGCGCCTTCGCATCGCGACGGACGTGCACGACCTGCAGGGGCATCACCTGCAGGTGATCGCGTTGCAGCTCGAGCTCGCGGAGCGTCTCATGACACAGGACTCCGAGGGTGCTCTCGAGCAGTTGCGCGCCGCCCGCGCCACCGTGCGGGACGCGCAGCAGGGCACGCGAGACCTGGCGACACGAGTCAGAGCGGTCGCTCTCGAGGACGAAGTGGCCAACGCCGTCGATCTCCTGCGCGCCGCCGGCGCGCGCGTGGACGCGCACGTGCATTCCGGGCTCGAGCACGCGCCCGCCGCGACACTCGGACCGGTGGTGCGGGAGACGACGACGAACATCCTCCGGCACGGCGGCGGCGGATGGGTGCGCATGTCACTGACCCGCGACGGGCGTCTGTGGCGCTACAGCATCTCCAATGACGCCCGATCGGGCGAGGAAGAAGGCACGGGCAGCGGCGCTGGGCTCGACGGCATCCGTCGGCGTGCGGCCAGCGCCGGGGGCGCGGCGGAGGTGCGCCGGGACGCCAGATCCTTCACCGTCACCGTGACCGTGCCGGCGTCGGCGGAGGCGCCCTCGTGATCCGCGTCCTGGTGGCCGATGACGAGGCGATGATCCGCTCCGCGCTTGCCGCGCTCCTGCGGCTCGAGAGCGACATCGAGGTCGTCGCCGAGTGCGGCGACGGAGAGGCCGCGCTGGCGGCAGCGATGCGGCTTCAGCCCGACGTGTGTCTGCTGGACCTCGAGATGCCCTTCCTCGATGGGGTCGAGGTGGCCCATCGGCTTCACCGCGCGATCGCCACCCGATGCGTCGTCGTGACGCGCCACGCACGGCCGGGGGTCCTGCGGCGCGCCCTCGCATCGGGCGTCGCGGGGTTCATCCCGAAGTCGCGGGGGGCCGAGGAGGTGGCTGCGGTGATCCGCCGCGTCGCCGCCGGGACGCGCTACGTCGATCCCGAGGTCGCCGCCGACGCCCTCAGCGACGAGCGCTCCCCGCTCACCGACCGGGAGCTGGATGTCCTGCGCGCCGGCCGGCGCGGTGAGACGACAGGGCAGATCGCCAAGAAGCTGTCCCTCGCTCCGGGGACCGTGCGCAACCACGTGTCGGCTGTTCTGACCAAGCTCGGCGTCGCGACCCGTCAGCAGGCCATCATGCTCGCAGAGGAACGGGGGTGGATCTGACGCGGCGCCCGGTACGGCTGTACGCAAGAAGGCCCCCTTCCGGGGGCCTTCTTCACTGTGCGCGAGGGGGGACTTGAACCCCCACGCCCTATACGGGCACTAGCACCTCAAGCTAGCGCGTCTACCTATTCCGCCACCCGCGCAGGTGGTTTCCGGTTTCGCAACCGAGGAACGACACTACCACGTCAGGGCCCCGCGAACGAATCCGCGGGCTACGCGACGGACACCCCGAACAGCAGTCCGAGCAGGTAGGTCACCAAGGCCGCCCCGTACCCGATCGCGAGCTGACGCAGGCCGCGTCGCAGCGGCGAGGCACCTGACAGGACGCCCACGGCGGCGCCGGTCGCCAGGAGCGCGACGCCGACGAGGGTGAGCGCCGTCGCAACGGCCGCGAGGCCCGACAGCCCGAGCATCCACGGCAGGACGGGGATCACGGCGCCCGACGCGAAGAAGAGGAAGCTCGACAGCGCCGCGCCCCACGCGCTCCCGACCACATCGTGCTCCTGCGCGTGCTCGGCCGGCAGGCGGTACGGCTGCGAGCGGTCGGCCGCCTGCGCGGTGGACACCACGCGGCGCGCGCGCTCGAGGGCCTCGTCCTCCGCCATCCCGCGAGTGCGGTACACCAGCGCCAGCTCGTTCGCGTCGAGGTCCAGGTCCGGCAGGGCGTGATCGGCGTAGTCGCTGGGTCCCGTCGCGGCGAGAAGCTCCCGCTGCGATCGCACCGACACGAACTCGCCCGCTCCCATGGAGAGGGCGCCGGCGAGAAGCCCCGCGATGCCGCTGAAGAGGACGAACTGCGGCGAGACGCCCGTCGCGCCGACGCCCATCACCAGGGCGAGGTTCGACACGAGCCCGTCATTGGCGCCGAACACCGCGGCGCGGAACGTGCCCGACAGGCGTCGCCGCCCGCGTGCGGCGAGGCCGCGCACCACCTCGTGATGGATCTTCTCGTCGGCCGCCATCGCCGGGGTCGCGAACGGCTCGTCGTCATAGGGCGAGCGGGCTTCGGCGGTCTGGGCGAGGGCGAGGACGAAGATCGAGCCGAAGCGCTTGGCCATCGAGCCGAGCAGGACCGTGCGGACGTCGGGGCGCGGAAGGCGCGTCGGCTCGCCGCCGAGCAGGTCGAGCCAGTGCGCCTCGTGGCGGCCTTCCGCGTCGGCGAGCGCCAGCAGGATGTCCCGCTCCTCCCCGCTGCGCCGCGCGGCGAGCTCCCGGTACACGCGGGCCTCCGCCCTCTCGTTCACCAGATACTGTGCCCAGCGCCGGCGATCACGGTCGGTGGGGGCGGCGAGGGCGGTCACGACGGTCTCCATTCGATGCGGGAACCCGTCAACGCTAGTCAGCCGCCTCCCCCGAAACGTCCCGAACCCCGGAATTGCCAGCATTTCGGAGATCCGAACGGGCCGGGCCGAGCCTCCGCGCGAGCCCTTCCCCGCCGCGGCGCATGACGTGCGCGTGCGCCCATGTGAAGGCGGGCCGCAGCGCCCAGGCGGTGGCGTTCATCCACCTCCGGCGTGTGGCGACATCCCAGTGGATGGTGACGACGGATGCCGCCGGTGGGTCGCCCGCGACGACGATGCGGCCGATGCCCCGGAGGTCGCCGTCGCCGGCCGCGGCGATCGCGCGCGGCGGATCGACGTCCGTGATCGTCAGCAGCATGCGGAGGCGGTAGCCGAGCGGAGTGCGCACGGACATCACCAGACGCTCTCCGGGAGCGAGGCGTCGTGGCGGCATGTCGACCTGCACACCCGGCCACCACGAGAAGTCTGCACGCGGCCGCAGCATCCCCTCGAGCTCCTCCCACGCGCGTGCCGCCGGCACCGGCAGACGCCAGCGCGACACGAACGCGTAGTGCGCGACCATGCCGGGAGTCTAAGCCGCCGTCAGGAGCGCACCCGCTTGCGCAGCGTGTCGATGCGCGCCTGCAGCTGGGCCACGGTCGCATGCGACACCGCGGGCCCCCCGCAGATGCGGCGCAGCTCGGCGTGGATCAGCCCGTGCGGCTCCCCCGTCTGGCGCGCGTAGAGGCCGACCAGGCTGTTCAGAAGCTGGCGCTGCTCCTTCAGCGAGCGATGCAGCGCCGGCGGGAGGGCCTGCTCCTCGTCCGGCGGCGCCTGTGCCTCTTCGGCCTCGCGCGCGCGCCGATGCCGGCTCTGCCGAGCCTGGCGCTGCATCAGCAGCTCGTGCACATGCTCGGGTTCGAGCAGGCCGGGAAGCCCCAGGAACTCCTCCTCCTCCGGCGTGCCCGGAACGGCCAGCTGGCCGAACTCCTTGCCGTCGTACAGGACGCGGTCGAAGTGGGCCAGCGATCCCAGCGCTTGATAGGAGAACTCCTCGGTCAGCGCGTCGGAGGCCTTGTCCTCGCGCTCCGCGGCGTTCATGAGGTCTTCCTCGGCGTTCCAGTCGTCCTCGCCGTCGCTGTCGCGATCGAGCGCGTGGTCGCGCTGTCGCTCCATCTCGCCGGCGAGGGCGAGCAGCTGCGGCACGTTCGGCAGGAACACACTCGCGGTCTCCCCTCGACGCCGGGCGCGCACGAAGCGACCGATCGCCTGGGCGAAGAACAGTGGTGTGGAGGCGCTGGTCGCATACACGCCGACGGCGAGGCGGGGAACGTCGACACCCTCCGACACCATCCGCACCGCGACCATCCAGCGGGTGGTGGACTTGGAGAACTCCTCGATGCGGCTGGAGGCCTCCGCCTCGTCGGACAGGACCACCGTGGGCGCCTCTCCGCTGATCTGGTGCAGGATCGCCGCGTAGGCGCGCGCCGCCGTCTGGTCGGTCGCGATGACGAGGCCGCCGGCGTCCGGCACGTGCTCCCGCACTTCGGTCAGGCGACGATCGGCCGATCGCAGCACTGCGGGGATCCAGTCCCCCTCCGGATCCAGGGCGGTGCGCCAGGCCTGCGACGTGATGTCCTTGGTGTTGTCCTGGCCGAGGTGGGCCTCCATCTCGTCGCCGGTCTTGGTGCGCCAGCGCATCTTGCCGGCGTACACCAGGAAGATCACGGGGCGGACGACGCCGTCCTCGAGCGCCCGGCGGTACCCGTAGGCGTAGTCGGTGCGCGAGACGCGGATGCCCTTCTCATCCGGGTGGTACTCCACGAACGGGATGGGCGCCGTGTCGCTGCGGAACGGTGTGCCCGACAGCAGCAGCCGCCGCGTCGCCCGGCTGTACGCCTCCCGCAGCGCATCGCCCCAGCTGAGGGCGTCGCCGCCATGGTGCACCTCGTCGAGGATCACCAGCGTGCGGGCGTCCATCGTCAGTCGCTGGTGCACCGACGCCTTGACCGCCACCTGGGCATACGTGACCGCGACGCCGTGGTACTGCCGTGAGGGGGCGACGTGCCTGTTGCTGAAGGCGGGGTCGAGCCGGATCGAGACGCGCGCGGCGGCATCGGCCCACTGGGTCTTCAGATGCTCCGTCGGCGCGACCACGACGATCCGGTCCACGATCCGGCGGCGCAGCAGCTCGCTCGCCAGGCGCAGCGCGAACGTCGTCTTGCCGGCGCCGGGGGTTGCGGCGGCGAGGAAGTCGCGTGGGCCGCCTCCGGGACCGTCGGGCCCGTCGAGCGAGAAGTAGAGATCCAGGGCCTCCGCCTGCCACGCGCGCAGGCGCTGAGCGGTGCCCCATGGCGCCCGCTGCGGGTAGGACGGGCTCAGATGCTCCGCGGCGAAGCTGCCGATGTGAGGTTCGCCGTGGGGCGATCCGCCGTGCGGCGATTCGGCGTGCTGTCGGGTCGACGGCTCCGGCGCGGGCGGTGCTTCCAGCGCGGCTTCGTCTGTCACCGAATGCACTCCTCCCCGTGGACGACGAGTCACCACCCTAAGTCATCCCGGGGACGCCGCCGTGCCGACGGATGCGCTCGGGCGACCGCCTCGCGGCGCGTGTCGGCGCGGCGCGGTAGCCTGACTTCGGTCACGAGCCGAGGAACAACGATGCCTACGAAAGACGATCACCGCAGCCCCTTCGTCGACAACGCGGGTCCGCACCCCTGGCGCCGCTACGTCGCCCTCGGCGACTCCTTCACCGAAGGCGTGGGCGACCCGGAGCCCTCCTCACCGAACGGCCTGCGGGGATGGGCCGATCGCGTCGCCGAGGTGCTCTCGCAGCAGGTTGACGACTTCGCGTACGCCAACCTCGCCATCCGCGGGCGCCTGATCGGGCAGATCATCGCCGAGCAGGTCGAGCCGGCCATCGCGCTCAAGCCCGATCTCATCACCTTCTCCGCCGGCGGCAACGACGTCATCCGGCCGGGCTCCGACCCCGACGCCGTCGCGCAGCAGTTCGAGGACGCCGTGGTGCGGCTGTCCCGCGATGGTGCGACCGTCGTCGTCTTCACCGGCATCGACACCGCGTTCACGCCGGTGTTCCGTGGGATCCGGGGCAAGGTGGCGATCTACAACGAGAACATCCGCGCCATCGCCGACCGGTACGACTGCATCGTGGCGGACCAGTGGGCCCTCAAGGAGGTGCAGGACATGCGCTTCTTCGACGACGACCGGCTGCACTACAACGCCCTCGGCCATCATGAGATCGCCCGGATGGTGCTGCGCGCCCTGAACGTGCCCAACGACCTGCGACCGATGCAACCCGACCCGCTGCCGCATCGGACGTGGCGGAAGGCCCGCACGAGCGATCTGGTGTGGGCGCGGGAGCACCTCGTGCCCTGGGTGCTGCGTCGTCTGCGGCAGCAGTCGTCCGGCGACCACATCACCGCCAAGCGGCCCGATCCCCTGCCGGTGGTCATGTCGGCGCCCCGCGCGGATGCCGCGTCGCAGACGCGTGAAGGGATGGACTCGTGAGCTGCAGCGTGGTGACCGGCGCGGGATCGGGGATCGGCGCGGTCCTCGCCGAGATGCTGGCCGCCCGTGGCGACGAGCTCTGGCTCCTCGCCCGCGACGCCGGGCGCGCTGCGCAGCTGCGCGAGCGCTTCCCGACCGCGCACACCCTGGTGGGCGACCTCGCCGACCCCGCGCGGCTGTCCTGGGCCTTCAGCCACCAGCCCGTTCCGCCGCGCGTGGACGCTCTCGTGCACGTCGCCGGAGTGGTCGAGCTCGGCCCGGTCGGCGAGACGCCGGTGGCGACGTGGCAGCAGCAGCTGAACGTCAACGCGGTCGCTCCGGCGGAGCTGACGCGCCTGATGCTGCCGGCGCTGCGCGCCGCACGAGGGCACGTCGTGTTCGTCAACTCGGGGGCGGGTCTGCGCGCGAGCCCGGAATGGGGCTCCTACGCCGCGAGCAAGTTCGCCGTCCGCGCGATCGCCGACGCGCTGCGTGAAGAGGAGCGCCCCAACGGGGTGCGCGTGACGACCGTCTACCCCGGACGGACGGCGACGCCGATGCAGGAGAAGGTCCACCAGCAGGAGGGCTCGGCGTACGACGCGTCGCGCTGGATCGAGCCGCGGTCGGTCGCTGCCACGATCCTCGCCGCGCTCGAGCTTCCCCGCGACGCCGAGCTGACCGAGCTCACCGTGCGCCCCGGAGCCTGACCCCTCAGCGGGCGCGCAGCTCCCACAGCGCGACGGCGCTGGCTGCGGCGACATTGAGCGAGTCGACGTCGCCGTGCATCGGGATGGTGACCACGGTGTCGGCGGCTTCGATCGCAGCGCGCGTGAGGCCATCGCCTTCGGCTCCGAGCAGCAGGGCGATTCGCTCGTGCCCGGCGGCGGCGAACACGTCGAGCGGCACGGCGTCCTCGGCGAGCGCGAGTCCCGCGAGGTGGAAGCCGCTCTCGTGCAGGATGCCGCGCGCCTGCCGCCACTGCGGAAGGCGTGTCCACGGCACCTGGAACACCGTGCCCATGCTCACCCGCACGCTGCGACGGTACAGCGGGTCGGCGCACCGCGGGCTCACCAGCACCGCGTCGGCGCCCAGGCCGGCGGCGGCCCGGAAGATCGCGCCGACGTTGGTGTGGTCCACGATGTCTTCGAGGACCACGACGACCCGGGCGCCCTCGACGACCTCGGCCACCTCCGGCAGGACCGGGCGGTGCATCGACGCGAGGGCGCCCCGGTGCACGGCATAGCCGGTCAGCCGTTCCGCGACGGCGGCATCCACGACGTAGACCGGGACGTCGGCACCGGCCAGAAGCGCCTCCATATCGGGCAGCCACTTCTCCTGGACGAGCACCGAGCGGGGTCGATGTCCTGCCGCCATGGCCCGCGCGATCACCTTCGCCGATTCGGCGATGTACAGCCCTCCCTCGGGCTCGAGCACGCGCCGCAGCGCGACATCCGTGAGGTCCCGGTAGTCGCCGAGGCGCTCGTCGTCGGCAGATGCGATCCATTCGATCCTCACCGTCCCACTCTCGCAGAGCGCGGAAACATCCCCGAAAAGCGCCGGGTCTATGCTCGACGCCTACACTCGACGCGAGAGGGGTGTGCCGCGTGACCACGACGATCGATACCGCCTTCGACGCGGTGACCGCGGACGCGGTCTCCGCGGCCGCGGAGGCACTCGCGGGCCGCCGCGTCGCCGTGCTGACCGGTGCGGGGCTGTCCACCGATTCGGGCATCCCCGACTACCGCGGCAAGGGCGCGCCGGTGCGCACCCCGATGACGGTGACGGAGTTCCTCTCCAGCGACGCCTCGCGCCGTCGCTACTGGGTGGGGAGCCATCTCGGCTGGCGCGCCTTCGCGGCCGCCGCGCCCAACGCCGGTCACCGCGCCATCGCCGAGCTCGAGCACCGCGGCATCGCCAACGGCGTGATCACGCAGAACGTCGACGGCCTCCATGTGCGCGCCGGGAGCCGGCGGGTCGTCGAGCTGCACGGCACGATGCGGCGGGTGTTCTGCACGCACTGCGGCCAGGTGTTCGATCGACGCGACCTCGCGCTGCGCGTCGAGCGCGACAACCCGTGGATCCGCGTGCCCGAGAACGTCGCGCTGGGTCCCGACGGCGACGTGCTGCCCGAATCCACCGAGGGCTTCCGCATCCCGGAGTGCACCGTGTGCGGAGGGATGCTCAAGCCCGATGTCGTCTTCTTCGGCGAGTTCATCCCGGCGGAGAAGTTCCGGGAGGCCGAGCAGCTCGTGCACACCAGCGACGCGCTCATCGTCGCCGGCTCCTCGCTCGTGGTGAACTCCGGGATCCGCCTGCTCGAGCGCGCACGTCGACGCCGGCTGCCCGTCGTGATCGTCAATCGGGGTGCGACGCGCGCCGACGCCCGCGCGACGGTGAAGATCGACGCAGGCGCCAGCGAGGTCCTCAGCGCCCTCGTCGACGTCCTTCCCGCGCCGGCCTGACCCTCCCGTGCCGCGCGCGGCGTGGGGGCTCAGCGTCCGTCAAGGCGACGGCCCCTAGGCTCGAGAGGTGACTGCGCTGATCCTCATCCGCCATGGCGAGACCGACTGGAACCGTGATCGGCGCATTCAGGGCACCACCGACATCCCCCTCAACGACACGGGACGTGCGCAGGCGCGCGAGACCGCCGAGGCGCTGCGGGCGCGTCTGGACCGGACGCTTCCCCTGACGGTCGCCTCCAGCGACCTCGCCCGCGCGCGGGAGACGGCCGAGATCATCGCCGCCGAGCTCGGGGCCGGGGCACCTCTCGTCTACCCGGGTCTGCGCGAGCGCCGCTACGGCGAGGCGGAGGGCATGCACGTCGAGGACTTCCGCGCCCGCTGGGGCGATTGGCACACCGCTGAGGTGCCGGGCGCCGAATCGTGGCCCGACCTCCGGGCGCGTGCCCTGTCGGCGCTCGCTTCGGCCGTGCAAGAACACCGCCGCGCCACCGCATCGACGCCTGGGACCACGCTGGTCGTGGTCGCGCACGGCGCGCTCATCCGCGAAGTGATCCGCCACGCCACGGCCGGCACGCTCCCGCCTGTGGGCGAGCGTCTGGCGAACGGATCCGCGCACGACTTCGTCTTCGAAGGCGACGAGCTTCGCCTGGTCGCCTACGCCGGCCTCGTCGCCTGAGCCGGCGCCATCCCCTCGGCGAAAGACGCGCCCCTCGCCGAGGGATCCTTCGGATTCACCGCCGCGCCCGCGCCAGCACGCCGCGCGCATGACGGAGCACCGGCTCGTCGATCATGCGGCCCTCATACGCGAAGACGCCGCGCTGACCGCGCGCGGCGGCGATCACGCCTTCCGCCCACGAGACCGCCTTGTCGTCAGGGCGATAGGCGTCGCGGATGACGGCCACCTGGCTCGGGTGGATGCACGCCGTCGCCGCGAAGCCGGATGCCGCGGCATCGGCGGCCTCGGCGGCCAGGCGCTTGCTGTCGCCGATGTCCAGATGCACCGCGTCGATCGCCGCCTTGCCGCGGGCGCCGGCCGCGATCAGCACGCGCGAGCGGGCATACCGCGCGACGTCGCGGTAGCGGCCGTTGGGCTTGCGGCTGGATGTGCCGCCGAGGCTTGCCACGAGGTCCTCCGCGCCCCACATCAGGGCGACCACGTTGCCCAGCGCGGCGATCCGGTCCGCCTGCGCGACGCCCTTCGCCGTCTCGCACAGCGCGACCACCTCGAACCGGGCGTCGATCCGCGCCAGGCGCTTGGGCGAGTCCGCCTTGGCGACCATGATGCGCCGATAGTCGGTCTGCGACAGCGTCGCCAGGTCCGCCGTGAAGTCGTCGGTGCCGAGGGGGTTGACCCGCACGATGACCCGCGAAGGATCGAGCTCGGACTCGATGAGGTGGCCGCGTGCCGCCGTCTTGTCGGCCGGAGCGACGGCATCCTCGAGGTCGAGGATGACACCGTCGGAGCGCTCGAGCGCCTTCGTGTAGCGCTCGGGACGGTCCGCCGGGCAGAACAGCAGCGCCGGGCCGAGTGCGAAGCTCATGCGGAGTCCTTCCGGTCCGGTGCACGCCACATCAGTGCCACGCGCGTCGCGACGGCCACGATCTCGCCGCGCTGGTTGCGTCCGGTGTGGCGGAGCGTCACGATCCCCTGCCCCGGCCGCGAGGCGGACAGGCGCTTGTCGACGACCTCCGTCTCGGTGTACAGGGTGTCGCCGTGGAACAGCGGCGCCGGGAACGAGATGTCCGAGAGCCCGAGCTGCGCGACGAGGGTCCCCTGAGTGATCTGCGTGACGGATGCGCCCACCATGGTCGACAGCGTCCACATCGAGTTCATGAGCCGCTGACCGAACGGCTGGGTCTGCGCGTAGGCCGCGTCCAGGTGCAGGGCCTGCGCGTTCATCGTCAGTGAGGAGAACAGCACGTTGTCGGCCTCGGTCGCCGTCCGGCCGGGGCGGTGCAGATACCGCGCCCCGACGTCCAGCTCGTCGTAGTAGAGGCCGCGTTGGACGATGCCCTCCGCGCCGTCGTCGTCCACGTTGCTCACGCTACCGTCCTCACGCGACGCCGAGTGCCCGCGCGATCACGAGCAGCTGGACCTCCGTGGTCCCTTCGCCGATCTCGAGGATCTTCGAGTCGCGGTAGTGCCGGGCGACCGGGTACTCGTTCATGAACCCGTTGCCGCCGAACACCTGCGTCGCGTCGCGCGCGTTGTCCATCGCGGCGTCGCTGGCCGTGAGCTTCGCGATCGCCGCCTCGGTCTTGAAGGGCCGGCCGGCATCCCGCAGGCGCGCCGCATGGTGCCAGGCCAGGCGTGCGTTGTGGACGCGTGCGTGCATGCGGGCCAGGAGGAACTGCATGCTCTGCCGGGTGGCCAGCGCCTCCCCGAACACCGTGCGCTTGCGGGCGTAGTCGACGGCCGCTTCAAGGCATCCTTCGGCCGCGCCCGTGGCCAGCGCGGCGATCGCGATACGCCCCTCATCGAGGATGTGCAGGAAGTTCGCGAAGCCGCGACCACGCTCGCCGAGGAGGTTGCCGGCGGGCACCCGCGCGTCCTGGAACGTGAGCGGGTGGGTGTCGGATGCGCGCCAGCCGACCTTGTCGTACCCCGGCTCGACGGTGAAGCCCGGTGTGCCGTTGGGGACGATGATGGTGGAGATCTCCTTCGCGCCCTCGCGCTCGCCGGTCACCGCTGTCACGGTGACGAAGCGGGTGATCGCGGTGCCGGAGTTGGTGATGAACTGCTTGGAGCCGTTGAGGACCCACTCGTCACCATCCAGGCGCGCCGTGGTGCGCGTCGCGCCGGCGTCGGACCCGGCTTCGGGCTCGGTCAGGCCGAAGCCGGCCAGCGCCCGCCCTGCCAGCAGGTCGGGCAGCAGTTCACGCTTCTGCTCCTGGGTGCCGAACCGGAACACCGGCATGGCGCCCAGGCTCACGCCCGCCTCCAGCGTGATGGCGATCGACTGGTCGACCCGCCCGAGAGCCTCGATGGCCAGGCACAGGGCGAAGTAGTCGCCGCCCTGCCCGCCGTACTCCTCGGGGAAGGGCAGCCCGAACAGGCCGAGCTCCCCCATCTGCGCCACGACGTCGAGCGGAAGCGTGTGCGTGCGGTCCGCCTCGTACGACTGCGGCGCGACGATCTCGTCGGCGAACTGTCGCACCATCGCGGCGAGCTCGCGCTCGTCATCGCTGAGGTCGTAGGTGTCCATGATGCTCCTCGGGGTCTCAGGAGGGTGCCGGCGCCGCCTCGTGGGCGGAGTCGGCAGCGGGTGCGGGTGAGGATGCCTCGTGCGAGGCGACGTGCGCGAGCACCTGATCGCGGCGCACCTGGTCGCCGACGGCGACGTCGATGCGGACGACGCCCTCGTGCGGCGCTGTGACCGGGTGCTCCATCTTCATGGCCTCGATGGTGACGACGCGCTGGCCGGCCGCGACGGTGTCGCCGGGGGCGACGTGGACGGCGGCCACGGCGCCCGGCATGGGGGCGCGCAGCTCGGGGTCGGCGGCCGCGGTCGACCGCTCGCGCTCGGCGAGCCGCCGCTGCATCGCCGCGCGCCGCGACACCGGGCGCAGGCGGTGGGTGCGGCCGGCGGCATGGATCCACACCCATCCGTCGGCGTCGACTGTCGTGAGCGCGTCGGAGGGCGCCGCGCCTGTCATGCGCGGGCCGGATGCCGCAGATCCCGCGCCGATGCCCGAGCCGTCTCCCGTCGGCGCAGCTGCGGACACCAGCTGACCGGCATCCGTCTCGAACCGCTGCACGGGCGGCACGGGACCGGTCAGGCGCCATCCGCTGCGCGAGCGCCAGAGGGCGCTCGCGTGGTGCGCGGCGCCGCCGTGCGCTCGGACCCCGGCCTCCGACTGCGCGGATGCCGCGCCGCCGAGGCGGTCCCACGCCGCGGCGGCGGCGTGGAGGACGCTGTCGTCGGGAGGCGGTGATGCGAAGGGCGGCATGCGGTCGATCAGTCCGGTCTCCATCGCACCGGCCTGCACGTCGGCGTGGGCGATGAGCGTCCGGAGGAACGCGATGTTCGTGTCGACGCCGAGCACGACCGTCTCGGCGAGGGCGTCGTCGAGACGGCGGAGCGCCTCATCGCGGTCGTCTCCGACCGCGATGACCTTGGCGATCATGGGATCGTAGTCCGCTGTGACGGCGCTGCCGGTCTCGACGGCGCTGTCGGTGCGCGCGTGCGGCGCCGCCTGCCACAGCAGCACGTCGCCCGTCGCGGGCAGGAAGCCGCGCTCGGGCGCCTCCGCGTACACGCGCGCCTCGATCGCGTGTCCGGTCAGCCGCACGTCGTGCTGCGCGATGCCGAGCCGCTCCCCCGCCGCCACACGCACCTGCTGCTCCACGAGGTCCACGCCCGTCACCAGCTCGGTGACGGGATGCTCCACCTGCAGCCGCGTGTTCATCTCGATGAAGAAGAATTCGTCGGGCCGGTCGCCGGACACGAGGAACTCCACCGTGCCGGCGCCGCGATAATCCACGGACGCCGCCGCCGCGCAGGCCGCGGCGCCCAGGCGGTCTCGCACAGCGCCGTCGACGACCGGCGACGGCGCCTCCTCGATGACCTTCTGGTGTCGACGCTGCAGCGTGCACTCGCGCTCTCCCAGGTGGATGATCCCGCCCTGCCCGTCCGCGAGGATCTGCACCTCGATGTGACGCGGCCGTTCGATCAGGCGCTCCAGCAGCAGGGCGTCGTCGCCGAAGGCGGCGGCGGCGACCCGGCGGGCGGTCGCCAGGGCGTCGGGGAGCTCCGCCGCCGTCTGCACAGCCTGCATGCCCTTCCCGCCGCCGCCCGCGGACGGCTTCACCAGGAGCGGGAAGCCGGCGCTCTCGGCAGCGGCGGCGATCTCGGCATCCGTCATGCCGACGGCGCTGAAGCCCGGCACCGTCGGCACGCCGTGCGCGGCCACGTGCTCCTTGGCCCGGATCTTGTCGCCCATCACGTCGAGGGCGCGCTCGCCCGGCCCGATGAAGACGATGCCCGCCCGCATGCACGCGCGGGCGAAGGCGGCGTTCTCGGAGAGGAATCCGTACCCGGGATGCACCGCCTGCGCCCCGGTCCGCCGCGCGGCGGCGACGACCGCCTCGATGTCGAGATACGACGCGGCCGCGGGCGCCGGGCCGATCCGGACGGCCACGTCGGCCTCACGGACGTGCGGCGCCTGGGCGTCGGCATCGCTGTAGACGGCGACCGAGCGGATGCCCAGGCGCCGGAGCGTCCGGATGACCCTGCGCGCGATCTCGCCACGGTTCGCCACCAGCACGGTGTCGAACAGCCCGGTCGCGGTCGCTCTGCCGTCAGCGCGGTCGATCATGGCTCACATCCGGAAGACGCCGAAGCGGGTGTCGGGAAGACGGGTGCGCGAGATGACGTCGAGTGCGAGTCCCAGGACGTCGCGCGTGTCGACCGGATCCAGGATGCCGTCGTCCCAGAGCCGAGCCGTGGCGTAGTAGGGGTTTCCCTGCTCCTCGTACTGGGCCCGGATGGGAGCCTCGAAGTCGGCCTGCTCCTCGGGCGGCCATTCCTGTCCACGCCCGGCGAGCTGGTCCCGCTTCACGGTCGACAGCACGGACGCGGCCTGCTGCCCGCCCATGACCGAGATCCGGCTCGCCGGCCATGTCCACAGGAACCGGGGCGAATACGCCCGTCCGCACATCGAGTAGTTGCCGGCGCCGAAGGATCCGCCGATGACCACCGTGAGCTTGGGCACGCGCGTGGTCGCCACGGCCGTGACCATCTTCGCGCCGTCCTTGGCGATGCCGCCCGCCTCGGCGTCCCTGCCCACCATGAAGCCGGAGATGTTCTGCAGGAACAGCAGCGCGGTCCCGCGCTGATCGCACAGCTCGATGAAGTGCGCGCCCTTGAGCGCCGACTCGCCGAACAGGACGCCGTTGTTGGCCACGATGCCCACGGGATGCCCGTGGATGCGGGCGAATCCGGTGACGAGCGTCTGGCCGTACTCGCGCTTGAACTCGTGGAAGTCGCTGCCGTCGACCAGGCGGGTGATGACCTCTCGGACGTCGTACGGCTGGTTCACGTCCACCGGGACCACGTCGTAGAGCTCCTCCGGATCCGCCGCCGGCGGGACCGGCGCCGCCGCCTCCCACGCCGGTGCGGCGGGAGGCGGCAGCGTCGCGACGATGTCCCGGACGATCTCGAGCGCGTGCTCATCGTCCTCCGCGAGGTGGTCCACCACTCCTGAGCGACGGGCATGGAGCTCTCCCCCGCCCAAATCCTCCGCGGACACCACCTCGCCGATCGCGGCCTTCACCAGCGGCGGCCCGCCGAGGAAGATCGTCCCCTGGTTGCGCACGATCACGGTCTCGTCGCTCATCGCCGGCACATACGCGCCGCCGGCGGTGCAGGAGCCCAGCACCGCGGCGATCTGCGGGATGCCGGCCGCCGACAGTCGGGCCTGGTTGAAGAAGATGCGACCGAAGTGATCCCGATCGGGGAACACCTCGTCCTGGAGCGGAAGGAACGCCCCGCCCGAGTCGACGAGGTAGACGCAGGGCAGCCAGTTCTCCAGCGCGATCTCCTGGGCCCGCAGGTGCTTCTTGACCGTCATCGGGTAGTACGTGCCGCCCTTGACGGTCGCGTCGTTGCACACCACGAGCACGTGGCGGCCGTGCACGAGCCCGATGCCCGCGATGACGCCCGCCCCGGGCGCCTCGCCGCCGTAGAGGCCGTCAGCGGCCAGCGGCGCGATCTCGAGGAAGGGACTCCCCTCGTCGAGAAGACGCGTGACGCGGTCGCGCGGCAGGAGCTTGCCGCGGGACACGTGACGCTCACGGGCGTGCGCGGGTCCGCCGAGGGACGCCGCGGCCAGGCGCTCTCGCAGTCGACGGGCGAGCGCCCGCTGCGAGGCATCCGCGGAGGCGAAGCCGTCCTCGCGCAGGGCACCGCTTGCCGGCACGCTCATGTCATCTCCGTCGACGTCACGATCGGATCACGCCGGTTGTCCCGGCGCGACCGCATTGGTTAGTGTTCACTAACTGGCTCCGAGGTTAGCGAGGATTAACTGAAATGACAAGCGGCGTCAGCGAGCGCGGACGGGCGAAAGCCGACCGCCACGCCGCGATCCTGCAGGAGGCGGCCGCGCTCTTCGCCGAGCGCGGGTTCAGCGGCGTGAGTCTTGAGGACATCGGCAGCGCCGTGGGCGTGAGCGGACCGGCGCTGTACCGTCACTTCGCCAACAAGCAGGCGCTGCTGGGCGCCATCCTGGTGCGCGTGAGCGAGCGGCTCCTCAGCGGCGGCCGCGCCGTCGTCGGCGAGCACGAGCGGCCCGCGCAGCAGCTGCGAGCGCTCGTGGCGTTCCACGTCGAGTTCGCGCTGCGCGACGCCGACGTGATCCGCGTCCAGGACCGCGACCTCGGCAGTCTCAGCGACGAGGACCGCCACACCGTGCGACGCCTGCAGCGCGAGTACGTCGAGGTATGGATCGGCATCCTGTCCGCGGTCCATCCGGCGCGCGCGAACGACGACCTCCGGGTTCGCGCCCACGCCTGCTTCGGGCTGATCAACTCCACCCCGCACAGTGTGCGGGCCCTGCGCTCACGTCCGGCCGACGTCGAGGTCCGCGGCATCCTCGAGGCCATGGCGCTCGCGGCCCTCGAGGCCTGACGGGCCCACGTGCCCTACCCTGGAGCGACGATGTCGGGGCACGACGGCAGGACGGACGACGCGGCGCACGGGGGCGCGACGCCGCAGCCGGACGCGCCCGCCGACGGCGGCGACGGCGAGGAGCTGCGGTCCCGCCGCGACTTCCTCAAGCTCGGCGGCATCGCCGCGGCCGGAATGGTGGTCGGCGGCGGCGTGGGAGCGGCGGCCGGCGCGTCGATCGCGTATCAGGCGGGCTACCGCGAGGGATCTGTCGACATCGGCGCCGCGCCCGCGCGGGACGAGCCGGGCTTCGACCACGTCGTGGTGCTCATGGGAGAGAACCGGTCCTTCGACAACATGCTCGGGTGGCTGTACACGCCTGAGACGCTTCCGGCCGGTGAGACCTTCGACGGTCTCGCCTTCGGCGACTACGCCAACACCGCTCCCTCGGGCGAGCGGATCGCCGCCCACCCGTACAGCGGACCGACCGACGAGGTGATGGGCCGGCCGAACCCTGACCCGGGCGAAGAGTTCCCGCACGTCAACACGCAGCTCTTCGGCACGGTCGAGCCGGCATCCAACGCGACGAGTCAGATCGACGCGATGGCCGAGCCCTTCAACGCGCCCCCTGCCGGGACGAAGCCGACCATGTCGGGCTTCGTCCGCGACTATGTCAACAACGTCGCGCGTCTGCGCCACGGCCGCGCGCCCACGCCGGACGAAGCCGCCCACATCATGGGCGGCTTCTCGCCGGAGCAGCTCCCGGTGCTGTCGACCCTCGCCAAGGGGTTCGCAGTCTTCGACGCCTGGTTCGCCGCCGTGCCGTCGCAGACCTACGGCAACCGCTCGTTCTTCCACGCCTCCACGTCGCACGGATTCGTCACCAACAAGCACGGGGGCGGCTACGACAAGTGGCTCGACGCGCCGGCGGCGCCCACGATCTTCAACCGTCTCGAGGACGCGGGGCTTTCGTGGAAGGTGTACTTCGACGAGATGCAGCTGGTCTCCCTCACGGGCATCCTCCATGCGCCGGCGCTCGAGCCGTACTGGCGCACGGGCCGCTTCGGCTACATGTCCGAGTTCTTCGACGATGCCCAGGCGGGACGTCTGCCGGCCTACGCGTTCATCGAACCGCGCCTGGTGTACAACCACAACGACTTCCACCCGCCCGTGGGCGTGTACCGCTCCAGCGAGGTCGACGGGCAGATGGTCGTCGATTCCGCCGTCTCCGACGTGCGCGCCGGCGAGAAGCTGGTCGCGGACGTCTACAACGCGGTCAGGCAGAGCAGCACGCCGGACGGCTCCAACGCGATGAACACCCTCCTGCTGATCACCTTCGACGAGCACGGCGGCACCTACGACCACGTCCCTCCGCCGGCCGCCACCCCGCCCGAAGCGGGCGGCGACGTGGGAGAGATGGGGTTCGCGTTCGACCGCCTGGGAGTTCGCGTCCCGGCGATCGCGGTCTCGGCGTATACGCGCGCGGGGACGATCGTGCACGACGAGCTGCACCATGCCGCCGTCATCGCCACCCTCACGCGCCTGCACGGTCTGCGTCCTCTGACACGACGGGATGCCGAGGCGGGCGACCTGTTCTCGGTCGTGAACCTCGACACCCCGCGCGACCCGGCGACGTGGCCGGTCGTGCATCCGATGTACATGCCGCCCAACCCCCACGAGGACGAGCCGGCGGATCTGGAGTCGGGCCCTCACAGGCACAAGCCGCTGAGCTCTCCCGGGCGCGGCCTGCTGGGCCTTCTGCTCGCGCGCTACGGGCCGCCGGACGCCGCGGAGCCTCAGACGTACGCGGAGGCCTACGACGTGCTGCAGCGGCACGGGCTCGGCCTGTTCTACCCCAAGCGAGCGTGACGGCGGGCCAGGTCCGACGTCACCGCAGCAGCATCGCGCGACCCGGCTCGCGCAGCACGTCCGCCACGTCGACGAGGAACTTCGACCCCTGCTCGCCGTCGACGAGGCGATGGTCGAACGACAGGGCGAGCGTCATGACATCGCGCAGCGCGATCTCGCCCCGGTGCTCCCACGGCTGCCGTCGCACGGCGCCAAGAGCGAGGATGCCCGCCTCGCCGGGATTGAGGATGGGCGTTCCGGCGTCGACGCCGAAGACGCCCACGTTGGTGATCGAGAAGGTGCCGCCGGTCATGTCGCCCGGTGCCGTCTTGCCCGCCCGTGCCGTCTCAGCCAGGGCGCGGATGCGATCCGCGAGCTCGACGAGGGTCAGCTCGTGCGCATCGCGGATGTTCGGCACCACGAGGCCGCGGCCGGTGGCGGCGGCGATGCCGAGATTGACGTAGTGATGCTCGACGATCTCGCCCGCCGCTTCGTCCCAGCGCGAGTTCAGCTCCGGGTGACGGGCGAGTGCCAGACACACCGCCTTGGCCGCCACGGCGAGGATGCCGATGCGATGGTCCTGCAACGACCGGTCGGCGCGCAGCGAGGCGATGAGCTCCGTCGTCGCCGTGACGTCGACGGTGAGGAATGTCGTGACGTGCGGCGCCGTGAAGGCGCTGCGGACCATCGCCTCCGCCGTGTGCTTGCGCACCCCGCGGATGGGGGTGCGCGTCTCCCGGCCACGGGTCTCGCGCCCGTCCTGGGCGGGCGCCGGCTCCCGGTCGATCGTCGGTGCTCCGCCGATCGTCGACGCGCCGACGCGGGCCGCGAACGCTTCGACGTCGGCACGCGTGATGATTCCGCTCGCGCCGGTGGCCTCGACCAGGGCGAGGTCCACGCCCAGCTCCTTGGCGAGCTTGCGCACCGGCGGCGTGGACCTCGGCCGCTCGATGGGCCGGTCGGTCACGTCGCCGAGGTGGATGGCGTCGTGAGGCGCCGCCTCCAGGACGGCGGTGTCGGGCGCGCTTGCGCGCGCGACCCCGGCGGCGCGGGTTCGCCGCCGCGGCCGCCCGGCACCGGCCGGGGCGGCGCCGTACCCGACGAGGTTGGGCTCGGCGGCAGGAGTCGCCTGCGCCGGCGTCGCCGTCTCGGGGGCCACCTCGGCGGCGGGCTCGGGAGCGCTGCTGGTCGACGGCGAGGCGTCCGCGGTGTCGAAGGAGATCAGCACGGAGCCGACGGAGATGACGTCGCCCGCCGCGGCGTGGAGCGCCGTCACCGTACCGGCATACGGTGACGGCAGCTCCACGACGGCCTTCGCCGTCTCCACCTCGGCGATCGTCTGGTTGAGCGCCACCGTGTCGCCCTCGGCGACGAGCCACTGCACGAGCTCCGCCTCGGGCAGGCCCTCGCCCAGATCAGGCAGCCGGAAGTCCTCGGTCATGACGCCTCCACCAGGCCGGTGAGGCTGTTGGGTCTGTCCAGCACGCGATCCACGGCATCCAGGATGCGGTCGAGGTCCGGGAGGTGATGCTTCTCGAGCTTCGCCGGCGGGTACGGGATGTCGTGGCCGGTGACCCGCTGCGGGGGCGCTTCCAGGTAGTGGAAGCAGCGCTCGGTCACGCTCGCGACGAGCTCCGCTCCCACGCCCGCCTCCCGTGCGGCTTCGTGGGTCACCACGACACGACCGGTCTTGCGCACGGACGCGGTCACCGTGCGGTAGTCCACCGGTGAGATCGACCGCAGATCGACGACCTCGATCGACACGCCCTCATCCTCGGCGGCGGTCGCGGCGTCCAGCGCCGTCGAGACCTGGGACCCGTAGGTCAGAAGCGTCACGTCCGAGCCTTCACGGACGACGCGCGCCAGGCCCATCGGGGCTGCGTCGGCGAGCGGGACGTCGAGGTCGACGTCGCCCTTCGTGTGGTACAGCCGCTTGGGCTCGAAGTAGACCACCGGGTCGTCCGACGCGATCGCCTGCCGGAGCATCACGTACGCGTCCTGCGGGTTCGACACCGCCACCACGCGCAGACCCGACGTGTGCACGAAGTACGCCTCGGGCGACTCGCTGTGGTGCTCGGCGGCGCCCACGCCCCCGGCCCACGGGATGCGGATCGTGATCGGCATCGAGACGTTGCCGCGCGTGCGGTAGTGGAGCTTGGCCACCTGGCACACGATCTGGTCGAAGGCGGGATACACGAAGCCGTCGAACTGGATCTCGACCACCGGGCGGTATCCGCGGAACGCCAGCCCGACCGCGGTGCCCATGATGCCGGCCTCCGCCAGTGGCGTGTCGATCACCCGCTGGGCGCCGAACTGGTCGAGCAGCCCGTCGGTGATGCGGAACACCCCGCCGAGCTTGCCGATGTCCTCGCCCATGACGAGCACCTTCGGGTCGTCGGCCATCGCCCGGCGGAGGCCTTCGTTGATGGCCTTGGCCATCGTCAGCTGCGTCATCGCTGCGCCTCCTGCGTTTCGAACCCGTCGAGGTACGCCGCGAACCATGCGCGCTGTTCGTCCAGACCCGCGTGCGGCTCGGCGTACACGTGGTCGAGGACGCTGATCGGCTCGCGCGTCACCGCCTGCATGGCGGCCGCCCGCACCTCGCCCGCGAGCGCGTCCGCGTCGGCCTCGACCCCGGCGGCGAACTCGTCGTCGAACTCGCCCATCCCGCGCAGCAGCGCCTCCACACGCGCGATCGGGTCGCGCCGGCGCCACTGCTCGACCTCCTCCTTGTCGCGGTACCGCGTGGGGTCGTCAGAGGTGGTGTGCGGTCCCATCCGGTAGGTCACCGCCTCGATGAACGCCGGTCCCCTGCCGGAGCGGGCGTGGTCGAGGGCCCACCGCATCGCCGCGAGGCAGGCCAGCACGTCGTTGCCGTCCACCCGCATGCTCGGGATGCCGAAGCCCGGCGCCCGACCCGCGATCGGGTACTTCGCCTGGACGGTGACCGGTTCCGAGATGGCCCACTGGTTGTTGGTGCACACGAACACCGTGGGTGCACGGAAGGAGGATGCGAAGACCAGGGCTTCGTTGACGTCACCCTGACTCGTCGCGCCGTCGCCGAAGTAGGCGACGCTGACCTGGTCGGTGCCGTCGCGCTGGATGCCCATCGCGTAGCCGACGGCGTGCAGCGACTGCGCGCCGATGATGATCTGCGGGGTGGCGGCGTTGATGTCGTACGGGTTGTAGGTCGACAGCTCCTCGCCGCGCCACGCGAGCACGTAGTCCGCGGGACGCGCGCCACGGGCGTAGACGACGCCGGTCTCCCGGTAGCTGGGGAAGGCGAAGTCATCGGCTCGGAGGGCACGCGCGGTACCGATCTGCGCGGCCTCCTGCCCGAGGCACGGCGGCCACAGGCCCAGCTGCCCCTGCCGCTGCAGGGCGACCCCCTCCTTGTCGATGCGTCTGACGAGCACCATGTCGCGATAGAGACTGCGCAGGAACGCTGCGTCGACGTCCTGCACCCAGCGATCCAGCTCCGCGTCGGCGAGGCGCTCGCCGTCGGGGCTCACCAGGCGTGCGACGTCCTCGATGTCGGTGCCGAGGTCAGCGGTGGGGCCAAGGGTGTGCGTCATCGTCATCACTCCTCATGCGGTACTCCCTCGTGAGGAGCCGCGTCGGTTCGCCGGCTTCGTCGCCGGTCAGCCCGAGAGTACGACGGCAACGCACGACGCTCAAGCATGTGGATGGTTCTTGAGCACGATGACAAATGCGCTTCCCCCAGACCGTGCTACCGTTTGGCACTATGGCCGCTCTGGACCACGTCGACCTCGAGCTTCTCGCCGCCCTCTCGACAGACCCCCGCGCCACCGTCGTGGCGCTCGCCGAGCGACTGGGCCTGTCACGCAACACCGTCCAGGCGCGCATGGCGCGGTTGGAGCGCTCCGGCGTTTTCCTCTCGTACGAGCGAGCGATCTCGTCTTCTTCGCTGGGGTTCCCCATCGAGGCGTTCATCAGCGTCATCGTTCGCCAGGCGGACCTCCCGCGCATCAGCGTCGAGCTCGCTCGCGTCCCCGAGGTCGTGCAGGCACATGGCCTCTCAGGTCAGGTCGACCTGCTGGTGCGGGTGGCCTGCCGCGACACGCGGCATCTGTTCGACACCGACGCGCGCATCCTCTCCATCGAGGGCGTCGAGCGCACCGAGACCTCGCTGGTCATGGGCGAGGTGATCCCCCACCGGGTGACTCCGCTCATGGAGCTGGCGCGACGGGGCGCCTGACCGCCGGGGCGGCATCCTTCCGCGCTGAGTCGGCTTCCGCGCGCACGAGCACGACCCCGACGAGGATCAGCGCCCCGCCGACGAACTGAACGGGCCCGGGGACTTCGCCGAGGAAGAGCCACGCGAACGCGAGGGCGAACAGCACTTCGGACAGTCCGACGAAGGACGCCACGCGCGAGCCGATTCGCGGCACGGCCATGACGCCGAGCGCGTAGCCGAGCGTCGTGGCCACCCCCGCGACCCACAGCAGCGGGACGAACCACGCCACCTCGGTCCCCGCCAGGACGACGATCACGTCGGGAGCGCGGAAAGGCAGGAGCCCGCTCAGGCACAGGACGCCCACGATGGCTGCGCCGGTCAGCAGGCCGCCGGACGCGAGGGCGAGAGGCGGAAGGTCGTCCCCGGCGCGCTCGGAGATCACGAAGTACGCGCAGACGCACAACGCGGCACCGAGGGCGAGGAGGGTCCCGACGAGGTCGAACGCGGCTCCGGAGATGTCGACGACGAGCACGAGCCCGGCGATCGCGACGAGCGATCCCCACAGGACGAGGGCCGATGGCGCCCGGCGGGTGCGGATCCACACGAACGCGACGAGCAGGACGGGGGCGAGGTACTGGATCAGCAGCGCCACGGCCACCGGCATGCGCTGCATCGCGGAGAAGAAGAACAGCTGGCAGCCCAGGACGGGCATCAGCCCGAAGGCGAGGATGATCCTTCCGTGCCGCCGCAGCAGACCGGGCTGGCGTCTCACGGCCATCACGAGAGCCGGCGCGAGGATCAGGCCTGCGACGCCCATGCGCACCAGCAGCGCCGCCCCCAGCGACCATCCGGCCTCGAGCAGCGGCTTGACGAAGGGGCCGCTGGAGGAGAAGGCCAGCGCCGAGGCGAGCCCCAGGACCAGCCCGCTGGTGCGCGCGCGGCGACGGGCGATGTCGTGCACCACGACGCCGGCCAGTGGGATCGAACCGGTGGAAGCTGTCATGGGCGACATCCGACTGTCAGGGGCGAAGCATGCGTACGATGATGACAGTAGCCACCCGGGTTGTCAGGAGTCAATGTGGTATTCATCCATGACACGCAGCGGAGTCTCGCCGCCGCCGCGCACCTGGTCAACACGCTTCCGGGATTCGACGACGAGGACGCGCTGACCAGCGGCGAGGATCTGGAGGCGTTCCTCTCGGCCCACCCGTACACCGGCGCCATCCGTCGCGACGAGGCGGAGCTCGAAGCCCTTCGCGGCATCCGGTCGCGGCTGCGTCGGCTCTGGGAGGTGGATCGGGAGCACGCCGTGCCGCTGGTCAATGACATGCTTCGCGACGGTCACGCCCTCCCCCGCCTGGTCATCCACGACGGCTTCGACTGGCACGTGCACGCTACCTCCGACGATGCGCCGCTGGCCACCCGGATCCTGGTCGAGACCGCGATGGCGTTCGTCGACGTCATCCGCTCGGACCAGTACGACCGCATCCGGCTGTGCTCCGCCGATGACTGCGACAGCGTCTACGTGGACTTCTCGAAGAACGGCTCGAAACGCTACTGCGACACCGGCAACTGCGGCAACCGCATGAACGTCATCGCCTATCGTCGTCGGAAGGCGCGAGGAACCGTCTGATCGCCGCGGCGGCCGGCGCAGGCGTCTCGTAGTGGATCAGGTGGCCGACCTCGGGGATCTCCACCAGCTGTGCGTCGGGGAACAGGCGCGCAAGGCGCCGTTCGGCCTCGATGGGCGTGATGTCGTCACGTTGTGCGGCGACCAGGAGCGTCGGCTGCGGGATGCGAGGAGCGAAGGCGCGCACGTCGTGCGAGACCGACGCCACGAACGCGTCGTGCAGCACGTCGCGGTCGGCGAACCGTGAGAAGTAGGTGTCGTGCTGTTCGTGGACGAAGCGCCGCAGCAGCCGGTCCCTGGTCTTTGCCATGGAGATGCTCATCACCCGCACGATGAGTCCGTTGCGCAGCAGCGCCTCGCCGAGGGGACGAGGCAGCCGGGCGCCGGCCCAGTAGTAGAAGACCGCCAGGCGGGTGAGCATCCCCCGCGGGCCCTCGAGCGCCGGAGCGCCGATCGGGTTCACCAGGATGACGCGCGGCGTCGGGAGTCCGTCGGCGACCGCGGCGGCGACGACGATGGAGCCGAACGAGTGCCCCAGGATGACGGCTCCGGGCGCGACCGCGTCCACGAATGCCGTCAGCCATTGCGCGTACAGGCGGAGGTCATGCCGCCGGTGCGGGATCGGCGGCGTCTCGCCGAATCCCGGCAGGTCGGGTGAGATCACCCGGACCTCGGGCAGATGGGCCACGACGGGTTCGAGCCCGTGATGCTCGCCGCGGAAGCCGTGCACCGCGACGATCGTCGTGGACGCGTCCTCGGGACCGTACGCCCAGTACGACGTCGCGGAGCCGAGGATCGTGGCCTCCCGCCGCGTCACCGGCAGGTCGTCGAGCAGCTGCGCGTACGGGTTGGCGACGGTCACACCTCGAGTCTACGAGCCGCTCCGATCAGGGTGAGCGGGTCGCACCGCCCCGGCCCGCCCGCTGCGGCGGACCCGGCGGGAACACGAAGACCCCGTCCGAGGACGGGGTCTTCCAGGCGACGGGGCTTACTTGGAGCCGCCGCCGAAGTTCTTGAAGCGCTGGTTGAACTTCTCGACGCGACCGGCCGAGTCGAGGATGCGCTGCTTGCCCGTGTAGAACGGGTGCGAGGCGGACGAGATCTCGACGTCGATGACGGGGTACTCGACGCCGTCGAGCTCGATGGTCTTGTCGCTGCTCACCGTCGAGCGGGTGAGGAAGGTGTCGCCGGAGCCGAGGTCGCGGAACACGACGGCACGGTACTCGGGGTGGATGTCAGTCTTCATGATGATCCTTTGAGGAGTGTGTCCTGGATTTTGCCAGGACGGTCAAAGTCTGCGGTGCGAGCGCACCAAAGAGCGATTCTATCAGGCGATGGGCGCCTCGGCGGAATCGCGCCGTGCGATCTCAGCGCGCCGCGCGGGCGGCGTACCGGCCGCCATCCTCCGTGAGCTTGATCGGCACGCCGAACGTCTCGCTGAGCGCGTCGCCGGTGAGCGTCTGGGCGATGGGTCCGGATGCCACCGCCCGGCCGTCCGCGAGCAGGAGCACGTGGGTGAACCCCAGCGGGATCTCCTCGACGTGGTGGGTGACCATGATCATCGCGGGCGTCGTGGGAGCCTGCGCGTATCCGCCCAGGAGCTCCAGGAGCTCCTCGCGCGCGCCGAGGTCCAGGCTCGCCGTGGGCTCGTCCAGCAGCAGCAGTTCGGGGTCGGTCATGACCGCGCGTGCGATCTGGACGCGCTTCTGCTCGCCGTCGCTGAGGGTGCCGAACGTGCGATCGGCCAGGTGGTCCAGTCGCCACTCCGCCAGGACGCGCAGCGCGCGACGCTCGTCGATGTCCTCGTAGTCCTCGCGCCAGCGCCCGAGCACCGAGTACGCCGCGGTCAGGACGACGTTGAGCACCGTCTCCTCCGGAGGCACGCGGCGGGCCATCGCGGACGAGGCGAACCCGATGCGCGGCCGCAGCTCGAACACGTCTGTGCGGCCGAGCCGCTCGCCGAGGATGGACACGACGCCCGACGTCGGATGCATCAGCGTGTCGGCCAGCTGCAGGACGGTGGTCTTCCCGGCGCCGTTGGGTCCGAGGATGACCCAGCGCTGGTCGTCGCGAACGTTCCAGTCCAGGTGGTCGACGATGTTCCGGGCGTTTCGGCGGACGACGACGTCGGAGAATTCGAGCACCTGGGGCATGCCGTTAGCCTATCGGCCGCGCGCCGCGACCTCCGCGTACAGCGCCGCCGTCTGCTCCGCGATCGTGGCCCAGCTGAAGTCCTCGGTCGCCCGCCGACGACCCGCCGCCCCGTAGGCGCGCGCCTGCTCGGGGTCGCTGACGACCTCCGTCAGCACGCGCGCGAGGTCGGCGACGAAGCGCTCGGGATCCAGCGGCGTTCCCGTGCCGTCCTGCACCTGCTCGATGGGGACGAGGCGGCCCGTCACGCCGTCGACGACGACCTCGGGGATGCCGCCGGTCGCCGTGCCGACGACCGCCGCCCCGCACGCCATCGCCTCGAGGTTGACGATGCCGAGCGGTTCATACACCGACGGGCAGACGAATGTCGTGGCCGCCGACAGGATGGCGCTCAGCTCGTGCCGGGACAGCATGCGATCCAGCCAGACCACGCCCTGACGGCCGGCCTGCAGCCCGCGCACGAGATCCTGCACCTCGGCCATGATCTGCGGCGTGTCGGGAGCTCCGGCGCAGAGCACGACCTGCACGTCGGCGGGGAGCCGCTCGGCGGCGCGGAGGAAGTACGGAAGGCCCTTCTGACGTGTGATGCGCCCCACGAAGACCACGGACGGCCGGGCGGGATCGATCCCGAAGCCGGTGAGCAGCTCGGCATCGTCGACCGGGTGCCACGCCGACACGTCGATGCCGTTGTAGATGACACGCACCTTGGCAGGATCCAGATCGGGGTAGCTGCGGAGGATGTCGGCGCGCATGCCCTCGCTCACGGCGACGATCGCGGCCGCTCCCTGATACGCGGTGCGCTCGATCCAGCTCGAGACGGCGTACCCCCCGCCGAGCTGCTCGGCCTTCCACGGGCGCAGCGGCTCCAGGCTGTGCGCGGTGACGATGTGCGGGATGCCGTGCAGCAGCGAAGCGAGGTGGCCGGCGAAGTTGGCGTACCAGGTGTGGCTGTGCACCACGTCGGCGCCGGCGACGTCTGTCACGATCGCCAGGTCCGTCCCCAGCGTCTGGACCGCCGCGTTCGCCCCGGCGAGTTCGGCCGGGACCGAGTACGACGTCGTGCCGGCCTCGTCACGCTCGGCGCCGAACGCGCGCACCCGCACGTCGACGCCGTCACGATCCGGCCCCGGCTCCCGCAGCGCCTTGACCAGTTCTGTGACGTGGACACCCGCTCCCCCATAGATCTCGGGCGGGTACTCCTTGGTCACGACATCGACGCGCATGCCACGAACGCTAGTACACGCGCAACCCCCGTGCAGCCGGTGGCCCGCCCGGGGCGCGGGCCCTAGTGTTGTGCCATGCCAGGAGCGCCCAAGGTCTTCGGAATCATCCTCGCCGGCGGCGAGGGCAAGCGGCTGATGCCTCTGACCGCGGACCGCGCCAAGCCCGCCGTGCCGTTCGGCGGCCAGTACCGACTGATCGACTTCGCGATCTCGAACCTGATCAACTCCGGGCTGCGTCAGATCGTCGTCCTGACCCAGTACAAGTCGCACAGCCTCGACCGGCACATCTCCCAGACCTGGCGCATGTCGGCACTCCTGGACTCGTATGTCGCCTCGGTGCCCGCGCAGCAGCGCCTGGGGAAGCGCTGGTTCTCCGGGTCCGCCGACGCGATCCTGCAGAGCCTGAACCTCATCAACGACGAGCAGCCCGACATCGTCGTGGTCATCGGCGCCGACCACGTCTACCGCATGGACTTCCGGCAGATGCTGGCGGCGCACCTGGAATCGGGCGCCCGCGCCACGGTCGCCGGCATCCGACAGCCGATCTCGCTCGCCAACCAGTTCGGCGTCATCGACGTCGATCAGGAGGACGCGGTGAAGATCAACCAGTTCCTGGAGAAGCCCCTCAACGCCACCGGTCTCGCCGACGCGCCCGACCAGGTGCTCGCCTCCATGGGGAACTACATCTTCGACGCCGATGCGCTGATCGAAGCCGTCGAAGCCGACGGCGAGATCCCGACGTCCAACCACGACATGGGCGGCGACATCATCCCCTACTTCGTGGGGCGAGGCGAAGCGGGCGTGTACGACATGAACCGCAACGACGTGCCGGGATCCACCGACCGCGACCGCTACTACTGGCGCGACGTGGGAACGATCGACTCGTTCTACGACGCCCATCGCGATCTGATCGCGACCCTGCCGATCTTCAACCTGTACAACACCGACTGGCCGATCCACTCCCAGGCGGTCAACTCCCCGCCGGCGAAGTTCGTGCGCGACTCGGTCGGGCGCATCGGCAACGCGATCGATTCGATCGTCTCGCTCGGCTCGGTCCTGTCGGGCACCCACCTCGAGCGCAGCGTCGTCGGACCGTGGACGCTCGCCGATGGCGGCTCCACCATCACCGACTCCGTCCTCTTCGACCACGTCCACGTCGGCGCCGGGGCGCGCATCCACCGGGCGATCCTCGACAAGAACGTCGTCCTCGAGGACGGCGCGACGGTCGGGGTGGATCGCGAGCGCGACCTGGCGCGCGGCTTCACCGTCACCGACAGCGGGATCACCGTCGTCGGGAAGGGCGTGCGCGTCGAGCGCTGATGCGCGCGGGCGCGGCCGGCGTCCATGTCGACGGACGCGCTCCCGCTAGCGTGGAGGGATGCCCGACGCCCCTGCCCGCCTGCTTGTCGTCCTCGATGCCGATTCCACGCTGATCCGCAACGAGGTCATCGAACTCCTCGCCGACGAGGCGGGCCGCGGCCCGGAGGTGGCCGCCGCCACGGAGGCCGCGATGCGCGGCGATGTGGACTTCGCCGCCAGCCTGAGGTCGCGCGTCGCCGCGCTCGAGGGGGTGCCTGTCGCGGCGTTCGCGCGCGTGCTGGCCCGCATCGAGCCGACACCCGGCGTCCGGGAGCTCATCGACGCGGTGCACGAGCGCCGCGGTGTCGTCGGCGTCGTCTCCGGCGGGTTCCACGAGATCCTCGACACGGTGGCGCCGGACCTGGGCGTGGACACCTGGCGCGCGAACCGGCTCTCGACCGCGAACGGGACGCTCGACGGCGCCGTGGACGGGGACATCGTGGATGCCGAGGCCAAGGCCGCGGCGCTGCGGGAATGGGCGCACGAGCTCGGCGTGCCTCTTGCCCGCACGATCGCCATCGGCGACGGCGCCAACGACCTGCTCATGATGGAAGCGGCAGGACTCGGCGTGGCCTTCAACGCCAAGCCCGCGGTGCGCGGCCGCGCGGATGTCGTCGTCCAGCCGGTCGATCTCGCGGAGGTCATCGCGCTGCTGCCGTGACGCCCCCGGTGTCGGCGGTGCCGGGTACATTCGCCCCATGCACATCATCCTCATCCCCGGCCTGTGGCTCGACGCGTCGACGTGGGGCGAGGTGACGCCCGCCCTCGAGGCAGCCGGGCACACGACGCATCCGCTCACGATGCCGGGCCTCGGAGCCCCGGCGAGCCAGTCGTCCGAGATCGGGATCGGCGACTGGGTGCGCGCGGCGGTCGCCGAGGTCGACCGTCTCGACGGCGACGTCGTGCTCGTCGGCCACTCCGGAGGCGGGAACGTCGCCTACGGCGCCCTCGACGCGCGCGTCGACCGCGTGGCGCGCATCGTGTTCCTCGACACGTTCCCGCCGACCGACGGCGCGTCCATCTGGGAGTTCCCCATCGTCGACGGCGTCATCCCGTTCCCGGGGTGGGAGTCCTTCGACGAGTCCGAGATCGCCGACCTGGACCCGCAGAAGCGCGCGGCAGCAGCGGCGCGCATGCAGTCGGTGCCTCAGCGAGTGCCCACCGACCCGCTCTCGCTCAGCGACGAGCGGCGCCGTGCCGTGCCCGCGACCATGATCACGAGCACGGTCCCCGAGGCGCAGATCCGCGAGATCATCCAGCAGGCGCCGGCATGGGCGTCCGAGCTCGCGGCGCTCGAGCACCTCGACATCGTGCAGCTCCACGCGGACGGCGAACCCACCGGCCACTGGCCGCAGTTCTCCAAGCCGGGCGCCGTGGCCGAGGCGATTCTGGCGGCGCTTCGCTGATACCGGTCGTCGCGCGGCCGGACGTCAGCCGCCGTGGGTCAATGACCCATGCCCAGTCCCCCGTCCACGGGGATGACGGCGCCGGAGATGTAGGCGGCCTCGTCGGAGGCGATCCACGCGACCACACCGGCCACCTCGTCGGCCGTGGCGAAGCGGCCCGCGGGGATGTTCCGCTTGTACTCCGCCTGCGTGTCCTCGGGCAGCTCGGCGGTCATGTCGGTCTCGATGAATCCGGGCGCGACGACGTTCGCGGTGATGCCCCGACCGCCGAGCTCGCGGGTCAGCGACCGGGCGAAGCCGACGAGCGCGCTCTTGGACGCGGCGTAGTTGATCTGACCCGCCGAGCCGTACAGGCCGACGACGCTCGAGATGAGGACGACGCGACCCCACTTCGCGCGCATCATGCCCTTCGACGCGCGCTTGACCACGCGGAACGCGCCACCGAGGTTGGTGGACACGACGGTGTCGAAGTCCTCCTCGGTCATGCGGACCAGCAGCGTGTCCTTCGTGATCCCGGCATTGGCGACCACGATCTCCACGGGGCCCAGCGTGCTCTCCACCTCGGTGAACGCGGCATCGACGGCTGCGGCGTCCGTCACGTCCGCCCGCACGGTCAGGGTGCCTTCCGGGCCTTCGCCGGAACGGGCGGTGACGGCGACGCGATACCCCAGCGCGACGAAGCGCTCCGCGATGGCGCGGCCGATGCCGCGGTTCCCACCGGTGACGAGGACGACGCGATCGCTGGACATGATGATGCTCCCGGGCTCGAACGGACCGGACCAGCCTACCGGCGCGCCGATTGACACCTTGTGCCGCACGCTGGAACGCTGGAGGACAGACGTCCCAGAAAGGTCGATCGTGAGCGACAACACTCCCGGCAGCTCCACCCCCGAACCCAATGCCCACGCGAACGAGCAGGGCGCGGGTCCGCAGCCGGCCGCACCGACGCCCGGGAGCCGGGATGCACACGTCCCGCCCTCCGCGCCTCCGGGGGGCTACACCGGCGCCCACGGGCAGCCGCCGGCACAGGGCGCGTACCCTCCTCCGCCGGCGGGCGCGTACCCCGCAGCAGGGCAGAGCGCCTACCCGCCCGCGTACGGAGCGCCCGGCGCGGCACCGGGCTATCCCGCCTACGGCGCTGCGCCGGCGTACGGCTACGGCGCTCAGCCCAAGACGAACGTCCTCGCGATCGTCTCCCTCATCGCATCGATCGTCGGCCTCATCGGCATCCTGCCGATCATCGGATCGATCGGCGCCGTCGTGACCGGGCACATCTCGCTGCACCAGCTGAAGACCAGCGGCGAGAACGGCCGCGGCATGGCGTTGGCCGGCACGATCGTGGGCTACGTCGGACTGGGCCTGTGGATCATCGGCATGATCGTGGTGTTCTCGCTCCTGGCGTGGGCCGCGAGCCAGGGCGGCCGCGTGGTCTACAGCAGCCTCTGACGGCGCCGGCACGGTGCTTCCGGCGTACGCTGGAAGCACCGTGAAGAGTTCGCACCACGCCCCTTCGGCCACGTCGCTGCCTCGCGCCCCGCGCGACGAAGCGGGCGCGCGCTCGATCCGGTACCTCATCATGATGGGGATCCGCATCGCGTGCTTCGTGCTCATGGTGCTGATCACCCCGTACGGCTGGTACACGTGGGTGTTCGCGGCCGCCGCGATCTTCCTGCCCTACGTCGCGGTCGTCACGGCCAACGTCGGACACGAGGCGCGCCGCGACCGGCCGGAGGACCCGAAGGGCGCCCTGCCGGCGACGGCGGCGCCGGTCCCGCCTGCCGAGCAGCGCGTCATCCGCATCGAGGAATCCCGTCCCCGGCCGCCGCGCACCGATCCGTCCCAGCATCCGGACGCGTCGGCATGAGCGACGCGGTTCACGCGCCGGCGGATGCCACGTGCTCGCGGGCGGGATGCCGCGCGGCGGCGCGCTGGCGGATCGACTGGCGCAACCCGCGCATCCACGCCGCCGATCGCACGAAGACCTGGGTCGCCTGCGACGACCATGTCGGCTACCTCGAGACGTTCCTGACGGCGCGCGATTTTCCCGTGACGGTGACCCCGCTGCAGCGCGAGGCGGCGCCGTCATGACCCGCGCCATGAGCATGCAGGACCTGCCGAAGGCCGGCCGGTGGAGCATCTACATCGCCCTGGCGGTGCTGTTCGCGGTCGCGTGCGCCTTCCTGTCCAACTGGCAGTTCTCCCGCAACGAGCAGCGCTCCGAGCAGCTGGCCCTCGTCGAGGCGAACTACGACGCTCCCCCGGTGCCGCTCGACGAGCTGATCCCCGCCGGCGGCGAGCTGGATCCCGGCGACCAGTGGCGCCCGGTGCGCCTGGTCGGCACCTACCTTCCCGACGACACACTGCTCGTCCGCAATCGCCCGCACGGCGGCACCGCGGCCTTCGAGGTGCTGGTGCCGTTCCGGGCTGCGGACGGTCGTGTGCTGCTGGTGAACCGGGGATGGGTGCCACCGGGCGACGACGCGCCTGTGCCGGAGACCGTTCCGGCGCCTCCCGCCGGACAGACGACCGTCGTCGTACGGCTCCGTGCCGCCGAGCCGGTCCCGGCCTCAGGCAGGTCCGCTCCCGAGGGGCAGGTGCCGACGATCGCGCCGTCTCTCGTGGCCGACCGCATCTCCGCCTCCGCTGCCGAGGCGCTCGAGCGCAGCGCGTACGGCATCGTCGTCTCAGAGGACCCTGCACCGGCGTCGATGCCGAAGCCCCTCGAGGACCCGTCGGAGGATCCGGGACCGCACCTGTCCTACGCCATCCAGTGGATCCTCTTCGCCGTCATGGGCTTCGTCTTCATCGGGTACGTCATCCGCACCGAGCGGCGGCACCGCCGGGAGGAGGAGGACGACGACGGCACGCCGCATCCGTCCCCCGCTCCGACGCGCCGGCGGCGGGACCGGGATGCGGAGATCGAGGACGCCCTCGTCGACGCGGCCCGTCGCTGAGCGCCCGTCAGGCCAGCGTGACCAGGTCGGCGTAGTCGCGGCCCCAGATGTCCTCGACGCCGTCGGGCAGGATCAGCACACGCTCGGGGTTCAGCGCCTCGACCGCGCCCTCATCATGCGAGACCAGGATGACCGCGCCCTCGTAGTGCGCGAGAGCGCCGAGGATCTCCTCCCGCGAGGCGGGGTCGAGGTTGTTGGTCGGCTCGTCGAGAAGCAGCACGTTGGCACTGGAGACCACGAGCGTCGCCAGCGAGAGGCGCGTCTTCTCGCCACCGGAGAGGACGCCTGCGGGCTTGAGCACATCGTCGCCGGTGAACAGGAACGACCCCAGCACCTTCCGCGCGTCCGTGGCGGTGATGTGCGGCGCAGCGGACATCATGTTGTCCAGCACCGAGCGGCTCACGTCGAGGTTCTCGTGCTCCTGCGCGTAGTAGCCGATCTTCAGGCCGTGGCCCGGTTCGACGACGCCCGTGTCGGGACGGTCGACGCCGGCGAGGATGCGCAGCAGCGTCGTCTTGCCCGCGCCGTTCAGCCCCAGGACGACGACCTTGGAGCCGCGGTCGATGGCGAGATCCACGTCCGTGAAGATCTCCAGCGATCCGTACGACTTCGACAGGCCCGACGCGGTGAGGGGCGTCTTGCCGCACGGCGCCGGCTTCGGGAACCGGAGCTTGGCCACGCGATCGTCCTGGCGGACCTCCTCCAGCCCAGACAGCAGCTTCTCGGCGCGGGCGACCATCTGGTGCGCCGCCGCGGCCTTGCTGGCCTTCGCCCCGAACTTCGCAGCCTGCTGCTGCAGAGCCGTGGCCTTCTTCTCCGCGTTGGCGCGCTCCTTCTTGCGACGCTCCTCGTCGGCCACCCGCTGACGCAGGTAGTTCTTCCAGTTCATGTTGTAGATGTCGATGACCTGGCGGTTCGCATCGAGGTAGAACACCCGGTTCACCGTCTCGCCGACGAGCTCGACATCGTGGCTGATCACGATGAGCCCGCCCTTGTAGCCCTTGAGGAAGTCGCGCAGCCACACCACACTGTCGGCATCCAGGTGGTTCGTCGGCTCGTCGAGGATCATCGTGCCCGCATCCGAGAAGAGGATCCGGGCGAGCTCGATGCGGCGGCGCTGTCCGCCGGAGAGCGTCTTGAGAGGCTGGTCGAGGATGCGGTCGGGAAGCGACAGATTGTGCGCGATCGAGGCTGCCTCCGCTTCGGCGGCGTAGCCCCCCAGCGCCTCGAACCGCTCGGTGAGGCTCGCGTATCTGCGCATCGCCCGCGCGGCGGCGTCGACATCGTCGCTGGCCATGGCCAGGGATGCCTCGTGCATGCCTATGGCGAGCGTTCCCAGCCCGCGCGCATCCAGGATCCGGGTGCGGGCCAGCATCTCGGGATCACCCGACCGCGGGTCCTGCGGCAGATAGCCCAGCTCGCCGGCGCGCTCCACCCGACCGGCCGAGGGAAGGACGTCCCCGGCCAGCACCTTGGTCAGCGTGGTCTTGCCGGCGCCGTTGCGCCCGACCAGACCGATCTTGTCACCGTCGGACACGCGGAACGACACGTCCGACATGAGCACGCGGGCGCCCACGCGGATCTCGAGATCGTGCACGGCGAGCACAGCGAACGTCCGTTTCGTCGATGGATGAGTGGCAGTGGCCGAACGGCCAGCCTCCCAGTATAGGTCGCCTGCGCCTCGTGCCCGGCCGCGGGCGAGGTGTGGGGATGACACAGCGATGCGGCGGTTCTCTGGTGCACGGCATCCAAGGGCGTCACGCCGCCGCGTCCTAGGCTGAGTGCCATGTCAACCATCGCCGCCGCACCGCCTCGTCGCGTGCTCGCCGACGTCATCGCCCGTCCGTCCTCACGTCTGCGCGCCCTGACCCTGGACGCTGGACTCGTCGTCTCCGGCGCCGCCGTGGTCGCTCTGCTCGCTCAGGTGGAGGTCCCGCTGTGGCCGGTGCCCATCACCGGTCAGACGCTCGGCGTAATCGTGGTCGGCGCCGCCCTCGGCGCGTGGCGGGGTGCTGCGGCGCTGCTGACCTATCTGATCGCGGGCCTTGCCGGCCTCCCCGTCTTCGCCGGCTTCACCGGCACGGTCGCGGCCGTGGCCAAGCCGAGCTTCGGGTACATCATCGGCTTCGTCGTCGCTGCCTTCGTCGCCGGGTGGTTCGCGCAGCGTGCGTGGGACCGCCGGCCGGCGCTCGCCTTCGTCGGCTTCGCCGCAGCCAGCGTCGTGCCCTTCCTCTTCGGCATCCCTTACATGGCGCTGATCCTCAACGTCGTGCTCGGCCTGGACTACTCCGTCGGTGCACTGCTGGAGGCGGGACTCCTGCCGTTCATCCTCGGCGGCCTGATGAAGGCCGCCCTCGCCGCCGCCGTCATCCCCGGCGCGTGGGCTCTCGTCCGGAAGGCGGACGCCGGCACGCCGTGAGCGGATGCCGCACCCGGCATCCCACGACGCGAGAGCCCCCGACCTCAAGGCCGGGGGCTCTCGCGGTGCGGGCGCGCGTCAGCCTCGGGCGACCGCGGTGGCCGCGGCGAGCTGCTCGACGATGTCCGGCAGGATCCAGGGCAGTGTCAGCGCGGTCGGCGAGATGGCCGCCACGTTCTCCTCCCCGACGATCGCACCGACGGCCCCTGCGGACACCGCGGGGATGATCTTCGTGCGGTCCGACGTGAGGAAGGTCTCAAGCTCGTCCTCGCTGTCGACCTGCGTGAAGATGACCTCGGCGTCGATCTGATCCAGGTTCTCGCTGGATACGGTGGTGTAGAAGGTCGACTCGCCGGTGTCGAGGGCGGTCACGGCGTCGGCGGTGACGAAGCCGAGGTCCTCGAGGATCTCCACGCGCGGGTCGGCAGGCAGGTAGAGGTAGAACGTGTCGACGTCGTCAGCGGCATAGGCGATGGTCGTGCCTTCGAACTCCGGATGCTCGGCGGCCGCGTCGGCGACCTGCTGGTCGAGGTCCGCCAGGAGCTGGTCGGCTTCGGACTCCAGCCCGAGCGCCTTTCCGGTCTCGGTGATGACGTCGCGCCACGGCGTCGACCACACCGCCTCTTCGGGCGCGACGACCGGGATGCCTGCGGCGGTGACGGCGTCGTACTCCTCCTGCGTCAGTCCGGAGTACGGCGCGATCAGGACGTCGGGGTCCGCCGCGAGGAGCTCTTCGACCGAGAGCTCGAACGAGGCGTTGTCGAGGATCACCGGCTCCTCGCCGCCGAGGTCGGCGAGGGCGTCCTCGACCCACGGGGTGATGCGGTTGTCACCCCCGCCGTAGTCCATGGATGCCACGGCAACGGGGACGATCCCGAGGGCCAGCACCGCGTCGGTGGCGCCCCAGCCCCACGTGGCGACGCGCTCGGGCGCCTCCTCGATGATGGTCTCGCCGTACATGTGCTCGAAGGTCACGGGGAAGCCTTCGCTCGAGCCGGAGGGGGCGTCGGCGTCGCTGGAGGTCGCGGGCGTGGCGGCGCCGGCGCATCCGCTCAGCACGAGGCCGCCGGCGACCGTCAGCGCAGCCAGCGCGGACAGTCGGGAGGTGAGTGCGGACATGGTGGTTCCTTTCAGTGGCGTCACGCCTCGTCGGCCGCGGCGTGCGCGCCGCCGGGGACGGGGATGACGAGGGGGGTCGAGGTCAGGGGGTCGGGCATGACGAGGGCGTCCAGGTCGAAGGCCTGCGCGACGACGTCGCTGGTGAGGACGTCGGCGGGGGCTCCGTGCGCGACGACGCGGCCGCGGCTCATCACGACGAGATCGTCCGCGTAGCGGGCGGCGAGGTTGAGCTCGTGGAGGACCACGACGATCGTCGTGCCGTCCGTGCGGTTCAGCGTGCGCAGCAGGTCGAGCACCTCGATCTGGTGGCTGAGGTCGAGGAAGGTCGTGGGTTCGTCCAGCAGCAGGATGCGCGGTTCCTGCGCGAGCGCCATCGCGATCCAGACGCGCTGGCGCTGACCGCCCGAGAGGTCGCCGACGGGCCGGTCCGCCAGCGCCGCCACGCCCGTCTTCGCCATCGCGTCGTCGACGCGGGCGGTGTCCGCGGCGCTCCAGCGCTGGAAGACGCCGCGGTGCGGATGACGCCCACGCGAGACCAGCTCTGCCACCGTGAGGCCCTCGGGGGCGCTCGGATGCTGCGGGAGGAGCCCGACGCTCTGCGCGAAGCGCCGCCGCGGGAGCGTCGCGGTGTCGACGCCGTCGAGCTCGACGCGTCCGCCCAGCGGCGGATTCACCCGTGCCAGCACGCTGAGCAGCGTCGACTTCCCGCACGCATTGGCGCCGATGATCATCGTGATGCGCCCGGGGGCGATCTCCAGGTCGAGGTCCTCGATCACGCGACGGCCGGGGTACCCCGCGGTCAGCCCGCGGGCGGTCAGACGAGGGGCGGATGCGGAAGTCACAGCTGTCGTCCTTTCGACGTCGCAAGCAGCCACAGCAGGAAGATCGCCCCGATGGCGCCTGTGACCACGCCGACGGGCATGGCGTAGCCGGGGATGGCGAACTGGGCGACGATGTCGGCCGCCGCCAGCAGCGCCGCTCCGACCGCCGCGCTCGTGCCCACGGCCACCGCGCCATGTCCGAGCAGCGGGCGTGCGATCGCCGGGGCGCACAGTGCGATGAACGAGATCGGCCCTGCGAACGCGCACGTGACGGCGGTCAGCAGCACGGCGGTGAGCACCGTCACGACCTTCACCGTCGAGGCGCGCACGCCCAGCGACGCGGCCGTCGCGGACCCCATCTGCACGATCGGGAGCCAGCGTGCGCAGGCGACCACGGCGGGAAGTGCGGCGACGGTCACCACGGCGACGGTGAGGACGTTCCACCACGGCGTCGAGGCGAGGCTCCCGGTGAGCCAGATCAGCGCCGCCTGCGCGAGTTCGACCTGAGCCCTCACCATCAGGAAGCTCGTGACCGCGGTGCACAGGAACGCCACGCCGACGCCTGCGAGGATCAGCCGGTAGCCGCCGTCGGATCGGTGGTGGCCCGCCAACAGCAGGAACGACGCCACGACGAGGCCGCCGGCGAATGCGGCGACGGCCAGCAGCGGTCCGCCGATGCCGAGCACCAGCAGGGCGAAGACGGCGGCGACGCCGCTGCCTCCCGAGATGCCCAGAAGGTCCGGGCTCGCCAGCGGGTTGCGCAGCAGCGCCTGCAGCAGCGCACCGGCGGCGCCCAGCGCCGCCCCGACCACGAGCGCCATCGCCAGCCGGGGTGCGCGCACCTGGAAGATGACGTACGCCTGGGCCCGGTCACCGCCTCCCCACAGCGTCCGCCACACGTCGCCGGGCGAGATGGCGTAGTCGCCGACGGTCAAGGCGGTCGTGGCGACGATCAGCCCCACGAGCAGAGCGGCGCCGACCACAGCGATGCGGCGTGTCCGTGTGCGCGCACGGATGGCGAGGACGGCGGAGGCTGTCACAGCGCCACCCGCCCTCGGCGAAGGACCAGTGAGATCAGAACGGGCGCGCCGACGAAGGCCACGACGAGGCCGGCCTGCACCTCCCCCGGAAGCGCGATCACGCGCCCCAGCACGTCCGCCGCCAGCAGCACGACGGCGCCGGCGGGGACGGCGGTCGCCAGCAGCCAGCGGTAGTCACTGCCGACGACCGCGCGCAGCGCGTGCGGGACGAGCAGACCGAGGAAGACGATGGGGCCGGCGATGGCGGTGGCCCCGCCGCACAGCAGCACCGTCGCGACGATTCCGGCCGCGCGGGTGCGGGCGACGCTGTGGCCCAGCCCCTTCGCGGTGGCATCGCCGAGCGCCATGAGATCGAGGCCGCGCGCCGACACGAGCGCGATGACGGCGCCGACCATGACCGGGAGGATCACCACGCCGACCGTGTCCAGTCCGCGCGCGGTGAGCCCGCCGACCTGCCAGTACCGGAAGACGTCGAACGCGGTGATGGAGGTCGTGAGGATCAGCGTCGTGACCGCGGTCAGACCCGCCGTCACGGCGGCTCCGGTCAGGGCGAGCTTGGCGGGGCTCGAGCCGTCCGGCCCGCGCGTGCCGATGACGGCGACCACGACGGCGGCCACGGCGGCGCCCGCGTACGCGAACCAGACGAACCCCGACGGGGCGGTGATCCCCCACAGCGTGATCGCGGAGAGGACGGCGACCGATGCGCCGGCGTTGACGCCGAGCAGGCCCGGATCCGCCAGCGGGTTGCGAGTGAGGCCCTGCATCAGCGTGCCGGCGAGGGCCAGCGCGGCCCCCGCGACGATGCCGATCACCGTCCGTGGCACGCGCTGCGTCACGATCACGCTGTGATCGGCCAGCGACATGTCGGGCCGGACGAGAGCGTCGAGCACGACGCCCGGCGGCACCGCGCGAGCGCCGATCATGAGACTGGCGAGCACCGCGACGAGCAGCAGCGCGACGGCGGCGAAGAGAAGGAGGCGCCCGCGCCGAGCGCGAGCAGCGGTCATTCCTGTCGCTCGGACAGTCCCAGGCGCCAGTAGCCCATGAACGCGACGCGCTTGCGATCGACGCCGCACCCCTGGACGAGATGGCGCCGAAGGCCCTTGACCATGGCGGCCTCGCCCGCGATCCACGCGTAGAACTCGCCTTCGGCGTCCTCGGGGCTGTCCCACAGCAGGTCGCGGTCCACGTCGATCTCGGTGAGCTCCTGCGTGCGCGGGGCGGCGGCGCGCACCAGCACGTCGCCGGCTCCGGCGCTCCACGCGGTGACCGCTTCGCTGAGCGCTGCGCCGTGCTCCCGCTCGCCGCGGGCCAGCCACGTCACGCGGAAGCCCTCCGGGATGTCCAGGTCGAGGGCGTCGGCCGCCGAGGGGACCTCGATGAACGCGTCCACCTCGTACGAGTCGTCCAGGCTCTCCAGGATCCCCGAGATGGCCGGTGCCGCCGTCTCGTCGCCGGCGAGCACGACGCGGCGGGCGGTGCCGGGATGCCAGTCCAGACCGAGTCGGTACCCGTCGCTGCGCTGGTCGGGACCGACCACGACGATCTCCTGTCCGACGGCGGCCTGTGCGGCCCATGCGCCCCCCGGCCCGGCGTCGTGGTGGACGACGAAGTCGACGGAGAGCAGACGAGCTCCGGGGTCGATGCGACGCACGGTGTACGTGCGCAACGGGCTGCGCACCTCGTGCGGGATGGCCCGCCACGTGGCGTACCACTCCCCCGCATCGATCGCGTCCGGGTCATGCTGCCCGATGTCGCTGACACGACCGTCGGTCCCCGGCAGGATGAGCTTCACCCGCTGGTCGAGGCCGGCGGTGCCGAAGACGTCGAAGTCGGCGCTCGTGAACACCACGCGCACGAAGTGCGGGGACAGCCGCTGCACGTCCGCGACGGTGGCGGCGTAGGGACGGTACGCGGGTCGGGTGCGTACGGCGACGGAAGAGCTCACGCAGTTAGGCTAGCCTTACCTGCCCTGTGAACCAAATCAGCGCCGCCTCTGCGTCACCGTCCGACGCGGACCTCCTCCTGCGCGTGACCGAGCCGCAGGCCCGGCACCAATGCCGCGAGCGCGAGCAGGATGCCGATGGCGAACACCGCCGGGAACCCTGCGCCCGTTCCCGCCAGCGCCGTGAAGGTCAGGCCCATCGCCGCGATGGCGGTGGCCGAGCCGACGGCATCCGAGATGGAGAGGGCCGATGAGTTGAACCCCTGGTTCTGCGGGGTGGAGTAGGCCAGCGTCAGCACGGTCAGACGCGGATACATCAATCCCATGCCGCCTCCGGCCAAGGCCCAGCCGGCGATCATGACGGCCGGCGGCAGATACCACAGCGCCGTGCATGCGGCGCAGACCAGTGCGATCACGAGCAGGGCGGATCCGACCAGCGTGATCCGGGTGTTGCCGAGCCGGTCGCCGAACCTGCCCTGCACGTCGGCGGCGGCCGCCCACGCGAGGGCCGCCGCGGTCAGTCCGAGGCCCGCCCAGGTCGGCGAGAAGCCGTAGTGATCGATCAGCAGGTAGGGGACGTAGATCTCGGCGCCGAAGAGGGCTCCTGCGATCAGGCCGCGCATCAGCACCACGCTGGGCAGCGCCCGTGCGGCGATGAGGGTGCCGCGAGGCAGCAGCGGACGGGCAGCGACCCCGATGAGGACCAGGGAAGCGACGACCGCCGCCCACGCCCAGGCCTCGAGCTCTCCGGCAAGGCTCAGCCCGAGCGCCCCGACGGCGACGGCGATCGAGCACCCCAGGCGCGGTCCGATGCGCCCACGAGCCGGATCCTCGGTGTGCAGCGGCAGCCCGTGCAGCCGGACCGCCACCATCGCGAAGGCGACGACCGTCAGGACCGCCACGCCCAGGAACACCCACCGCCAGTGCAGGAACTCCGTGACGGCGCCCGCGAGGAACGGTCCGATGAGCGAGGGCACCACCCACGCGGCAGAGAACGCGGCGAAGACGCGACCGTGCAGCGGCGCGGGATACACGCGTGCCACCACGACGTACAGCGCCACGGTCTGCCCGCCCGTTCCGAGCCCCTGCACCAGTCGCCCGGCCACCAGCAGGGGCATGGTGGGCGCGAGTCCCGCGATGAGCAGTCCGACCACGAACAGGACGACCGCGGTGGTCAGCGGAGTGAGCACGCCGCCTCGATCGCACCAGACGCCGGCGACGACCATCCCGATCACACTCGTCGCGAGAGTGCCCGCGAACGCGACGGCGTAGAGCTGCTCGCCGTCGAGATCGGCGCTCACGACCGGCATCACGGTGGTGATCGCCAGGGACTGCATCGCCGCGAGGAAGATCAGGGCGACGGCGCCCACCGTGACCCAGACGTAGCGGGCGTGCCAGACGCCCGCTCCGCTCGCCTCGGGCGCCGTCATGCGCGCGCCAGGTGACCGATGCGCTCGACGGCGTCCTGGAGGATGTCGGGCGCGCAGCCGAAGTTGATGCGCACGTGCCCGCGGCCCTCTTCGCCGAACTGCGGTCCGAAATGCAGCGCGACCCGGGCGTCGCGGAGGATCTTCACGGCCGGGTTGTCGCCCCAGCCGAGAGCGGACAGATCCACCCACGCGAGGAACCCGGCGTCGGGGACGCGATAGCGAGCGCCCGGGACGTGGGCGTCGAGCAGCTGCGCCAGCAGCCTCCGGTTGACATCGAGCGCCGCCAGCTGGGCATCGAGCCAGGCGTCGCTCTCGGCAGAGAACGCGGCGACGGCGCCGATGGCGCCGAACAGGCCGGTGCGCCACTCCACCTCGGCGGGGAGCCCTCGCACCACCGAGGCGGTCGCGTCATCGGCGGTGACCATGAGCGCGCACTTGAGCCCGGCGAGGTTGAAGGCCTTGCTGGCGCTGGTGACGGCGTACCCGACGCGTGCGGCCACCGGTGATGCGTCCAGGAACGGCGTGAACCGGGCGCCGACGTTCGTGAGCGGGGCGTGGATCTCGTCGCTGACCACGACCGCGTCGAATCGCGCGGCGAGGTCCGCCAGTGCCGCGAGAGACTCCCGGGAGTGGACGGTGCCGGTGGGGTTGTGCGGGTTGCACAGCAGCACCGCGCGCGCACCGCCGGCGAGCGCCGCCTCGATTCCGGCGAGGTCGAGCTGCCAGGATGTGCCCGTGTCGAGAAGCGGCACGCGCTCCACCACGGCGCCCGCTTCGGGCACGCATTCGAAGAACGGCGGGTAGACCGGGGGCGTCACGACGACGCGGTCCCCCGGGCGCGTCACCGCGCGGAGGATCTCGACGACGCCCATCATCACGTCGCAGGTGGTCCGCACGCGCGCCGGATCCACGGTCCAGCCGAAGCGTCGCTCGGCGAAGGCGGCGTACGCCGTCGCGACCCCGGGGTCCGGCGGCGTGTAGCCGGTGTCTCCCAGTTCCACCGCCTGGTGCAGTGCCGCGGTGACCGCCGGCGCGGGCGCGAAGTCGGTCTCGGCGACGAAGAGCGGCAGGACGTCGTCGCCGTAGTGCCGCCACTTCGTGCTCCAGCGGCGGCGAAGCTGTTCGATCGGAAGGGTCTGCAGGGGGGTGACGCTCACCGTACGACCCTACCGAGGGCCGGAGACCTCAGATCGCGAAGCCGAGCGCCCGCATCATGTCGCGGCCGTCGTCGGTGATCCGCTCCGGGCCCCACGGCGGCATCCAGACCCAGTTGATCCGGAAGCGCTCCACGACATCGTCCAGCGCCTGAGCCGTCTGCTCCTCGAGCACGTCGGTCAGCGGGCACCCGGCCGAGGTCAGCGTCATGTGGATGACCAGCGCGTCGTTCTCGTCGTCCCAGGCCAGGTCGTAGATGAGGCCGAGGTCGACGACGTTGATCCCGAGCTCGGGGTCCATGACGTCCTTGAGGGCCTCGGTGACCTCGTCGTACTTCTCGGCCGTGAGTGTTGCGGTCATATAACGATCCTACGCGTGCGCGTCGCGAACGGCGCCGCTCAGGCCTCGACCGGAGCCTCGGCGGGCTCCTCCTCGCCGGCGGGCAGGTAGCGGTCGTAGCCCTCGTCCTCGAGGCGGTCGGCCAGCTCGGGGCCGCCTTCCTCGACGATGCGTCCGCCCACCATCACGTGCACGTGATCGGGGTGGATGTACCGGAGGATGCGCGTGTAGTGCGTGATCAGCAGCACGCCGAGGTCCGTCTCGGCCTTGGCGCGGTTGACCCCTTCGGAGACGATCTTGAGCGCGTCGACGTCCAGGCCCGAGTCGGTCTCGTCGAGCACGGCGATCTGAGGCTTCAGCAGCTCCAGCTGCAGGATCTCGTGCCGCTTCTTCTCTCCGCCGGAGAAGCCCTCGTTGACGTTGCGCTGAGCGAACTTGGGATCCATGCGGAGATTCTTCATCGACGCCTTGACGTCCTTCGTCCACGTGCGGATGGACGGGGCCTCGCCCTCGACGGCGGTCTTCGCGGTCCGGAGGAAATTCGTCACGGTGACGCCCGGGATCTCGACCGGGTACTGCATCGCCAGGAACAGGCCCGCGCGGGCGCGCTCGTCGACCGACATGGCCAGCACGTCCTCGCCGTCGAGCGTGATCGTGCCCGCGGTGACGGTGTACTTCGGGTGACCGGCGATCGTGTAGGCCAGGGTCGACTTGCCGGAGCCGTTCGGGCCCATGATGGCGTGGGTCTCACCGGTGCGGATCGTGAGGGTCACGCCGTTGAGGATCGGCGTGGTGCCGGCATCCGTCTCGACCGTCACGTGCAGGTCGCGGATCTCGAGGACAGACATTCGTGGGTACCTTCTTCAGTTCACTTCGAGCTTGACAGCGGGATCGATCAGGACGTCGTCGCCGTCGATCGTGACCTGGAACACCGGGACGGGTTCGTAGGCCGGGAGGTTGAGGGGCTTGCCGGTGCGCAGCGAGAACGCCGAGCCGTGAGCCCAGCACTCCAGCGCGTCGCCGTCGACGAAGCCCTCGGCGAGCGAGATGTCGCCGTGGGTGCAGGTGTCGCCGATCGCGTGCACCTGGCCGTTCGCGTCGAGGACGACGGCGATCGCCACGCCGTCGAGCTCGAAGCGCTGAGCCTCGTCCTGCACCAGGTCGCCGAGAGCGCAGACGCGCTGCGCGGTCATCGGGCGGCTCCTTCGGCGAGCTCGTCCTCGATGGCGGCGAAGAGCTCCTCCTGCAGCGCCGGGACGTCGATCTTCTGCACGATCTCGGCGAGGAAGCCGAGCACCACGAGACGGCGCGCCTCGTCCTCGGGGATGCCGCGCGCCTGCAGGTAGAACAGCTGCTCGTCGTCGAAGCGCCCGGTGGCGCTGGCGTGCCCGGCGCCGCGGATGTCGCCCGTCTCGATCTCGAGGTTCGGGATCGACTCGGCGCGCGCGCCGTCGGTGAGCACGAGGTTGCGGTTGGCCTCGTACGAGTCGGTGCCCACGGCGTCGCGGCCGATGAGCACGTCGCCGATCCACACGCTGCGTGCGGCCTCACCCTGCAGCGCACCCTTGTACAGCACGTCGCCCGTGGTCTCGGCGCCCTTGTGATGCAGGTACACCTGGCTCTCGAGGTGCTGGCCGGAGTCGGAGTAGCTCAGGCCGTACAGCTCGCCGCGCGATCCGGTGCCGGCGAGCTCCACGCTGGGGTTCACCCGCACCACGCCGCCGCCGAAGCTGACGACCACGTGCCGCAGGGTCGCGTCACGCTCCACGCGAGCCTGGTGCGATGCCGCGTGGACGGCGTCGTCGTCCCACTGCTGCACGGTGACGACCTGGAGCTGGGCGCCCTCGCGCACGATGATCTCGACGTTCTGTGCGAACTGCGCCGCTCCCGCGTGCCGCAGCACCACGGTGGCGCGGCAGTGGCGGGATGCCTCGATCACGACGTGCCCGTGCGCGACGAGGTCGGAGCCCGTGCCGTTCGCCGCCACGACGACCGGCTCGTCGAGCTCGGCCTCGGCGGGGATCGAGATGTACAGCGCTTCCGCGGACCGCGTCCAGGCGACGGCCGCAGGAAGGTCCTCGGGGACGAACACCTCGCCGCGCGGTGCGGAGCCGATCGCGAGCCCGGCCGCCGTGACCGGACCGGTCACCGCGAAGGGCACAGCGCCCGGGTCGCCCGGGACATCGGCGAACAGTCGCGCGAGGCGGCCGACCGGGGTGTGCTTCCAGTTGACCTCACGACCGGTCGGCGTCTCGAACGCCGCCGGGTCGTATGACCGGAGCCGCTCGGAACGGGTCTGCACCGGCACGAAGGCACCGGCACCGTCGGTGTGGCCCTTCGCTCCGGGAACGGTGGCGGGGGCCTGAGTCGCAGCGCTCATCTAGCCGACGGATCCTTCCATGCCCATCTCGATGAGCTTGTTGAGTTCGAGCGCGTATTCCATGGGCAGCTCGCGGGCGATCGGCTCGATGAAGCCGCGCACGATCATCGCCATGGCCTCGTCCTCGGGGAGGCCGCGGCTCATGAGGTAGAAGAGCTGCTCCTCGCTCACCTTGGACACCGTCGCCTCGTGCCCCAGCTGGACGTCGTCGACGCGGATGTCGATGGCCGGGTACGTATCCGATCGCGAGATGGTGTCCACCAGCAGCGCGTCGCAGCGGACGGTGTTGGCGGAGTGATGCGCGTTGGCATCCACCCGGACCTCGCCGCGGTAGCCGGCTCGTCCGCCCCCGCGCGCGATGGACTTCGACACGATCGAGGACTGCGTGTACGGCGCCATGTGGATCATCTTCGCGCCGGCGTCCTGGTGCTGCCCGGGTCCCGCGAAGGCGACCGACAGCGTCTCGCCCTTGGCATGCTCGCCCATCAGGAAGATCGACGGGTACTTCATCGTCACCTTGGAGCCGATGTTGCCGTCGATCCACTCCATCGTCGCGCCTTCGTGAGCGACGGCGCGCTTGGTGACGAGGTTGTAGACGTTGTTCGACCAGTTCTGAATCGTCGTGTAGCGCACGCGGGCGTTCTTCTTGACGATGATCTCGACGACCGCGGAGTGCAGCGAGTCGCTCTTGTAGATCGGCGCCGTGCAGCCCTCGATGTAGTGCACGTAGGAGCCCTCGTCGGCGATGATGAGCGTCCGCTCGAACTGGCCCATGTTCTCGGTGTTGATGCGGAAGTACGCCTGCAGCGGGATGTCCACGTGCACGCCCTTGGGGACGTACACGAACGATCCGCCCGACCACACCGCGGTGTTCAGCGCCGCGAACTTGTTGTCGCCGGCGGGGATCACCGTGCCGAAGTACTCCTCGAAGAACTCGGGGTGCTCCCGCAGCGCCGTGTCGGTGTCCATGAAGATGACACCCTGTCGCTCCAGGTCCTCCTGGATCTGGTGGTAGACCACCTCGGACTCGTACTGCGCGGCGACGCCGGCGACCAGACGGGAGCGCTCGGCCTCGGGGATGCCCAGCCGCTCGTAGGTGTTGCGGATGTCCTCGGGAAGGTCCTCCCAGGACTGCGCCTGCTTCTCGGTCGAGCGCACGAAGTACTTGATGTTGTCGAAGTCGATCTCCGACAGGTCAGCACCCCACGTGGGCATGGGTTTGCGCTCGAAGAGCTGCAGCCCCTTGAGCCGGTTCTTCAGCATCCACTCCGGCTCCGCCTTCATCGCCGAGATGTCGCGGACGACGGCCTCGTTGAGACCGCGCTTCGCGCTCGCGCCGGCGGCGTCGGGGTCATGCCAGCCGAACTCGTAGACCCCCAGGCTGTCCAGCTCCGGGCGATCGATCAGCACATCAGACATCGTCACGTTCTCCTCCGGGCCCTGCGGTGTCATCCGCCCCGGCAGTCCGGTTCCTCCGGTGGAGTCACCGGAGGCGGATGCCGCTCGTGGGCCCTCTCAAGTGGCGCCGACCATCGCGCCTAGACTGTCGGTGGTGCTCCGCGCCTTCGTCCGTACCGGTCGAGTGCGCGCGTGACCGACCCCTCGATTCTACAGGTTCCACCCCCCACCGGACGCGCCGCGTCTGTTCCCGCGGGTGCGGGGAGCCGAGCACAGGAGGCGACGACGACCATGTCCGCGGAACCGACGACGACGCCTGCCGCCAGCACCTTCCAGCGGTGGTGGGGCCGGCTGCCCACCACGGTGGACCGCCGGGTGATCGCCGCGGCGTGGGCGACCCTCGTCGTGCAGATCGGGATCGTGGGAACGGGTGGCCTCGTCCGGCTCACCGGGTCGGGGCTCGGTTGCCCCACCTGGCCCAAGTGCACCGCCGACTCTTTCGTGGCCACGCACGAGATGGGGATCCATGGGGTGATCGAGTTCGGCAACAGGCTGCTGACTTTCGTGCTGGTCGCCGTGGCGATCGTGACGTTCCTCCTCGTGGTGCGCATGCGGGCCGAACGGCGCGACCTGTTCTGGCTGGCCCTCGGGATCGGCCTCTACGTCCCACTGCAGGCGATCATCGGCGGGATCACCGTGCTGACGAACCTCAACCCCTACGTCGTCGGGCTGCACTACTTCGCATCGGTGATCCTCGTCGCCCTCTCGGCGGTCCTCGTGGCGCGCGTCTACGCCGCCCCCGGTCCGCGTGAGCGCGCCGTGCCCGGCTGGTTCGCGGTCGCCACCCATGTGACCAGCGCCCTGGTGCTCGTGACGGTCGTCGTCGGGATCCTCGTCACCGGCTCGGGCCCGCACGCCGGCGACGGCGGCGCCGCGCGCAACGGACTGGACCCGGAGCTCATGCAGCACGTGCACTCGTGGCCCGCATACGCCACGCTCGCCCTCACGGTCGTGCTCCTGGTCGGGGCGTGGCGCACTCCCCCGGCACTGCGGCTGCGCCTGTGGACCGCGCTCCTGCTCGTCGTCGAGCTGGCGCAGGTCGGCGTCGGCCTCTGGCAGGCGCGCACGGGTCTTCCCATCTGGCTGGTGAACATCCACATGGTCCTCGCGGTGGTCCTCGTCGCCGCGATGACGGCGGTCGTCGTGCACCTCAAGGCGCCGGTCGCGCTCGCGCCCCCTCGGCGCTGAGCGGACACAGCGGATCCATAGGCCCCGCTGAGGCCCCGTCCCGGGGGCCATGCCAGAGTGGACGGATGCCGTGGCCGCCCGGGCCGCGCCCACGAGGAGTGATTCCCATGCCTATCCGCCCCCGCCTGATCCGCAGCATCCCGTTCTGGGTCCTCGTCCTCGCCTCCGCAGGAACCATCGCCGCAGGCGCGTACATCCTGAGCGACAGGCTCGGCACGATGACGACCACGCTGAACGCCGGCACCGCCACGGGTGTGGACGTGTACGTCGGACAGTCCGTGGCGCTCCTGGGCGCCGTTCTCATCGGGGCCGGGGCCACCGGCATCCTGCTCGCCCTCGGCATCGCCGCCGCCGCGACGCTGCGCCCGGTGCACCCCGTGGAGGCCGCGCAGCCGGTCGACCGCGAGGCCGAGCCGCTCGAGCGCGATGCGTCGCTGGACGCGGAGCTCGACACGGCCGCCGACGAGGCCTCCGTGGCCGATCGGGAGGCCGTGGCCTCTCCGCGCTGACGCGCCGGGCAGGCGCGGCGGCGACGGTAGACTCGTGCCGGCATCCACACTCAGGCACGCTCACACAGTGCCGCACATATCGCACGAGGAGACCCATGGCCGACGCGCAGATTCCCGACAAGCCCGCACTCGAGGGTCTCGAAGCGAAGTGGGATGCAGCCTGGACCGCGCAGGGCACGTACCTGTTCGACCGGGTGCGTGCCGCCGAGGTGGGCCGCGCCGGCGTCTTCTCGGTCGACACTCCGCCGCCGACGGCGTCGGGAAGTCTCCACATCGGGCACGTCTTCAGCTACACGCACACCGACGTCAAGGTGCGCTTCGAGCGCATGCGCGGCAAGACCGTGTTCTATCCGATGGGATGGGACGACAACGGGCTGCCGACGGAGCGTCGCGTGCAGAACTACTACGGCGTGCGGTGCGACCCCTCGCTGCCCTACGACCCGGATTTCACGCCGCCGTTCGAGGGCGGTGACAACAAGTCCAGCCGCGCGGCCGATCAGGTGCCGGTCAGCCGTCGCAACTTCATCGAGCTGTGCGAGAAGCTGACCGTCGAGGACGAGAAGCATTTCGAGGCGCTGTGGCGCTCGCTCGGCCTGAGCGTGGACTGGTCGCAGACCTACCGGACGATCTCCGACGACACCATCCGCACCAGCCAGCTGGCGTTCCTGCGCAACCTCGAGCGCGGCGAGGCGTACCAGGCGCTCGCGCCGACCCTGTGGGACATCGACTTCCGCTCCGCCATCGCCCAGGCCGAGCTCGAGGACCGCGACCAGCCGGCGGCCTACCACCGCGTCGCGTTCCACAAGGCCGACGGCAGCGGCGACGTCTTCATCGAGACGACGCGCCCGGAGCTTCTTCCCGCGTGCGTGGCACTCGTGGCGCACCCGGACGACGAGCGCTATCAGCCTCTCTTCGGAACGACCGTGCGCACGCCGCTGTTCGATGTGGAGGTGCCGGTCCTCGCGCACCCGCTCGCGCAGCAGGACAAGGGCTCGGGCATCGCGATGATCTGCACGTTCGGCGACGTGACCGACATCGTGTGGTGGCGTGAGCTGGACCTGCCCAACCGCACCATCCTCGGCCAGGACGGCCGAGTGATGGCCGAGGCGCCGGACGTGATCGTGACCGAGGCGGCGCGCGGCGCCTACGCCGAGCTCGCCGGCAAGACGGTGTTCAGCGCCAAGAAGCGCATCGTCGAGATGCTGCAGGAGTCCGGCGAGATGGAGGGCGACCCCAAGCCCTTCACGCACGCGGTGAAGTTCTTCGAGAAGGGCGACCGGCCTCTCGAGATCGTCTCCACGCGCCAGTGGTACCTGCGCAACGGCGCGCGCGACGAGACGCTGCGCGACAAGCTCATCGCCCTGGGCCGGGAGATCTCCTGGCACCCGGATTTCATGCGGGTGCGCTACGAGAACTGGACGAACGGGCTCACCGGCGACTGGCTGGTCTCGCGGCAGCGCTTCTTCGGCGTGCCGATCCCGGTGTGGTACGCCCTGGACGAGAACGGCGAACGCGACTACGACCGCGTCCTCACGCCCGACCCCGCCGCGCTGCCCGTCGACCCCACCACGGACGTGCCCCCGGGCTACACCGAGGACCAGCGCGGCGTGCCCGGCGGCTTCGACGGCGAGCGGGACATCTTCGACACGTGGGCGACGTCGTCGCTGACGCCGCAGCTCGCGGGTGGCTGGGAGCGGGATCCGCAGCTGTGGGACCTCGTGGCCCCGTTCGACCTGCGTCCCCAGGGCCAGGACATCATCCGCACGTGGCTGTTCTCGACGCTGCTGCGCAGCGCCCTCGAGGATGACCGGTCGCCGTGGACGGATGCCGCGATCTCCGGCTTCATCGTCGACCCCGATCGCAAGAAGATGTCCAAGTCGAAGGGGAACGTCGTCACGCCGGCCGACATCCTCGCGCAGCACGGGTCCGACGCGGTGCGCTACTGGGCGGCCTCCAGCAGGCTGGGCACGGATGCGGCCTTCGACCCGCAGAACCCGACGCAGATCAAGATCGGTCGCCGCCTCGCCATCAAGGTGCTCAACGCCGCGAAGTTCGTCCTGTCGTTCCCGGTGCCCGAGGACGCCCGCGTCACCCATGCGCTGGACGCGTCGATGCTCGCCACCCTCGACGGCGTCGTCCGCGAGGCCACCAGGGCGCTCGACGCGTTCGATCACGCGCGCGCGCTCGAACTGACGGAGTCGTTCTTCTGGACGTTCTGCGACGACTACCTCGAGCTGGTGAAGGAGCGCGCCTACAACCAGAGCGACGTCGGACAGGCGTCGGCGGCGCTCGCGCTGCGGACCGCGCTGTCGACGCTGCTGCGGCTGTTCGCACCGGTCCTGGCCTTCGCGGCGGAGGAAGCGTGGTCGTGGTTCAACGACGGGTCCGTTCACACTGCGCCGTGGCCCGAGCCGCTGGGCATCGACGGTGACGCGTCCGTGCTCGCCATCGTCGGAGAGGCGCTCATCGGCATCCGCCGGGCCAAGACCGAGGCGAAGGTGTCGCAGAAGGCCTCGGTGTCGCAGGTGACCATCGCCGCTCCGGCTGCGGCGGTGGCTGCGCTGCAGCTGGCGGAAGGGGACCTGAAAGCTGTCGGGCGCATCGCCGAGATCCGGTACGCGGATGCCGACGCCCTTGCTGTGACCGACATCGAACTCGACGCACCGGAGGCCTGACATGCAACTGGGAACACGCTGGACCTCGGGGGACGAGCCCCCGGCAGCCGTGCCGGAGGCGCTGCGCCGCGGCATCCGCGACGTCGATGCCACGATCCCCGCCGATCTGTACGGTCAGCCGCGCCCGCGCTGGACGCTGACGTGGCTGGAGGGGCGACCGATCGCCGAGCTGGATACCGGGATCATCGTGACCCTCGATGCGAACGGCGAGCCGGTCGCGCAGAACGACCCGGGCGACGGCTTCGGCTGAGAGCGCTACGGCGCGGGATCGTTGTGCCGTGACGCGGCCAGCAGAAGCCGGGCGGACACGACGGTGGCGACGAGTGTCACCGCGGCGGCCACGACGAAGGGCAGGCGCAGGTCGAAGCGTGCGACCCAGCCGCCGAGCAGCGTGGAGAACGGGAAGATGCCCCACGTCAGGCTGCGGATGATGCCGAGCACGCGTCCGAAGAGCCTTCCCGGCACGATGGCCTGCCGCAGGGCTCCCCACGGGACGTTCCAGATCGACACGGCGCACGCCATCGTCGCGTAGGCGAGCGTCGCCGTGATCGGCTCGGGCGCGGCCCAGACGCCGAACAGGCCGAGCGCTGCCACCAGGTTCGCTCCCAGAAGGACGGGGCCGCGCGTGAAGCGCTGCACCAGCGCGGGTGCGATGAGCGATCCCCCCAGCGCGCCCAGACCGATGCCTGCGGTCACCAGGCCGATCGCGGCGGGGTCCACCGACTGCTCGTCGAGGAAGTACAGGAAGATCGGAGCCTGCGCGAAGGCGAATGCCGAACCCACGATGCACGTGAACAGGACCATCGCGCGCAGAAACCGGTGGCGCCAGAGGTAAGAGAATGCCTCGCCCGCCGAGACGGAGGCGGCGCGCTCGGCGGCGGAACCCCGCGGCGCCGGATCGGCGGCGTCGTCGGGAGCGACGACGCGCTCGCCGGCGGCCAGTGGCTCCCCCGTCGCGATGACCGGAGCCGTCGCGGTCGAGCCCTCTGCCGTCGACTCGGTGCGAGGTTCCTGCAGCGGACGGGCCGCGGAGATCGGCAGGAGCAGCGCGAGCACGATCGGCACGAGGTATCCCGTCGCTCCCACCCACAGCGGCAGCGCCAGGGAGACGGCGAAGAGCACCCCGCCGATCGGGGCCGAGACAAAATTGTCGATCGTGATCTGAGCCGCCTGCAGGAACCCGTTGGCCCGGTCCAGCCCCCGGCGCGGGACGAGGGCCGGCACGATGGCGTTCGTCGCGTTGTCGAACAGCGTCTCTCCCAGTCCGAACACCAGGACGCCCGCGAACAGCCACCAGATGGTGATGGTGCCCGTCGCCGTCAGCACAGCCAGGCCCACCGCTGCCGCTCCGCGAAGCGTGTTCGCGATCGCCATGATCCGGCGCCGGTCGAACCGGTCGACCACCATGCCGGCGGGAAGGCCGAACACGAGCCAGGGCAGGAACGCCAGTGCGCTGATGGCCGAGATGGCGAGCGGATCGCGTGTCAGGGTGGTCGCGATGAGCGGGACGGCGACGCGTCCCACGCCGTCGGCGAGGTTGCTGAAGGCCGCCGCCGTCCACAGTTTGCCGAAGTCCCGGCCGAGCGGGATCCCCCGCCGCCTGCGGGATCGCCTTCCGTCCACGACGCCGGCGGCTGCGCTCATCGCGGCGGAATTCCCAGGCCGCCGAGCGCGCGCGCATCGCTGCGCGCGTCGGCGACGCTCTCGCGCGTGGCCAGCGCCGCGCGCGCCGCGTCGCCGGTGCGCCGGGCGATCCGGGATGCGACGTAGCGGTCCGTCGCGGCCGATACCCGCAGCAGCACGCGTTCGAACGTCGTGACGCGGACATGGGTTCGAGGGATGGACAAAGCGGTCATGACGGGTCTCCCAACTGAGGAAGCGGAAACAGGTCCGCACGGATGGTCACCGGTCGGACATCGTCGCCGGTCTGATCGCGGTGGGTCTCGACGGCCTCATCGACGAGGGCCATGATCTTCGCGGCCAGCTCCCTGGCCTGCGACGGCGTCAGGCGTGTGCTGGCGGTGGAGACCATGCTGGAGTCCTTCCACCGCTCGTCCTCGTCATCGACACCGCGGCTGACGAAGTGCAGCAGCTGCTGCTGCCGCAGGCGGAAGAACTCCTCGGTCACCAGCTGGTGCGCGGCGCGACCGGACGGCGTCGCGATCTCGGCGGGGTTGGTGAAGGCGACCCCGCCGGGGGGACGCTCCCACCAGCGCTCACGAGCTGTGCCCTGCCCGGGCACCTCGCGGATGAGGTCCTGCTTGGCGAGCGCGCGGAGGTGGTAGCTCGTGGCGCCGCTGGACTCCCCCAGGCGCTGTGCGAGGGAGCTGGCCGTCTGTGCGCCGTACTGGCTGAGGATGTCGTAGATCTTCACGCGGAGCGGATGGGCGAGCGCCTTCAGCGCGCCGGCATCCAGCACCCTGTCGCTCCCGTGGTGCTCCCTGACCCGGCGGATCGCGTCGTCGGCGTTCACGTCCTCGCTCATGCCTCGACCATAGCGGTGCAAACAGTTCTTTGCAAGCATTCCTTTGCAACCGGATGTTTGCATCCGAGTGCGGCGGACGGCGGCCGCGGCTGCGCTGCTGATTAGGCTGAGCGCATGGCGAGCGAGAACCCTCTTCTGTCCCCCTCCCCCCTTCCCTTCGGACTGCCCGACTACTCGGCGATCCGCCCCGAGCACTATCTGCCCGCGTTCGAGGACGCCTTCGCCGCGCACACGGCGGAGATCGACGCGATCGTCGCCGAAGACGCAGAGCCCACCTTCGAGAACACGATGCTCCCGCTCGAGCGCAGCGGCTGGCTGCTGGGGGACGTGGCGCGGGCCTTCTACACCGTGTCGTCGGCGGACGCGACGCCGGAGATCCAGGCCATCGAGGAAGAGCTCGCGCCGAGGATGTCTGCCCATCAGGACTCCATCCAGCTCAACAGCCGGCTCTTCGCACGCATCCGGTCGCTGCACGACCGGCTCGACGAACTCGACCTCGACCCGGAGCAGCGCTATCTCGTCACGCGGCACCACATCGAGATGGCGCACGCGGGTGCGGGTCTCGACGATGAGGCCAAAGCGCGACTGACCGAGCTCAACCAGCGGCTGTCCACCCTCACGACGCAGTTCGAGAAGAACCTGCTCGCCGACACCAACGACCTCGCGGTCGTGTTCGACGACCCGTCCGAGCTCGACGGCCTGACCGAGGGCGAGCTGTCCGCGGCTGCCGAAGCCGCGCGCGACCGCGGCATGGAGGACAAGTGGGTGATCACCCTCACCCTGTTCACGGGGCATCCGTACCTCGCGTCGCTGACGAACCGGCGCTCCCGCCAGCGGATCCTGGATGCCTCGCGTGCGCGCGGTTCCCGCGGGAACGGCCACGACAACCGCGAGACGCTGCGGGAGATCGTCCGCCTGCGCGCCGAGCGCGCAGCCCTGCTCGGATACGAGTCCCACGCCGCCTACATCACCTCCGACGAGACGGCGAGGTCGCCGGAGGCGGTGCACGAACTGCTGCGCCGGCTGGCTGTGCCGGCCGCTCGCAATGCACGACGCGAGCAGGAGAAGCTGCAGGCGCTCATCGACGCCGGAGCCGACCCGTTCCCGCTGGAGGCCCACGACTGGGCCTTCTACACGGAGAAGGTCCGCGCCGCCGAGTACGAACTGGACCGTGCCGCACTGCGCCCCTGGTTCGAAGCCGAACGGGTCCTGCAGGACGGCGTCTTCCGCGCCGCGACCGAACTGTACGGGATCACGTTCACCGAGCGACCGGACCTCACCGGTTACCACGTCGACAACCGCATCTTCGAGGTGCGCAACCCCGACGGCGCTCCCCTGGGCCTGTATCTCCTCGATCTCTACACCCGGGACACCAAGCGCGGCGGGGCGTGGATGAACTCGATCGTGCTGCAGTCGCGGCTGCGGGACACGCTCCCCGTCGTCGTCAACAACCTGAACGTCCCCAAGCCGTCACCGGGTCAGCCCACGCTGCTCACGCTCGACGAGGTCACCACGCTCTTCCACGAGTTCGGTCACGCACTGCACGGCCTGTTCGCGACGGTGACCTACCCGCACTTCGCGGGCACGAACGTCTTCCGGGACTTCGTCGAATTCCCCAGCCAGGTCAACGAGATGTGGATCTACTGGCCCGAGATCCTCGCCTCGTACGCGCGCCACATCGACACGGACGAGCCGCTGCCGGCCGCCATCGTCGAGAAGCTGCACGCGTCCGAGGCGTTCAACCAGGGCTTCGCCACGAGCGAGTACCTGGCCGCTGCGTGGCTCGACCAGGCATGGCACTCGCTTCCGATGGAACGAGCCGCCGAGGCCATCGACGTCGCCGAGTTCGAAGCATCCGCCCTCGCCGACATCGGGCTGGACAACCCGGCGGTGCCGACCCGGTACTCCTCCACCTACTTCGCGCACATCTTCTCGGGCGGGTACAGCGCCGGCTACTACTCCTATATCTGGAGCGAGGTCCTGGACGCCGACACGGTCGAGTGGTTCCGCGAGAACGGCGGGCTCCGTCGCGAGAACGGCGACCGCTTCCGGGATCGCCTGCTGGGTGTGGGAGGTTCGAAGGATCCGCTCGAGGCATACCGGGACTTCCGAGGGCGCGATGCCGACATCCAGCCTCTGCTCGCCCGGCGAGGCCTGGCCGACTGAGCGCCGAGCGGCCCGCCGGTCGCCGGCCGACGTCGACCGCCGGGCCGCTCAGAGCAGGCCGAGGTCCTGCGCGAACGCGCGCGCACGCGCGGCCATCTCATGAGGCACTTCGGCCACCGCGAAGTGGCCGCCGCGCTCGAGGCGCTCGAAGACGCGAATGTCGCTGTAGAACCGTCGCGCGAGGGACTCGGGATAGTCGCCCTCGTGCTTCTGGATGTGGATCGATGCCGGCACGCGCACGGCCGGCATCGGCGCCGGCCGGTCGGCGCCCTCGTAGTAGGGCCGGAACGACGAGCCGATGCTCTCGGTGACCCAGTAGATCATCGCTTCGGTGAGCAGGCGGTCGCGCGAGATGCTGCGCTCGACATCACGCGGCTGGTCGCCGGACCCGTCGCTCCACTCCACGAGCTTCTCGATGAGCCATGCCAGCAGTCCGCCGGGAGAATCGTTGAGCGCTGCAGCGAGCGTGTCGGGCCGCGTGGCCTGGACGTGTCCGTACGCGCCGTTCTGGCCGCCCCACTGGTCGAGGCGGCGGAAGAAGGCGACTTCGTCAGCAGCGGTGAGCATCGCGCGCTCGGAGCGTGAGGGGAAGTGCGCGTGCGTCACGAGGACGCCGGCCACGGCATCCGGATAGGTGCCGGCGATGAGATCGTTCACGTTCGCCGACACATCCTCGCCGTACGTGAGATAGCGCTCGTAGCCGAGCACCTCGGTCATGAGCACGTGCATCGTGTGCGCGAGCCGAGTCTCGGTCATGGGACCGTCCCGGTACGGCGTCGAGAAGGCGAAGCCGGGGAAGCTCGGCACCACCACGTGGAAGTCCGGGAGCAGGTCGGCGAAGTCGAGCTGCAGCGCGAACGTGTGCGGCCACCCGTGCATCACGAGGAGGGCGGGCGCATCCGCGCGATCGGACCGGATGTGAGCGAAATGCAGCGTGGCGTCGTCGATGTCAGCGAGGTACTGCGGGTGGGCGTTCAGCCACGCTTCACGGCGCCGCCAGTCCCACGCCCGCCATGACTGGAGCAGCTCCGCGAGATACGCAGCCGACATCCCGGAAGCGGGTTTGCGCGGCGAGTCGGGCAGGGCGCGGAACCTGTCCAGGCGCGAGTGCAGGTCCTGCACGGCGGCGTCCGATACGCGGATCGAGAAGGGTCGCAGACGTGATGTGGTCACCTGGCGACGGTATCGCCGGCCACCGACACCCCGACGCGAACGGAGACCGGGTCAGGCGCTCTTGCGCTTCTCCCGCAGCACCAGTGTGGGCGGCGCGCCCTCCTCGACCGCGGCGCGCGTAACGATGACCTTGTCGACGTCGTCGGTCGAGGGGATCTCGAACATGATCGGTCCGAGCACGTCCTCGAGGATCGCGCGGAGACCACGCGCCCCGGTCTTTCGGGCGACGGCCAGATCGGCGATGGCCTCGAGCGCCTCGCGGTCGAACTCGAGGTCCACGCCATCCAGCTCGAACATGCGCTGGTACTGCTTGACCAGGGCGTTCTTGGGCTCCGTGAGGATCTCCATGAGCGCTTCGCGGTCGAGCGGCGACACCGAGGCGACGACGGGCAGACGGCCGATGAACTCGGGGATGAGCCCGAACTTGTGCAGGTCCTCGGGCTGCACCTCGCTGAACAGGGTGAGGTCGTCGCCCTTGTTGTGCAGCGGAGCGCCGAAGCCGACGCCGTGCTTGCCGACCCGCGACGAGATGATGTCCTCGAGCCCGGCGAAGGCGCCAGCCACGATGAACAGCACGTTCGTCGTGTCGATCTGGATGAACTCCTGATGCGGGTGCTTGCGACCGCCCTGCGGCGGCACCGACGCGACCGTGCCCTCGAGGATCTTCAGCAGGGCCTGCTGCACGCCCTCGCCGGACACGTCGCGCGTGATCGACGGGTTCTCGGCCTTGCGGGCGATCTTGTCGACCTCGTCGATGTAGATGATCCCCGTCTCAGCGCGCTTCGTGTCGAAGTCGGCGGCCTGCAGGAGCTTGAGCAGGATGTTCTCGACGTCCTCGCCGACATAGCCGGCCTCGGTCAGGGCGGTGGCGTCCGCGACGGCGAACGGGACGTTCAGGCGCTTGGCCAGCGTCTGCGCGAGATAGGTCTTGCCGCAGCCGGTGGGTCCGAGCAGCAGGATGTTGCTCTTGGCGATCTCGATCTCGTCGGCGCGCTGCTCGGCCGACTGCAGGGTCCCGTGCGCGCGGACGCGCTTGTAGTGGTTGTACACCGCCACCGACAGGGCGCGCTTGGCGTCCTGCTGGCCGACCACGTACTCCTCGAGGAAGGCGAAGATCTCCCGCGGCTTGGGCAGGTCGAAATCGGCGACGACGCCGGAGGACGACTCGGCCATGCGCTCTTCGATGATCTCGTTGCACAGCTCGACGCACTCATCGCAGATGTAGACGCCGGGTCCGGCGATCAACTGCTGCACCTGCTTCTGGCTCTTGCCGCAGAAGGAGCACTTGAACAGGTCGGCGCTCTCACCGATACGTGCCATGCGGCCCCTCCTGATCATGCCGGGCGGGAATCGTCCCCGGGCTGTCCTCCGAGCCTAACCTGCGGCGGCGACAACAGGTGGATTTGCACGCGCCGAACTGGGGCCGCTGCTCCGCCCACAGCGGAACGTCCGACGCGACGGCGCCCCGCCGCCCGGGTCCGGGAGGCGGGGCGCCGTCGCTCGCGCGTCAGCGTGTCAGCGCCTGCTGACCGCCGCGCTTGCGGGTGGTGAGCACCTGGTCGACGAGGCCGTAGGCGACCGCCTCCTCCGCGGAGAGGATCTTGTCGCGGTCGATGTCCTTGTTGACCTCTTCCTTGCTCTTGTTGGAGTGCTTCGCGAGCGTCTCCTCGAGCCATGTGCGCATCCGCATGATCTCGGCGGCCTGGATCTCGATGTCGGAGGCCTGGCCGTGACCGGCCTCGCCCATCGCCGGCTGGTGGATCAGGATGCGGGCGTTCGGAAGCGCGAGTCGCTTGCCCGGCGCGCCGGCCGCGAGCAGGACCGCCGCGGCGGAGGCCGCCTGGCCGAGCACGACGGTCTGGATCTGAGGCGACACGTACTGCATGGTGTCGTAGATCGCCGTCATCGCGGTGAAGGAGCCGCCGGGCGAGTTGATGTACATGATGATGTCGCGGTCGGGGTCCTGGCTCTCCAGCACGAGCAGCTGAGCCATGACGTCGTCCGCCGAAGCGTCGTCGACCTGGACGCCCAGGAAGATGACGCGGTCCTCGAACAGCTTGTTGTACGGGTCCTGACGCTTGTAGCCGTAGGCCGTGCGCTCTTCGAACTGCGGCAGGATGTAGCGGCTGCCGGGCATCTGAAGGCCCTGCGGAGCCGCCTGGCCGAAAGTGGGGGTCTGCATTCCGGTCTCTCTCTCTTTCGCCGCGGGTCTCAGTTGCTGGTCCCGCCGCCGCCGGTCACGTCGACGGCGTGCTCGCGGATGTGGTCGACGAAGCCGTACTCGAGCGCTTCCTCGGCGGTGAACCAGCGGTCGCGGTCGCCGTCGGCGTTGATCTGCTCGACGGTCTTGCCCGTCTGCGCGGCCGTGATCTCGGCCAGGCGCTTCTTCATGTCGAGGATCAGCTGCGCCTGCGTCTGGATGTCGCTCGCCGTGCCGCCGAAGCCTCCGTGGGGCTGGTGCAGCAGCACGCGCGCGTTCGGCGTGATGTAGCGCTTGCCCTTGGTGCCGCTGGTCAGCAGCAGCTGGCCCATCGACGCGGCCATGCCGATGCCGACGGTGACGATGTCGTTCGGCACGAACTGCATCGTGTCGTAGATCGCCATGCCGGCGGTGATGGAGCCGCCCGGGGAGTTGATGTAGAGGTAGATGTCCTTCTGGGAGTCCTCCGCCGCCAGCAGGAGGATCTTCGCGCAGATCTCGTTGGCGTTCTCGTCGCGCACCTCCGAGCCCAGCCAGATGATGCGGTCCTTCAGCAGCCTGTCGAAGACGCTCGTCGCGACAAGTGGTTCGGCCATGTGTACTCCTGATTCCTTGGATCTGAGTCGAATCTACCGGCGCCCCGTCGGCGACCCGGCCGTGTTCGCCCTGGGCAGATCAGGGGGCGTCGCCGGCGAGTTCGTCGGCGTACGCCTGGACGGAACGGGTGTAGAGCCGCAGATGCGGCGCCAGCGTGCGCAGCGCGAGCGATGCCGCGCCCGACGCATCGCCCGCCGATGCCAGCGTCAGGGCGAGGAAGGCGGCCGCCTCGTCGCGCAGCGGCGACGCCGGCGTGCGGTCGAGCTCGGCGCGCAGCATCCCGATCGCCTCGTCGGTCCGGCCGAGGTTGCGCAGCGTGCTGGCGAGCTGGATCACCGCCTGCGGCCGGTGGACCTCGTCCAGGCCCGCGGCCAGCGCGGCCCGGTACAGCGGCTCGGCGGCGTCTTCGCGCCCGGCGGCGTCGCGGGCGCCGGCGCGTTCGAAGAGGGCGCGCCCGTCGTCGGGGGGCCGCTCTCGGGCCAGCGCGTCGATGCGGGTGATGCGCTGGTCATCGGACAGCGCCTCGTCCTGCCACACGGCCCGCACACGCGCGTTCCAGTCGTCGCTCACGCGTCCTCCTCGCGATGGAAAGGGGGACGGATGCCGCAGCATCCGTCCCCCTGGGAACCCTTCCCGACTACTCCTTGTCGGCGGCCTTCTTGGCGCGGGTCTTCTTGGCCGGCTTCTTCTCGGCCTCCTCGGCCTCGGCGGCGTCTGCGTCGGCAGCCGCGTCGGCGATCTCCTGCGCCTCCTCGACGACCTCCTCCTCGGCGGCCTCCTCGTCCTCGACGGCGACGAAGCCGGTGAGGTCGACGGGGTTGCCGTTGGTGTCGACGACCTTGACCTTGCCCAGCGCGACCGCGAGGGCCTTGTTGCGGGCGACCTCGCCGACGAGGGCCGGCAGCTGGTTGCCCTGCTGCAGCGCGTTGACGAACTCCTGGGGCGCCATGCCGTACTGGGCGGCCGACTGCACGAGGTACTGCGTGAGCTCGTCCTGCGAGACCTGCACGTTGGTCTGCTCGGCGATCTTGTCCAGCAGCATCTGGGTCTTGAACTGCTTCTCGCTGGCCTCGGCGACCTCGGCGCGGTGGACGTCGTCCTCGAGGCGGCCCTCGGACTCGAGGTGGTTGTGCACCTCGTCCTCGATCAGCTGCGGCGGGACGGGGATGTCGACCTGCTCCAGCAGCGTCTCGACGAGCTTGTCGCGCGCAGCGGAGCCCTGCGTGAACACCGACTGCTGGCCCACGCGGTCCTTCAGGCTCTCGCGCAGCTCCGCGATGGTGTCGAACTCGCTCGCGATCTGCGCGAAGTCGTCGTCGGCCTCGGGGAGCTCGCGCTCCTTGACGCTCTTGACCGTGACGGAGACCTCGGCCTCCTCGCCGGCGTGCTCGCCGCCGACCAGCTTGGAGCGGAAGGTGGTGTCCTCGCCGGCGGTGAGGGACTCGATGGCGTCGTCGATGCCCTCGAGGAGCTCGCCGGAGCCGACCTCGTACGACACGCCCTCGGCGCGGTCGATCTCGGCGCCGTCGATGGTGGCGACGAGGTCGAGCTCGACGAAGTCGCCGGCCGCCGCCGGGCGGTCGACCGTCACGAGGGTGCCGAAGCGGGCGCGCAGGCGGTCGAGCTCCTCGTCGATCGCTGCCTCATCGACCTCGGCCGCCTCGACCTCGATCGTCGTTCCTTCGAAGTCGGGCAGCTCGAAGTCGGGACGCACGTCGACCTCGACCTCGACCTCGAGGTCGCCCGAGAAGTCCTTCTCGTTGGGCCACTCGGTGACCTCGGCGGACGGCCGGCCGAGCACCCGCAGCTCGTTGGCGGCCACGGCCTCGCGGTAGAACCCGTCCAGGCCCTCGCTCACGGCGTGCTCGAGGACGGCGACACGGCCGATGCGCTGGTCGATGATCGGCGCCGGAACCTTGCCCTTGCGGAAGCCCGGGATCTGCACGTCCTGCGCGATGTGCTCGTACGCGTGCGTGATGCTCGGCTTGAGCTCTTCGGGGCTGACCGTGATGTGCAGCTTCACCCGCGTGGGGCTGAGCTTCTCGACGGTGCTGTTCACCATGCCTGTTACTTCTCCTCGATCGGACCGCGTGCGCGCGGATGCTGAAGGTCTGGGTTCGGAAATTCTGAAACGGCCTGTTGTCGGGGCGACAGGATTTGAACCTGCGGCCTCCCGCTCCCAAAGCGGGCGCTCTACCAAGCTGAGCTACGCCCCGGGCGGGTTCGCACGCGTACACGCGCCATTCGGCCCCGAGAAGTCTAGCCGACGCGCCTGGCCTCGTCGGCGCGGGTGACGCGCGTTCGGGGGTGCCCGCGTCTTCCACTAGACTGTCGGATGCCGCGATACGCGGTCGCGGGGATGTAGCTCAATGGTAGAGCCTCAGTCTTCCAAACTGATGGTGCGGGTTCGATTCCCGTCATCCCCTCCGATGCCCGCAGGGGCGGCCGCGGGTCGCCCTTGCGGGCATGCGCGTTGATGCCGCGGGAACCGATCCGCAGCGGCCGATTCCCGTCATCGTCTCCACAGCCCGACGGGCCGGCCGAAGGCCGCCCTGCGGGGCTTCCGCGTGAATGCCGTTGGAGAGCGACGCGCCGCGTCGGTCAGTGAGGCGCCCGGAGGCGCAGAGCCCGCAGATAGCGCCGGCGCGCGACGGCCTGGGCCACCAGCAGGGCCGGGTAGAGCACGCGCCAGCGTCGCTCGGCGGCCGGGCGGGTCAGCGACCGGAGAGTGAGGACGACCGTGTCCGCCCGCCGATGCACGATGAACGCCTCCTCGCCTGCGACAGGATGCCCGGGCAGGGTCCGATAGGCGAAGCCGACGCGGTCGGGGTCGTCCACGACTTCGATCACCTCGACGGGCTCGCTGATGGACAGCCCGAAAGCATGCGCCCTGATCACCGGTCGATCCCCTGCCGTCGCCGATGCACCCGACGCGATCGAGAACCCGCTTCGCGTCTTCACGCCCCAGCGCAGCACCTCACCGCGGGCCCACTCCCAGACATCTTCCCCCGTACCCAGGACGGTCGACTTCTCCCACCGCCGGAAGCCGGGAGCCCGCTCGACCCAGACGCCCTCCGACGGCTGGGTCTGCGCTGGTCGATCGGCGCTGTCCATTCTCCGATCGTCTCATCCTCGGCGGGGCCTCCCGCCGGCTCAACGCGTGAAGAAGGAGTTCGCCGCCTTCGTGTAGAGCAGGATGACGCCGATGATCGACGGCAGCGCCGACAGCAGCGCCGTCCACAGGCTCTGGCTCCCCGTGAACATCTGCACGACGGCGTTCACGATGTTCAGCACGAACACGACCGTCGTGATGATCCTCGCGACGTTGCTTCCCCGGAAGAGTCCGAAGCTCACGATGATCACCGCGATTCCGACGATGATCGAGATGACCGCAGCGACGATGAGCGCTTCGCGGCTCATGCTGGCGACCTCCAGGCCGCTGACGATCATCAGGATGCCTCCCAGGATGCTGAAGAATCCCGAGATCCACGCGAGCACTGCGACGATGGTGACCCCTACGGGGCGCGAATCTGCCATGAACGTACTTCCTTGTCGTTCTCCCCCACGGACGTGCGTTGCGCACAACGTATCGGCTCGCCGCCCGGCCGTCCACTGCCCGGAGCGCGCGGATGAGGAGGTGGAGTCCGTGGGAGATGCGCGAATGAACACCGGGACGTCAGCGCGCGCAGACGGCACGACTCGAGCGCTCACTCAGCTGCGCGAGCGATCACGCGTCTGAACGACTCCGGAAGCACGACGTTCGCCGGCGCGCCGGCGAAGAACGCGGCGACCTGCTCCGGGGTGTACCCGGCGATGCCGCACCCGACCTCGGTCACCAGGAACCGCAGCTCGGGGTGCTCCCGCGCGAACTCGAGGAACCGGCCGGCCTGCTGTTCGAACACCCGCAGGCCCGACATCGTGTCGATGCCGTAGGACCGCCCCTGGAGACCTTCGGCCTGTCCCCACACCGCACCGAAGCGCTCGTAGGCGAACCGCGCCGCTCCCCCGCCGTGGGCGCCGGAGGCGTTGGAGCCGAAGACGAACACCTCGTCCGGCTGGAGCGATTCGATGCGCATCGCGAACGCCTAACCGACGGCCGGGGCCGCCTGTGCGTGGCCCGCAACGTGAGCCCGGTAGGTCTGCGCGTTCTTCAGGATGCCCGAACGCTCGTCTTCGGTCAGCTCGCGCCGCACCCTCGCGGGAACTCCTGCCACGAGGGATCCGGGCGGGACCACCGTGCCCTCCAGCACGACGGCGCCGGCCGCGACGAGGCTGCCCTCGCCGATCACCGCGCCCGACAGCACGACGCTTCCCATCCCGACCAGCGAGCCGTCGCCGATCGTGCACCCGTGGACGACGGCGTTGTGCCCGACCGAGACGTCGCGGCCGATGTGCACCGGGTGTCCCGCGTCGACGTGGACCACGACGTTGTCCTGGAGGTTGCTGCCTGCCCCCACCGTGATCGCGTCGCTGTCGGCTCGCAGCACCGCGTTGTACCAGACGCTCGCACCCTCGTCGAGCGTGACCGCCCCGATCACGCGGGCGCCGGTGGCGACGAAGGCGGCGGGGTCGATGGCGGGCGCGCGACCGGCGATGGTGAGGATCGTGGCGTCATCGGCGATGGTCATGCCTCGACCCTACGCCCGGGCCGGTCGCGGCTATCCGGCGAGACGGGCGCGGATCGCGTCGGCGTACCAGGGGGCCAGCGAATCGGCGAAGGTCACCGTGAGGTGATCCTGGTCGCGGTACACGTTCGCGCCGCCGACGACGGGCTTGCACACCTCGTCGTCGCAGAACACGTCGGTGAAGTCCAGCAGCGTGACCTCGTCCCAGCCGGATGCCGCGTCCCGGAGCGGATCGTCGGCGACGAGCACCTCCGACCGGGGCGCGTCGCACTCGGCGGCGTCGCGCGTGCGCAGGCACTTGTTCGGGTCGGTCTCCCACACCGGGTTGTCGACGACCGTGATGACGGGGATGCCGCGGTCGGTGACCGTGCTCCACGCGTTTCGGTAGCCGGCCACCGCCGCGTCGTGCGAGGACGCGAAGCCGGCCGACGCGTACGGAGTGGTGGCGATCGCCGCCGTGAACACCGCGTCCAGGTCGCTGTCCGAGAGCGCCGCCTGCACCCGCTCGCGCCACTGCGTGCACGCCTCGCCGAAGGCGCCCGGCGTCGACAGCGGTGTGGTGTTCCACGGGCAGGCGCCCTTGAACCAGGTCACCAGCTGCCAGCCGTTCTCGTCGGCCATGCGCTGGAAGGTCGACAGCAGCTGATACGCGTGGCTGTCGCCGATGAGGGCGACGCGCGGCGCGTCGGGATCGTCTGAGCCGAACGTGCACGACACCGGCCTGGCGTCGGTGAGCTGCACGAAGCACTGCTCGTCAGCGGGCCGGTCGATGCCGGCGAAACCCGGCGCGGGCAGGATCGTGTCTGCGGGTTCGGCCGACGCGCAGGACGCGTCGAGCACGGATGCCGCCCCGAAGCACGGCGGAGGGTCCTCCTGCAGCTGCTGGATGTCCCGTGTGGCCGCGCTGTACAGCGGGGCGTTCACGAACCAGGCGGTGGCCGCGACGAGCGCGACTGCCACCATCGCCGCCAGCGACGACCACAGCGTCACCCGCGCCGGACGCGTCGTGAGCACACGCCAGCCGCGCGCGGGATCCTCCACGAAGCGCTTGGTGAGCCACGCGAGCACGAAGCACAGGCCCAGCAGCGCCACCCGATGGTAGATCGTCAGCCCCCAGAAGGGCACCGAGGGGGCGATCACGATCAGGGGCCAGTGCCACAGGTACAGCGAGTAGGAGATGTCGCCGACGAACTGCGCCGGACGCAGGGACAGGATGCGCGTCGGATACCACCAGCGCTCGGTGTTCGACGCCGCGATGACCGCCGCGGCTCCGAGCGTCGGGAGCGCCGCCGTGTACCCCGGGAACGGCGTCTGTCCGTCGAAGCCGAATGCGGCGGCCAGGAGGGCGAGGATGCCGCCCCAGCCGAGGAGGAAGCTGCCCCACGCGTTGCGGACGCGCAGCATCGGGATCAAGGCCACCATGGCCCCCACGCCGAACTGCCACATGCGCCCGAAGGTGACGAAGTAGGCCGGCGCGGGGTCGGTGATCGTGAAGATCACGCAGAAGACGAACGAGGCCAGCGACACCGCTCCGAGTGCGAGGAGAACGGCGCGGCGGCGTGCGCCGCGGAGCCACCGGACGCCGACCCACGCCGCCAGGAGCATGATGAGCGGCCACATCACGTAGAACTGCTCCTCCAGCGACAGCGACCAGTAGTGCTGCACCGTGGTCGGCTCGCCGCCGTGGTTGAGGTAGTCGGCCGAGTTCAGCGCGAGGTACCAGTTCTCGACGTAGAACGTCGAGGCGAGGATCTCGCGCACCTCGTTCGGCAGGGCCGAGGTCGGCATGAGGTACGGCGACATCACCACGACCGCGCACACCAGCAGCACCAGGAGGGATGCCGGCAGGAGCCGTCGGGCGCGGCGCGCCCAGAACTGCCCGAGGCGCACGGTCCCAGTCGCGGTCAGCTCGCGCATCAGGTGCGCCGTGATCAGGAACCCGGAGATCACGAAGAAGATGTCCACGCCGATGTAGCCCCCCGGGAAGCGGGCGGGCCAGAAGTGGTACAGCACGACGCACAGCACCGCGATCGCACGGAGGCCTTGGACGTGCGGGATGAAGCGGGACGGCTCGGCGTGCTCGGGAGAGCGCTCCACGGGCTGACGGGTCACCGTCGTGGCCGGGGAGTTCAGGCGCTGCGGTCCGAGGTCGTGATCGGCGGAGGGCACGCATCGACGTTAGCCGCTGCGGCTGGACATGCCCGCACCCGACAGGCGGCAGGGCGTGTTAGCCCAGCCTTGTCTTGCTTGCGGAATGCCGGCGGCTGAGTAGCGTTCTGTCCATCGGAGGACGATCGCCCGCATGGAGCGACCCTCCCGACGATGGAGGCGACGAAGATGCACAAGACGAACACGATCCCCGCGACGGCTGCCAATCCCGACGTGGCGGCGGCCACCGCGCAGTTCCTCACGCCCGTGGCGCTGGGCCTGCAGGCCCTCGCGGTCAACGGCAAGCAGGCCCACTGGAACGTGCGCGGCGCGAACTTCATCGCGATCCACGAGCTCCTGGACACGGTCGTCGCGCACGCGCAGGAGGGCGCCGACCAGGCGGCGGAGCGCATCGTCGCCCTGGGCCTTCCCATCGACGCCCGCGTGGCGACGATCGCCGCCAAGACGGCGGCCACCGCGGTCCCGGCGGGCTTCACGCAGTGGGACGACATGGTGCGCGCCGTGATCGCCGACATGGACGCGGTGATCGCCGACGTCCAGGCCGCGATCGACGGCCTCGACGAGTTCGACCTCACCAGCCAGGACATCGCGATCGGCATCAAGGAATCGCTCGAGAAGGACCGCTGGTTCCTCTTCGCGCACCTCGCCGAGTGATCGATCGCCGCGAAGACCCCCGGGAATCCCGGGGGTCTTCGTGCATCACGGCCGCTGCAGGAACGCCAGCACCGCGAGCACCCGACGGTGTTCGGTCCCCGACTCCTCGAGGCCGAGCTTGGCGAAGATCGCGCTGATGTTCTTCTCCACGGCGCCCACGCCGATGAACAGCCGCTCGGCGATGCTGGTGTTGCTCCGCCCCTCGGCCATGAGGGTCAGCACGTCGCGCTCGCGAGGAGTCAGGGTCGCGAGTGGATCCGGCCGTGACGACAGCAGCCCCTGCACCACGAGGGGATCGAGCACGGTTCCGCGTTCGCGCACCCGGCGCACCGCATCGGTGAACTCGTCCAGCGAGGTCACGCGGTCCTTCAGCAGGTAGCCGATGCCACCCTCGCCTCCGGCAAGCAGCTCACGGGCGTAGACGCCCTCGACGTACTGGCTCAGCACCAGGATGCCGACAGCCGGCAGGGCGGCTCGGAGCTGGAGTGCGGCGCGGATGCCCTCATCGCGGAAACCCGGTGGGAGCCGGACGTCGAGGATCGCGACATCCGCGTCCGAGGCGCGCACCCGCGCCACGATGTCCTCGGCATCGCCCCAGGCCCCCGCCGTGACGTATCCCGCTTCGTCGAACAGCCGCACCAGTCCCTCGCGCAGCAGCAGCGAATCCTCGACGACCACCACACGCGGCGGTGCCAGAGACGCCTCGGTCACCGGTTCAGGATAGGCCGCGCTCATGTCGTCGGCGCCGCGAGAGGAATGTGCGCGCCGACGGACGTCGGTCCGCCGGCCGGGCTGTCGATGACGAGCGCGCCGCGCAGGCCGGCGACACGTTCACGCAGCCCCTCCAGGCCGTGCCCCGGCCTCACGACGGCGCCGCCTCGGCCGTTGTCGACGATCCAGACATCCAGGTGCGTCGGCGCTCCGGTGGACGTGCGACGCAGCGCCGCCTTCAGCGTGGCCGCCGTGGCGCCGGCGTGCTTGGCCGCATTGGTGAGGAGCTCGGCCACCACGAAGTACACCGTCCGCGCCACCTCGGGTGTCACAGCCTCGTCCAGACGCGGATCCACATCGAGATGGACCGCGAGGGGCGAGCCGGCCGCGACCGCTCCGAGTGCGGCGGACAGGCCCCGGTCCTGCAGCAGCGGCGGCGCGACGCCGCTCGACAGGGCGCGCAGCTCGTCGAGTGCGGCCTTTGCGTGACCTCGGGCGTCGCGGGCGAGCTCGGCGGCGGCGTCGGCGTCGCCGTTCGCCGCCCGCCGCTCGAGCGCGGCCAGATCCATCTGGAGCCTCACGAGACGCTGCTGCGGGCCGTCGTGGATGTCGCGCTCGAGGCGGCGCAGGGCGACGTCTTCGGCGTGCACGGCCGCCCCGCGCGCCGCAGCCTCGGCACGCACCTCCGCGGCCAGATCGTCCGAGCGCCAGCGTCCGAGCATCCCCTGTGCGATGGCGTGATGCACGCGGGCCAGTCCGCCCGTCACCCACGGGAGGGTGAAGGCGAACAGGAGGCCTGCCACCAGGTACAGCGCCACCTCGACCGCATCGCCGGACCAGCCTCCGAACAGCAGGGGCAGCGCGTCGGCGACGTAGTCACCCCACAGCACGTCACGATCGCCGCGTGGGATGAACGATCCCCAGAACCAGTAGGTGAGCCCGCCGAACGACACGCTCAGCCACGCCACGGTGAGGGCGAACGTGATCGTGCTGATGACGGGACTCACGATCGTGCCGTGCAGCAGATAGACCCAGTAGTGCGGATTCCGCACCGGCCGGCTGAGCGACGCCCAGAAGCCCGCGCGCGGCTCGGGATCGCGATCCCACTCCGGTTCGGCGATCCGGGGAAGTCCGGTGAGCCCCAGCATGAACCGGTCCGCGACGCCGAATCCCCGGGCGACGAGGAGGCTGAGCACGAGCAGCGGCAGACCGAGAACCAGCACCAGCAGGCCCACGCCGGCCCAGAACAGCGGCATGAGCAGCGAGATCGAGACAATGGCGAGCACGAACACAGCCAGCAGGTACACAGCGCTGCCGGCCGTCCGCGTCCACGCCAGGCCGTACGCGGCCCAGAAGGCACGCGGCCGGTCGGCGTGCGACGCCGACGGCGCGTCGGCGATCGTCTCTGCCATGCGGCTCTCCTCGCGGGTGTCCGGGTGCGACATGCCGGTCCCCGTACCGGCTGCCATCGAAGGGGCGGTGTACGTCATGCTCCCACTGTGTCCGGCCCGCGTCGCGCGCGGCATCCCCCCGGCACCCCGGCCGATACGGGGGCTGTCCCCCGAAGCGCTCCGTCCCGTCCTCACGCCACGTGGGTGAGCCGGCCGGCGAGGAGGGTCGCGGCGACGGGCATCCCGCGCAGCGTCGGCTCATCGGCGACGAGAGGATCGACCGCGCACAGCGCGAGGTCGGCGACATCACCCGGCTGCACGCGCGCGGGTTCCGCCGAACCGCCGCGCGTCGAGGCCGCGAGCGCGGTCGCAGCATCCAGACGCTCATGCGGCTGCCACGGCTCCCGGCGGTCCCGCGTGCGGAAGACCGCCGCCGCCATGGCGGCCCACGGGTCCAGCGGAGAAACCGGCGCGTCCGAGCCGAACAGCAGGTGCGCGCCCGCAGCGGCCAGCGAGCGGAAGGGGTAGGGCTGGGCGGTCTGGTCCGCCCAGATGGTGTCGGTGAGATCACGGTCGTCGAGGGCGTGAGCCGGCTGCACGCTCGCGCCGATACCGAGCCGCGCGAAGCGCGGAATGTCCGCGTGCGCGACCAGCTGCGCGTGCTCGATGGTGCCCCAGGCGCCGGACGCGGCGAACGCGTCGAGGGCGTGGGAGTTGGCGACGTCGCCGATCGCGTGGATCGCCGATGCGATGCCCGCGGCGGTGGCGCGGGTCATCAGCTCGACCAGGGTGGCACGGTCGACCGTGATCAGCCCGTGATTGTGCGGGTCATCGGGGTACGCGTGCGAGCAGGCGGCGGTGCGTGTGCCGAGGGAGCCGTCGCTGATCACCTTGAGCGGTCCGACCCGCACGAGATCGGAGTCCGACCCGCGCGCCGCGTCGCCGGTGCGCAGCCCCTCGGAGATCGCACGGTCGAGGTGTTCGGGATAGACGCCGAACGAGACCCGCAGCGCGTCGAAGCCCCCGCCGAGGCGGCGGACCCACGCGTCCTCGTTCCACGCCATGTCGAGGTCCACGATGCCGACCACGCCCCGCGACGCGGCATCCTGCGCCATGCGGGTCACGAGCGGGTCCGACTGGGCGGGTTCGACGGCGTTGAGGCGACGGGAGATCTCGAACGCTGGCTCCTCACGCAGGATGCCGACGCCATCGGGCGCGAAGCCCTCACGCCGCAGCGCCGCGGAGTTCAGCCACACACTGTGCACATCGGCGTTGATGAGGTAGCTCGGGACCTCGCCGGTCGCGGCGTCGAGCACCTCCAGGGTGGGGCGGTCGATCCACAGGGCGTCGCGGAATCCGGTTCCGATCCTCCGGCCGTCCGGCAGGATCGGGGCCTCGGACATCAGCGAGGCGGCATGCGACGCGGAGATCGCCTCGCCCAGCGGCACGCGCTGGGCTGCGAGGGCCCACTGCACCACATGCACGTGATGGTCCCAGAGCCCGGGCACGACCCATGCGCCTCGCGCATCGAAGACGGCGCCGCGGCGCGCAAGCGCACCGGCGGGCGCGATGTCGACGACCATGCCGTGGGCGAGGTGGATGTCGACGGGTTCGCCGCCGAACGGGTCGGTGCGCTGCGAACCCGTCAGACGCGCATCCGCGATGACGTCCGGCATCGCGGCGCGCTCCAGCGTCATCGAGCGGCTCGCCGGGCGTCGAGATCGCGCCGCATCTCACCGGCCAGGCGCGGGTCGGCGTACGGGCTCGCGCCCTGCTCCAGCTCGGCGATGATCGTCTCGACGACCTCGTCGGGGCGGTTCTGGCTGAGCTTCCGCTTGGCGACCACCCGGGTAGGGGTGAGTCGGAAGCCCACAGTGCCTCTCTCCAGCCGGCGCACGTACTCCGGATCGTTCGGTCGCTCCCACATCAGCCGCGGCGCGGGCATCCCGCTCTCGAACCGCGCGACCAGGCGGTCCAGCACCTGCAGGTTCTCCTCCGGAGTGAGGACCTCCGGGACGCCCGACAGGTGCACCGCGACGAAGTTCCATGTCGGCACGCTCGGCGTGTCGCCGTACCACCCGGGCGAGATGTATCCGTGCGGTCCCTGCAGGATCACCAGGAGCTCACGCTCCCCGAGTCCGTGGATGAGGTCGTCGGGCTTGCCCACGTGACCGACGATCGTCAGATCGTCCCTGCCGGGATCCAGCATCACGGCGTAGTGAGACGCGACAAGCCCCTCATCGGTGGCGCTCATGATCGTGGCCCAGGGATTGTGCTCGACCACCCGCCGCATCTCGGCGACGTCCGTCATCGCGAAACTGGGGTTCTGACGCATGGACTCAGCCTACGAGCACCGGCGTCTCCGCGGTGTCAGGCCTGGCAGTACGGGCACCAGTAGAGGTTCCGCCCCGCGGCCTCCTCGACGAGGATGGTCGTCCCGCACACGCGGCACGGCAGGCCCGCGCGCCGGTAGACCCAGTGCCGGTCGTCGCGATTGGCCATCGCCCGCCGGTACGCCTCGGGATCGAGGTCATCCATGGTCATCATCTGCCCGGTCTCGACGCCGATCGCGAGGAGCCGCACCCAGTCGCGCCACAGCGCGCGGACGAGCTCCTCAGGGACGTCGCGGCCGGGTGTGTGCGGATTCAGCCTCGCCCGGTAGAGAAGCTCTGCGCGGTAGACGTTGCCGATGCCGCTGACGACGCTCTGGTCCATGAGCAGCAGCGCGATGGCGGTGGGCTTGCGGCGCACGACGGCGGTGAAGCGCTCCTCCCCCTCGGCGACGTCGTCCACGAGAGGATCGGGCCCGAGCTTGGCGATGGTCGCCGCGACCTCCTCCGGCGTCTGCAGCACGCACGCCGTCGGACCGCGCAGATCGGCGCACGTCACCGCCGTCAGAAGCCGCAGGCGCACCTGACCGACCACGGGAGGCGGCCAGGTCGCGTCGTCGTCGCCGAGCCCGGTCGTCTGCTCCGACATGCGCACGTGCACCCGCGCCAGGCGGGGTGCGCCGATCGAGGAGAGGGAGTTCTCCCCCGCGGTGTCGAGGATCGGGTCATCCAGGCGCGTCCCACGCTGGTTGGTGTGCCCCATGCGCCCGTTGGCCGACGCGATGGTGGGGTCCACGACGATCTCTCCTGCGAAGTCCCACGCACCGTACATGCCCAGGTGCACGCGAAGCCAGATGTCGTCGTCGAACTCGAGGAACATGTGCTTGCCGACCGCCTTGACCGATGTGGCGGTCCGGCCGTCGATGATGCTCGCGCCCTCGGCGAAGCGCCCCTGCGGGCTCGAGGCCTCCACCGCCCGGCCGACGATGTTCCGGTCGAACTGGCGTGCGATCCGATGGACGGAGTGGCCTTCGGGCATGCGGCTCAGCCTGCTTCTGGATCGAATGAGCTCTCGTCGGCGTCGAGGACGTCCGCGGTGCCCGCGCCGGCGCGGGGGTCCGGCGCCAGCGTGCCGTCCTGCTCGTACGCCGCCAGCTGCGCGATGCGCCGCGCGTGGCGCTCCTCGCCCGAGAAGGGCGTCTCGATGAAACGGTCGATGAACGACACCGCCTCGTCGAAGGTGTGCTGCCGCGCGCCGATCGCGATGACATTGGCGTCGTTGTGCTCGCGCGCCAGCTCCGCCGTGGCGATGCTCCACACCAGCGCCGCGCGGGCGCCGTGCACCTTGTTGGCCGCCATCTGCTCGCCGTTGCCGGAGCCGCCGAAGACGACGCCGAGCGTCTCGATCCCCGCAGTCTGATCGCGCACGACCGCCTGTGCCGCCCGGATGCAGAAGGCCGGGTAGTCGTCGAGCGGGTCGTACTCGACCGGCCCGTGGTCGACGACCTCGTGGCCGGCTGCGGCGAGATGGTGCTGCAGCTGCGTCGAGAATTCCAGCCCGGCGTGGTCGGTCGCGATGTGGATGCGCATGGGCTCAATCCTAGAGAGAAGGGGGTGGCGAGCGGATGCCGCTGCTACGGGGCGAGCCCCGCCGCAGCGGGCTTGAACCCGGCCCGGATGTTCTCGCAGCAGGCCGGCCGGCACACGTCGAACCAGGGGCCGAGCGCGGTGGCATGGGGACGCTCCGCGACGGGGGTGCCGTTGAGCCGTTCCTCGACGAGGTCGACCAGCCCGGCGACGAACGCCGGGTCGACGCCCGGTGTGGGGGTGCGCACGGCCCGCAGACCCACCTGCTCGGCGGCATCCATCGCCTCGGTGTCGAGGTCCCACAGGACCTCCATGTGGTCGCTCACGAAGCCCAGCGGCACGATCACGACGGCCTGCACGCCCGCACCGGGAAGCTCTGCGATGACGTCATTGACGTCGGGCTCGAGCCAGGGCTGCGTGGGCGGGCCGGAGCGCGACTGGTACACCAGGTCCCATTCGACCGCCGCGGCGCCCGGGATGTCCTGTGCGACGGCGGCCATCACGACCTCGGCGACAGCGAGGTGCTGAGCGGCGTACGCGCCGCCGGCTCCCAGATCGCGGTGCAGCGGGTCCCCCTCGCGGGGACCGGAGCGTTCGGCATCCGCGGTCGGGATGCTGTGCGTCGAGAACAGGACCCGCAGCCCGTCGGCGGGGACACCGTCGGAGAGGAATCCGCCCACGGCGTCACGCACGCCGTCGACGAAGGGCTGGACGAAACCGGGGTGATCGAAGAACTGGCGCACCTTGTCGATCGTCACCGTCTCGGACAGGCCGGTCTCGGTGAGCACACGCGCGAAGTCCTCGCGGTACTGCCGGCAGCTCGAGAAGGACGAGTAGGCGCTCGTGGCGAGTCCGAGCAGCGTCGTGTCGCCGGCCTCGGCTGCCTCCTTCACGGCCTCTTCGAGGTACGGCGACCAGTTGCGGTTCCCCCAGTACACCGGGAGGTCGATGCCACGGCGCGCGAGCTCCGCCTCGAGCGCGGCCTTCAGCGCCCGGTTCTGCGCGTTGATCGGGCTGACGCCGTCGAAGTGCCGATAGTGGTGCGCGACCTCCTCGAGGCGCTCGTCCGGGATGCCGCGCCCACGGGTGACGTTGCGCAGGAACGGGATCACGTCGTCCTGTCCCTCGGGGCCTCCGAAGCCCGCCAGGAGGATCGCGTCGTACGCGACCGCCTCCTCGACATGCGGGCTGCCGGACGCCGCCGCCGGCGACGCGAAGGGGACGACTCGCTGCTCACGGGATGTCACCCTTCCATCCTGACACCGCGAGCGGAGCTGTTCTCCCACATGCTCCAACGCAGGCGACGCCCTGGAATAGGCTGGGACGGTTGTCGCCGGTGCCAGCAGCGCTCGTGCGGCCGTCGGTTGGACTGCGGCGTGGCCGCGGTCCGGATCGTCCGTCACCCTCACCCACGGGAGCAGAATCAAGTGCCTGGAGAGAACCTCACCCGCATCGAAGCGCAGGAGCGCCGGTCGATCGTCGACACCCAGTCGTACGAGGTCGTGCTCGACCTGACCAGGGGCGCCGAGGTGTTCGGTTCCCGCACCGTCGTGCGCTTCACCGCCACGCCGGGCGCGTCGACGTTCATCGACCTGATCGCGCGCGAGGTGCGCGAGATCACCCTCAACGGCCGTTCCATCGACCCCGGTACCGCCTTCGCCGACTCGCGGATTGCTCTGGAGGACCTTGCGGCCGAGAACGAGCTCGTCGTCGACGCCGACTGCCTGTACACCAACACCGGTGAGGGCCTGCACCGCTTCGTCGATCCCGTCGACGGCGAGGTGTATCTGTACTCGCAGTTCGAGGTGCCCGACTCCCGCCGGATGTACGCGGTGTTCGAGCAGCCGGATCTGAAGGCCACGTTCCAGTTCACCGTGACGGCGCCGGAGTCGTGGAAGGTCGTCTCGAACTCGCCCACCCCCGAGCCGCAGACGCTCGGCGACGGCACGGCGACGTGGACCTTCGAGCCGACCCCGCGCATCTCGTCGTACATCACCGCGCTCATCGCCGGACCCTACGAGGCCACGTTCTCGGAGCTCACCAGCGCGTCCGGACGGGTCATCCCGCTCGGTGTGTACGCCCGCCGGAGTCTGTGGCAGCACCTGGACGCCGACTACATCTTCGAGAAGACCCGGCAGGGCTTCGCGTACTTCGAGGACAAGTTCGACTACCCGTACCCGTTCGCGAAGTACGACCAGCTGTTCGTCCCCGAGTTCAACGCCGGCGCGATGGAGAACGCCGGCGCCGTCACGTTCACCGAGACCTATGTGTTCCGATCGAAGGTGACCGACGCCGTCAAGGAGCGTCGGGTCGTGACGATCCTCCACGAGCTCGCCCACATGTGGTTCGGCGACCTCGTCACCATGAAGTGGTGGAACGACCTCTGGCTCAACGAGTCGTTCGCCGAGTGGGCCTCCACCATCGCCACGGCCGAGGCGACGGAATGGACCGAGGCGTGGACCACCTTCAACGCCATGGAGAAGACGTGGGCGTACCGGCAGGACCAGCTGCCCTCGACCCACCCTGTGGTCGCCCAGATCAACGACCTCGAGGATGTGCAGGTCAACTTCGACGGCATCACCTACGCCAAGGGCGGCTCGGTGCTCAAGCAGCTGGCCGCCTGGGTGGGCATCGATGAGTTCTTCGCGGGCGTCGCGGCGTACTTCAAGAAGCACGAGTGGTCCAACACCGAGCTGACCGATCTGCTCGTCGAGCTGGAGGCCACCAGCGGCCGCGACCTGTCGACCTGGTCCAGGAAGTGGCTGGAGACCGCCGGGGTGAACACGCTGTCGCCCGAGATCCGCTCGGACGCCGACGGCACCATCACGCGGTTCGCGATCGTGCAGACCGCGCCCGCGGACTACCCCACGATCCGCCCCCATCGCCTGGGTGTCGGGTTCTACGACCTGCAGGGTGACGCGCTGGTGCGCGTCCACCGCGTCGAGCTCGACGTCGACGGCGACCTGACCGAGGTGCCGGAGCTGAAGGGACGCAAGCGTCCCGACCTCGTGCTGCTGAACGACCACGACCTGGCCTACGCCAAGATCCGCCTCGACGACCGGTCGCTCGCCACGGCGATCGACCACCTCGCGAAGATCAGCGACCCGCTGGCCCGGTCGCTGGTGTGGGGCGCCGCCTGGGACCAGACGCGGGACGCCGAGGCGTCCGCGTCCGACTACGTGGACCTGGTGCTTCGGAACATCGGCTCCGAGACGGAGTCGACCACGGTCCGCACCACGCTCGCCCAGCTGCTGCTGGCGGCGAACTCGTACGTCGCTCCGGACCGGCGCGACCTCACGCGTGAGAAGGTCGCCGACGCGCTGTGGGAGCTCGCACAGAGCGCGCCTCCCGGCAGCGACAGCCAGCTGCAGTTCGTGACCGCGTTCGCGAGCGCCGCAGCGACATCGGGGCAGTGGGAGAAGGTGCGCCAGGTCCGTGACGGCGAGGTGACCTTCGCCGGCCTCGACATCGACACCGACCTCTCGTGGCAGCTGCTTGTTTCGCTGGCTGCCGGCGGACTCGTGACGACGGCCGACATCGACGCGGCGCTCGAGGCCGACAACACCGCGAAGGGCGGCGAGTTCGCGGCCCAGGCGAAGGCGGCGCTCCCTACCCCCGAGGCGAAGGCCGCGGCCTGGTCCTCGCTCGTCGAGCGGGACGATCTGCCGAACACGATCGTGCGGTCGGCCGCGCTCGGCTTCGTCCACCCCGCCGGCCGCGAGCTGCTGACCTCGTATGTCGGGCCGTACTTCGACAGCGTCCTGCCGATCTGGAATTCGCGCACCTACAAGATCGCCGAGTACCTCATCGCCGGGCTCTACCCCGCGCCGCTGGCGAACATCGAGCTGCGCGACGCCACCCGCCGGTGGCTGGAGGCGAACGGGGACGCCGCGCCGGCGCTGCGTCGCCTGGTGGCCGAGAACCTCGCGGGCGTCGAGCGGGCCCTGTCGGTGCAGGAGCGCGACGCCGAATAGCCCGTGTTCC
>JAPSKH010000022.1 GCA_031177765.1 Microbacterium sp. | reverse complement strand
TCAGTGGAAGAAGTGGCGCTCCCCGGTGAAGAACATCGTCACGCCGGCGGCCTGCGCGGCGGCGATCACCTCGTCGTCGCGCACGGATCCGCCGGGCTGGACGATCGCGCTGACGCCCGCGTCGATGAGCACCTGCGGTCCGTCCGCGAAGGGGAAGAAGGCGTCGGATGCCGCGACGGAGCCGGCGGCACGATCGCCGGCACGCTCGACGGCGAGGCGGCACGAGTCGACGCGGTTGACCTGCCCCATGCCGATGCCGACGGTCGCGGAGTTCTTCGCGAGGACGATCGCGTTGGACTTCACCGCACGGCAGGCCTTCCAGGCGAAGATGAGGTTCGTCATGTCCTCGTCGGCCGGGCGCTGCCCCGACACCAGCTGCCAGTCCTTCGCGACCGACTCGATGTCGTCGGGGAAGCGATCCGCGTCCTGCAGCAGCAGGCCGCCGGAGACGAGGCGCACATCCATGCGCTCCTGGCGCCAGTCCGGCGGCAGCTGCAGCAGGCGCAGGTTCTTCTTCGCCCGGAACACCTCGAGCGCCGCGGGCTCGAAGTCCGGCGCGACGATGACCTCGGTGAAGATGTCCTTGAGGTTCTCGGCCATCTTCAGCGTCACCGTGCCGTTGGCGGCGATCACACCGCCGTAGGCCGACACGGGGTCGCACTCGTGAGCTCGCAGGTGCGCGCTGGCGATCGGGTCCAGCGCGTTGGGTGCGGTCACCGCGATGCCGCAGGGGTTGGCGTGCTTGATGATGGCGACGGCGGGCTTGACCATGTCGAACGCGGCGCGCAGGGCGGCATCGGCGTCGACGTAGTTGTTGTACGACATCTCCTTGCCCTGCAGCTGCGTGGCCTGCGCGATGCCGTGGCCGCCGACGCGGGTGTAGATCGCCGCGCGCTGATGCGCGTTCTCGCCGTAGCGCAGCGTCGCGAGCCGCTCGGCCTTGATCGTCAGGTGCGCCGGGAGGCCGTCCTCGACGAGCGTCCCCTCCGCGAACCATGCCGAGACCGCCGTGTCGTAGGCGGCGGTGTGCGCGAACGCGCGGGCGGCCAGCTCCTTGCGCTGGGTCAGGCTCGTGCCGCCGGCCGTGCCGATCGACTCGATGACGGCCGGGTAGGACTCGGGCGAGACCACGATGGCGACGTTGGCGTAGTTCTTCGCCGAAGCCCGGACCATCGCCGGCCCGCCGATGTCGATCTGCTCGACGACCTCGTCGCCCTGCGCGCCCGAGCGCACCGTCTCGACGAACGGATACAGGTTCACCACCACGAGCTCGAACGGCTCGATGCCGAGCTCGTCCAGCTGCCGCTCGTGGTCCTCGAGGCGCAGGTCGGCCAGCAGCCCGGCGTGGACGTTCGGGTGCAGGGTCTTCACTCGCCCGTCCAGCGACTCCGGGAACCCGGTGACGCTCGCGACATCCGTCACCGGGTACCCCGCGTCCCGGATCGTCGCCGCGGTCGAACCCGTCGACACGATCTCGATGCCGGCGCCGGCGAGCGCCTCGGCCAGCGACAGCAGATCCGTCTTGTCGCTCACCGACACCAGCGCCCGGCGGATCGGGACGACGTCGCGGTGACGGTACAGGGCGGGGTCGTGGCTCGGTCCGGCCATGGCGGGGAACTCCTCGGTTCTGTGATGAGGGATCAGGAAGCGGATGTCGCGTGCCCGGCGGCGGCGGCCGCGCCGAGGTCCAGCTCGCCGGTGGCCACGCGACGGACGACGTCGATCAGGAGGCGCCGTTCGACGGGCTTGATGCGCTCATGCAGGGCATGCTCGTCGTCGTCGGGCAGCACCGGGATCCGCTCCTGCGCGAGGATCGGGCCGGTGTCCACGCCGTTGTCGACGAGGATCACGCTCGCCCCGGTCTGCGCCACGCCGGCGGCGAGGGCATCGCGCACGCCATGAGCGCCGGGGAACTCGGGCAGATACGCGGGGTGCGTGTTGATGATGCGCGGCGACCACTCGGTCACGAGGGATGCCGGCAGCAGCCGCATGAGGCCGCTCAGCACGACGAGGTCGGGTCGCCAGACCTTCAGCTGGGCGTCGAGCTCCGCGCCCCACGCCTCACGCGAGTCGAACTGCGCGTACGGGACCGTGAAGGAGGGGATGCCGAACTGCTCGGCGTGGGCGAGGCCTTCCGCGTCGCGGTCGGCTCCGACGACGACGATCCGCGCGGGATAGTCGGGGTCTGCTGCCGCCTCCAGGAGGGCCCGCAGATTGGAGCCCGTGCCCGAGATGAGGACGGCGACCGACAGCACCCGCTCAGTCTAGCCGCGGGAGGTCGATGGGTTCGGTCCGCGCCTCCCCGGTCGCAGCGTCGACGGCGTCCTGCGACGTCGGATGTGCTCGCTCGCCCGACGCCGTGGGATCGGCGTCGCGACCCCGGGGGGACAGCAGGAGGATGGCGGCTCCGACCAGCACCTCGAGGCCCACCGCGAGCGCGATGCGACCGGCATCCGGGCCGAAGGCGGCGAGCCTGCCGGGGCCGATCGAGCCGGAGGCGGCCGCGGCCAGCAGCGCCGCGGCGCCGGCGGCGACCACCGATATGCCGACCGCGATCGCGAGCCGGGCGCCGACGGGCTGGTCCCGCCGGTGCGGCGCATCCGTGTCGGCGCTTGCTTCCGCGTCCCGTCCGTGGCCGGACGCGGTCGAGGCCAGCAGTCCGTCGAGCACCGACGTCCTGGCGGCATCCCCGCGCGGCGTCTCGGGCAAGCGCGGGGCGCGCGCTCGAGGTGCGCGCGGCGCGGCCGTGCCGAGCAGGCGGGAGCGGGCGATCCAGCCCGCGAGCGCGCCCAGTCCCACGGGGACGAGGGCGAGGAGGAACAGCCATGACGAGGTCGTCTCAGGGATCGCCCCGAAAGCCGGAACTCCCGGGATGACGCCCACCTGGGTCCCCGCCGGCGACACGGCGGAGCCCTCGCCGACGGCGAACCCGGGCCCGACGCCGAACGACATCCCCCACACCACGAGCGTCGGAAGGTACGCCAGCTGCGCGAGCGTGAGGACGGATGCCCCCAGCACGTCGACGTTGCCCGCCTGGAACAGGGCGACGATCTGCCCGGCACGCGAGAACAGCGCCACGGCGGTCACCGCGGCGCCGAAGCCGATCAGCCCGACGATGACCACGGCCGACCCTCGGGCGACGAGCGCCGGCACGTCGGCCCACCCGTGCGGCGCGGCCTCGATCCGATCGCGCAGCCGCGCGATCGGCCCCTCGTCCGCCTCGCGCCATTCGGTCACGGCGGCTGCCAGGAGCGCGGGCAGCGTGAACAGCAGCACCGGGGTGAGCACCGCCCGCCACGGCTCGGCGACGGCGACCGGGTTCGGCGAGGTCACCGCCGCGCCGGCGGTCAGCCCGGCGAACACCAGCGAGCCGGTCACGACACCGGTGACCCACGCCTCCGCGCGCGAGGCGCGCACCCCCGATCGCGCGGCGAACACGGCGGTGAACGCCGCGAACGCGAGCGGCGCGAGCGAGACGGTGAAGGATGCCGCTGCCGCGTCGATCCCGGTGGCGGCGAGGTAGTCGGCAGGCAGCGACACGGTCAGGGGCACGAGATGGCCCAACTGCCATAGCGCCACCGCGGCCGGCCACAGGGAGGCCCAGTCCGCGTCGCCGCCGAAGCCGAACACCCACAGCAGCGTCAGCGGGGCGAGGGTCGCCGCGACCCCGACGGCCACGGCGAGCGCGGCGTCGACGGTGGCGAGAAGGGCGACGGTGAGGCGATGCATGCGCCATCGACCCTACTTCGCGCGGCGCCCATGGCCTGGTCGCGCGCGCGGGTGCCGCCGCATCCGCTCAGCGAGGCACGAGGCGCACGCGCGAGCGACTAACGTTCTCGTCGGAGGTCAATCAATGAGCACAGCCCCGTCCACCGCGTCCCCCACGACCGACGCGCCGGAGCCGAAGAACGGCTTCGACCGGTTCTTCGAGATCACCCGACGCGGGTCGACGATCGGCACCGAGGTCCGCGGCGGCGTCGTGACGTTCGTCGCGATGGCGTACATCGTCATCCTGAACCCGATCATCCTCTCCAGCGGTGTGGATGTCGCCGACAACAGCCTCGGCTTCCCGCAGGTGGCCGCCACCACGGCCCTCACCGCCGGTGTCATGACGGTGCTGTTCGGTCTCGTGACCCGCCTGCCCTTCGCCTTCGCGGCCGGTCTCGGGATCAACTCGTTCCTCGCCGTCTCCGTCGTCGGTCAGGTCACGTGGCCCGAGGCGATGGGCCTGGTCGTCATCAACGGCCTCATCATCGTGCTGCTGGCGGCGACGGGCCTGCGGCGCATGATCTTCGACGCGGTGCCGATCCAGCTGAAGCTCGCGATCACCGTCGGCATCGGCTTGTTCATCGCATTCATCGGCTTCGTCAACGCCGGCTTCGTCACCGCCACCGGTGCGTCCTCGCCGCCCATCGGTCTCGGTGTCAACGGCTCCGTCGGCACGGTGCCGACCCTCATCTTCGTCTTCACCCTCGTGCTGACGGGCATCCTGGTCGCGCGCAGGGTCAAGGGCGGCATCCTCATCGGCCTGGTCACCGGCACCGTCGTCGCCGTGATCGTCGAGGCGATCTGGAACATCGGCCCGATGTTCGACGGCGACGAGGTCAATCCCGGCGGCTGGAGCCTGTCGGTGCCCGAGCTCCCGGCCTCGCTGGTCAGCCTGCCCGACCTGTCGCTGGTCGGTGCGATCTCGTTCGGCTCCTTCGAGCGCATCGGCGTGCTGGCGGCGCTCATGCTCGTCTTCACGCTCGTGTTCACGAACTTCTTCGACGCGATGGGCACCATGACCGGCCTGTCGAAGGAGGCGGAGCTCGCCGACGAGAAGGGCGATTTCCCGCGCATCAAGTCGGCCCTGATCGTCGAGGGCGTCGGCGCCGTCGCGGGCGGCCTGACCTCCAGCTCCTCGAACACGGTCTTCATCGAGTCCGGCTCCGGGATCGGCGAGGGTGCACGGACCGGCTTCGCGAACGTGGTGACCGGTGTGCTCTTCCTCGTCGCGATGTTCTTCACGCCGCTGGTCTCGATCGTGCCGACCGAGGTGGCCGCGGCCGCGCTGGTGATCGTGGGCGCCCTGATGATGTCGCAGATCAAGTTCATCGACTTCTCGGACTTCTCGGTCCTGCTGCCGGTGTTCCTGGCGGTGACGGTCATGCCGCTGACGTACTCGATCGCCAACGGCATCGGCGCCGGCTTCATCGCGTGGGTCGTGGTGCGTTCCCTGTCGGGCAAGGCGCGCGAGATCAGTCCGCTGCTCTGGGTCGTCGCCGCCGGCTTCGTGCTGTACTTCGCACGCGGCCCCATCGAGGCGCTGCTGGGCTGACCCGAACCGGCCGCGAAGCATCATCGACGCGGCGGGGAATCGCGCACCGCGCGGCTCCCCGCCGCGTCCGCGGTTGCGGCGATCCGCCGTCAGCGGCGCGGCGTCCAGCCCGGCGGCACCGGGCCGTCGCTCGCGGCGCGCTCCTCGTCCGCGCGCGCGGACCACCCCTGCGCGGCATCCGTTCCGTCGAAGCCGCCACGTGCGACGCGGAACCCGACGTCGTCGTGGTGCATGCGCGGCGCGCCGCCCCGGCGCACCGAGGCCCTCACGCTCCAGGAGTCGTCGGCGAAGCCGCCGCCGCGGAAGACCCGGTAGTCGCCGTAGCGGGCTGGGTCGAGCAGGTCCCAGCACCACTCCCACACGTTGCCGAGCATGTCGAACAGCCCGAACAGATTCGGATGCTTGCCGCCGACCTCCTGCGGCGCGGTGACGCCGTCCGCGCCCGTCCACGCGACATCCGTCAGCGGGCCGTAGTGCGGTCCCGTCGACCCGGCGCGGCACGCGTGCTCCCACTCGGCTTCGGTGGGCAGGCGGAAGCCGTCCGCGTCCAGGTGCCACGTGACGTCCTCGCCGTCGAAGGTGTACGCCGGGTCGAGCCCTTCCCACTCGGAGGCGGCGTTGCAGAACCGGATGGCGCGCAGCCAGCTGACGTCGGTCGCGGGACGTCGCGGGTGAGCTGCGGGCTCGCCCAGGATCTCCGCCAGCTGCTCCTGCGTCACCGGGTACACGCCGATCTCGAAGGGCGCGAGGTCGACGCTCCGGTGGGTCTTCCGCCGCGCGTCGTGAAGCACCACGGCGCCGGCGCGGATTCTCGCCATCTCGATGTCGGCCACCGAGGCAGTATGTCAGCCGGCGGGGAGACAAGGGCCGGCGCCGACCGCGATCTCACGGCGCGCGGCGCCAGGCCCCCGCGGCGGGAGGCTCGCCGCCGAAGAGCTGGCGCACGGTGACGAGCGTGAATCCCCGATCGAGGAGGCCGTCGTACACGGCGCCCGCTGTGCGCGCCGTCACCGTGTGCACGTCGTGCTGGAGGACGATGGAGCCGGCCCGAGGCCCTTCCACCGCGCGACGGATGAGGACCTCATCGGACGGTCCTCGCCAATCCTCCGTGTCGACGTCCCACAGGATCGCGGGCAGGCCGGCAGCGGCGAGCACCGCCGAGTCGTACTCCCCGTACGGCGGCCGGAAGGAGCGGACGGCCTGGCCCGACGCCGCCTCCAGCGCACGCGAGGTGTCGCGGATCTGCGCGCTCACCTGCTGCGCGGTCAGCCCGGGCAGGTGGGGATGGTTCCACGTGTGATTGGCGACCTCATGGCCCTCCCGGGTCATGCGTGCCAGCACCTCGCGGAAGCGCCCGGCGTTCGCGCCCTGCGCGTAGAACGTGGCGGCGGCGTCTCGCGCGGCCAGCTCGTCCAGGATGCCGGCGGTCAGGGGCGACGGTCCGTCGTCGTACGTCACGGCGACGCACGGCACCAGGGTGCAGTCGACAGTCCGCGCGCCGGCCGGTGCCAGGGACGGCCCGGTGTAGTCCTGGGCGGCCGCGGCGATCAGCCGTCTGCCGAACGGCGACACCAGCTCCTGTGCCACCTCGTTCGGCACGGCGAGCGTCATGGGCTCCTCGGTGGCGGCGACCCCGAGCGCCGCGAGCTCGGGCGCGACGAAGCCGGCGGCGACGGTGATGACCAGACTGTCGGCAGTCGGCACGGTCGTCGCCAGAGCCGCTTCCACCGCCGCCAGCTGGGCGTCGTCGCCGGCCGAGGCAGGGCGCTTCGTGAGGGCACCGGCGTCGCGGCGCAGCGCCTCGACGATGTCGGCGCTCAGCGTCTGGGCGGCGCCCTCCGCCCACAGCTGGTCGGCGGAGGAAACCTCGCCGGTCGAGGTGTCGGTGTAGACGATGGTGGTGGCGTCGGCGGTGACGCCCTCCGGTCCGCCGGCGACCACGCGCATGCGCTCGCCGAAGAACGGACCGGATGCCGCAACGACGTCGCACAGCACCGCCGTGCCGCGCCCGGCGGCCGGCCCGAACTCGGCGGAGCCGAGCAGATCCGCGGCATCCCGTTGCGTACTGCCCGGCACGCAGCGACGCGCGGCCATCCCGGCACCGGCGGGCAGCGCCGCGGGGGTGTACGGGGAGCCGGATGCTTCCACCCGGTCATCGATCGCGCTGCGCACGAGCTGCAGGATCCTGTCGTTGAACGGCGCGGTGGTGGCGGTATGCGGCAGGAGGGCGGCCCGCACCTGGATCCCGACGGCGTCGTTGCGGATGCGCAGGCCCGAGGTCGCGCGGGCGTGCGGACCGCCGCCCTCCATGGCGAGCGCGAGCGGCGCGTCCACCGTGTGGACGATGCCGGAGGGCCAGGCGGGCGGCATCCAGTCGGCGCGAGCAGCCGGCGCGCACGCGGTGAGGACGACACCCGCCGCCGCGAGAGCCAGGGCCGCGGGACGGGGCGCTCTCACGCCCGGATCCCTTCCAGGAGATCGCCGACGGCGGGCCGATAGGCTGCGAGGCTCTCCGCCTCGCCGTCGGCCATCGTCACTCTCACGCGGACGCTCTCCGCACCGAGGTGGTTCGACACGGCGGCGAGCATCCCGTCCGGGGTGTCCACATGCACGACCGTCATCCCCGAAGCCAGCGTCTCCGAGCGCGCGGGCCCGCCGGCGTGCTCGTCGCCGGCGACGACGGCGGCGGCGTCGGCCGTCACGACATCCAGGCGCGCGTGCAGCGCGCCGTCCGGCGTCCGGACGCTGAGGGCGTCGGCGCCGTCGCGGATCACGATCCAGTCAGCGGGCACGACGACCTCGGCCCGATCCGCGATCGCGACCGGCGTGATACCGTCCGAGACCTCGCTGGCGAGGTTCGCCAGAGACGGCGGGACCGCGGCAGCGGCCGCGAGGGCGACGAAGGCCACCGTGAGCGCACCGCCGAGCAGCGCCCCGGCGATCTCCCACCGACGCGCCTTCGCCTCGCTGCGCAGCTCCCCGCTCACACCGCCCCTCTCGCGGGGAAGTCTAGGGGTGCCGTGCGCGCGGGCCGCTCACATCCGGACCGCGTCGGCGGATCAGCGCGCGCGGGGCTCGAGCAGGAAGAGCGCGATCCGCCGGTCGGTGCGCTTCTGGTACTCGTCGTAATCGGGCCACACCGCCGCGGCGCGCTCCCACCACTCGGCGCGTTCGTCGCCACTGAGCTCGCGGGCGTCGTAGTCGCGCTTGTCGGGGCCGTCCTGCAGCTCCACGTGCGGGTGCCGACGCATGTTCTCGGCCCACTTCGGTTCGTCCGGCGCACCGCCCGCCGACGCGACCACGACATAGCGGCCTTCGTGCTCGATGCGCATGAGGGCGGTCTTGCGCAGCGCCCGGGTCTTGGCCCCCACCGTGGTGAGGACGACGATCGGGACGCCCCGCAGCGTGTTGGCCCGCTGGCCGTCGGAGGATTCGAACGCCTCCGCCTGCTTGCGGGCCCATTCGGCAGTGGACGGGATGTACTCTCCGGTCAGCGGCATGATCCCACCCTAAGCGCGTCGGCGACGCCGAATCCCGACCGTGACACGCCTTTCGCTAGGCTGGCGCGCACCCGGCCGCCGCGCCGGCGGAACGGGAGATCACGTCATGCCGAACATCAGAGTCGAACTGCTTCCCGGCCGCACCGTCGACCAGCGGCGCCGCTTCGCCGAGGAGGTCACCCGTGCGGCGGTCGAGGCCCTGGGCGCGCGGCAGCAGGATGTGCGGATCATGTTCGAGGAGGTAGCGGCCGACTTCGTCGCCAACGGCGGTGTGCTGGCCAGCGAGGATCCGTCGCGCTCGAGCGTCGTGGCCCGATTCGGCGGGACGCCGACGCAGAGCTGAGAACGACGAGAGCGGATGCCGCGCCCGGCGAGGGGTGCGGCATCCGCTCTTCGCGGTCGCGGGGTTACAGCGACTCGATGATCTCGCGCATGAGCGCGGCCGTCTCGGACGGCGTCTTGCCGACCTTGACGCCGGCGGCCTCGAGGGCCTCCTTCTTCGCCTGCGCCGTGCCGGCCGAGCCGGAGACGATCGCACCGGCGTGGCCCATCGTCTTCCCCTCGGGGGCGGTGAAGCCGGCGACGTAGCCCACGACGGGCTTGGTGACGTTGGCCTTGATGAAGTCGGCCGCACGCTCCTCGGCATCGCCGCCGATCTCGCCGATCATCACGATCGCCTTGGTCTCGGGGTCGGCCTCGAAGGCCGCGAGTGCGTCGATGTGCGTCGTGCCGATGATGGGGTCGCCGCCGATCCCGATCGCGGTGGAGAAGCCCAGGTCGCGCAGCTCGTACATCATCTGATACGTCAGGGTGCCCGACTTCGAGACGAGGCCGATCGGGCCCTTCCCCGTGATGTTGGCGGGCGTGATGCCGACGAGCGACTCGTCGGGGGTGATGATGCCCGGGCAGTTCGGTCCGATGATGCGGGTCTTGTTGCCCTTGGCCGTGGCGTGCGCCCACGCCTCCGCGGTGTCGCCCACCGGCACGCCCTCGGTGATGACGACGAGGAGCGGGATCTCCGCGTCGATGGCCTCGACCATCGCCGCCTTGGTGAAGGCCGCGGGGACGAACGCGATCGACACGTCGGCACCGGTCTGCTCCATCGCCTCGGCGACCGAGGCGAAGACCGGCAGCTCGACGGCGTTGCCGTCCTTGTCCTTGTGCAGGACGGTGGTGCCGGCCTTGCGGGCGTTGACGCCGCCGACGACGTTGGTTCCGGCCTTCAGCATGAGCGCGGTGTGCTTGGTGCCCTCGCCGCCCGTGATGCCCTGGACGATGACCTTGGAGTTCTTGTCAAGAAAGATCGACATGCTTGGTTCCTTCCGGGCTCAGGCGTTGGCCAGTTCGGCCGCCTTGTCGGCGCCCTCGTCCATCGTGGCGGCGAGGGTCACCAGCGGGTGGTTGGCGTCCTGGAGGATCTTGCGGCCCTCCTCGACGCGGTTGCCGTCCAGGCGCACGACCAGCGGCTTCGATGCCGTGGAGCCCAGCTCGGCCAGCGCCCCGACGATGCCCTTGGCGACGGCGTCGCACGCGGTGATGCCACCGAAGACGTTGACGAACACGCTCTTGACCTGCGGGTCGCCGAGGATGACGTCCAGGCCCGCGGCCATGACCTCGGCCGAGGCGCCGCCGCCGATGTCGAGGAAGTTGGCCGGCTTCACGCCACCGTGGTTCTCACCGGCGTAGGCGACGACGTCGAGGGTCGACATGACCAGGCCCGCGCCGTTGCCGATGATGCCCACCTCGCCGTCGAGCTTGACGTAGTTGAGGTCGTTCTCCTTGGCCTTGGCCTCGAGCGGGTCCGTGGCCGACGCGTCCTCGAGCAGCGCGTGACCGGGGTGGCGGAACTCCGCGTTGTCGTCGAGGGTGACCTTGCCGTCGAGGGCGATGATCTCGCCGTCCTCCGAGAGGATCAGCGGGTTCACCTCGACGAGGGTGGCGTCCTCGCTCTTGTAGACGTTGTAGAGCTTGACGAAGACGTCGCTGACCTTGTCGACCAGTTCGGGGTCGAAGCCTGCGGCCTCGGCGATCTCGACGGCCTTCGCCTTGTCGATGCCCGTCCCCGGGTTCACGTCGATGCGGGCCAGGGCCTCGGGCTTCTCCACGGCGAGCTGCTCGATCTCCATGCCGCCTTCGACGGAGCACAGCGACAGATAGGAGCGGTTGGCGCGGTCCAGCAGCACCGAGAAGTAGTACTCCTTGGCGATGCGGGCGCCCGCCGCGACCATGACGCGCTTGACGACATGGCCCTTGATGTCGAGGCCCAGGATCGCCTTCGCGGCCTCGTAGGCCTCGTCGGGCGTCTTGGCGACCTTGACGCCGCCGGCCTTGCCGCGACCACCGGTCTTGACCTGAGCCTTCACGACGACGACGCCACCGAGCTTCTCGGCGGCCGCGCGGACCTGGTCCGGGGTGTCGGCGACGATGCCGGCGAGCACCGGCACCTCGTACTTCTCGAACAGATCGCGTGCCTGGTACTCGTACAGATCCACAGTGCATTCCTTCGCTGTAGCGAATGGGGTGGGATGACGCAGAAGCGTCTCGACGTCGAGATATCGACCAGTGCCCCAGCCTACTACCGACGCTCGAGCCTCTCCGACGGGGACCGGCCCGACGGCTAGGCTCTCCCCGAGATGTCCGACACCGCTGCCGCCTCCGCTCCGCACGCCGCGCGCTCCGCCGTGGTGGCCGCCGCGCTCGAGCTGTTCGCCGAGCAGGGGTTCGATCAGACGTCGGTCGAGCAGATCGCGCGGGCCGCCGGTGTCTCCCGCTCGACGTTCTTCCGGCAGTTCGGCGGGAAGGAGGACGTGGTCTTCACCGACCACGAGCTGCTGCTGGACCGCCTTCGGCTCTTCCTGGCGCAGCCGCACGAGGACCCCTGGGCGGCCGTCTGCGAGGCATCCCTCCTCGTCTACACGCACTTCGCCGCCGACCCCGAGCTCGCGCGGCGCCGCTACGCCGTCGTGCGGGGCGTGCCGGCGCTGCGGGAGCGGGAGATCGTGACCGTCTTCCGGTACGAGCGCCTGTTCGACGAGTATCTGCGGGCGTCGCTGCCGGGGCTGGACCCGCTGGACGCGGTCGGGTTCTCGGCTCTCGTGACGGCGGTCCACAACCACGTGCTGCGCCGGCTGCTGCGCGGCCCGAAGAAGGTGCCGGTCTCGGTGCTGCGCACCGCCCTCGACGACGCGCGGCGTCGGTTCGGCGTGCTGCCGGACGACGCCCGCGCTCCCGGCCGCGACGATGTCGTCGTGGCCGTCTTCCCGCGCGGGATGCCGACCGCCGAGGTCGCGCGCCGGCTGCGCGAACATCTCGACGACTGACGTCGGGGGTCGCCGCCGGATCCGCTCGCGCGAACGCCATGGAAGGGAGTCCCATGACCAGGACCGCCATCGTGACCGGCGCCGCCCGCGGGATCGGCGCCGCGACCGCCCGACGCCTCGCCGCCGACGGCCATGCCGTCGCCGTCCTCGATCTCGACGCCGCCCACTGCGCCGGCACCGTGCAGGCCATCACGGATGCCGGCGGGCGGGCGATCGCCCTGGGTGCGGACGTCTCGGACGCGGCGTCCGTCGAGGCCGCCGTGGCGCAGGTCGTCGAGCAGCTCGAGGCACCGACGATCCTCGTCAACAACGCCGGGATCATCCGCGACAACCTGCTGTTCAGGATGACCGAGGACGACTGGGACGCCGTGATGGCGGTGCATCTGCGCGGCGCCTTCCTCATGGCGCGCGCCGTGCAGGAGCACCAGGTGCGCGCGGGGTGGGGCCGCATCGTGAACCTGTCGAGCACGTCCGCCCTCGGCAACCGCGGCCAGGCGAACTACGCCGCCGCCAAGGCCGGCATGCAGGGGTTCACGAAGACCCTCGCGCTGGAGCTCGGGCGCTTCGGCGTGACGGCGAACGCGGTGGCCCCCGGCTTCATCGTGACCGACATGACGCGCGCGACGGCGGAGCGTCTGGGCACCCCGCTCGAGGAGTTCATCACCGCCCGCGCCGCCGAGATCCCGGTGCAGCGGGCCGGCACCCCTGACGACGTCGCCGCCGCCGTGGCGTTCTTCTGCAGCGAGGGGGCCGGCTTCGTCTCGGGTCAGGTGCTGTACGTCGCGGGCGGCCCGCGCGCATGACGATCGACCTGCCCTCCCCCGACGCGCTGCCCGGTGCGATCGGCAGGTCCGCGACCGGCGAGTGGTTCGCGATCGAGCAGGACCGCGTGGCGCTGTTCGCCGAGGCGACCGAGGACCGCCAGTGGATCCACGTGGATGCCCGGCGCGCGGCATCCGGTCCCTTCGCCGCCCCCATCGCGCACGGGTACCTCACCCTGTCGCTGCTGCCCCATCTGGTGCGGCAGCTGTTGCGGGTCGACGGCACCGCGATGATCGTCAACTACGGGCTCGACCGGGTCCGGTTCCTGCAGCCGGTCGTCGTCGGCTCCCGCGTGCGCGCGGTGACCGAGATCGCCGCGGTCGAGGTCGCAGCGCAGGGCTATCGGACGACGCTGCGGACGACGGTCGAGATCGAGGGCTCCGCGCGGCCGGCGCTCGTCGCCGAGACGATCTCGCTCTTCGTTCCGTGAGCGACACCGTGGGACCCAGTCCTGCGTGACGCGACATCCAGTTCCAGTACGATGGGATGCCACGCCGCCGAGTCGCCGAGGAGCACCATCGTGACCGAGTTCCAGTCCCGTCCCGGTCAGAGCGTTCCCGGCTACGAGGTGACCGGTCGCCTCGGCACCGACTACTACGCGGTCTTCGCCGACATCCCCGCCGAGGATCGCGCGGTCTGGGAGCGCGCGCAGGCCTACATCGACGAGGTCGGCCCTCGCATGCAGGAGGCCTGGGACCGCGCGGAGTACCCGCTGGAGCTCGCGATGAGGATGGGCGCGCTGGACCTCTTCAACGACGGGATCGATCACCCCGCGCTGACCCGCTTCTCGCCGCTCGCGGCCGGCCTGGTCAACATGGAGGTGTCCCGCGGCGACGGGTCCCTCGGCACCGTGGTCGCCGTGCAGGGTGGGCTGGCCCTCCGGACGCTCGCGCTCTTCGGCAGCCCCGACCAGCAGGCGCGCTGGCTCAGGCCGGTCGCCCGCGGCGAGGCGCCCGCAGCCTTCGCTCTCACCGAGCCCGATCACGGCTCGGACTCCGTCTCGCTCGACACCGTCGCCCGCCGCGACGGCGACTCCTGGGTGCTCGACGGCACCAAGAAGTGGATCGGCAACGGTGCGTCCGGGGGCATCACGTTCGTGTGGGCGCGCATCGACGACCCCGGGGCACCGGAGCACGGCGCGGTGCGCTGCTTCCTCGTCGAACAGGACACCCCGGGCTACACCGGCACCGTCATCACCGGGAAGGCGTCGCTTCGCGGCATCCACCAGGCCCACATCGCCCTCGACGGCGTCCGGCTGCCGCTGGAGGCCGTCCTCCCCGGGACCAGGAGCTTCAAGGATGCCTCGACCGTGCTGTACTCCACGCGATCCGGGGTCGCCTGGTCCGCGCTGGGGCACGCCACGGCGTGCTACGAGGCGGCCCTGTCGTACGCGCAGCAGCGGATCCAGTTCGGCAAGCCGCTGGCGAGGTTCCAGATGGTGCAGGAGCGCCTGGCGCAGATGCTCGAGGAGCTCACGGCCATGCAGCTGTACTGCCGGCACCTCGCCGACCTCGAGGCATCCGGGCAGCTGCGGCCGACCCAGGCATCCCTCGCGAAGTATCACAACACCCGCGCGGCACGCCGGATCGCCGCCGCGGCACGGGATCTGCTCGGCGGCAACGGGATCCTCCTCGAGAACGGGGTCATGCAGCACCTGGCCGACATCGAGGCGATCCACACGTACGAGGGCACCGAGAGCGTGCAGGCGCTGCTGATCGGGCGCGACATCACCGGCATGAGCGCGTTCGCCTAGCGGACCCCACACCTAGCAGACAAGCCGACGCGCGGCCACGCCCCGCGCTGCCGGGCGACGCGGCGCTAGCCTTCCACCATGGGACTGTTCCGCAAGGACCCGCAGACCGTCCGGCTCGAGTCGCAGGCTGTCGAGCCGTCCGCCACCCGTCCGCCGTGGAGCCTGTGGACCGACGGCTTCGGCAAGCTCGCCGTCCGTGCGATCCAAATCATCGTCGTGGTGACCGTGGCCGCGGGCATCATCTACGCCATCCGCCAGCTGACGCTCGTCACGATCCCGCTCACCATCGCGCTCATCCTCGCGTGCGCCTTCGCGCCGGTGATGAACTGGATGCGGCGCCGGGGCATCCCTTCGCTGCTGGCGACCTTCCTCACGCTCCTCGGGATCGTGGTGCTGCTGACCGGGATCGGCTGGCTCATCGTCTGGGCGGTGCGCGACCAGTGGGATGAGCTGTACGCGCAGGCGCTGGACGGCATCGATCACGTCATCGCGTGGGTGCAGACCCTCCCGTTCGCGCCGACGCCGGAGCAGCTGAACGAGTGGCAGACCGGCGTGCTGGACTTCCTCACCAGCGCGCAGTTCGGCTCGGGGGCGCTGGCGGGCGTCGGGGCGGTGGCCAACTTCGTGACCGGGTTCGTCCTCATGGTCACCATCCTGTTCTTCTTCCTCAAGGACGGACCGCAGATGTGGGAGTTCCTGCTGCGGCCCTTCCGCGGCGAGCACTACCGGCGGGCGCGCCGCATCGGCGACAAGACGGTGGGCGTGCTGGGCTCGTATGTGCGCGGCACGGCGACCGTGGCGCTCGTGGACGCCGTCGGCATCCTCGTCGGTCTGCTGATCCTTCAGGTGCCGCTGGCCATTCCGCTCGCGGTCCTGGTGTTCCTCCTGGCCTTCATCCCGATCGTCGGCGCGACCCTCGCCGGCATCATCGCGGCCCTCGTCGCGCTCGTGGCCAACGGCTGGGTGAACGCGCTGTTCGTCGTCGGCGTCGTGGTGCTCGTCAACCAGCTGGAGGGCAACTTCCTGCAGCCCTTCCTCATGGGCCGGTCGATGAAGCTGCATGCGTTCGTCATCCTCGTCGCCCTGACCGTGGGCACCGTCCTCGGCGGCATCGTCGGCGCCGTGCTGGCCGTGCCGATCGCGGCGGCCGCGTGGGGAGCGGTCCAGGTGTGGGATGGACCGAGGACGCCGGCCCGGTGGGCGCGACCGAAGCCCCCGGCGGTGACGTGACCCGTATCGCGGACCGCCGAAATAGGGCGGCTTCGTCCCCGGAATAGGGCATTCGCCCGATGGGGTGACCGGGTCTCAGCGAGGAGAGTCGTCCCTGTCCGACGGCAGAGCGTCGGGGACAGGAGCGACCACCATGGATGCCACGACTTTCGCCGCCATGCGCCTCGCGCAGCAGCGCTTCGCCGACCTGGATCGCGAGAACGCCCGCCTGGTGGCTCTCGCGGAGCGCCGCCGAGCCCTCGCCGAGCGCCGGCCGGCTTCGGACCCCGCTGCGAATTCGGCCGCGCGCGTCGCGACACCGCTCGAGCCGGCCGCGCCTCCCACGCCGGCCGAGGAGCCGACGGCCTTCGCGCTGGCGGGCCCGTCGTCATGAGCACCGGAGCGAGCCGCCGCGCCACGACGCCGGCGGGCGCACGATCGCCGCGCACCTCCTCGGGCGAACGGGAAGGTGCGACCATATGACCATGCCCGCACTGGCGTCGAGCCCTCGCATGGTCGGTCGCGACCGTGAGCTGGGCGCGCTTCTCGACGCGTTCGCCGACGGCGCGGCCGGGCGCCCGCGGACGGTGATCGTGCGAGGTGAAGCCGGCATCGGCAAGACCCGGCTGGTGCACGAGTTCCTGGGCGAGGCGACCGCGCGCCACGGTGACGCTCCGGTCGTCGTGGCGGTCGGGCAATGCGTCGATCTGGGTCCCATCGGCGCGCCGTTCGGCCCGGTGCGCCGCGTGCTGCGCGACCTGCACGCCTGCGTCGGCTCCAGCGCGCTGCGCGCTGCGGCAGGGTCGGACGCGGCCCTCGCGAGCCTCGCCGCGCTCGTGCCCGACATCGCCGAGGAGTCGGCGCACTCCCATGAGATGCCCGGCGAGTTCGCCGAAGCCATCGAGCTCGTCCTCGAGCGGCTGTCACACGAGCGCCACCTGGTCATCGTGATCGAGGACCTGCAGTGGGCGGATGCCTCGACGATGGCGCTGCTGAAGACCCTCGCCGGTGCGCTGCGAGGACGCCACCTCACGATGGTCGCCACGTACCGGTCCGACGACATCGACCGCTTCCACCCGCTGCGTCCGGTGCTCGCCGAGCTCGACCGGATGCGCGCGATCATCCGCGTGGATCTCGAGCCGCTCTCGCCCGAGGAGGTCGCCGAGCAGGTGGCGCAGCTCGCACCGACGCTGGATCAGCGGCGCCTTCCGGCGCTCGCCGATCGCAGCGGCGGCATCCCGTTCCTGGTGGAGGAGCTCGTCGATCTCGGCGACGCCGGCCTGCCGGATTCGCTGCGGGACCTGGTGCTGGCACGCTACCTGCGCGTGAGCGATGCCGCTCAGGAGACGGTGCGGGTGATGGCCGCGGGCGGCATGCACACCGATCACGACGTGCTCGCGGCCGTGTCGGGTCTGGACGACCATGCACTCGATCTCGCGCTGCGCGAGGCCATCGACGCGCGCGTGGTCCTGACGGAGGGCGCCGGCTACACGTTCCGGCACGCGCTCACGCAGGAGGCGGTCCACGCCGAGATGCTGCCGAGCGAGCGCGTGCGCGTGCACCGGCGGTACGCCGAGCACCTCACCGCCCATCGCGCCGACTCACCCGAGGACGCCTCGGCCATCGCCGAACACTGGCTGGCGGCGCGCGATCTGACCGCGGCCTTCGACGCGACCGTTGAGGCGCTGGCGCGGTCCCGCAGCACGGCATACTCGCCGGCGACCTCGGTCAAGCTCATCGAGCGACTGACCGAGCTGTGGCACCAGGTGCCCGATGCCGACAGGCGGTCCGGCACGACGCTTCCCCGCCTGCACCTGGACGCAGCCCTGGCCTGGCACGACCTGGGTGATGCCGAGCGCGCCCTGCGCTCGGCCAACGAGGGCCTCACCGAGGGTCCCGACGACGCGCTCACCCGTGCGGCGCTGCTGCGGCAGAGGTTCGTGCAGGTCTTCAACAGCGAGCACCGCAACCGGCGGGAGGACCTCGACGAGGCGATCGCGCTGCTCGAGGGAAGCGACGACCCACGGGCGCTCGCCCTGCTGTCCCGGATCCATTCGAACCTCGCCATCGATGCGCACGGGCCGTTCGCCGCCGAGCACGCCGAGCTCGCGATCGGGATCGCCGAGGCGGCCGGCGACGACGCCGCGCTGGCGGTGGCGCTGACCGTCGAGTCGTGGCGGCGCGACGAGGACGAGGACGACGAGCCGTCCGCACTGGAGCCGCTCGAGCGGGCGATGGGCCTGACGCTCGACCTGCCTGCGCGCGCGTACGCCGGGACCGCATACGTCGACCTGCTGGCCAGGCTCGGCCGGTACGACGAGGCAGCGCTCGTGGGAGAGCGGCTGTACGCGGATGCCGTCCGCGCCGGGATGGAGCGCGGCCCGGGATCCTCTGTGGCGCTGCCGCTCGCCCACGCCCTGTTCGCCGCGGGCCGCCCGGATGCGGCGCTGCGCTACGCGCGCCGTGCGCGACGCTTCGGTCAGCGCGCCTCGAGGGCGACCGTCGCGCGCATGGTCGCCGTGCACGCCGCGTGGGCCGACCAGCCGAACGGCTACGAGGACGTCGTGGCCGCCGAGCAGGAGGACATCGACGCACTGGAGCACGCCGAGCACGGCAAACGCGGGTGGTGGACGACCGATCGACACGCACCGCGGGCCGTCGACCCCGAGGCGGTGTGGGAGCCGGGCGAACGAGCCGCCGCGCTGCAGAGCCTCGTCGAGATCATCGACGGCACCGCGCCGCCGGTGCTGCGCCGGCACGCGACGGTGGCCGCTGCGACGCTGGTGGACGAACGGACAGATGCCGCCATCCGCCGGCGGCTGGCCGCCGAGACGTCCTCGTGGCCGGAGCGCGGCTGCGTGCCGGTCGTCGCCGGCTTCGTGCGGGCATGGCTGGCCGATGAGGGCGCCGATCCCGTCGGCCGTGCGACGCGCTGGCGGGCCGTCGTCGCAGCGGTGGAGAACGGCGGCATGCCGGTCTGGTACCGCCACGTCGCCCGCTGCCAGCTGGCCGCCGCCCTCATCGCGAGCGGGCGGCGCGGCGAAGCGGCCGCCCTGCTGGATCGCGTCACCGCCGAGGCTCCCGCGCAGGGAGCCGCGCTCGTGGCACGCCGCGCACGCTGGATCGCCGGGCAGGCGGGTCTCTCGCCCGAAGAAGCGGCTCCCGCGGCGACCTCGGGAGCGAGCCCCCTCGCCACGCTCACGCCGCGGGAGATGCAGGTGCTCGAACTCGTCGCCGAGGGGCTGACGAACCCGCAGATCGGCCGGCGACTGTTCATCAGCCCGAAGACAGCGTCCGTGCACGTCTCGGCGATCCTCGCGAAGATCGGTGCGGCCAACCGCGCCGAGGCGGCGGCGCTGTACACCGCTGCTTCGACGGCCTGACGTCCGCGCTCGGGCCTGCACCGCGTCGGTGCGGCACGGCAGGATGGACCCATGCCGTACGAGATCCCCGCGCCGATGCTCGCCAAGTCCGTGCCCGACATCCCGGATCCGGCCAGGACGCCCGGCGGTTTGAGCTTCGAGCCGAAGTGGGACGGCTTCCGGGGCCTGGTGTCATGGGACGGCCGGAACGTCGAGATCGGCTCGCGTGGCGCCAAGCCGCTCACGCGGTACTTCCCCGAGCTCGTCGAGGCGTTCGGCCGGCTTCTTCCCGAACCGTGCCTGATCGACGGTGAGGTCGTCGTGCCCGCCGGCAAGCCCGGCGATCAGCGGCTGGACTGGGAGTCGCTCTCGCAGCGGATCCATCCCGCGGCATCCCGCGTCAACATGCTGGCCGAGCAGACCCCGGCGATGTTCATCGCGTTCGATCTCCTCGCTCGCGGCGACCGGGATCTCATGGACGAGCCGTTCGCGGTGCGGCGCGCCGAGCTCGTCGACCTCCTCGGAGATGTGCCGCATCCCGTGCACGTCACGCGGACCACCGAGGACCCCGCCGTCGCCCGCCGCTGGCTCGCCGAGTTCGAAGGCGCGGGCCTCGACGGCGTCGTCGCCAAGCCCCTGGCACAGCCGTACGCGCCCAACAAGAGGGCGATGTTCAAGATCAAGCACGCGCGCACGGCCGACGTCGTGGCACTGGGGTACCGCATCCACAAGTCCGGTCAGGGGGTCGGCTCGCTCCTGGTCGGCCTCTACGGCGATGACGGGACGCTGCTGCCGGTCGGCGGCGTCGCGGCATGGAGCGACAAGCGGCGACTGGAGCTCATCGACGAGCTGGCTCCGCTGGTCGAGCGCGACGAGGACGGCGAGATCGTCCGAAGCGAGGGCGAGAAGTCGCGGTTCCAGTCGCAGCGCGCCGACTCGTCGTTCGTGAAGCTGCGCCCCGAGCGCGTGCTCGAGGTGCGCTACGACCAGCTCGAGGGCTGGCGCTTCCGGCACACCGTGCAGTTCGAGCGGTGGCGGCCCGACCGCGACCCGCGCTCGTGCACGTACGAGCAGCTCGAGACCGTCTCGGCCTACGACCTCGCCGACGTCCTGGACTGAGCGGTCGTCACAGGATCTGCGTGATCGCCCAGCGAAGGTCGCGACCCCGCCCACGCTCCAGGGCGTCGCGCCACGCACCGTCGCCGAGCTCGTGAGCAGCCCGCTCGCGGAAGGGCGCCGCGTACGATCCGTCCGAGGCGATCGGGTGGAACCCGAAGCGCGGCCCCTGCGCGTCCACGATCCCGAACAGCTCGGCCGCGCGGCGGTGCTCGCCGAGTTCGACCAGCGCCACCGCGAACGCGCTCAGCGCCGCGACCGTGCTCGTGCCGTCTTCCCTCTCGGCGGAGCGCTGCGCGCCCGTACGGAGCATCCCGAGCGCGTCTCGCGCTCTTCCCACTTCCGTCAGGACCTTCCCGGTGATGTAGCACGTCGCCGCGAGCGTCCGGGTGTGACCGACCTCGCCGGCCATCCTGTACGCCTCTTCGAGGGAGTCCAGCGCCTGGGCCGGGAGGCCCGCGATGCGAAAGGCGTCGCCGCGGATGTACAGGTGGTCTGCGATCGCCCAGCGGGAATCCTCGCCGACCCGCGCCCGATGGGCGCGCGCCACCTCCAGTTCGACGGCCGCAGCGTCCGCCCCTCCCTCGTAGGCTGCCAGCGAGGCGAGGAGCGTGTGCGCGATCATCGCGTAGGCCGGGTCGGCCGCCTCGTCGGCGACCTCGGCGAACCGCTGAATCGCGTGGACGACCGCCACCACGTCCCCGGAGATCGACCGGAGGAACACCAGCGGGTACAGCGCAGCAGCCTCGGCATGCGGCATGGGCTCACCAGGAAGGTCGAGCACCCGCTCGATGGTCGCGATCGTCTCGTGGCCGCTTCCGCGCTCGTACCAGAACCAGGCCAGCGCCGCCACGAGCCGCAACGCCAAGCTGCGGTCCCCCCACCCGATGGCGCGCATCGTCGCGGCGTCAAGATCCGCTCGGTTCGCCGCCAGTGCCTGGCGCGCGCGGCGAGAGTCCGGAGTTCGCAGCAGAGGTCCCATACGTTCGGCGTACTCCGTCATCCACGCCGCGTGCCGGCGCTGCCAGGCCGGGCGATCCGGGATGGGATGCGTCGCCTTGACGTAGCGCTTGACGGTGTCGAGCATCCGGAATCGGCGTTCGCCGAGCGATGACCCGACCGCCGACACCAGCGAACGGCGGGCCAACGACACGGTGATCTCGCGAGGGTCCGAGCCGTCGGCAGCGCAGATGCCCGCGACGGCTTCGAGGGAGAAGGAGCCTGAGAACTCGACCAGCTGCGACAAGAGCGCGCGTTCGGCGACGGAGGTCGTGCGGATGCTCCAATCGATCGCCGCGTCGATCGAGTCGTGGCGCCGAACAGACGCCGTGCCGTTTCCGGCGTCCGCCGGCTCGCTCAGCGACGCCGTCAGCTCGTCCAGCGTCAGCACGTCCAGCCGTGACGCCGCGAGCTCGATGGCCAGAGGCAGGCCGTCCAGCTGAGCGCACAGCCGTCTGGCCGCCGCGACCTGCGCCTCGCTCCACTCCGTGATGCCGCTGCTCTCGCTCGCCCGCAGCAGGAAGAGGTCGACCGCGTCCGCCAGGCTCGCTCCCACGAGAGGCTCGACGGCGATCACGCGCTCCCCCGCCATCCGCATCGACTCGCGGCTGGTGACCACGACGTTCAGCCCCTCGCACCGTTCGAGCAGTCCTGCGCACACCGTCGCTACGGCGCCGAGGACGTGCTCGGCGTTGTCGAGGACCAACAGGGTGCGCCGGCCACCGAGCGCCGCAGCGACGGCGTCGAGCGAGTGGTCTGTGCCGACGGCCTCCGCCACCGCGCCGACGACGCGGTCCGGCGAGGCGACGACGGCGAGGTCGACGAGCCACTGACTGTCGTCGTCCTCGCCCCCGGCCCGACGCGCGAGCTCCACAGCCAGCCGCGTCTTGCCCACGCCTGCAGGGCCGGTCAGCGTGACCAGGCGCGATTGCGCTCTTCCCCGGCGCACCGCCTCGAGTTCGGCCTCCCGCCCGATGAAACGCGTCACGGGCGCCGGGAAGCCGATCCGGTCGATGGGAGCCGGTGCGTCCGCGTCGCCGGGGGCGTCGTCCTGCCGTGCGATCGTCAGCCGCAGCGCACCGAGCTCGGCGGAGGGCGGCAGCCCGGCATCGCGCAGCGCTGCCACTCGCTCGTCGATCGCGGCGAGCGCGTCGGCGGTGCGTCCGGACCTGTCGAGGGCCTGCGCATAGAGCACCCCGACCTGTGCATCCGTGAGGTCGCGTGCAAGCGGCGCCAGCCCCGTCACGGCGGCCGTCGCCCGACCCCGGTCGAGACGGTCCTGCGCGAGTTCGACACCCGCGGTACGGCGGAGCTCGGTGAGCTGATCCACGACGGGAGCTGCGAAGGGGAAGCCGGAAGCGCCCGCCAGAGGCGCCCCCCGCCACAGCCCCTCGGCACGCTCCAGCGCGGACATCCGCGCGTCGCCGGAGACTCGCAGCAGCGACCGGAACTGAGCGATGTCGACGGCATCCTCAGGCAGATCGAGCCGATAGCCCGCCCGCCCGCCCGAAAGGACGTTGCCCCACCCACGGGCGCGCAGCCGCGAGATGTGCGCGCGCAGGCTCGACACGAGCGTGGCCGACGGTTCCGGCCACAGTGCGGCCACGAGCTCATCCGTCGTGAACGTGCGCCCCGGCTCCAGTCCGAGCCGCGCGAGGATCGCCTGCGGGATGGCGCCTCTCACTTCGGCCGGCGCGTCGGGACCGGTCACCGCGAACGGGCCGAACAGCACAAGACGCAGGTTCATCGCGGTGGCGCCTCCGCCATCTGCCGGACCGTGCGGGGCAAGCGGTCGATCAGCGCCGCAATGTCGTCCCAGCTCAGGCGGCGGCCGATCCGGTACTGGTGATCGAACTCCGCCGGGGTCAGCCCCTGCGCAAGCGCGTCCCGCAGCCGCTGGGCGTCGGCTCCCTCGGCCGCGGCCGTGCTGTAGTCGTACCGGCGGCCGAGCTCGTCGGCGGCGCCCAGCAGCCGCACGCCGACTTCATGCCGCTCGACATACGCACATGCACCCGCCACGATGTGCACGAGCGCGAGCGCACCCGCGGCGTCCTCGTTCGTTCGCGCCTCGGTGATCGCCGGGCCCGCCACGGCGATCGCCTCGCGTGGACGTCGGGCGTCGACGAGAGCCTTGGCCAGGACGTACTGCGACGACGTCACCATCCAGGTGTAGCCGACCGACGCCGCCAGCCGGTGCGACTCCGCGAGCGCGGTGAGCGCCTCCTCGACGCGTCCCTGCGCGCGGCGCAACTGCCCCTCGCTCATGAACACCTCGCTGCGCGCCCATGCCTGCGCGTCGGGCAGCAGGTCGATCGCTCGGGCCATGAGCGTCTCTCCGGTCTCGGGGTCGCCGAAGATGGAGCGCCCGTACGCCTCCCGCGCCAGTGCGACGGCCGTCACCGACGCGTCGGCGCCTGCCTCGCCCAGCGCGCGGGCGCGCGCGATCGCCTCGAAGCCGGTGGCCGCGTCGCCGGACTGGTAAGCCAGGTTCGCCAGCTCCAGCCACGCGAAGCCCTCACTCTCGACGACGTGCCCGGGAAGCGACAGCGCACGCTTGAGCCGGTCACAGCCGTCCCGGATGAGCCCGCGGAGGAACCAGTACTGCGCCTGCGATCCGGCCAGGCGCACGGCCGCATCCCGATCACCTGCTTCGACGGCTCGTTCGAAGGCCTCAGTGAGATCGGCGCGGAACCCATCGAGCACGGCCATCGTGTCGCGCGCTTCGAAGGTCCGCAGCGTCGGGCTGACCCGCAGCGCCAGGTCGGCGAAGTACTGGCGGTGGCGCAGTCGCCACGTCTGCACGAGCGCTGGGTCGTCGCGCTCGGCCAGGAATTCGCGGGTCGACTCCAGCACACGGAATCGGCGGCGCCCCGTGCCGCTGCGATCCACCGAGACGAGGGACTTGCCCACCAGCTGCATCAGCAGCTCAGACGTGCCGTCGGTCTGCCGCCCTGCGGTGCCCGCTGCGGCGCCGATGGTGAAGGTGCCCGCGAAGCGACCCACCTCCAGCAGCAGTTCGCGCTGCTGGTCGGTCAGCTCGTCGAACGTCCACCCGATCGCCGCGCGAACGCTGTCGTGCCGCCCGGAGCCGTTCCCGTGTGCGCCGATCCCCTCTCGCACCTGGTGGATGTCGAGGATGTCCAGTCGGGCCGCTGCGAGTTCGAGGGCGAGCGGGATGCCGTCCAGCTGCCGGCACAGTTCCTGCGCGTCCTCCATCTCGGTTTCGTCGAAGGTGCGTCCGCCACGCGCGTCGGCCGCGCGCTCGCTGAAGATGCGCCAGGCGTCCTCAGCGGCCTCGTCGACGAGGGGACGCAGGACGACGACGTGCTCGTCTGCGATCCGCAGCGGCTCCCGGCTGGTCACGAGGAGCCGCAGCGCGCTGGTCTGTGCGAGCAGCGAGTCCGCCGCCACGGCCAGGGCGCCGAGCACGTGGTCGGCGTTGTCGAGGATGAGGAGCACGCGCCCGCGCTGAAGCCGGCGGGCGATCCCGTCGAGCGTGAGCTCACGGGCCCGGACGACCGCGGCGATGGCCGCCACGACGTCGTCGGGGTGGCGGACGTCGGCGAGGTCCACCATGTACTGCTCATCGTCGATGGCCGTGGTGGCCTCTCGCGCGATCTCCAGTGCCGTCCTGGTCTTTCCGATGCCGGCAGGACCCACGATGGTGATGAGCCGCGCGTGACCTCGCAGCTCCCGCAGGTGCGCGAGGTCGGCGGCACGGCCGACGAAGCGCGTCAGCGGGATCGCCACGCCGACGCGGCTGACGGTTCCGCCTCCGCCGCCGGCCACCACCGCGGGGTCGAGGCGCACGATCGACGCCCGCAGCGACTCCATCCGCGCCGAGAGGTCCAAGCCCCGCTCCTCGCCGAGCCGCTCCCCATAGGCGTCGATCGCGGCCAGCGCGTCGGGGTACCGAGCCGACCGGGCGAGCGCGATCGCCAGCAGGCGCGCGGGGCGCTCGTGATACGGGTGTCGCCGGACGGTTTCCGAGAGCACGGCGGTGGCCAGGCTGTGGTCACCCAGCTCGATCGCCTCCTCCGCGAGGTCCTCGTCCAGCAGCCGTCGCTCCTCCATGTGCTCGGCACGAAGCGCCGCCACGAAGGGGAAGCCGTCGAGGTCGGCGAGCGGCTCGCGGCCGGCGGCGGCGCTCAGCTCCACCAGCCGGGCCAGTCGCTCCTCGGCAGAGCCGATCTCCGCCGCGGCGGCGACGCCGTCGCGCAGTCGCGTCAGATCGACGCCGTCGCGTGCCAGCTCGAGCATGTAGCCGCCGCGCGCGCCGACGATGGCCGCGCCGAGTCCTGATGAGCGCAGACGGGACAGATGCGCGCGCAGGGTCGACAGCACGTTCTCCGGCGGATCCTGGCCCCACACGTCGGCCACCAGCGTCTCGACCGGCACGAGCTCGCGGGGAACGACGGCGAGACGGGCCAGCAGGGCGCGCGGCAGGTCACCTCGCACCGGGACGACCTCATCACCCAGCCGCAACCGGAACGATCCCAGCAGTTCGATGTCGATCCGCATCCGTGTCCCCCTCAACCGTCCGCCCTGCGCTGTAAGGATGCTAGGGCCGCGACTGCGCCCGTCGTCGGACGCGGCGGCGTGTGCAATCTTCGTGCAATCGGTGCACGTCAGGATGTTCATGTCATCGACGCTAGACACGCACGTGCGCCCCCGAGCAGCCGCCCCGAGCCCTGCAACGACGCCGCAATGCACCGAAGGCGGGCGCGCGGATGCACCGGAGGCGGGCGCGCGGATGCCCCGGCGCGCGTCGCGCCGGGGCATCCGGTCCGTCTCAGCGTCTCAGAACGCCGCGGCGAAGCTCCCCAGAGCGTGGTCGATCGCGGTGAAGTCGCTCTCGCTCAGCGCGGTGACCGCCAGCACGATCACATACTGGCCGTCGTTGGAGTAGGCGGCGAGCATGAGGTAGTCGGCGGAGGTCTCACCGCACGCGCTCCAGTACTGGAACACGCCGGTGTGGAGGTCGTCGGCGTACTCGTCGATCGCCTGCTGCGTGCAGCCGGACTGCTGGAGGTAGTCGGCGGTGAGCTGCAGCCATTCCTCGGGTGAGATGGTCGCGGTGTCGGCCGGTGCGGCGACCACCGAGACGCCCGGGACGGACCAGCCGTTCGCGAACGCGGCGACGTCGGTGCTCGCGTCGATCCGCGCCCACTGCCCGCCGCGCGGGTCGGTGTAGACGCTGGTATCGAGAGAGGACCACTCCTGCGGCACGTCGACCGTGACGCTGCCGGTGTCGTCGACGACCGACACGAAGTCACCCGCGGCGACCGCGCCACCTCCGCCGGAGCCCCCTGAGACGGCACCGGACTGCGCTGCGACGGAGACACCCTCGACGGGGTCGCCGTTGAACTGCCCGGTGTAGTAGATGCCGTCGGCCGGGCGATAGAGCTCGACGGACAAGGTCGCGTCCTGTCCGTGCGTGCGCAGCACGTCGCAGTAGTCCGCCATCGTGCCGTCGGTGCCGACGCTGACGCCCTCCATCTTGGTGAGGAGGTCGCCGGGCTCGACCCCGGCTTCGTCGGCGGCCGATCCGGAGGCGACGGAGTTGACCCAGATGCCCAGGCCCTCGCCCTCCTCGGTCATGAGGCCCGTGCCGTTGATGCCCAGGCTCAGCACACTCTCACCGGAGGAGAGCTGCTTGATGACCTTCTTCACCTCGTCGCGGTGGATCGCGAGGTTCTGGTCGTGCTGGTCGTTGCCGGCGTAGTTGACGCCCACGAGCTTGCCGTCGGCGTCCACGAGCGGGCCGCCCGAGTTGCCACCTCGGATGCGCGCGTCGTGCTCGATGACGTGGTCCAGCGACGCCCAGGGGGTGTCGACGGAGGTGTCGGCCTTCGAGACGATGCCGCGGGTCATCGTGAACTCGGGGTCGCCCAGCGGGAAGCCGGCGGCGTACACGTCGGTCGCCGTGGTGATCTCGCCCGACCGCCACCCGAAGTAGGGGTACTGGTCCTCCTGGAGCTGGATGACGGCCAGATCGAGACACTCCGAGGACCCCAGCACCTTGGCGTTGAGGGTCTCAGACGTGTCGCCCCCGCGCCACACCTTGAGGGTGCCGGCGCCGACGACGACGTGGTTGTTGGTCACGGCGAGGCCGTCGTCGCTGATGAGGAACCCGGAGCCTCGGCCCGCGGCCTCGTAGCCGCCCATCTCGGGTGATACGAAGGTGCCGACGGCTTCGATCTGGATCGTGGCGGACTGGATGTCGTCGAATCCGACGCCGGCGCCTTCCGTGCCCTTCGGGTCGCCGATCTGGAATGACATGCAGCCGGTCAGCGCGAACGCTGAGGCGGTGGTCAGGGCGGCGCTCGTGAGAACGAGGCCGCGACGTGAGCGGTGTCTGGTCGTGTTCATGCCGCCGAAGCTACGGGCGTGCAATCACGCTGCGTGGTGCGCCAACGCTCGTGCAATCGTCGTGCAATCCTGTGTGCTCGGTGCCGCGGCCGCGAGCCGCAACACCGGAGCGGGGCCCGA
>JAPSKH010000058.1 GCA_031177765.1 Microbacterium sp. | reverse complement strand
CGGTCTCGCCGAGCGACCACGTCCTCGACGCGGACGGCATGCGGTCTCGTTGAGAACGTGCGGTCTCGCCGCGCCGCACGGTCTCGGCGAGGACGTGCGGTCTCGACGCGTCCGTGCGCGTCCGGCGGCGACGTACGCCTCGACGCGGGAGGAGCGGCGATTTGCGGATGCCGCAGCGCGGCGACTATCGTCGGCGCATGCCTTCGGCCGCACCCGGACCGCTCGCGCTCGCTCCGAGCGCCGCTCCCGCGCGCCGACGCCACCTCCCTCTGTCCCGTCGCGGCCGCCGACTCTAGGCGACCCCGCCATCGGTCCGTCCTGGGCCCTGCGGGCGTCGCCGCTCCGGCCAGGCCCCGTCCGAGGGCCGCAGACGCAGACTCTAAGGTGGAATCCATGACATATTCGGTCGCCGTCTCCGGCGCATCCGGCTATGCGGGCGGCGAGATCCTGCGGATCCTCGCCGCGCATCCCGACGTCGAGATCCGCACCGTGACCGCGCACTCCAACGCGGGACAGCCGCTCACCGCCCACCAGCCGCACCTGCGCTCGCTCGCGCATCTGACCCTGGCCGACACCACGCCCGACGTGCTCGCCGGTCACGACATCGTCTTCCTGGCGCTGCCGCACGGGCAGTCCGGTCAGTTCACCGACGCGCTCGGCGACGTCCCGCTGGTGATCGACGCCGGCGCCGATCACCGCCTGGAATCGGTCGCCGACTGGGACGCGTTCTACGGCGGCGACTTCCACGAGCCGTGGGTCTACGGGGTCCCCGAGCTTCCGGTCGCGGGCTCCAAGCAGCGGACCCGGCTCGCCGGGGCGTCCCGCATCGCCGCTCCCGGATGCAACGCGTCCACGGTGAGCCTCAGCCTCGCTCCCGGCGTCGCCGCCGGTGTGATCGACCCGTCCGACATCGTCTCGGTACTCGCCGTGGGGCCGTCCGGCGCGGGCAGGAGCCTCAAGACGAACCTCCTCGCCAGCGAGATCCTCGGCACCGCCAATCCGTATGCCGTCGGCGGCAGCCATCGGCACATCCCCGAGATCGCGCAGGCGCTGCGCGGTGCGGGTGCGCAGGGCGCCATCAGGATCTCCTTCACCCCGGTTCTGGTGCCGATGGCGCGCGGGATCCTGGCGACTTCCACAGCGCCCATCGCCGGCGACGTCACCGACACCCAGATCCGCGACGCCTGGGAGGCCGCCTACGGCGACGAGACGTTCGTGCAGCTTCTTCCGAGCGGCCAGTTCCCGCGCACGGCGGACGTCCTCGGCGCCAACACCGCGCTCATGGGGCTCGCCATCGACCGGAACGCACGGCGCGTCGTGGTCGTGACCGCCGTCGACAACCTCGTCAAAGGCACGGCGGGCGCCGCCGTGCAGTCGATGAACATCGCACTGGGCCTGCCCGAAGGCACCGGGCTGACCGTGAACGGAGTCGCGCCGTGAGCGTCACCGCACCGCAGGGTTTCGTCGCGGCGGGCGTCGCGGCGGGACTGAAGTCCACCGGCAAGCCGGATGTCGCCGTCGTCGTCAACCGCGGACCGGTCAAGGTCGGCGCCGCCGTGTTCACCAGCAACCGCGCGAAGGCCAATCCGATCCTGTGGTCCGAGCAGGCCATCCGCGACGGCGTGGTCGAAGCCGTCGTGCTGAACTCCGGCGGCGCGAACTGCTTCACCGGATCGTTCGGCTTCCAGACCACGCACCAGACGGCGGAGAAGGCGGCAGAGCTTCTCGGGGTGAGTGCCGGCGACGTCCTCGTGTGCTCGACCGGGCTCATCGGCACCGGCGACGAGATCTTCCGCGCCAAGGTGCTCGCCGGCACTGAGCAGGCCGTCGCCGAGCTGTCGCCCGACGGCGGGGAGGCAGCGTCCCTCGCCATCATGACCACCGACTCCCGCCCGAAGCGGGCGGTGCGGTCGCAGGACGGCTGGACCATCGGCGCCATGGCGAAGGGCGCCGGGATGCTGGCGCCCGGGCTGGCGACGATGCTCGTGGTCATCACCACCGACGCCGTGCTCACCGCTGAGGAGGCCGACCGGCACCTGCGGTCCGCGACGCGGGTGAGCTTCGACCGTCTCGACTCGGACGGCTGCATGTCGACGAACGACCAGGTCACGCTCATGGTCAGCGGCGCGTCGGGCGTCTCCCCGGATCCCGCGGCCTTCCGCGAAGCGCTCACGGGGGTGTGCCTCGATCTCGCGGCCCAGCTCCAGGGCGACGCCGAGGGCGCCAGCCACGACATCACGATCGAGGTCGTCGGCGCAGCCTCCGAGGAGGATGCCGTGACGGTGGGCCGCTCGGTCGCCCGCAACAACCTCTTCAAGGCCGCCATCTTCGGCAACGACCCCAACTGGGGCCGGGTGCTCGCGGCGATCGGCACCACCGACGCGGCCTTCGACCCCTACGACGTGGACGTGTGGATGAACGGTGTCCGCGTCTGCACCGCCGGGGGCCCGGACCGACCGCGTGAGGACGTGGACCTCACGCCGCGCGCGACGCAGCTGCTGATCGACCTGAAGGTCGGCTCCGCGACGGCGACGATCCTCACCAACGACCTCACACACGACTACGTCCACGAGAACAGCGCGTACTCCTCATGACCGACATCCAGGACACCGACCCGAGCGAAGCCAGCTCCAAGGCCGAGACGCTGATCGAGTCGCTGCCATGGCTGCGGCGCTTCCGCGATCAGGTCGTCGTGGTCAAGTACGGCGGCAACGCCATGGTGAGCGAGGATCTGCAGGATGCCTTCGCCGCCGATATGGCCTATCTCCGGTATGTCGGCGTCAAGCCGGTCGTCGTGCACGGCGGCGGGCCCCAGATCTCGTCCATGCTCGACCGGCTCGCGATCCCCAGCGAGTTCAAGGGCGGCTACCGGGTGACCTCGACGGAGGCGATCTCGGTCGTGCGCATGGTGCTCACCGGGCAGATCAACCCGCAGCTGGTGAACAAGATCAACGCGCACGGGCCCGTGGCGACCGGCCTCAGCGGCGAGGACGCGGGCCTGTTCGGCGGACGCCGGCGCGGCGTCGAGATCGACGGCGTCGAGCACGACCTCGGACGCGTGGGCGACGTGGTCCAGGTCGACCCGCAGCCGGTGCTGGATCAACTGGCAGCCGGCCGCATCCCGGTGGTCTCGAGCATCGCGCCCGACCTCGACAATCCCGGGCACTCGCTGAACGTGAACGCCGATGCGGCGGCATCCGCGCTCGCCGTCGCCTTGAAGGCGGCGAAGTTCGTCGTGCTCACCGATGTCGCCGGACTGTACGCCGACTGGCCCAACCGCGACTCCCTCGTGTCGCACCTGACCTCGACCGAGCTGCGCGCGATGCTGCCGCGGCTCGAGTCCGGAATGATTCCGAAGATGGCGGCGTGCCTGGAGGCCGTCGAAGGCGGCGTCGAGACGGCCGCGATCATCGACGGACGAGTGCCGCATTCGGTGCTCGTGGAGCTGTTCACCAGCAAGGGGATCGGAACAGAGGTGGTGCTGGGATGACGTGGCAGGAAGACGCCGGACGCGATCTCGTCCGCAGTGCGGGCGATCGGCTGGCGCTGTTGGCGCGCGGCGAAGGCTCGTACGTATGGGATGCCGAGGACAAGCGCTACCTCGACTTCCTCGCGGGCATCGCGGTGAACTCGCTCGGGCACGCCCACCCCGTCTTCGTCGAGGCGGTCTCGAGGCAGGCCGCGACGCTCGCGCATGTGTCGAACTACTTCGCGACCGAGCCGCAGCTCGCACTCGCTGCGACCCTCAAGCGGCTGGCCGGCACCGGCGACGCCGGTCGGGTGTACTTCGGCAACTCCGGCGCGGAGGCCAACGAGGCGGCGTTCAAGCTGGCACGGCTGCACGGCGGTGCCGCGCGCCCGCGCATCCTGGCTCTCAAGGACGCGTTCCACGGCCGCACCATGGGCACCTTGGCGCTCACCGGCAAGCCGTACATGCAGGAGCCGTTCCTGCCGATGACTCCGGGCGTGGAGTTCGTCGATTCCACCGTGGCGGCTCTCGAGGAGGCCATGGACGACCGTGTGGCGGCGCTGTTCGTCGAACCGGTCAAGGGCGAGGCGGGCGTCATCGAGCTGCCCGAGGGGTACCTCCGTGCCGCCCGCGAGATCACCGCGCGTCATGGCGCGCTCCTGATCATCGACGAGATCCAGACCGGCGCCGGCCGCACGGGCGCCTGGTTCGCCTTCCAGCACGAGGGCATCACTCCCGACGCCATCACGGTCGCCAAAGGCATCGGCGGCGGGTTCCCGATCGGTGCGCTCATCACCTACGGCGCCGCCAGCGAGCTGTTCTATCCGGGCACGCACGGCTCGACGTTCGGCGGCAATCCGCTGGGCAGCGCCGTCGCGAGCGCCGTCCTCGGCGAGATCGAGCGAGGGGACCTGGTCGCCAACGCCGCGCAGCGGGGAGAGCAGCTGCGCCGCGCCGTGCATGGCATCGACTCCGCGCTGATCGCCGGATGCCGCGGTCGCGGCCTGCTCCTGGGCATCGCCCTGACGCATCCCGTCGCGAAGGCGGTGGTGGCGGCCGCTCAGGAGCACGGGCTCATCGTCAACGCCCCCAACGACGAGACGATCCGTCTCGTTCCGGCGCTCACCATCGGCGATATGGAGGTCGACGAGTTCGTCGAGCTGTTCACCGCTGCCGTGCGCACCGTGGAGGACGCGTTGCTGCTGGAGGCTCCCGGGCAGGATGCCGCCTCGCTCGGCGAGCCGGAAGGAGCCCGGGCATGACCCGCCACCTCCTGCGCGACGACGACCTGACGCAGTCCGAGCAGAACGAGATCCTGGACCTCGCGCTGGCCCTGAAGAAGGATCGCTGGAAGCTCAAACCCCTCGAAGGACCGCAGACGGTCGCGGTGATCTTCGACAAGTCCTCCACCCGCACGCGCGTGTCCTTCGCCGTCGGCATCGCCGACCTCGGCGGGTCGCCGCTGATCATCTCCACGGCCAACAGCCAGCTGGGCGGCAAGGAGACTCCGTCCGACACCGCACGGGTGCTGGAGCGTCAGGTCGCGGCGATCGTGTGGCGCACCTACGCGCAGGCGGGGTTGGAGGAGATGGCCGCGGGCACCCGCGTGCCGGTCGTCAACGCCCTGAGCGATGACTTCCACCCGTGCCAGCTGCTGGCGGACCTCCTGACGATCCGGGAGCACAAGGGCGACCTGGCCGGACTGACCCTCGCGTTCTTCGGGGACGGCCGATCGAACATGGCCCACTCGTATGTCCTCGCCGGCGTGACCGCCGGCATGCACGTGCGTGTGGCATCACCCGAGGACTACGCGCCGCGGGAGGATGTCGTCGCCGACGCCGACCGGAGGGCTGCGGAGACCGGAGGATCGGTGACGCTGTACACCGACCCGAACGAGGCCGCCGCCGGCGCCGACGTGGTCGTCACGGACACGTGGGTGTCCATGGGCAAGGAAGAGGAGAAGCTGGCACGCCTGCGCGACCTCGGCGGCTACAAGGTCACGCAGGAGCTGATGTCGCTCGCTCAGGACGACGCCATCTTCATCCACTGCCTGCCGGCCGACCGAGGCTACGAGGTGGATTCCGACGTGATCGACGGTCCGCAGAGCGTCGTCTGGGACGAGGCCGAGAACCGGCTGCACGCCCAGAAGGCGCTCCTGGTCTGGCTGCTGCGTCAGGACTGAGGGACGCCGCCGGTGAGTCCCCGCAGCGACACCGAGCGCGGCTATCTGGCCACACGCTGGCACCGGCTGAACGGCCCCCAGCGCATCGGCGGTGTCGACCTGGCGCGAGGGCTCGCCGTGCTCGGCATGTTCGCCGCGCACCTTCTCGTCCTGCCCGACATGGTGGACGTCGGTGAGCCCGACACGTGGCTCGCGATCGTCAACGGGCGCTCCTCGATCCTGTTCGCGACGCTGGCGGGCGTCTCCATCGGCCTGGTCACCGGTGGTTCCGCCCCGCTGACCGGCTCTGCGCGCACCACGACGAGTCTGCGCCTGGGGGTGCGCGCGTTCGCGCTGTGGGTCCTCGGCATCCTGCTCATCTACACCGGCGTGCCGGTGTACGTGATCCTTCCCGCCTACGCGGTGCTGTTCCTCCTGGCGATCCCGCTGAGCCTGCTCGGCGCCCGCGCCCTGCTGCTGCTGGCGGCGGGACTGGCCCTGACGATGCCGTTCGTCCAGGTCGTCCTGGACGCCGCGCCGCTGTGGAGCACCGTCGCCGGCAACGATCTCGCCCTCGCGGTGGGGTGGCATTATCCGTTCACGACCTGGGTCTGCTTCGTCCTTGCGGGGCTCGGCGTCGCCC